>JAFGEP010000098.1 GCA_016931535.1 Bradymonadales bacterium
GCTGCTGCCGACAGCAGCAGCCGCTGGGTGGCAGAGTGCACAGAGGAGGAGGAAGATGCCGGCCGGCGCCGAATACCGACATCCGCCAGGTTTCGCGGGTTCCAGGACATCCGGTTGCCTGGGCCGGCGGTTTCACCTAGACTGGCCCAGTACCAGTGAAAAGTGAAGATCGGCCCCCGGCGAGCGATCGACCGTCGATCTACCTGAGGAGAAGAGCTTGGCACCCCTCCGCCTGACTGCACTGATCTTGGCGCTTTGCATTCTGATCCCCGCCTCCGCCACCAGAGCATGGGACGGTCAGAGGCGCGGGTTCCTGCTCGGGCTGGGCATGGGGCCGTCCTACCAGCTCTGGTCCATCCACACGAGAGACCAGTACTGGGGCTTCACCTACGACTTCCGGATCGGATGGGCCTCCGACAATACCCGCCTGTTCTACTTCACCGAGGGGCTGACCTTCAACTCGGCGACGTTCCTGGTGAATGCCGCTATCGGAATGAACCTGTACAAGAGCGAACGCTCCCCGTCCCCTTACGTCCTGGTCGAGGTGGGCTTCTACGGCGGTCCGCCCCGAGAAGGGGTCGAAGAGGATCCTCCCCAATCCCCACCTGCCGATGACACCAGCGACGAGGATCTTCTCACCCTGGGGATGACCATGGGCGTTGGCATAGAGTTCTCCCGACACTTCAGTATCGAGCTTTCCCTGATCGCCGCCCCATTGAACGAATTTTTCCCCGCCACCGTTCGGCTGAAGGTCAACGTGCTGGGGTACTGAGCCGGCGCAGACGATCAGATCCCCACTTCGATGAGCTGAGCCTGGGCAGCCTCGATCAGATCGCTCGCCTCGAGGCCCAAGATCAATCCGCGCCGCCCTCCATTGATGTAAAGCCGAGTGTGATCCAGTGCGGTCAGTTCGAGGTACACCGGCAGAGAGGTGCGAGATCCGAAGGGGCTGATCCCCCCCACCCGGTAACCGGTCAACCGCTCCGCATCCCGCTCGGATGCCAGCTCCGCCTGCTTCACCCCCAGGGCACGAGCCAGAGCGCGCATGGAAAGGCTGCGATCTCCGGGTACCAGCACGAAGACGAAGCCGCCATCCCCCACCTGGACGACCAGCGTCTTGAGCATCGCCCCCAACGCGATCTGGAGCGCATGTGAAGCGGCATCGGCCCCCTTCTTCCGATAGTCGTACTCGTGCGAGGTGAACCGAATGCCCCGCTGCGCCAGCGCTCGTTCTCCCAGACTGGACATGGTGAATGCCGCTCTCAGGTACCGCCCGGCCAGGGGATAGGATCGCCCCCTCCGTCGGCTACGCGGTATTGCTTGTCCAGGGGATAGGATCGCCCCCTCCGTCGCTCCGCGACACCTCCCCCGGGCTCCGCCTCGGGGGAGGAACACCCGGCCAGAGGATAGGATCGCCCCCTCCGCCGGCTACGCGGTATTGCTTGTCCAGAGGATAGGATCGCCCCCTCCGCCGGCTACGCGGTATTGCTTGTCCAGAGGATAGGATCGCCACCTCCGGCGGCTACGCCGCCACCTCCCCCGCTTGCTCGGCAAGCGGGGGAGGATCGCCCTCGACCCACCTATGGTATACTGTTTCCTCAGTGTGCCAACCAGCAGAACGAGAAGCGAGAGGATGGCGGGCCAAGAACGATACCGAACAGCTCGTAGCCTGGCTCTTTTTGGCTATCACCCCGACGTCCAGGCCGGCGGGGCATCGGCCGTGCTCGTCCTGGTTCTTGCAGTCTTCACTCTGGGCAGCGCATGGAGCCTGCACGGATGCAGCTCGCACGAAACGGGGCTTGAACCGTCGCTGGATAGCGCTGCCGAACCGGCGGAGGATCTCCCAGAGGAAGAGGAGATCTCACCGGCTGGTGACCTGGTGGAGGCGGGGGATTCGGAGGAGGGCGAACGAGATCTCCTCGCTGACCCGGCGGATGACGGGGAAGACCAGCCAGATCTTCCCGATCCTGGCTTCCCCGGCCTCCAGGTAGTCAATCCGCTCATCGGGACGGGGGCTTACGGAGCCGGGGTGGGGAATACCTTTCCGGGAGCGGCCATGCCGTTCGGGATGGTCAAGGTCAGCCCCGACACCCAGACATTCAACGGAGCCCGGCTGGCAGCGCTGCACTGCGCCGGCTACCGCTACGAGGACAGCCACATCGAGGGGTTCAGCCACACCCACCTGCAGGGCACCGGGATCCCAGACTACGGCAGCATCCTGTTCATGCCTGCTGCCTCCATGGACGCCACCAAGACCAACGAAACCGGTTACCGCGCCCCCTTCGATCACCTGACGGAGCGGACTTCCCCCGGATACTACTCGGTCGAGGTGGGGGACCCGGCCATCCGGGTGGAGCTGACCGCCAGCTTGCGGTCGGCCCGCCATCGATACCGCTATCCGGCGGGCATGGAGCCCTGGGTGATCATCGACCTGGGGCACACCCTGGAGGGGGGAACCTGCACGGCCGGCGAGATCCTCCTGTTGCCGGAGGAGGCCCGGGCGGAAGGGTGGATGACCCAGAACGGCGGCTTTTCGGGTCGTTACGGCGGGTTGACCACCTACTTCTCGGCCCGCTTCGACACCGCCTGGGAACAGGCGGGAACCTGGCACGACGGTGTGCTGTCCGACGGCTCCACCGGAAACAGCGGAGAGCGGGTGGGATCTTACCTGCGATTTCCCCAGGCCGGCGAGGGGGATGACACGTTCCTACAGGCGGCGGTGGGCATCTCCTTCGTCAGCGTGGAGCAGGCTCGACAGAACCTGGAAGCGGAGATCCCGGGCTTCGACTTCGAGGCCACCCGACAGGCTGCCGAGGAGGCCTGGGAGGAGGCGCTATCCGTGGTGGAGGTATCGGGCGGCACCCAGGATCAGCTGGTCATCTTCTACACCTCGCTGTACCACGCCTTGATGATGCCCACGCTGTTCAGCGACGCCAGCGGCCTTTACCTGGGCTTCGATCGCGAGCTGCACCAGGCCGACGGCTTTCTCTACTACACCGATTTCTCCCTGTGGGACACCTATCGCACCTTGCACCCGCTGTTGACCCTGCTCTTCCCCGATCGGCAGCGGGACATGATCGTCTCCCTGATCCGGATGTACCAACAAGGCGGGTACTTCCCCAAGTGGCCCCAGGGGGCAGGCTACACCAACTGCATGGTGGCTACCTCGGCGGATATCGTGGTAGCTGACAGCTACCTCAAGGGGATCACCGACTTCGATGCGGCACTGGCCTTCGAGGGGTTACAGGCAACGGCCGACGGCCCGACCACTGCCGGCTCTGGATACGAGGGGCGCGAGCACATCTCAGAGTACCTGGAGCTGGGTTATGTTCCCGCCGATCTGGCCAACAACTCGGTCTCGCTCACCCTGGAGTTCTCCTACGACGATTTCGCCCTGGCTCAGTTGGCCGAGGCGCTGGGACGGCCGGAAGATGCGAACCGGTATCGCGAGCGGGCCACGAGCTACCGCAATGTCTGGGATCCTCGAGTAGACTTCTTCCGAGCTCGGATGACCGATGGCAGCTTCATCGAGTACTTTCGTCCCACGGTGTGGGCAAGCGAGTACACCGAGGGGAACGCCTGGCATTACCGCTTCTTCGTTCCCCACGACGTGGCCGGTCTGATCGAGCTGTTCGGGAGCCGTGCAGCGTTGGTCGACGAGCTGGAGATCTTCTTTGGCAACTCCACCGGTTGGGCTCTGTTGCCGGACCTTTTCTACTGGCATGGCAACGAGCCGGATCTCCACTCCGCCTTCGTGTTCGTGGAAGCTGGCAGACCCGATCGTGCCCAGTACTGGAGCCGCTGGGTCCTGCAGGAGCTGTACAGGAATCGCCACGACGGTTTGCCGGGCAACGAGGATGCCGGCACCCTGTCGGCCTGGTACGTGTTCGCGGCACTGGGTTTCTACCCGGTCCCCGCCACCGATCGGTACCTGGTCGGTAGTCCGCTGTTCAACCGTGTGCGGCTGCATCTGCCGGGTGGTACCTTCGAGCTGTCGGCGCCGGAGGCATCCGACCAGCGGCTTTTCATCCAGTCGGCTCGACTGAACGATGAGCCGTTGGAACGCCCCTGGTTGTTTCACCACGAGATCGCGCAAGGGGGTCAGATCCTGTTCGAGATGGGGGACACCGCCTCCTCCTGGGGTCGAGCAGAGGACTAAGAATGCATATCATTTCAATAGGTTACAAAATCGCACCCCTCCTCTCGGCACATTCGCACTTTTTTTTTCGAAAGTCCCTTGCGCGCCGGAACCGATAGACTTACGTTTGAATTCGTACGAGTTGAACCGAATATCGTCCGGGGAAACCCGACAGTCATAGGCAACCTTTCATTAACGAGAGATCATTTCGGAGGAGGACAACATGGCAGATCAACGTCGCCCTGAGATAGACTACATTGGCAATTACAACTTCAGTGTTACTATCGACGGGGTCGCAGCGGGCCATTTCTCGGGTGTGGATGGCCTGAGCATCGAGCAGGAGGTGATCGAGTTCCAGGACGGCGATGACCCCCTCACCCGCAAGCGTCCTGGCCGCGTCAAGTTCGGTGATATCACCCTGAAGAAGGGCTATATCAGCAGCACCGTGCTCAACCAGTGGATCCAGGCGGCTCGTATCGGTTCCGGCCAGTTCCAGCGCAAGAACATGTCCGTCATCTTGCATGACAACGCCAAGCCGAACCCGGATGGCGCTTCCGAGATCAAGCGGTGGAACTGCTTCGAGTGCTTCCCGAAGTCCTGGAAGGTCTCCTCCCTGGACGGCAAGGGCAATGACGTCATGACCGAAGAGATCGTGATCGCACTCGAGTACTTCGAAGAGGGCTAGTACCTCATCGCTCGAAAGCATATCGCGGAAAACCTCAAGGGCGGGCCCCACAAGGGTCCGCCCTTGGTGTTTCGAACGCCCATTTAGCCTGGCCCGATTGAACCGGGTGCACGTCGCCAAACCCGGGATGCCTCTTCGTCTACTGGAACCCGCCGCCCTCCGGCGGTCACCCCGGCAACCGCTCCCAGGGTCCCGGCCTGCACCCCCGGCTCAGCGAAACTCGAGGCATGCGCTCCTCGCAGCCCGCAGTCACTCGATCAGGTTGCCGCTATTGGGGTTCGGACCCCGACCCGGGCGGATTCGGGCGGTCACTGCGACCAGCAACGAGAACACCAGACCCATCCAAAGGATCAGACTTCGGGGGCCAACACCCGCCCCGGTGATGCTGCAGCCGGAATCCGATGTCTGCCGGGCTGGCGGCGCCGGATCGACCGCGGCATCGCCCTGAGGATCCCGGTCGAGATCCGCATCCATGTCGGGCTGGTCACCTTGACCGGCATCCACTCCCTCGCCAGCGTCCGCCTCCTCTTCCGGATCGGCCTCGGGCAGGACGCACTCACCCGCCTGGTTGCAGGTCGAGCCGGCTGGGCAGTTGGCCACCTCGAGATCGGGCCGATCGCAGTCGGGATCGTATACGCCGCACTCGCAGTCGCAGCGATCCAGGGCGTGATACAGGTCGGGATCACAAGTCCAGCCGTCGGGGACCACGAATCCGGGCAAGCAGTCGCGGGGGCAGTTGTCGCGCGTTTCCTCTCCCACGCAGAAACCATCACCGCAGACATTGACGGTCCCGCACAGCCGTTCGCTAGGGTAGCCCGTCTCGCAGAGCGCGGCGATGGCCTGGTGCACATAGGTGACCCCCTCGTATCCTCGGGAGTCGGACACCTCCCACACCACGTAGCAGTCCCCTTCGAGCCGGTAGTCCTCGATCCCGGTCACCAGGACGCCGATCACCTGTCCCGAGGCATCGAACACGCCCGATCCGGAGTTTCCCGAGAAGGCATCGCTCGTTGTGGTGAAGGTAGTGAGATCCTCGTCGCCGCTGTGGGTCACCCGGCCGCCGTCGTCGATCTTGACCGGCAATCCATTGGGAAAGCCGATGAGCACCACCGGGTCCCTCACCTCCAGCTCTTCGGCCTCCAGGCGGACCGGAGCCGGGGTGAACCGCGGGGTGGCGGGTCGGTCGAGCCGGATGATGGCGTAGTCCAGCTCCCCTCGCACCAGGGTGTCGGCTTCCACCAGCAGCTCTTTGCATCGAAAGACGTCCTCGGCCGTGATCGGAGCCAGCTGTTCCTCGTCCACCATGCGGTAGTTGAACACCAGCCGAAAGGCGTGGCACATGGCCTGGACCACCACGCAGTGCCCGGCGGTCAGGACCAGGTCGTCGTCGATCAGGGTCGCCGAGCAGGCGGCTGCCGCCGGCTGGTCGGCGAACCGTTCCCCGTCACAGAGGTCCTGCTGCTCGCCCAGGCTCACGGCCTCGATCTGGATCGACTCGGGGTCGCTCTCGTCCACCTCGTGCAACGGGATGAGCGCCACGGCCGAGAGCCGGGCGAGATCCTGGAGCGCCTCGTCCGGATGGGCATACCAGTCCGCGCGGTCATCCTCTCCGTAGACCACCGGCTGCTGGGCGCTTCTCTCCGGCGACGGGGGCAGGACCGGCTGACCGGGGTCCGACAGGCAGCCCAGTGCCGCGCTGCACCAGAAGAGAGCCATCAGGCTAAAACAGGCCGGCGAAAGAGTTCCTGGGGGGTTTTTGTCGCTCATGGGATTCTTCCTTCTCGCTGTTCGGTCACCTGGTGACGCAGGTGGGATGGGAGCAGCTCTGGTAGCAGCTTCCCAGGCCGTCGCAGTCGATGACACAGAACGCGTTGCAGCCGGTGATCTCGCAGCTACCCGACCCCACGCAGGCCATCTCGCAGTAGTCTCCAGGGCAGTACATCGACCTGGAGCCCAGACCGGAGGAGTAGACGCTGCATCCGCCGCCCAGGCAATCGAGGTGGGCGCTGCCGGCGTTGGTGAAGGTCGCGGTGCAATCTCCTCCGTCGCACTGCAGATCGCAGCTCCCAAAACCTTCGCAGAGGAAGTCGCAGCCGGAGCTGATGCATCGATAGGAGCAGCTTCCCAGGCCGGAGCAAACGCAGGGCTGACCCGGAGCGCAGTCCAGGTCCACCTCACAGGCCGGCAGAAAAGACAGACAGGCCAAGGTCACAGCCACAACCAGGGTGTGCGTCAATCTCGCGGGCATCAGAGACCTCCCTCGCACGGCGCCGGCAGGTGTGGTCTGGCGGAGCGGGTCGGCGTCGAGCTCGACCTGTTGAGATCTACCACCAGGCCACCGGTTCCGACAAGGACACCGGCTGGCCGGGCATGGCCTCTTGCGGCGTCGAGCGCTGCCACCCGTCCTTGCCCGCCCTCAAAAACTGGGCTCAGCGGGTCATCGACCCTCTGGCCGAAACCAGGGCATCGCCTCGGGAGGCACGACATTGACGCGGTACAGCAGGCTGGAGGCGCTCAGCCCGACCTTGAGATCCGTCAGGGCGACAGGCCGCCCCAGGCAGGAGGCGAAGGCCAACGCGTAGCGTATGGCCGTCCCCAGGGTATGGGTGACCGTCCCGTAGGACATCGACAGCCGCGACGTCTCGGGGTGATGCAGGTAGGTGGAAAAGAAGGAGTGGGCCAGAAACCGATACAACAACGGCTGCCACATCGGCTCTAGCAGATCGACCTGCTGGTGCCATTTGGGGTCGTACTCCAAGTGGGGGACCAGCCCCTCTACCTCCAGAACGGCAAGCTCTGGCTCGAAGACGAAGCGACGGAGCCTCACCCAGTATCGCCCCAGGATCCGACTGTCATGGCAGGAGACGCACTGGTCGAAGTACTCATCGAACCCTTCGACGCTCCGATCGCGCTCCACCTCGAAGGCCTCCACCGGCTGACCGCCCATCAGCCGACCGACCGCCAGGTGGATCTGCGCCAGGCGCTCCAGGGCGGGCCGGCTCCAGTCGGACAGGGCCTGCAGAATGCGGGCCCGGATCAGGTCGTACTCGGAGTGGACCAGCGATCGATTCCCGATGGTGATCTCTTCGAACGGCCGCATCCGCGAGCTGCGCACCGCCAGGTCGCTATCCGGCTCCGGCTGCACCTTGACGAAGGTCATCGGGCCGTCTGGATCGGCGATCCGTTCCATCACCTCGGGGCAGACCGGATCGAAGTAGAGCTCGACCTCAGAGCCGGTAGTCATGGCGAACGCGGGGAAGGCCCGACAGATGTAGGGCAGAACCGCTACCCCCAGGCGCATCTGGGCGCCGCACAACCCCTCCTTGGTCAGAAACTGGCAGGCTCCGTCGGGGGGTTCCTGCCGAAGCCGCACTGCCGTGATCTTTCGCTGGTCGTCGGTCTCGAAGCTGGCGCCCCGCAGGATCTCCGCCCGCTCTTCAGGAGGAAAGGCGACCAGCAGGGCCGTGGCATCCTGGGGACCGAAGGGGATACCCCATCCCTTGCAGCAGCACCCTTTCAGGTTGCAGCGGAAGCGCAACATCGGCTCGGCAAGATAGACCGTTGCCATGGTGGCGGTACTCCGCGGGAAAAGAAACCTACCCCTCGGCGGGTGGATGGTGTCGGCCTTCCGGATTCAGGCATTCCACCGCGCAGCGGGATGCCTTTACTCGGGTTGCTCTTCCGGGGGCATCTCCTCCTCCCGGGGGGTGATCTCGGGCAGCGGCTCCACCTCGATGCTGTCCCACGGTACCCAGACCGGACGGCTGCCGAGCGGGTAGATCACCATGAACCCCCCACCGTCCCCGTCGCCACGTCGGATCTCCACCTGCCAGATCGCCTGGCCCTGGTGGCTGCCGGAGAAGTTGAGGGTGCCGGCGTTCTCGCCGTTCTTGCGGATGCTGATGTTCCCCCCGGTGGTGCCGTTGATGACCAGCCCGAAGTCGTCGTAGTCATCGAAGGCGAAGCGCATCCGTCCCTGGAGGAAGGCCCCCTCGATGGTCCAGCGGGCAGTGCCCCCCCGGTCGCCCTGGACGGTCACGTCGGTTCCGATCCCCGGTTCGGGCTCGGCCAGGCGCAGCTTGCGGTGGGCGTTGCGCTCCGCGCGCAGGGCGAGCTCGATGAACTCGTGGGGGCTCAGGTCGGCCCGTCCCGAGGCGACTTCGCTCATCTCGCTCTCTCCGCCGCGGATGATGAAGGCCTGTACCCGGTAGTAGTACAGGTCGTCGCGTTCCACCTCGTAGTCCCGGTACTCGGTCCCGTTCACGTTGCCGCCGATCGGCTCGAAAGGACCCCGAGCCGACTCGGATCGAAAGACCCGGTAGTAGTCGCCGTCGCCCTCCCAGGTCACGATCACCATCTCATCGCCACCGACCCCGCGATATCGGTTGGTGGCCTG
Organism: Bradymonadales bacterium; assembly: GCA_016931535.1. Taxonomy (GTDB): domain Bacteria; phylum Myxococcota_A; class Bradymonadia; order JAFGEP01; family JAFGEP01; genus JAFGEP01. Next base: position 9,220 of record JAFGEP010000098.1, read on the forward strand.
CACATTCACCGGCACGCTGGGCACCCTGACAGTAGAGGTGGCAGCGGGCTCGGCGGGTGCCGCCGTCGGCTCGGCAGCGGGCTCGGCGGGTGCCGCCGTCGGCTCGGCAGCGGGCTCGGCGGGTGCCGCCGTCGGCTCGGCAGCGGGCTCGGCCTCCTCCTGTTGGCTGGTGGCTTCAGGATCCTCCTGGGCGGCACCGATGCCGGCGGATGCGAGGCACAGGGCGAAGGCCAACAGGGGAGCGGCGATGTGAAGGGTACGGGGATTTCTCACGTGTTCACCTGCATGCATGGTTGGGTGCGGTTCTGGCCGCAAGAAGACGAGGAGGCGATGGACAGGGGGTTTCCCTGACGTCTGCCTGACCGGGACTGTGAACTGGGGAGGAAGGATTCGAACCCTCGAATGCCGGAACCAGAATCCGGTGCCTTACCGCTTGGCGACTCCCCATCGAGAGCAGGGACTGTACAAAAACCATCTCGGGCCGGTTGTCAACTGATTTCTACATGAGCCACTGCATCGACTGGACCGATGCGGCTTGCTAGCGCTGGGCCCGCTCGATCTTGGCCCAGGTATCCTTCAAGGAGACGGTGCGGTTGAACACCGGGGCGCCGGGCCTGCTGTCCACCGGGTCGGCGCAGAAGTAACCCTGTCGGAGAAACTGGTAGTAACTCGATGGCTCGACATGGGCCAGCCCGGGCTCGACCAGGCAGTCGTTCAGCACCTCCAGGGATCGGGGGTTGATGTCCTGCAGGAAGTCCCGTTCCTCGCCTGGATTGGGGACGACAAACAGGCGATCGTACAACCGCACCTTAGCCTTGAGGGCGTGGGCGGCGCTGACCCAGTGGCTGGTCCCCTTCACCTTGCGGCCGTCGGAGGTCCAGCCGCCACGAGACTGGGGATCGTAGGTACAGTGCAGCTCCACGATCCGGCCGCTGTCCGGGTCTTTGACCACGTTCTGGCAGGTGATGTAGTAGGCGTGCTTGAGGCGGATCTCGCCGCCCGGGAACAGGCGGAAGAACTTCTTCGGCGGATCCTCGCGGAAGTCCTCCTGCTCGATGTAGAGGACCCGGGAAAAGGGGATCTGGCGGCTCCCCATGCCGGCGTCCTCCGGGTTGTTCTCGGCGGTGAGCCACTCCACCTGCCCCTCAGGGTAGTTGGTGATGATCACCCGCAAGGGGTTGAGGACGGCCATCGCCCGCGGCGCCCTTCGGTTCAGATCGTCTCGCAGGCAGTGCTCCAACAGCTCCACGTCCACCACGCTGTTGGCCTTGGCCAGCCCGATCCGGTCGCAGAAGTCCCGGATGGCCTCAGGTGTGTAGCCCCGGCGGCGCAGGCCGGCCAGAGTGGGCATGCGGGGGTCGTCCCAGCCGTTCACCAGGCCCTGCTGCACCAGCTGCAATAGCTTGCGCTTGCTCATCACGGTGTAGGTGAGCGCCAAGCGGGCGAACTCGATCTGCTGCGGGCGGTAGACCCCCAGCTCCACCAGGAACCAGTCGTACAGGGGGCGATGGTCCTCGAACTCCAACGTGCACAGGGAGTGGGTGATCCGCTCGATGGAGTCCTCCAGGCCATGGGCCCAGTCGTACATCGGGTAGATGCACCAGGCATCCCCGGTCCGGTGGTGGCTGGCCTTGACGATGCGGTACATGATGGGATCGCGCAGGTTCAGGTTGGCCGCGGCCATGTCGATCTTGGCCCGCAGCACCATGCTGCCTTCCTCGAACTCCCCTGCCCGCATCCGGCGGAACAGGTCGAGGTTCTCCTCGATCGGCCGATCCCGGTAGGGGCTGGGCTTGCCGGGTTGGGTGAGGGTGCCGCGGTGCTCCCGGATCTGGTCGGGGCTCAGCTCGCAGACATAAGCCTTGCCCTTCTGGATGAGATCGATGGCGTACCGGTACATCTGCTCGAAGTAGTCGGAGGCGTAGTAGAGCCGGTCCTCCCAGTCGAAGCCCAGCCACCGGATGTCCTCCATGATGGAGTCGACGTACTCCACCTCCTCCTTGGTGGGGTTGGTGTCATCGAAGCGCAGGTTGCAGGTGCCGCCGGGGTAGTCCCGGGCGATGCCGAAGTTGAGGCAGACCGCCTTGGCGTGGCCGATGTGCAGGTAGCCGTTGGGCTCGGGGGGAAAGCGGGTGGCCACCCGGCCGGCGTACTTGCCGGTGCGCAGGTCCTCGTCGATGATGTCGCGGATGAAGTTGCCGCTGGAAGCGGCCGGCAGGGTTTCGTTTCCCTTCTTGTCGGCGCTTGCTTCCGTTGTCCTGGTTGGTTCCGTGCTGTCGTGGCTCATGGGACCTTTGTCCTTTGGTGTCGATTGTCCGGCTGCCTGAATGGCCGGTTGACTGGAGTTTCGGATGCTCACCGGTCCGCCTGTTCACCGGTCCATCGGTCCGGAGTTCCTCTGTCCGCCTTTCTGGCTGACCTCCTGTCCGACCTCATGGTCAGGCGGGGGTCGTTTCTTCCGCAGGAGTGCGCCTTTGGGGCCCGGCAGGCGGCCTATGTCGAGCCATCAGGCCAGAAGGAGCTGGACCTCGATCTCCCACTCGGGAGAGTCCTTGTCCCCCACCTTGACCAGCCGCTCCCGGTACCCCGGAGCCACATTGTTGCTGCGGGCCATCTGGTCGATCCACTGCACCTCTTGGGTCATGACCTGCTCGACCGCGCCTCTGAAGCGCTGCACGATCAGGGTTTCGGGAGGCAGCTTGCGGACCTCGGCCCCCTTGGGGAGCTCGATGTCGGTCTCCAGGTACCGGTCCAGGTCGAAGCGGTACTCGGCCTTGATGGGGTGTGCCTGGCTGACGACCAGCCCCTGGGATTCCCGCTGGGCGTAGACGATGGTGATGTCGGACATGCGCCACCGGTGGTGCTTGTACACCCAGGCGTAGAAGGGGCGAAGGTTCTTGAACAGCTCGTTTCGCGGCCCGGAGTAGGGAAGAACCAGGCATTCCCGCTTGTCTATCCGGACCTGTTTCGGTTGGGCAAACTGCATCGGACCTCTCCTCGGGTAATCGGTGTTCCGGATCGCCGAACCAACTGGTCGGATGACTATACCGGCAGGGATCGGCGGTCAAGCCCCTCAGGCAACACCGCCTTGTATCCAACCGCCGGTTGAGCTAGGCTGGGAGCCTCGTGAAACCAGACAGGTCGAACCCAATGCGTCTTGACATACGGAGGCTTCCATGCAACCGACGATAGCTCACAAGTCCCGACATTCACTCTCGATCGGCACCCGAAAGCCGTCAACCGGATCGGCCGGAAGGTGGCCTCTGGCCTGCACCTCCCTGCTGGCCTTGCTGGCACTGCTGGCCTTGGGACCGGTAGCGGCAGCGCAGGAGGCCGTCATTTACGTGACCACCTGCGACGACGATTTCGACGCAATTAGCGCGGACACCGACTGCTCGTTGCGCGAGGCGATCGAGGCCGCCAATACCGGCGCCGATTTCGGCGGCTGTACCATCAGCCCCGCTACCGGCGCAGTGTACGTCATCGAGCTGCCCGCCTGGACCTACCAGCTGACCCAAAGGGGAACGGCCGACTACGATCCGACGTCACCACTTGGCTGGAACTCCACCAACGACCTGGATATCTTCACCAGCCTCAACATCAGGGGTCCGGAAGAGGGACGGGCCATCATCGACGGCTACGGCTTCGCCTCCGGCGAGCCGACGACGCGAGCCGACCGGGTGATCCAGATCCACGACTCGGGAAATGGCGGAACGGTGGTCCACATCGAGCGGGTCACCATCACCAACGGCCTGGCCGGCTACATACCTCAGGACACGGCCACCGAATACCCCAGCGATCCCAGGGGAGGCGGCATCTTCAACGCGGGGACCTTGACCCTTTCTGATGTTGTGGTGAGTCAGAACTACGCCATCTCCGCCGACCCCAGCACCGGCGACGGCCAGGCGGCCCTGGGCGGCGGCATCTTCAGCCTCAACGACCTCATCCTGGAAGACAGCGCCGTGGGGACGAACTACGCCATCGGCATCGTGGGCTGGCGCCCTGCCGACCTCAACTACGATGACCCGATGTCCATGTTCCACGATCCCGATGGTTCCCCGCGGACCGCCTTTCGCGCCAGTGGAGGCGGCATCTACATTCTCGAGGCTCCGCTGGTCTTGACCGGCTCCGTAACGGGTTCCTCTATCAACGACAACCTGGCGGCGGGAGGAGACGACTATTGCAGCGCGAGCTCCCCCATCATCTGCGGCGCCACGGGCGGCGGTGTCTTCGCCAACTATGCCACCATCGACATCCAGGCGACCGAGTTGGTCGGCAACTGGGCCGTCGGTGCGGGGGGTGACGATTTCAGCTCCGGCAGCAGCGCGCTGGGTGGCGCCATCTACGGAGCAGGGTACGTAGTCGTGAAGATGGCCGGCGCCTACTTCTGGGACAACGGGGTTCTTGCAGGGGATACGGACGACATCGGACAGGTGCAGGTCGAGCAGGTCACGGTCGGTATGGGAGAAGCGCTGGGAGGCGCGCTGTTCGTCGACATGGGCCATGTCTCGGTCGAGACGTCCGAGTTTCTACGGAACTTCGCCCAGGCCGGCACGGTGTACAGCAATGCAAGGGGCGCGAGTGCAGGCGATGCCGCCGGCGGCGCCATCGCGTTGCGGTACCTGTGGGACACTGAAGTGATCCTTCCAGCAGATCCAGATCCCCTGGGAGTTTTCGTCGGCGACTCCACCTTCTCGGACAACTGGGCCTATGGCGGGCAAGTGGTGGGTACGGCGGTCACCAATACCACTGGCGGAGACGGCATGGGTGGCGCCATCTACGTCGATCAGTCGTCTTACGCCCTTCCCTACCAGCTCCAGATCAGCAATGGCTGCCAGCTCGAAAACAACTGGGCTCTGGGCGGCGATGTCCAGGGAAGCCAAGGCGAGGGCGGCGGTGCCTACGGTGGAGCGATCTGGGTGGCATCGCCATACCCCACCAGCACACCGTCACAGGGCGATCAAGCCCTGGCGACCGCGCTCATCCTGGAATCCAATCTCACCTCCAATGTGGTCATCGGCGGCTATGCCACACCGCTGGTGCCAGAGGGAACCGTCAGACAGGGATATGGTGGCATCGCCGCCGGAGGAGCCGTCTTCATGGAAACAGGGGGGGAGCGTGACGATGGCGCGCTCTGGGCAGACAACACCTGGTTCCTCTTCAACTACGCCGTAGGCGGCCGCGTCGATGCAACCGACTACGCAGTCGGTGGAGATGGCTTCGGTGGGGGCCTCGCTTTTGGTCCCTACAGAATGTCTGACTACCAGGGAGACCAGTCGGGGCTGGTCGAGCTGACCTCCTGCTTGTTCCACGCCAACGAGGCCTGGGGTGGAATTGCCGCCCTGGTTCCCGGCGAAAGCTCCGAACCTCAACCGCTCCAGGCTACATACGCAATGGCCGGATCGGGCGAGGGCGGAGGAGTGGCCGTCTCCTATGCCGTCATCGACATGCAGGAATGCGAAATCAGCGAAAACTGGGCCATCGGAGGCGATGTCACAGGTTCCAGCGAGGTAGCCAGTACCAATGGAGGATTGGCCTTCGGTGGGGGAATCTCCCGTAACGCCTACAACCATACCCAGCTCCCCCTCTTCATCTCCTCCACCTGGATCGAGTACAACCTCGCCGAGGCAGGGTATGGCTCCAGCCTGGAAACCGATCTGGATCCTTCCTGCGCCACCAGCGGGGATGCGACGGGCGGTGGGCTGCATTCGGTAGGCGGACTGCAGATGGACAACACCGTCGTCTACAACAACTATGCCCTGGCTGCCCCTGTTCACTCCAAGTGCCAGGAGTGTGAAGCCTACGGAGGTTGGGCTTTTGGCGGCGGCCTCAGCGTGGAGAACGGTCCCACCGAGCTCGACAATGTGTGGATAGAGGGAAACTCGGCGGAAGGAGGTGCCGCCACCGCCCTGGCCGAGTATGGCCGCGTGTTTGGCGGACGGTCCCAGGGCGGCGGAGCGTTTTTCTCCTATCCCTACTCGGGAGGGGCTTACCTGCTCCAGACCTCGGTGCTCGACAACTGGGCCTACGCCGGTAATGCCACGGGAACCGATGGGCTCTCAAACTTCATGGCTTTCGGTGGATGCGGCTTCGGAGGCGGTCTCTGGGTACAGGCGATGGACTTCGGAGACAACTCGGTGATGAACGCCAAGGAAAACGGTAATGGGTACGATACCCTCTTTCTGGAGCAGAGCACCGTCAGCCTGAACGGGGTACTCTCCGATCCCAATGACCTCTGCGAATGCAATGCGCAATACAATCTGGCCGAACCGGTCGAGCGCGCCGTCGACCAGGTATCCGATGACCCCATCCGCTGCCCCGCCGACGGTGGCGGCATCCTCTTCGGCGGCCATGAGTTATACGCCGAGAACTCCACCATCAGCTCCAACATCGCCCATGCCCACGGGGGAGGCCTGGCGATCGAATCCGTTGAATATTCCAGCTCCTACCTTAACGCCTCCCTCGTGAACACCACCGTTACCAGCAACCTCGCCAACGCCCTAGGCGACGGCAAGGGCATCGGCGGCGGTATCTTCCTGATGGGCGACTACCTGAACCAGCTCGAGAGCGATTTCGTGGGCCCAAGTTACCTCCTCGAGTACACCAACTCCATCATCGCCGGGAACTTCGTGGGAACGGCGGTCGGAGACGACCTGGACAACGATTGCGATTGGGTAGCATATGCCGTGGGGACCTCCTACGGCTCCAACCTGCTCGGCCTGGAAACCGGCTGCCCGGACATGACCGACTATGACATCGTCCTCGATCCCGCCCTGGTCCACACCTCGGTACTCGACCCCGCCCTCGCGGACAATGGCGGACCCACCCCCACTCACGCCCTGGCGGTCAACAGCCCCGCTATCGACGCGGTGGCGAACTGCGAGCTACTTGTGGACCAGCGCGGCGAGTACCGCGATTGCCCCGACGCCTGCGACATCGGCGCCTTCGAGTTCCACAACCGGGCCCCGGTCGCCTCGGATATCGAGGTCGAGACCCCAGAGGACACCCCGGTCGTCATCGACCTCCTGGGCAACGTCACCGATCCCGACCCGGCCGAGGTACTATCGATCGTTATGATCTCCGGGCCGGCCCACGGAACGGTCACTCAAGACAACGGCACGGTGACCTACACGCCCCACCCGGAGTTCTTCGGTCCCGACACCTTCTCCTACGTCGTGACCGACGCGGGCGGCCTGTCCGACTGGGCCACCGTCAGCATAGAGGTGTTGCCGGTCAACGACGACCCGATGGCGGTCGATGACACCGCCTTCACCCCCCAGAACGAGGAGGTGACCATCGACGTTTTGGCTAACGACTACGACCTCGACGGCGACCCCATGACCATCACCGACGTCACCACCCCCGAGTACGGTGCCACCGCCATCGGCACTGTCGAGGGCGGCGACCAGGTGGTGATCTACACCCCGGATGACGCCTTCCTGGGCTACGACAGCTTCCAGTACACCATCGACGATGGCAACTCCGGGACCGCCCACGGTACGGTGATGGTGGTGGTGGGTTCGCTCAACTACAACCCGATCACCGTGGCCGACACCGCCACAACTGACGAGGACACCCCGGTCACCATCGATGTCCTGGACAATGACACCGACGACAACCCCGCCACCGACATGTCGGTGGAGGCGGTCGGACAAGGGAGCCACGGCACGGTCACCATCAACGCAGACGACACGGTGACCTA
>JAFGEP010000099.1 GCA_016931535.1 Bradymonadales bacterium
CGAGGTGGTGGTCCCCTACTCTTTCGGACAGCGGATCGCCGAGCCGGGGAGGCGGTGCGGCTACCGGCAGCGCTACCCGGTCGTTCGGGCCAACATGCAGCTGATGAGCTATCGGCGGGGCGAAAACAACGGCTTGATGGCGGTCTTCACCCAGGACCCCCTGGGGCGCATCAAGGAGCTGGAGTGCTTGAGAGATCGCCCGAGGACCCACGAGTTCCACCTGAGCTGGACCCACTACCCGGACGAGGGCCCCGGACAGGTGGCGAGCTTCACCCTGGACTTCCCGGCCCGCATCGTGCTCACCGAAGGGGACTGGTACGATGCCGCCCGGATCTACCGCACCTGGGCCACCGAGCAGATGTGGACCGGCCACGGATCGCTCAGGGGACGCCCCGATCGTCCGGAGTGGCTGGCCGATGTCAGCATGTGGTTTCGCGCCCATGGCGACGGGCCGGAGCTGGCGGCTACGCTGGATGAGATGCGCCAGACCGTGTTCGAAAGCACCGACGACCCACCGGCCATCGCCGTCCGCTACTACGACTGGCACCAGATCCCGTTCGACAACAACTACCCGGAGTACTTCCCGGCCAAGGAGGGGGTCGCCCAGGCCATCGACCAGCTATGGCAGGAGGGCATTGCGGTCATGCCCTACATCAACGGTCAGCTTTGGGACCGCGACACCAAATCCTGGCTGGACCTGAATGCGCTCGACTTCGCCACCCGCGACCGTTGGGGAGCGCTGGTCACCGAGACCTGGGCCGGCCAGGAGCACTCGGTGATGTGCCCGTATACCAGCCTGTGGCACACCGTCCAGGTGGACCTGGCCACCTGCATCCTGGGAGATGCAAGCTGCACCTACCTTGGGGCGGTCTACTCTGGCCTTCACGCTCCCGCGCTCTACATCGACCAGGTTGGCGAGACTCGGCCGGTGATGTGCCATGCCGCCCACGGCTCGGATCCGGCTTCCCAACACCCACCCGGCGGGGTTTTGACCTGGGTCGCCGGCCGGCGAGCCCTGATGGCCGACATCCGGTCCCTGGAGGGGTCGCTGGACCGGGAGATCTTCCTGTCCACCGAGGGCGGCGCCGAGCCCTACCTCGACCTGTTCGACGGCTTCTTGATGCTCTCCTCGCGGGACGTGATCGACAAGGTGCCGCTTTGGACCGCGGTGTACAACGAGTACATCGTGAACTTCACCGTCGGCATCTCGGCAGCGGAGCTGGCGGGCACCAACAGCGCCGCACGATCCAAGCTGGCGGAGAGCTTCCTGTTCGGATCCCAGGGGTCGGTCTACGAGTGGTGGATCGACTGCGGAGCCGAACCGCTGCAGTTCGAGTTCATCACCCGGCTGGGCCTGGCCTGGCGCGCGGGCTCCGAGTATCTCGCCTACGGGGAGATGCAAAGACCTCCTCGCCTGTCCGGCGCCTACGACCTGCTGGAGGAGCTCTGGCAGCTCACCGACAGCCAGTACCGCCAGGTGCTCTCCCCCTCGGTGCGTGCCGCGGCCTATCGGGCCGATGACGGCTCCATCGGCCTGTTCGTCACCAACGCCTCGCTATCGGAGCAACCGGTCACCATCGAGTGGGAATACGGCCGACGAGTCATCGAGGAGCGGCTCCTGGATGGATCGACGGTGGCGCACGGTACCGGCGATTCGCTGGACCTGGTGATGGAGCCGATCGATGTCCGGATGTTCGTATTGACCGAGGAACTCACCTTGGAGGAGGAGCTGGAACTCGACGAGGTCGTCCTCGATCGGCCATTGGAGCCCACAGATGCCGGTCCTGGCGAGCCCGATCTGTCGGACGACCTGGACCTGGCGGGGGATCTGCCGGAAGAGCCGGATGTTGGCGAGGAGGTCGAGACAGATGACCCGGTCGATCCTGATGCGTTGGCAGATCGCGAAGAGGCCACGGACATGCAGGCCGACCCGGATGCCCCCCTGTCACCGGCCGAAGCCCCGGAAGGTTGTCGCTGCTCGGCAGTGCCCAATAGCTACAATTGGCACCTAGCTGCCATTCTGTTGGCGATCTGGCTGGTGCGGCGGAGAGTTCGGTTGGATGCCGGCTCGAGAGACAATGTCTGATACATATTGATTGCCACAAAAATACAGCTATTATGTTATATAGTATTAAATCAATAAATTCACTTGAAATTCTCGAACTGCAGTCGGCCATGCATGCCGAGCTGCCAGGTGATCAACGCCGCCTGGCCAGCATCCGCTTCGCCTTGGGACCTCTCTCATCCCGCTCATCGTGATGATTTCCTCAAGGGTCCTGCACCGACACGAACATTCTCGGATTTTCATCTTGTTCCGTCCTGGTACGAGACTTAGATTCAAGTTGGTTTGTAGATCACAGCATGACCAGGATCTGTGAGGGGTTGACCCATGTCTTCTGAGTACAGAAATGAACAGGGTGCTAGCCAAAGTGCACCTTCGAACGTGGAGCAGAGACCAGAGGTACCGAGCTGGCGGGACCAGCTCGCAAAAGCGGTCATGCCCCTCCCCGCCTCCGTCCAGATGCAGATGCTGAGACCTCCTGCACCGCCTCTCCCGTTGAGCGGGGGTATTCCTCCCATGGGGTCTCCTGTGCAGCAGCTGATCGAGCAGGTGGTGGGGCCGAACCCTTCGGCAGTGCACCAGGCGGCCCGGGAAGGGATCCAGGGGCCGTCGACCGCGCTGCCTTACCTGCAGCAGGTCCAGCAGAGCTTCGGGCATCACGATGTCAGCCAGGTCCAGGCTCATGTGGGTGGTGCCGCCCAAGAAGCCTCCTCGAGCATGGGAGCCCGAGCCTACGCGGTGGGTAGCCACGTTGCGTTCCGAGAGTCGCCGGATCTGCACACGACGGCCCATGAAGCGGCCCATGTCGTACAGCAGCGTCATGGCGTGTCACTGGCGGACGGCGTCGGACGAGCCGGGGACCGGTACGAGCAACATGCTGATGCGGTGGCCAACCAGGTGGTGAAGGGCGAACCGGCCCAGGCCCTTCTGGACAAGGTGGCCCCGGCCGGCGGGCTGGGAGGTGGTGGGGTCCAGCTGGTTGCGGCCCCGGGATCGAAGCCGGCCACAGAGCCGGCTGGCGGTCAGACCTCGCCCACCGCAACGACTCCGGCTTCCACCCCGACCTACACCGTGAAGCCGGGAGACAGGACCCTGTGGCGAGTGGCCCGCAAGGCGCTGGGCAACCCTTTCCGGTGGCAAGAGATCGCGGCGCTGAACGGAAATCCGGATCCCAAGAGCCTGACACCGGGTATGGTACTCAAGCTCCCCGCGTTGGAGGGCAAGAAGGATCCCGGCTACCTTCCCAAGGGCGGACCGACTCCGCCTCCGGACCAGAGCGCCATCCAGGACCCCAGCACCGCTCCCGACAAGAGCACACCGGGTGCGCCGGACGTTTCGGCACCCCAGACCGGTGAACAGCCGCCAGCGGTGAAAGAGGGCGCGCCGCCCCAGCCCAACGCACAGGATGGCTCCTTGTCGCTTCCTCCGCCCACACCCAACCCCGGCATGTCCGATGCCCCCCTTCCGGAGCCGGTCTGTCGCGACGAGAACTATGCCTTGGGCACCAATCCCGTGATCTCCGGTCCGAGCTCGCCCCAGATCTTGAATGCACCCGGTCCTGACATGGACTACCTGATCCAGGATGCCACCGGGCTCACCCCAGGGCAGCACCTGCAGCAGATCCGGACCGACTACGACCAGCTGGTCTGTACGACCGAGACGGTCAAGCAGGACCTGGTCAAGGAATCCCAGACCCTCCAGGCCGGCATCGAGACCCAGGCCGGCATGACCACCAGCACCGTCACCAGCACCTCGACCTCCAACGACCAGACCTTGGGGTCCACCTTCGACACCGTCCTGGGGGAGATCAAAGGCAAGGCCGATGCGGTCCTGGCTCAGGCGGAAGCCAAGAAGCTGAAGGCGCGCCAGCAGATCGAAACGCTATCGACCACCACCACCAACCAGATGAACACCGCCTTTCTGACTGCCGGCAACAAGCTGATCCAGGCCAAGGCGAACTGGGAAGGGACCGTGGGGAAGACGGTCGACGAGCAGATCAAGAGCGTCTTGAAGATCGGAGCGCAGTACCAGCAGATCGCCGAGACCGCGGGGAATACCGCGGAGCAGGACGCCAAGACCGCCGGCCAGCAGGTGGACAGCTCGATGGCCTACGACCAGGCGGAGTTCAAGTCCAGCGCCAAGATCTACAAGAAATACGCGCCCTATTTTGCCAAGTACGCCAAGCTTGCCGCCGACTTCCTCACCGCGGCCAAGAACCAGCGCAAGATCCTGGCCACCAACCTGTTGGCGCCCAGCATCGAAAGCCTCGATCCGCTGGCCAAGAGCAACAAGGCCGCCATCAAGAAGGAGATGCAGAAGTACACGAAGAAGATCGACGCCGAGGTCAACATCCACACCAACAAGACGCAGGCCATCAAGCTGCGGGAGATGATGTACCTCAGCCAGATGAAGCAGGAAACGACACAGACCCTGCAGAAAAGCCAGCAAGACCTGACCAGGCAGGTGACGGCCAGCAAGAGCAACCTGCAGAACCATACCACCACGGTCACCACGGCCTTCACCCGCTATCGCGATCGGGCCATCCAGTCCCTCGATCAGACGGCCGCATCGACACCCGGACTTCCGGATAGCAAGGCGATCACGGCGGCGAGAAACGAGCTGCAGCGAGAGATCCAGTGCGACACCCAGCAGCAGATCTCCGTCATGCAACAGGATGCGCAGACGGCCATGATGTGCATCGACGAGGAGGCGGACCAGCGGCTCGCCCAACAGACCGACGGGGTCTGCTCCTACCAGGGCGATCTGCAACAGGGCTCCTCCCAGACACAAGACGCCCTGCAAGGGGGGGCTGATCAGGTCTGCTCCGAGATCGATGCCGGACAGCAAATCACGGCCAGCACCATCACCACCGTGGCCGGCAATGTGGGCCAAAACTCCGCCACGGAGTCCACCAACGCCGATACCAAGTCCCAGGACTACGCCACCAAGGTGACCAACCAGCTGGAAAACTACAAGCAGAGCGTGGTCAGCCAGCTCGACTCGCTGAAGACCAAGATGACCATCGCGGTCAACGCGGGAGCCAAACAGGCACGAAAAGCCGAGAAGAAGGACCTCCACAAACGGACCGATTCGGCCTACCACGCCATCGACGGGGTGGGGACCGACGAAGCCAAGCTCCTCAAGAGCCTCATGGCCATCTCCAGGGCCGAAGCGGAGGCGATCAAGGAGGAGTACCCCGGGATGGCGGGCGAAAGCCTGCGAGCGGCGATCATCGGCGATACCTCCAAGGGAGACAACGTTCGCGAGTCGTGCTTCGCCTACCTGAGAGGGGATCCCGTGGCGGGCGCGAAGTACGCCATGAAGTACGCCACGGACGCCACCTTCAGCAACTTCTTCGGGGCCGACACCGATCTGCTCAACTCGGCGGTCTCCACGCTGGACGAGGAGCACCGCACCAAGCTGCTCAAGGACCCCGAGTTCCCCGCGCTAAAAAAACAGATCGAGTTCCGGCTGGCCCAGGAACAGAGCGATCCCATCTTCGGGGCCAACAAGTACGACGTCGATACCTTCAAGGCGCTGACCGACAAGAAGCTGTCCCACCAGGATGCCCACCTGAAGGTCGAGGCCATCAAGCTCACCAAGGCCTTCAAGGGGACCAACAACCCGTTCACCTGGGGCACCGACGAGGCGGCGACCTGGGAGATCCTGGGGAAGCTCGAGGGCGAGGAGCTGGAGCGCTTCAAGAAGTTCTTCAAGGGGTACCACGGCCAGACCCTGGAGAAGGCGCTCAAGTCCGAGATGAGCGGCCTCGAGAAAAAGCGGGGGTTGGCCCTGGCCAGGGGCGACAAGTACGCCGCCGACATGTACGGCCTGGAGTACGCCCTCCAGAAAGGCAAGGAGAAGGATGCCTTCAAGATCCTCGAGGACCCCAACCTCACGAACTCGAAAGACTGGCTAGCCCAGAAGGAGGCCAACAGCAAGCGGGAGAAGCTGATCGCCTCCTGGAACAGCAAGTTCGGTCGGCCTGGGCTGACGCTCGAGGACTCCATCCGGCTCCGGCTCAAGTCCGAGGGGGCCAACGCCTCCGACATCGGCGTGGCGCTGCTGAAGGGTCAGAACGCCAAGGTCGAGCACCTGCTGGCCTACGCCATCATCGGCTCCGGCACCGAGGAAGAATGGGCGCTAAAGGCCATGCGCCAGCTCAGGGACCAGCTGCAGGGCAAGTCCAAGAAAGAGCGGATCAAGGAGTGGCAACGGATCTGCAAGTGGTTCAAGGACAACCACGGCATCACCAACCTGGAGAAGTACCTCGGCGTCGGCAAGTACAAGTACTACCCCGGCGGTCCCGGCATCGAGCTGGAGGGGCAGGAACGCCACGACTTCTCCATGCTCCTGATGGAGGCGCTGTCCGAGGAGAACAACGTCCCCGACATGTACCGGATGGCCAAGGCCAACTGGGAGTGGTACCGCGGCCGGGGCGGCGGCGCTACGGGCGTGACCGATCTCTTCACCGGATCGGGCAAGCGCCTGGACCATTTCTGGAGCCAGGTCCAGGCGCTCTACAAGGATGGCAGCTGGTACAACGCGGCCGGCCAGGCGAACGACAAGCAAAGCCAGCAGTGGAAGGACTACGAGACCGCGTGCGATCGCCTGAACCGCATGTCGGACATCTACAAAGGCAAGCGCGAGGCGATCGCCGACGCCATCTGCACCGTGCTGGTCACTGTGGCGGCCGTGGTCTCCACCGTGCTCACCGCCGGCGCCCTGGCCCCGGTCTGGGCCGGGGTGGCCATCACCTTCTCGGCGGCCATCGTATCGATGGGCATCAAGGCGGCCATCAAGGGCAATGCCTACAGTGAAAACGATGCCCTCAAGGACTTCGGCTCCGCCATCTTCGACGCCATCCTCTCCCTGGGAACCCTCGGCATCGGACCCGCCGCCAAGTTCAAGACCCTGCTCGACGCCATCGGGGACGCCAACGCGTTCCGCCTGATCGCCAAGAACCTGGTCAGCACCTTCCCCGGCGAGGTCAAGGGGTTGCTGTTGAACGAGAAGGTGTGGGAGGATCCCAAAGCCTTCGGCGAGGCCTTCGGCTGGATGGCCCTCAAGTGGATCGGAACCTCGACCACGGGCGCCATGACCGACAAGTACGTCAATCAGAAGATCGGCGGCCTGGGTGGCGAGTGGATGAAGATGGTCATCGATACCCCGTTGAACATCGTCCTGGACCAGGGGGAGATGACCAAGGACCGAGACCAGATCGCCCTGGGCTTCCTCAAGACCCTGGCACAGAACGCCGTGGGCCTGGCGGGAGCCCAGTCGGCCAGAGGCTACCTGATCCGCAAGTACAATGGCCAGGGTGCCCTGACCCAAGCGCAGATCGATCGGCTGCAGGGTGTCGATCCAGATGCCTATGCCAAGGTCTACGAGGGCCTAAACGAAAAGGTCAAAGCCTCGATTCCGCCCATGGCAAGGCCTGAGAAATACCGCCCGAAGGAAGAAACCACCGAGACCCCGACCCCCGAGCAGGAACCCAAGCCGGCCGAGAAGACCAAGGAGACCCTGACCCCCGAGGAAAAGGTGCGGTTCGAACAGCTCGTCAACGGGTTCGATCCCAACAACTCGACTCAGAAAGCCCGACGCGATGCGCTGCTCGGCATGGACGACGACACCAAGCGCCAGTACATGAGCATGACCGACAAGAAACAGCGCAGGCTCTTTCTGGACCAGTACATGGATGCCCAGGGACAAGCCTCCACCAAGCCGACCCCCGCCCAGGAGGGAGACAAGCCCACCGACACCGCACCAAGCGACAAGCCCAAGACCGGTCTGACCCCGGAGGAGCAGGGCAAGTTCGACCGCTTGACCAGTCATCTGAATCCCAAGAACCCGCAGGACAAGGCCAAGCTCAAGGCCATCGCCGGCATGGATGACGAGACCAAGCGGAAGTTCATCAGCCTGCCGCTGGCCAAGATGCGCTCCCGGTTCCTGGCGGAATACACCGAGAGCCAGAACCTGCTCGCGCCGCAGCCTCCGAAGAACCTGACGCCCCAGGAGCAGAAGCGCTGGGACAACCTGGTCGGAGGGTTCGATGTGGGCACCGCGGAAGGCAAGGCCAAGCTCGATCTCCTCAAGCAGATGACGCCGACCTCCCAAAGGCAGTACATGAATCTACCCAGCTCCAAGGACCGCCGGACGTTTCTGGAGCAGTACAAGCAGGCGCTTCCTGTCGCCAAGTTGGTTGGCGATCTCGTCCAGACAGACTACAAGAAAAGCCCGATCCGGGTTGACTACGAAAAGGAGGTGGAAGCGTTGAAGACCAAAGCCCAAAAGCTGCTGGCCGCCAAGAAGGGCGCCAAGGATGCTGATCTGGAGGACATCGCCCGCGAGCTGAACCAGGACCGCACCAACATCGGCAAGAAGTACAAAAAAGAGACCATCGAGCCGTTGCGGGACTTCATTTTTTATGCCAACACCCAGCGCTACGACACGGAATACGGTCCCTCCTACGAGTTTCTGAGAGACAAGAAAGGCAAGAGCAACCTGAAGATCATCGAGTCCTCGTACAAGCCCAACCCCGATATCAACGAGTTCCTGGCGCCGTTCAACCTGTGGCTGACCGAGCAGCCGCTCGACAAGCTCAAGAAGTACGAGAAGATTGTCGCCAAGGAATGAGAGGCGGTACGTTCGAAACGGCTGCAAACCAGCCCTCAAGGAGCCTGAATGGACCGAGTCTACCTGACCAACTTCTACTACTACCAGCACATTTTGGAGTACTCCCCGGCTACCGGCGAGTACCAGGAGCTGACGCGCGACCGGCTGCCCTTCCCGGATGCCGACAAGGGCCCCGGGGTCTACATCGAGAAGGCGGGCGAGGTCTACGGCCTGCGTCCCTCCGCCGGTGGGCCGGTGTTTCTCCGCGGCCAGGAGCAGATCCCGTTGAAAGCGGGGGTCCACACCGGTCGTTTCCTTTGCGATGGGGAGGAGCGGACCTTTGTCCTGCAGGAGGGTGACGGGGAGCTCTTCCAGGTGAGCTACACCGCCAATGTCCTCGAGGAGTTCGACATGTACAGTGGGGGCCCCGAGGACTTCTTCGACTGGCTGACCAAGAAGCTCCAAGACGATTTTCTGTTCGAGCTATATACCGTCGGGTGAGTCGTCCCGGCTAACGCCGTTGCCCAGTTTCGGTCGCACCTATAGCCCAAAACGATTTCGTTGACTACACGGGGCGGAGCCTGGGCATTTCCCCTCGCCTACGCGACTCCACCACCCACCGGCGGTTACCTGCCGGTAACCGCTCGGCGGGTCCCGGTGTCCAC
>JAFGEP010000100.1 GCA_016931535.1 Bradymonadales bacterium
CGTGAACCTGAACGTGAACCTGAACGTGAACCTGAACGTGAACCTGAACGTGAACCTGAACGTGATCGATAGGGAAAGCAGGGGTCGGAGCCCTGGCCCTCCAGCCGCTCGTCGGCTTCGCCTTGAAAGCCCTTGGGGCTCGGGCTCCTCTCCATGGTCTTCATCCGCATGAATACCTGGGCAAAATGGCCGTCAAACGATTGTGTCGGCCATCCTCTCAGCGCATCGGGATCGGCCGGTTTCACATGAGCTGGACCACAATGGCCGCACCACGAGGAACATGATGAACAGGCCAGCCAGACCTTTCGGAAGGACTTTGTACCTGCTGGCGGTCACCGCAAGCTTGTCTTTTTGGGTTTCCTGTTCTGAGCAGGGCCAACAGTCCTCCTCCGACTACAGCGTAGCCAGGCAGAGCATCTACTACGGCACCCGCGCACCGTCGATCACCAACCTGACCGAGGGAGAGCGGGATGCCATCGGTTTTCTGGCCGATTCTGCCGGGGATATGTTCTGTACCGCCACCCTGATCGATCGGGATGTGGCGATCACGGCACGACACTGCGTGGAGGGCACGCTGGCCGTGGACCAGATGCGCTTCGGGCTGGGTCACCCCGGCAACCCATCGGCGATGATCCCGATTCACAGCGCTCCCTATCATAGCCAGCTAGACGTGGCCCTCTTGTTCTTGCAGGAGGATGCGATATCGCTGGTGCCTTCGGCAGAACCGCTCTTCATCAACCGGGTGGCCCCGGATGAGTCGCTGGTGGGGACGGAGGTGGAGGCGGCCGGCTTCGGTCAGACCCACGATGGCAGTGAGGGGCTGTACTTCGTGGCCCTGGAGCTGACCTCGATCGAGTCCAACCACCTGGTGGTCAACGGCTGGGGGGAGAAGGGGATCTGCTTCGGAGACTCCGGGGGCCCGCTGTTCCTCCACGTGGATGACGACCAGCCGGTCATCGCCGGTGTCGAATCCTATGGCGATTCCTCCTGTGTGGACCGGGACTTCGAGACTCGCCTGGACCTGGCTGTGGACTGGATCGATCAGCAGATGGAGGCGTTCGATCCGACTCAGCCGGCGGATACCGGGAGCCAGGGGGAGGAATGGGATCTGTGGTGCATTCCGGTGGGTGGGTCGGAGTGGAGCGGGGGGCTGGGGACGCAACTCACCTGGAGTCAAGGGACCAAGGCCTGTCCCCCCGGCACGGTGGCGCTTTGCACCACCCCTCCGGACGTTCGGCTTCCTGCAACGGGGTTGGGTTTGCTGGCGATTGGGATTATGCTATGGGCGGTTCGTCGACGCCCGGTGGCCGTCGCCATACGCCGCCCTTAGCAGAGAAGTCGCATGCCGTACCATCCCGACCTTTCGGCCGAAGAGATCGCCGCCAAACGCCGTCTGATCCTGCGCAAGCTGGGCGACGTGGCCAAGAACCTGGAGGAGCTGCTGGCGGGGCAGGAGGTGAGCCTGCTGACCATCCCTCTGTTGGGTGAGCCAGACCCTACCTGGAACAAGATCGAGCGGGTCCGCTACTACATGAAGATGCTGGATGGCAAGGTCAAGGCGCTTGACGCCGGTGACTACGGGTATTGTGAGCAGTGTGCCAATCCTATCCCGGTCCCGGAGCTCACGGAGATGCCCTGGGCCGACGTCTGCCATGCGTGTGCCTCCAAGGGATAGCCATCCGCCAAAGGACCGACCGCCTTGATCCCGATTCGTGGCAGTGTCCGAAGCGTCAACCTGCCGATCGTCACGCTGGTCCTGATCGCGGTCAATGTCCTGTTTTTCCTGATTCAAACGAGTCTGTCGCGTTGGGAGCTGACCCGGGTCATCCAGTACCTGGGGCTGATACCGGCCAGGCAATGGGCGGCGCTGCGAGAGGCGCCCCAGGCCGTGGATTTGTGGCTGCTCCCCCTGTTCAGCTCCATGTTTCTGCATGGCGGGTGGGTGCACTTGATCGGGAACATGGTCTTTCTCTGGGTGTTCGGAGACGGGATCGAGAACCGCCTGGGGAAGATCCGCTTTTTCCTGTTCTACCTGTGCGGTGGGGTGGCGGCCGGCCTGGTGCAGAGCCTGGCCCAGCCGCGGTCCTTTCTTCCCATGATCGGCGCCTCGGGAGCTGTGGCAGCGGTGCTTGGCGCCTACTTGATTCTGTATCCCTGGTCCTGGATCACGGTGCTGGTTCCGGTCTTTTTCTGGCCGCTTTTCTTCGAGATCCCCGCCATCTTCTTTCTGGGATTCTGGTTCTTGGAGCAGGTGTGGCTTGGCACTTTGTGGTCGCTGTCCCCTTATGCCGGACTGGCTGGCGGCGTCGCCTGGTGGGCTCATGCCGGCGGATTTGCCGCGGGGGCGATGCTGATCGCGCTGATCCCTCGGAGACCACACCCCGGTTTCTGGGACCGGGGCCGGTTTGGGCGCAACCGGCCGGGGTGGTGAGGGCAAATCCGTGGCAAACGGTCGCCACCAGCCATCGGCTGGTTCCGATGTGCCGCCCCCTGCTCGTCGCTCGCGGTCAGCCTTCCGTTGCGCCCCCTACTCGGGGTCCGAGCTGAGGATGTAGAGCGCCGGCTGGAGCCGGCCTTGGATCTCCATATCCAGTGCGGTGATGCGCACGTCCACGGCGTGGCCGTCGGCTGGAAGCAGGGGATCGATGGCCACCGCCCCGTCCTGGAAGCAGCGGGGACAATCCCCGACGGCCGAGGTCACCGCCAGGGGCTGGATGACCCGCACCTCGTCGATCACCGTCAGCTCCGCCTGGCACCCGTCAGGTGTAGGACAGGGGTTGGTGCCGGTATCCTCGCACCAGAAGTTGCTGTCGCCGGGGTGGGTCTGGGTGGTGCATCCATCGGCCAAAAGCTGGCTTGACTCCAGCACCTCGACCAGGGCGAAGTCGTCCACCTCCCAGGTGGAATCGCCGGTGAAGCTGCCGGAGAGGGTGACCGACTGCTCCGGCCGCCGCGTCAGGCAGAACTCGGTCTCGTGAACGATGGTGAGGTGTTGCGGACAGAAGATGAAGTGGTCGGCCCAGATATCCTCCCGCTGACCGTTCAGCTCGCGATAGCTGCTGGTGTCTTGCAGCGGGATCTCGGCAGCCAGCTGGACCGAACGGAACTCGGCCATGTCCAGGCAGAACGGGGTCTTGGACTCTCCTCCGATGACCTGCAACAGGGCACCCGATCGGCTGCGGGCCACATCGCAGTCCCGGTAACCCACGGCCAGACCGCTGCGCACCGAGACGAGCTGCCAGTTGTTCTGAACCGTCCCTTCCAGGGTGTAGGTCGCTTCCTCCCAGCTTGGCAGCGAGGCCTCGAACCGTTGGCCCACCAGCTGGTAGTCGGAGAAGGGGGCGCCGTCCCGCTTGATGGTCCCCTCCAGGACCTCGATGTTGCCCAGGTCGGCCCACAGCCACCCCGGGTGGCTGCTGGTGCCCAGCGCCGTGATCTGGAAGGTGACCTCGAGGCGGTCGTTCACCTGGAGGGGGGCGAGGTTGAAATCACGAACATGTACGCTGACGTAGGCTGGTCGGTCCGAGGGGCAGTCGATCACCTCCTCGTCGATGAGGTCGCCGGTCTCGCCCGCATCGTCCTGGTCGTCCGGTGTGTCGGTGGAGGTGTCGTCCGCGGTATCCTCCGGGGCGTCGGGCTGGGAATCGACACCGAGATCGAGGTCGAGGAGATCGTCTCCATCGGGAAGGTCTCGGCTGTCGCTGTCGGCCGTACCGTCGTCGGACGGAGACAGGTCCCGTTCGCGCATATCCTGCAGAGGCTGGGGGTCTTCCGTATCTGGAGAAGGTCCGACAGCCGGTTCATCCGAGCAGGAGCTCACGAGGCAGAAGAGGATGAGAAGCGCAATCCGGTGCATGCCGAAGGTCCACCTGTTGAAAGATGCGGGAGGGATGTTCACGGGTTGATTCCACCAGGATTGGAGAGCGGGGATAGAGTAAGCGCTCTTCTGTTCCAGGTCAAACCGGGAGAAGGCCCGGAATCCACCACCTGACCGGCCAACGGCGCAGCCTGTGCCAGCGGCGCTCTCGGCCTCCCGCTGGGAGCTGGTGAACCTGGAAGACGGGAGTGGTCTGGCTCCGAACGGCACCCCTCGGCGGGCGATCTCGAAGAGGGGGTCTTGACTGTCGCCCGGCAGGGTGAAAGGCGCTACACTGCTACTCCGGCAGCTGGTTGGAGTTCCAGCGGCACACAGGACCCAGGGGGGTATGACCATTCAGTCCACCAGAGGGACCGCGGGTGGGGTTTCCGGATCGGCTGCACCCGCCAGGCCACTGACGAGGAGAGCCAGTGTTTTGCCGCTGGTTTTGCTGATCGTCTCCTGGCTGCCGGGCATCGGATGCGCCCCACAAGCAGCCACCGTTCGGGGTCCTGCGGTGCTGGGCCTGGCCGTCACCCTTCCGATGGAGAAGAGCAGCGCAGTTGCAGAGGTCCAGGGGGAGCTGTCTCAGCGGGACGGTTTGCGTCCCGAGGGGCAGTACATGGACACCTTCGTCTTTTTCGGGCGCGGGATGGAGGTGGTCCAGATCAGGCTGGAGTCGGAGGAGATCGACTCCTACCTGCTGTTGCTGGATGGCGCCGGAGCGCTTTTGGCAGAGGACGACGACTCGGGGGGAGGGTTGAACTCCCGGATCGACCTGGTGCTGCCGGTCGATGGGCTGTACCTGGCGGTTGCCAGCTCCTACGGCCGGCAGGTGGGGGGCTATCGTCTCCGGGTCGTTCGCCATCTGCCCACCGCCGAGTATCGGTTGCTGCATTGGCCGGCAGTTCTGGAGGAGCGGTTCGATGCCGAAGGCCCAGGCGACAAGGAGGGACGCCCTTTTGCGGTCTGGGCGTTGGACCTCACGAGCGGCCAGACTGTGAGCATCAGGATGAGCTCGACCGCGGTGATCCCTCTGCTCTGGCTGTACGACGTCGAGGGACGCGAGGTGGCGGCAGGCCTCGATCCAGGCGAGGAGGGGGTTGCCGCGCTTGGCTTCACCTGTGCGGCCAACGGTCTTTACTTTCTGGTGGCGACGACCTATGCCCAGCTAACAGCGGGGCAATCGGCACCTTTTCGCCTTTGCATCGAGTAGTGAGAACCCATGGAACCGTTGATCATGGTGACGAACGACGACGGGTTCGAGGCCCCTGGCCTGCAGACCCTGGTCAAGTTCCTCGGCGGGCTGGGACGCCTGCTGGTGGTCGCCCCCGAGCGGCCCAGCTCGGCCGCCAGCCATGCCATCACCCTGCACAAGCCGCTCAGGTTGTGGAAGCGCCAGCCGGGCCGCTACGTGCTCAGCGGTTCTCCTGCCGACTGTGTTTTCTTCGCGTTCAGCCTGCTCTGTGAGGAGCAGCTGCCCTCGGTGGTGGTCTCGGGGATCAACCGGGGGGCCAACCTGGGCAATGACGTGTTCTACTCCGGGACGGTTGCGGGGGCCATGGAAGGGGCGCTGCTGGGCGCTCCGGGGGTGGCGGTCAGCCAGGTGATGACCTGGGGCGAGGAGTACGGGGTGCACGGCTATCGCGATCCCGAGGAGTTCGAGCCGGCCGGACGGGTAGTGGCCAGAGTGGTCGAACAGGTCCTGTCCTGTGGGGTTTCCCCTGACGTCGTGTTGAACATCAACATTCCGCCCGCCTACGACGAGAGCAAAGGGCTCAAGGTCACGCGGTTGGGTCGCCGGCTTTATAGCCGGAAGGTGCTCGAGAAGAGGGATCCGCGAGGTCTCCCTTACTACTGGAATGCGGGGACCGACACCGGATTCGCCTCCATTCCCGATTCGGACTGTGTGGCCATCGACGAGGGTTACGCGACGTTGACGCCGTTGCGAGCCGACATGACGCACGATTCGATGCTCGAGCAGATCAAGGGCTGGTGTTTGTAAGGTAGGGTGTCCATCGGTTGAGCAGATCAGGAGGAGTCAGATGCAGCGATCACTGGTTGATGAGGTGCGTTCCGCGATCCGGAACATCCCCGATTTTCCGGTCCGAGGGATCCAGTTCAAGGACATCACCACCGTTCTTGCCCGGGGGCCGCTCTTTCAGCGCATCATCGACCACTATGTGGCCCGCTACCGGGAAGCTGGAGTCGAGCGGATCGTCGCGATCGAATCCCGCGGTTTTGTGTTGGGAGCCGCCCTCGCCTATGCCATGGGGATCGGGCTGGCGCTGGTCAGAAAGCCGGGAAAGCTACCCTACCAGACCTTGCGTGCCGCTTACGACCTGGAGTATGGCTCCGACGCGGTGGAGATCCACCAGGATGCGGTTCTTCCCGGCGAACGGGTGGTCCTGGTCGATGACCTGCTGGCCACGGGCGGAACTGCCGCGGCTGCGGTGCGGTTGATCCGGCAGCTGGAGGGCCGGGTGCACGAGGTGGCGTTCCTGATCGAGCTGGGGGAGTTGGAGGGACGGATGAAGCTGGCGGGGGAGGAGGTCTACTCGCTGGTCACTTTCTAGGCGCGCAGCCGGATATCCACGTTGAGTGCCCAGGCCAGCACCTCTCCGATCTTGTCCTCGGGGATGCTGGCCATCATCTCGTAGACATCTTCCTCTCCGGCCATGCCGGCCAGGAGCTTGTGGGGGTCGGGATGGTCGGGATCCCGCTCGAGCACGTCGGACTCCAGGATCCATTGCGTCATCTCGACGAATTCCTTGTGCAGATCCATTAGCCTCTCTCCCAAGATGGCAGGGTAGTCGGGGGTGTAACACCATCGGCGCTTTCTATGGTCACTGTTACAGCCCATTGGTCCTTGTCCCCAGTGCCCCTGTGGTTGATGACCCCTCTCTCAAAACCATTCCGGGCCGCCCTGCTGGCTCTCTCGAAGCCTTTCGTCCGGTGGAACGTCTCGTCCGGTTTCCCCTGCTTCGCCGGCCCTTGGCAACCCATCCGCCTGTACATTATGAAAGTTGCGTGCCAAACTGATCGGGAATCGGAAAGGCGCATGGATCGGGAGCGACCACCTCAAAATCCGCCAGGATCGGGGGAGCCTCTCTACACCGAGGAGCGGCTCCGACTGACCCGGCACTACCTCCAGAACCTGGTCCACGAGCTCTCCAGCCCCCTCACCCCGCTGTTGGGCTATCTCAAGCTGTTCCAGAACAAGGCCCTGGGAGAGCTGACCCCCTTGCAGCAACGCTGCCTCGCCAGCATGCAGGTGTCGGCTACCCGCCTGACCCACCTGCTGGACGACCTCGGTACCCTGCTCGCCATGGAATCCGGGACCTATCGGCTTCAACCCCACCCGGTTGACCTGGTCGAGATCGTGCATCGGGCGCTCGACCACCAGGGCGAGTCCGCCCAGAACGCCTCTATCGACATCCTGAGGGAGATCGAGCCGGGAGAAAAGACGGTTTTGGGTGACGAGGTCCGTCTGCTATCGGCACTGGGCCACCTGGTTTCCAATGGGCTGAAGTTCAACAGCCCCGGAGGCAAGCTCTTGGTGCGCGTGCAGAGCCTGGAGCAGGGCTCCGGGCGATGGGTGCGCGTCGAGACCTTCGATTCCGGGATCGGCATCCAGTCCGAGGAACTGGAGCAGGTGTTCCAGCCGTTCTACCAGACCGACCATACCTCCACCCGCCGCTTTGGCGGTGCCGGCCTGGGTCTGGCACTGGTCAAGCGGACCATCGAGATCCACGGCGGAACCGTCTGGCTGGAGAGCCCTCCGAAAGTGCAGCCGGAAGGCCACTTCTTCCGAGGGGTCCGGGCGGTCGTCGATCTGCCGCTCTGCTCGATGGCGGCCGACAAAGAAGAGC
>JAFGEP010000011.1 GCA_016931535.1 Bradymonadales bacterium
GCCGGAGCGGCTTCCTCAGTCTCCTCGGTCGGCTCGACCGCCTCTTCCTGCTTGGCTTTCTTCTCGGCAGCCGGTTCCTCGGCCGGAGCAGCTTCCTCTACCGCCTCGCCCTCCTCGGCCGGCGCAGCTTCCTCTACCGCCTCGCCCTCCTCGGCCGGCGCAGCTTCCTCTACCGCCTCGCCCTCCTCGGCCGGAGCGGCTTCCTCGGCCGGAGCGGCTTCTTCTACCGCCTCACCCTCCTCTGCCGGAGCAACCGCTTCACCGCCAGTGCCCTCGGCGACTCCTTCGGCGGTCGCTTCATCAGGCTGCACGGCCTGCTCAATCTCCACCGCCTCTGTTGGTTCGGCTCCTTCTTCCTGAGCCGCAGAGTAGGGAATGGCCGCGAAAAGGAAGATCCCGACAAACGCCATGATCTTCAGCACACTATAACATCTGGTCAACATGGTTTCCTCCTAAGCACCATACCTCGATACGCGAGCTTGTGCCGTTTTCAATGTGATCTCAATGTGTTGGGTATGATTGAGATGAGCTTGATCGGACTGAAGTCTATACTCTCTACCTATCACCACAGCCGTCACCGATTGGCGGATGATAGGAGGTTTGAGCAGACTATGCAACAGAAAACTACTGCAAAGCCCTCGAAACACAGCAAAAAACCACAATAATTTAAGGAGTTTAAAGTAGTTTCCCGCCTCGCGCAACCGACGCGGAGTTGGTTCTCTGATGGACCCCCAGGTGGACCGATCTGGTCGGATGGATCGCGCAAAGTCCGAACACCCCCCTAGGCAACCAGCGAACGGTCGGGTACTGATCGAGTGATTCCGCTGCGGGGTTCGGTTCATGTCGCTTGTGCAACAGATCAGCATCATCTTGGTAGAGCCACAGCTTTCCCTCAACGTGGGAAGCGCGCTGCGAGCCTCATGGAACATGGGGATCAGAGACATTCGCCTGGTCGAACCCTGTGCCTGGGAACCGGAGCGGATCGCCATCACGGCACCCGGTCTGAGCGAAGCCGCCCAGGGCATTCCTCGATACGCCTCACTACAGCAGGCCATCGCGGATGGGATACTGGCTGTGGGCTTCACCGCTCGACCCCGGAGGGGGGTCCACAAGGTCTGGGACCTGCGCCAGTTCGCTCTTGAGCTGCCGGAGCTGATCGGTGGACGAGAGGGTCGTTGCCATCTCCTGTTCGGACGGGAGGACTTCGGACTGTCCAATGAGGCGTTGGGACTCTGTCATGGCTACGTCGTCATCCCCACGGATCACCGCTACTCCTCCCTGAACCTGGCACAGGCCGTGTTACTGGCCTGCTATGCCATTCGCAGCGTTAGCGTGGAAATGGAGGTAAGAAAGCCGTCCAAGCGCGATTTTCCCCCTGCTCGCCTGGAGGATCTGGATGGACTGATGGACCAGATCCAGCGGACTCTTCGTTTCATCGAGTTCTTCAAGAGCCCGGGAGCCGACGTGAGCCTGTTGAGAACCGTCCGTCGAATCCTCTCCAGAGCGGCTCTCGATCAGCGCGAGGTGCTCATCTTCCGGGGGATCTTCGCAGAAGTAGTGGCCTTCTGTCGGCGAATGGGCATCTCACGTGATCCGTGAAGGTCTGGCGGTGTGACCCGAGTTCGCCAGAGGCCCCGTACCACACCCTGTCGGTCCCCTTGAGAGTCCAGAATGGCTCCTTTCGGAGGGCTGCGAGTACCATGGGTGACGCTTGGGGCAGGTCCGCCCGAGATCACGCAATGGGCACCCTCGGGCGCTCAGGCAGGCTCCTGTCGAACTCAGGGTCGAAACCGCTCCCGCCCCTCGTCGGTGAACTCGGCCCAAAGAGTGACCGCACCACCACAGAGCGTAGAGCAAAGCTCACTTTCCTCGCTATCCAAGTAGATTCGCCGGATCCGGCCCAGTTGCAGGCAGGGACCCAACAGGCTGTTGCGAAGCTGTGCATCATCCACTGCATACACCTTGTTGTAGTAGGTGGTGCAGCCATAAACCCAGGTGAATCCGCTGCCAGCCATCCCTTCCATGTTCTGCGTGGCCCCCGGCGCGATGGGATCGCTCCCTCCGGACAGCAGGACCGGCAATAGATCATGGCTGATCAATCGATACAGCTCCTCCACGGATGCCCGGTCCCCCGAGAGGCTCAGCTCGAAGTCAGGCAACTCCAGATGGAATCGGGTGAGAGAATCGTTGTCAGACATGGCGATTCCTACCGGCCAGTCCGGTCCGACCGGTCCTGCCAGACCTGGTGCCGACCATGCAACTGGCAGACGGACGGGTGCCGTCAGGATGGGTCGATCGCGCACCTCGACGCGATAGTCTGGAATAGTGCCACGACCTGAGGCAGTTTACCACCCATGCAACTCGAGGCCGAACAGCCAGACACACCGACCGCTTCGGAACCGCCGCCCACCCTGCTGGCACCAGCCTCTCCCCTCCTCGTCCCCTCCCAGAGACGCCTCTATCGCTTCGACCTGGTCGGGATCCTGGTGGTGGCGGGGTGGGTACTCTGCATGATCCTGCTGTGGAGTCGGGGTGACCGCCCGGTCGCCGAGAACCGGCTGGAGGTGACGCTCGAAGAGGAAGCCGCCGGTTTCCGCCCTGGGGTGCAGTGGCAGGGGATCTACCACCGCGATCGCAAGGTCGGTTTCATTCGGCTGGACAAGTCGCACGCCGAGACGGGGTATCGCTTTGCGTACTGGTTGGTCCTGCAGCTCTCCTTGCTCGGTCGAGAGCAACGCATCGAGATGACGCTTCAGACCACCACCGATGACCGGTTCCTCCTGGTGGAGTTCGAGGGCCGGCTTCGCACCGCGGATACCGAGTTCGCCGCCCAGGGCCAAGTCCTCCCACCCGATGAGCCGCAAGGGCACTACCAGGTGCACTACCAGCTGAATGCCGGCGGAGTGGAGCAAGATGGCCGGCTCGTTCTCCAGGGAGAGCCGATGCTCCAGTTCGATCTGCGAAGAGCCTTGCTGAACCGGCAGCCGCTGCCCTCCGATCTGTTCGAGACCAGCTACTTCGATATTCTGAGCCAACGGGAGCAGCCTCTTGTGCTGGAGTACCGAGGTCAAGAGAACCTGGTCGTCATGGGGGAGATCGTCACCGCCCACCGGATCGTCCAGCATCTGGGCCAACAACAGCTGTCGGTCTGGGTCAACGACCTGGGAGAGGTGCTTCGCGAGGAGCTCCCCCTGGGATTGGTCGGACAGAGGGAAAGCCGTGCCGAGGCCATGTACGGTCTTCTACGGTTCGAGCAGGAAGACCCCCTGCAAGCCGACCTGATCGAGCTTGCCGCTGTACCGGCGCGTTTTAGTCCGCCCGATCTCACCGCTGCCCAGGAGATCACCTGGAGGATTGAGGGGATCAACCCACACTCCTTCGACCTGGACGGGGGCCGACAGATCCTCCACAACCTGGGCGAGGCATCGCTGGTCCGGATTCGACGCGAAGCGAATTTGGCCCCCGTCCGGCTCTCCGATCTGCTTATCCCCCCGGATGTCGCCCCGTATCTGCTCGAACAGCCACTCCTCGAGTCCAACCACCCGACTATCCAACGGCTCGCCCACCAGATCGCAGGCTCGAGGGTACTGGCGGCCGATATCGTCCAGGCCATCAACGACTGGGTACATCGAGAGATCGCGCCCGAGATGGTGGTCAGTATCCCCAGTGCGCTCGAGGTCCTTCGACTCCGGAAAGGAGACTGCAATGAACAGGCCACGCTGGCGACCGCACTGCTTCGAGCCGCCGGAATCCCCGCCCGGACAGCCGTTGGACTGACCTACCTGGAGGATGGATTCTACTACCATGCCTGGGTCGAATACTGGCTTGAAGGCTGGCGCACCGCCGATCCCACCTGGGGTCAGCTGCCAGCCGACCTGGGTCACATCCGGTTCGCGGTGGGCGGTCTTGACAGGCAGGTCGCGCTGATCGAGCTGTTTGGACGGGTGTCGGTGGAGGTACAGCAGTGATCGAGGCTCGAACGCTCACCAAGAGGTACGGTCCCTTCACGGCGGTGAGGGGTATCGACCTGGATGTCTTCGACGGGGAGGTGTACGGTTTTCTGGGTCCCAACGGTGCCGGGAAAACCACCACCCTGCAGATGCTGGCCGGTATGATCCGACCCTCTGGCGGGAGTATCCGGATCGGCGGACACGACCTTGCCACCGACCCCCTGGTGGTCAAGCGCATCACCAGCTTTATCCCGGATCGCCCCTACCTGTACGAGCGGCTCACGGCAGTGGAGTTTCTGCGCTTCGTGGGCGGCCTGTATCGGCTATCTGGAGCGGAATGCGCGATGCGTGCCGAGCAGCTCCTGGACCTTTTCGAGCTGAGCGATTGGGCCGGCTCCCTGATCGAGAACTTCTCCCACGGTATGAAGCAGCGACTGGTGTTCGCCGCCGCGCTGTTGCCTGCACCCCGCCTGCTGGTCGTGGATGAACCCACCGTCGGGCTGGATCCCAAGGGTGCCCGCCTGATCAAGCAGGTATTCAAGGAGATGTGCCACCAGCAGCAGGCTACCGTCTTTCTCAGCACCCACAGCATGGAAGTCGCCGAGGAGCTGTGCGACCGGATCTCGGTCATCCATCGAGGCGAGATCGTGGCCACCGGCACCCTCCGACAGCTCCAGGATGCTGCCGGGAGCCGAGAGAAACGCCTGGAGGAGATCTTCCTCTCCCTGACTGAGCAGCCCGCAACCAGATCGAGTCCAGTATGACCGGAAGGGTGCCGTGACCAGCCTGATCGCCCATCTTCTTGGCGCCAAGGGACGTGGCCTGGCCAACTCGCTGACCCGAGGTCATACCCGGGCGGGGATCCGCATCTTCCTCTTGGTCCTGCTGGGCGCCGGCTTCTGGGCCTTTCTGTTTGCCGCCTCCTACTGGTTCGTGGATCAATGTCAGAGAGTGGAGCTGTTCGGCGACCTGTTGGTGGAACGGCTGGTGTCCACCGCAATCCTCATCCTGTTCGCCATTCTGTTCTTCTCCAATCTGGTCTCCAGCTTCTCGACCTACTTTCTCAGTGAGGATCTCCAACTACTGGTAGGCAAGCCGTTACCGCCCTACTCCCTGTTCACCGCACGCTTCCTGGAGCTGCTGCTCCAATCCAGCTGGATGGCCAGCCTGTTCAGCCTGCCCGTCTTTCTGGCCGTCGGGTTGGTGTACCACGCCCATACCACCTTCTACCTCCGGCTGGCAGCACTCCTGCTCCCCTTGCCGGTCATCGCGACCGCCCTGGCCACCATGGTCAGCTTGGTACTCACCAACACCCTTCCCGCCCGGCGCACCAGGGAGCTGCTAGCGTTGCTGGTGGCGCTGCTGTTCGTGATCGTCTTTGTCGTGTTCCGCTCCCTCGAACCCGAGCGGTTCCTCAATCCCGACGAACGAGAATCGATCGTCCAGCTCCTGTCCACCTTCCACGCTCCCGAGCTGGCAGTGCTCCCCTCCACCTGGGTCCATCGGGCGCTATGGCCCTCCTTGAGCGGGGAGGTCCGGCCATTTTTCCCCTACCTTTTCTCCCTGTACACCACTGCCTCCGCCCTCTTCGTCCTGAGCGGTTGGCTGTTTCGTGGGCTCCATTTCGGCGGATTCAGCAAGTCGGCCGAGGGACGACATGAGGGGTCTGCCCCGGAGCGCCTGTTCCGCCTGCTGGCAGGCCGACGTCCCGACCCCGCCTCGCGCGGACGGGCGGTGATCGAGGCGCTGTCCCGACAACCCGCCACCCTCCGCTTCGCCAGGGAGATGTGGCGCAAAGACCTCCGGACCTTCGTGCGGGACACCGCCCAGTGGACCCAGATGATCCTGCTGGTCGCCCTGGTGTTCATCTACCTGCTCAATTTCCAGTACATCCGGCCCATGGGCCAAGGGGGGTTCATCGGTCCGCTCGGCCTGTACTTCGCCAACCTGGGGCTGGCAAGCTTCGTGATCACCGCCATCTCCGTCCGCTTCGTCTTTCCCATGGTCAGCCTGGAAGGCCGTTCTTTCTGGATGATCCGGACGGCACCGCTGACCACCCTGGATTTTCTCCGCTCCAAGTGGTGGACGTCCGCCGTGGTCATCTGCTTGTTCGGCCAGGGGTTGATCCTCGCCTCCAATCTGCTCATTGGAACCGGTCGGTCTCTGAGCATCGCCGCGTTGGTCTTCCAGACCCCGGCCAGTGTGGGGGTCGTGGGGCTCGGCGTGGGGCTGGGCGCCATGTATCCTCGCTTTCATGTGGACAACGCCGCCCGCATCGCGACCGGTTTCGGCGGCTTCTTCTACATGGTCACGGGCGTTCTGCTGAATCTCGTGATCCTGCTCCTGTCGGCTCCTGCTACCGTGCTGGCTGCGCGCCTGGCGGCTGGCCATCGGGTAGCCCAGATCTCGGTGGAGCACCTCATCCTGGCTGTCACATTGGCCATTCTGGCGTTGGCGGTCGGACCATTGATGGCGGCGGGGGTCATTCGCCTAGGGGCCAAGCGCCTGGACAGGGCGCTATAAGCCGCACTGGATAAGGGTTTCCCTGTCCTTCTACAAATTTCAGAAAAATCCCCGTCAGGGTCTTGACAACAGGGCAACGGGGGTGTAATTTTATAGTCGTCCTAGAAAGGTGTGATGGGGGAAGCCTGGAACTCCGGCCTCCAGTTCATCCCCTTTTTAGATAGTCCCGGCGATTGACCGATGCTGCGGCTTCGGATTCTATCGTCACAGAGGGGCTGAGCGCGAGGAAAGCTCGCATTTAGGTCTGGCTCGTCGCGGCCTTCTACTAGGCGGTTCTACTTGAGTGAACCGCTGCACAACCCAACGTCGGTATACGCAAAGGCCGGCGTGGGTGATCCTTCCTGAAAGTGCCAGCAACGGCACTCTTTGTGAAAGTCACATCAATTAAAGCCACACCTGATCGGCCGCGACGGGACCAGACAAATCGCTGTCTGGAAGATACCTCTCTTCAACACGCCTGGCCACCTCTTTTTTGGGGAAAGTCAGTTTCCTCGCCATCATCAGGCTATCCAGACTGTGCTCCCACCACGGTCGGCGTCGGGAAGCCCTCCTGTCAACTACCGCTGCTTGCCTGGCGCTTCGTCTCCACGAAGGCGATCCGCAGTTGGTACAGCGTTCCCTCCAGGAGCTTCTCCTCTTGGGGATCCAGGTTGCCGCGGGTCTTGTCCTTGAGCATGGACAGGATGTCGATGGTGTGACAGGCCTGGCGGAGGTTCCTCGCTTGCTTGCCCGTCTCGGGGTGTATGGCCACCCCCAGGTCGATCAGGACACTCTGTGCCATCGACAGGACAACGGCGGTGAAATCCACCTGACTCGCATAGCCGCCGGAACTGGCGGCCGAGGTGGTCCGCGACTCCTCGGCGCTTGGTGGAGAACCCGCCGTCGGCCGGCTGGAGTTTGAAGATCCCGCCGTCGGCCGGCTACCTTCCCCCGAGTTGGCGGGTTTTCCCGCATCGGACTGGGTAGCCTGATCGCCATTCAGGTTGCTGTCTCGCTCCATGGGGAACCTCCGCAGCCCATTCGTTCGCTCGATACCCTTTGTATATAGGGCAACCTGGCCCGTCCCGTCCACTCAAACTCTGCCAGGACGTCGATCTGCCTGTCGGGTAGCGCCTTTCCCGGCCTGCGAGGGAAAGGGGGAAAGCTGCCCTTTCGGCTCGCCCTACCCCTCTGTCCCTGGGGCAGCAGCACAGGCAGCAGCCAAACCTGACCGTTCCACCTCCCTCCGTCAGAGAAGCGAAGGCGGTCGGCTCATCTCCGATCCTTGTCTGTGTTCCTCGCACACCGCTGTCACACGCCGTGGGTGCCGCTAGACTGGCCAATAGCCTTGGATTGACACCTATCCCCCCACCATCTACCATGAGAAGGGCTCGATCTGGCGCGGATCAGCACCTTTTTTCGGTCGGTCGACAAGGCGGAGGGGAGTGAGGTTGACACAAATAACTCACAACAGCGGGCGCCCAGTGTTGGTGGCAATCCTGTGCATTTGCACCGCATCCATGGTGCTCGGTTGCTCGCAAGGGGAGCTGACCAGCTATTCCGGCCGTCTGGATAGCGCCTCCGACGGGGCCGATCCCGCTCCCCAGGATCTCGATGATCCCGGGGTCATCGTGGATCTGGGCGAGGAGGAGGCGCGCCTTGGAGAGTTCGGCGACCCCTGCACCAACAACCGGGAATGCCGCAGCGGCTTTTGCATCGTCGGTCTGGAGGGCACCCGGATCTGCACGGTGGAGTGCACCGACTATTGCGAGGCGACCGGTTACTCCTGTCAGCTCGTGCAGGCCTCCGGATCCGACCTGGTTCGCATATGCTACCCGATGGTCTACGACCTGTGTAAACCCTGCGAGCTGGATTTCGAGTGTGGAGGCCTCGCAGACCGCTGCATCGAGCTGTTCGACGGCTTCTTCTGCGGCAGCGACTGCTCCCTCGAGCAGTACTGCCCCGAGGGATACGACTGCCTTTTCTACACCGACTCCTGGCAATGCACCCCGGAGACCGGCTACTGCTCTACCTGCTTCGACCCCGACGAAGATGGCTATGGGGTCGGCGACTGCCTGGGTTCGGACTGCGATAACCGCGATGCTACCGTCTACCAGGGGGCGCCCGAGCTGTGCGACTACAAGGATAACGACTGCGATCTCCTCATCGACGAGGACTTTGATCTGACCAGCGACGCCAACCACTGCGGAGAGTGCAACAGGCCCTGCGAGCTGCCCAACGCCATCAACATCTGCGTCGAGTCCACCTGCTACGTGGCCGAGTGCCTTCCTAACTACCGCGACCTCCGGCCCGATCTGCCTGGATGCGAGTACTATTGCCCTCATGAAGATCTGAGCCAGGAGGACATCCCCGACCAGCTCTTCTGGGATACCAACTGCGACGGCATCGACGGCGACATCTCCCGCTCCATCTTCGTCAGCGCCACCACTGGACACTCCCAGGGCGACGGCACCATCGATGACCCGGTAGACACCATCTACCGCGGGATCGAGCTGGCCCAGGCGGATGGTAATCGCCCCCACGTCCTCATCGCCGCCGGCACCTACACCGGGCGACCCGCAACCGGTGGTACCTTCTCACCCGTCGAGATCGTCGACGGCATTCACCTGTACGGCGGCTACGACGCCAACAACTGGCAGCGATCAGCCGAAAACCCAACCGTCATCAGTGGATCCACCACCGGAATCCGAGCTTTGAACATCCAGAACCTGACACGCATCAGCTTGGTCACCGTTCACGCCGAGGCCGGTGGAACCCTGACCAACGGCCGAGGCGCCAACTCGATCGCCTTGCTGGGTCAGGATGCCTCGGGCCTTGTCATCACCGACTGCGTCCTGAGGGCTGGAAATGGCGGCGATGGCACGAATGGTGAGCTGGGAACCCGGGGCAGCAACGGAGGCAACGGCGGCCCAGGCGGAACGGGCGAGGTCAACTCCTCCGCCCTGTTCTGCGCCGAAAACCCCGCCCCGACACGCGGAACCAGCGGATCGAGCTCCTGCCGCGCCGGCGGCCTCGGCGGTTCCGCCGGCAGCGGCACCGGCAACGGCAGCCCCGGAAACTCGGCCGGTATCGCACCCGGCGGAGCGGGCGGCGATGGGGGAACCAACGACTTCTGGGGAGGCTGTGACGAGCCCGGAGAGAACGGTAGTCCAGGCTGCTCCGCCACCGACTCCTACCCCTGTCCAGGCCTGTCTCCACCCGTCCCCGATCCAGCCAACAACGGCAGCGGGGGCAACGGGATCGGAAGCGTGGACCTCCAGGGATTATGGTATGGCAACGACGGGGAAGACGGGCAACGGGGAGCGGACGGTTACGGGGGGGGTGGGGGTGGCGGCGGCGGTGGCTCCACCGGTGGTTGTGGCGGATTCACCTCGGCCTGCGACGGCTGGGGTGGTGCGGGAGGCGGCGGAGGGGGCGCCGGTTGCGGCGGTGGCGGTGGTCTGGGAGGTAACGCCGGTGGAGGCTCCTTCGGACTCTACCTGGTCAACTCCAGTGCCACCGTCGTGCGGGGTAGAGCCATTTCCTCCAACGGTGGCCGCGGAGGAGATGGCGGAGCCGGCGGCCTCGGTGGCACCAGCGGAAACGGGGGCAGTGGCGGCGGCTCGACCTGTGACTGCGGTGGCACCGGAGGTCGTGGCGGCAACGGCACCAACGGCGTCCAGGGGGGGCATGGCGGAGGCGGAGGCGGAGGCGTCAGCTTCAGCATCTTCCTGGTCAACTCCAACGACACCACCATCGAGGACACCGAGACCATCCCCGGCCTGGGCGGCAGCGGCGGCGGTGGTGCCGGCTCTGCCGGTACACGGGGTGAGGCGGGAGCCATCCGTCGCATCATGCCCTGAGGCCCGCACCGGGTCGCATGCTCTCTTGAATAAACGACCAGTTCCGGAACCCCCGGAGTTCTGGCGCGTTTTGCGCCACAAGTCGGCCGGTTGTGAAGAACCCCCCAAGTTCTGGCGCGTTTTGCGCCACAAGTCGGCCGGTTGTGAAGAACCCCCCGAGTTCTGGCGTTGACTGCACGAAAGCTTGGTCGGGAGAAGAAGGCCTCCTGGCGGTCTTTTCCTCTCCCCGTTGTACGCAGCCCTATCCCTCCTGCTCCAGCTCTTCGAGCGCCTTGACGGCCCGGGCTCGATCCTCCGGGCCGAGGGTGTCGCGAGCACGACGCAGCAAGCGGATCCCTTCCTGGCGCTCCTCCGGTCGCCGGCACAAGATCAAGCCCAAAAATAGCTCAGCGGACGTGGGGAAGGGACCTCGGCCCACCAGCTTCCGCCCGATCTCCTCGGCCTCCGCCCACATTCCCGCCTCGAAGCGGGCCCTGAGCAAGGGGGGCAGCAGCCGCTGCCGCTGGCGCCCATCAAGCCGCGCATGGGCCTGTTCCAGCTGGTGGTTGGCCTCGTCCCAGTTTTGCTCTGCCAGAGCCAAAAGCCCCTTCTTCTCCTCCAGCACGCCCGACGGCCCGAACCAGCGCAGCCACCAGGCGCGCTTCACCAACCGCTTCAACCCCTCGATATCCTGCCGAGTCAGCAGGAGAGAGAACTCCCGGTCCAGCTTCTGCAGGGCCTGGGTTGCCAGCAGCCGCTCGATCACCAGGTACAGCGGCAAAAGGGCGCACAGCAGCAGCATCAACAGCAGGGGTGGACGAAACAAGAGGTGGATGGCCAACAAGAGGCCCAGGGAACCAGGCAGCAACGCCCGCCTGAAATCGACGGTCCACTTGTCCGATGCGCTTAAAACCCACATGCTTCGATGGTAGATTGGTTGACCGCATCGGTAAACAGTTGGATGCACATCCGCCGCGATCCCTTTACCATTGGTTGATGTGCGCTCTTCTCAGCGAAAGGACATGGCGTCATGAACCCGGAGAACCTCTCTCAGCGTTCCCGCAGCTCCCTCACCCTGGCTTCCGAGTTCGCCAAGGAACGGAAGCACGGTCGAGTAGAACCCGAACACCTGCTCTTGGCCCTCGTCTGCGACCCGAACGGCGCCACAGCTCCCCTGCTCGAGCAGCTGGGAGTGGACCCTCGCCTGGTGGAGCACCGACTGCTCGAAGAGCTTTCCCGGCCCGATCGAGTCACCTCATCCCGCCCGCCCACCTCCAGCATGGCCTTGAACAGTGTGCTCGACGCCGCCAAACGAGAAGCGCAAAGACAGCAGTCGGATCGGATCAAGACCGAACATCTCCTGACGGCCATCGCCGACGGTCCCCCTTCCGATGCCGTCCGCATCTTGAAGGCCGTTGGCGTTACTCGCGACACCGTCAACCAGCTCGTCCGGCAGGCCCGTGGAGACGCCAAGAGCTTCTCCGCCGAAGAGAGACCCACCTCCCCATATACCCCGATCGGCGGCTCCACGGAGGCCCGACCATCAGCCCCCAACCCACTCCAGCCGGTTACCTCCCCCTCGGCCGGCGCCAGGTTGCGACGCCCCCCCCTTCGGCCCCGCACCCCCGAGAAGCCGCTCGTCCTCGATCTCCTCAACCGTTTCGGCATCGACCTCACCGCCGCTGCCCAGGAAGGCAGGCTCGACCCGGTCATCGGTCGCGAGGAGGAGATCCGCCGCCTGATGCAGGTTCTCTCCCGCCGCACGAAGAACAACCCGGTTCTGGTCGGGGAACCCGGGGTCGGCAAGACCGCCATCGTGGAGGGGTTCGCCCAGCGACTGGTCGGTGGCGATGTCCCTGCCGGACTCAAGGGCCGCAGGATCTTCAGCCTGGAGATGGGATCGTTGGTGGCCGGCACCTCCCTGCGCGGACAGCTCGAAGAACGGCTCAAGGGGATCGTCAACGAGGTCATCGACTCCCAGGGCCAGGTGATCCTCTTTGTGGACGAGATCCATACCCTGGTCGGCTCCAGCTCGCAGGAGAGCTCCACAGATACCGGCGGCATGTTCAAACCGGCGCTGGCCCGCGGCGAGATCCGCATGATCGGCACCACCACCCCGGACGAATTTCGCAAGCGGATCGAGCGCGATCCCGCCCTGGAGCGCCGTTTCCAGACCATCCACGTGCAGGAGCCCGACTTCGACAAGTGCATGGCGATCCTGCGGGGGATCAAGTCCCGCTACGAGATCCACCACGGGGTGCGGATCTCGGACGCCGCACTGGCGGCGGCTGTCCGCTTGTCCACCCGCTACGTCAGCAGCCGCGCCCTACCCGACAAGGCCATCGATCTCATCGACGAGGCCGCCAGCCGACTGCGGCTTTCCATCGACAGCATGCCCCCCGAGATCGACTCCGCTCGCCGGCGGATCGCCAACCTGGAGATCGAAAAGACCGCCCTCACTCGAGAAACCACCAGCGAGGCCATCAAGGAGCGCAAGGCCATCGAAGAGGAGATCGGCCGAGTGGCCGCTTCGGTGGAGACCCTCATCGCCCAGTGGGAGTCCGAAAAGGCGGAGCTGGACAAGTTCACCAACCTCAAGCAGGAACTGGCCGCCGCAGAGAAGCTGGTGGCCGAAGCCCAACGGGCCGGCGACACCGGACGGCTGGCCGAGCTCAAGTACGGCGTCCTCACCGAGATCAAGCGTCAGCTCGACGCCCAGGGCGCTCGATTGGCCGAGATCCAGTCTGGCAAGCGGCTGGTCCGGGAGGAGGTGGAAGACTCCGATATCGCCGAGATCGTCTCCCACTGGACCGGCATACCGGTCGCCAAGATGATGGAAGGGGAACGGGAGCGGCTGCTGCGCATGGAGGACACCCTCCGCCAACGCGTGGTCGGACAGGACACGGCCATTCACGCCGTGACCGCCGCCGTCCGCCGTGCCCGAGCCGGCTTGAAGGACCCGGGGCGCCCCATCGGCAACTTCTTCTTCGTCGGCCCCACCGGAGTGGGCAAGACGGAGCTGGCCAAGGCTCTTGCCGAGTTTCTGTTCGACACCGAAAAGGCCATCGTGCGGATCGACATGTCGGAGTACATGGAGCAGTCCAAGGTCAATACCCTGATCGGCTCGCCCCTGGGCTACGTGGACTCGGACAAGGGCGGTGTGCTGACCGAGCCGGTTCGCCTGCGTCCCTACAGCGTGGTGCTCTTCGACGAGGCCGAAAAAGCCCACCCGGAGGTCTTCAACATCCTCCTCCAGGTGCTCGACGAAGGCCGGCTCTCCGACAGCCAGGGAAGAGAGGTCAGCTTTGCCAACACCATCGTCATCATGACCTCCAACGTGGGCAGCCGGAAGATCCTCGACATGTCCGGCAAGCTATCGCATGAGGAGATGGAGCAGCAGATCCACCTCATCCTCAGAGATCACTTCAAGCCCGAGTTCCTCAACCGACTGGACGACATCGTCGTCTTCCACGCGCTCAACCGGGAGGCCCTCGACCTGATCGTCCAGATCATGCTCAACAAGGTCAGGCAGCTGCTGGCCGAACAGAAAATGGCCATGGAGGTGACCGAGGCCGCCAAGAACTTCCTCACCGAGGAGGGCTATGAACCGGAGTATGGCGCCAGACCCCTGAAACGAGCCATCCTGACCTATATCCAGGACCCGCTCTCCTTGGCCATCCTCGAACGAAAGTTCGTCCCCGGCGATACCGTGGTCGTGGACCTGCCGGAGGGCGACTCGCATCCCTCCTTCAGCAAAAAGGAACGAACCGCCTGAGCCGTCCTGCGACCGACCTATCGAATGCAGCTGTATCGCTGAAAAAACACCGTGCGGGTAGGGCTTGCCCCTTCCAGCCAGAACAGGGCATAGCCGTCCTCGACCGCCACGATCACAGGATATGCCGGATCGACGGCAGCCCCGCGCCGCACCGGAAAGGTGATGAATCGCTGCTCTCCATTGGCCGAGAAGCGACTGAAAAAGAGGTCCCGGCCGGCCGTAGAATCCCCCACCCACACCAGCGCAAACTCGTCCGCCCTGGCCGCCAGGCTCAACTCCTTGGGATTCGTGGTGTAGTCGTTGGTGTTCCAGGCCAGACGCAACGGGCTCAACTCGGAATCCACCGCCCGCATGATCACCCGCTGGCCTTCCCGTACCTCGACCCAGGCCACCGCCATGGCATTGGCCAGCCCTGCCGCGCGGATCCCTTCCGCAGAGGAGACCTCGTCTCCCGATACCTGGTGGTTGCTGATCACCCCGAACTGGGAGTCGAAAAAGCTGGCCATGATGGTGCTGACACCGGCCCGCGTCTCCCGCCGAGCGTACCCTCCCCGCTCGTCGGTCATCGCCAGAGCCGGCTGGTTGGATCCTGCGGCTGGATCGCCGATGAACACCGCCGCCTCATTCGGTGCGGTGGCGGCACTATCGTCGCCATACGTTCCATCCAGGTTCAGCAACAACAGCTGGGTCTGAGACCGTTGTCGCAGAGTCGTCCAGGCAAGGGCCAGCTTGTCTCCGATCCGACAACCGGTCAGCTGATCGACATTCTGGCCGTAATCGGCCTCGTAGGCGTTGACCGGACCGAAGCTCACCCCTTCCGGACTGACCGCATAATGGCGGATCGCCAGGCGGTTGGTACCCAGCGCACCGAGCCAGAACAGGTGAAGGCTCCCATCGGAGGGCACAACCAGGGGTTGCACCGGCGATGCCAGGTTGTCCGTCTCCAGCGCGATCACCCCCTCAACGCCCCCAACCAACGCCCCGTCCGCGCTCACCTCGGCCAGCGAGATCCCTTCGCCGTTGGCGTACAGCACCCAGAAGGAGTCGCCAAAGCCATCTGCATCGTACTCGACCCCTGAACCCGAGATCTCCAGCAACGGCACCGGCTCCGACAAAGGGGCGCATCCCTGGGTCAGACAGCTCCCGGTGGCCAGCTCACACAGGTAACCGGTGGCGCAGTCCTCGTAGCGGTTGCAACGGCTGAGACAGGCGGTGTTCTCCTGGTTGCACACATAGGGGGTACAGTTGGAGACCTGGTCGCAGTCTGGCTCCAGGTCCAAAATCAACGAGCAGGCAGCGGTCAGCGCCAGGACAAGAATGGCACTGCCCAGACAGAGGAGAAGACCAACGGGCAGACGGGACCTCTTTGCGCCACCCCCTCTCCGGGATGAAACCGTGAAGTCCGTGCCTGCCATCTCATCCACCCCCAGCATCCTGACGGCGATCCACCGCTCCCGGGGAACCCTCCCGGATTTCCGCGCGACCCGTCCCCTCTGGTCCTTCCGCCACTACCAGCCTGGCCTAGAACAGACCGCCGATGCCAATGCCGATGGAGACCGTCCATCCGCCTTCGCCCGGCCCGATGTCGATCAGCACCAGGTCGTCCGTTATACCCGGCCATTCCTCCTGGGGCGGCTCTCTCCCGTCCAGCAGGAAGAACACGAGCGAGGTGGCCAGCAGACCGACCCCGACACCAAAACAGAGATCGGCTACCAATGCCTCGGTGGACGCCAGATCCCGGATGTCGGCCCGGTCCGGCACATCGGTGTTGCGATGGTAGCGATCGGCGTCCGCCTTGGCCAGCACTCCGAACACAACTCCGGTGACCACCACCAGCCCCCCACTCACCACTGTGCCGATTCCCCAGTCCCGATACGGGAATCCCTCCTCGTCCATCGGACCGGTAATCCGCTCGGCATCCGCAAAGATCCGGGCCGTATCCCCGCTCTGAACCGTCACCTCGCTGGTCCACTCCATGAAGGCCGGATGACGGACCGTCAGCAGGTATCGGCCCGGCGGAATCTCGGTCGCACCGACGGGTGTCTCCCCCAGCAGATCGTTGTCGAGATACACCGCCATTCCGGAGACCGGGCCAACCACCTCGATGATCCCGGGAAGTGGAGGCTGGTAGGAGGGCAGCCCCTCCAGGCGCCGGAGACCGGCGTGTACCGACAGGTTGCGTCCCGGCTCCACCTCGATGGTCCTCAGGTGGGACTGGTACTCTTCCAGCCTGACCTCCAACTGGTACATCCCAGGGATGATGTAGAGATATTCGATCGGCGTCGCGCCGATCGGCTCCCCATCGAGGATCACCATGGCACCATCGGGCAGGCTGGTCACGCTCAACTTGACCAGGTCGACAAAACCTGCCGGATCCAGATCCGACAGGTGGAACCCGAGATCGACCAGTCGCTGTCGGATCGCCTCGATCCGGTCCTGCACCTCGCTTCTCACCCGCTCATTGGGATCGAGCTGCAGCGCCTGCTGAAACAACCCCAGCGCCCGCGGGAGATCGCCCAGCTCCTGGAAGCAGCGCGCCTGGTTGTACAAGATGGCCGGGTGGGGATCGATCTCGAAGACTTGACCGAACAGCTCGGCGGCCTCGACGTAATGCCCCCTTGCGAAGCTCTCCCGTGCCTGCTCGTACAACGTCTGGGCCTGGTCTTGATCCGGTTGCGCCCGGACCCCAAAGACCGGCAGGAGCAGCACAAGCGACGTGAGGGCTATTGCGAGGGGGTCACTCCAACCAGTGGACCGCCACATCACGGACCGCCTCCCGGGTGTTGATGCGATAGGTCGCCAGCACCACGGTGCCGTCCACCAGGAGCTGGTTCAGGTAGAACCCGACCGCCCCGACATACGGATCTTCGTTGCCCAGGATGGTCATGGGCGCCTGCCATCCCGATCCGGATGGACGCCGGATGATCATGACATCGTGGTAGGTGGCATCCATGTAGGCAACCTGCAGGCTACCATCTGTTCTCAACAGCAAGCTGGAATCGTACCCTACCAGCACCCCTTCCACCTCGCTTTCGATCCCTCGGATGCCGGTATCGACCACCTCGGGACCGGCCGATCCGATCCGGAAATACTTGAGATCCCAGTTGGTCATGTCGGTATAGGTGATGTGAACGCCGTCCTCCGAGTCGATGGTGATGGAAGGGTACCAGCCCACATCCCCCTCCTCGTCCAGCAACTGGGACAACGACCCCACAAAGGTGTTCCCGGCCGATGCGTTGTAGTGGAGGTCCCCCCGATCGTGGTCATAGTAGACCACCCCCACCTGGTCGTCCGAGAACCGAGCCGAATCGACGAACAGACCTCGCCCGCCATGTATCGAGAAGATGGTGGGTTGAGGGACGACCGTACCGCATTGGTTGCTGGTCTCCCCCTCGAAGCAGGTCTGGTCGCCACCGCAGGCGGGCACACAGTTGCTGCCACTCAGCACCCGTTCGCACCGGTTGGTCTCCTGGTGGCATTGCCGAGTCCCGGTACAAGGCCCTCCACAAGGCTCCCTCAACAGGATGGAATCTACCGTCTCCACCTCCCAGGCCGTTGGAAGCGAGGCGTCCGCCCAGGCATACCGGACCTGGGAGTGCCAGACACCCGCGGAGATCTCGTATCGGCCCACCATGTAGGCGATACCGGGCACTCCGGTGGAGGAGAGGGTCAGCGAGGTGTACAGACCCGCCCAGTCATCCTCGTCCACCGTGGACAAGGTCCAACCCCACTGCTGACCCACCTTGATGCCACGAGCATATCGCAGCTCCCGGTAGAACCGGTTGAAGTAGCTCACGTGCAGGCTGCCATCGGAGCCGACGGCGATGCTGCTGTAGCGGCCGGCATCCGGGCCAGGCTCGGCCACCCCTCCCCGGGGTCCCTCCAGGTTGCCCACCACCGGCCCGCTATCGGGCAGACCGTCCACAAACATCCAGTCGATCTCGCTCCCCTGCTGGGCCACCCCCACCATCAGGTCGCCGTAGGTGCGGTTGTAGGCGCTCAGGTAGATGGTCCCGTCGGCTCCTGCCGCCGCGGAGAGGTAGGCGCCCACATCCCCCAACGGCAAAGGCGGCAAAGGCTGGCACTCGCACACCGGGCCCGTGATGGCACAGGTCAGCGGGTCGCCCGAGGCGGGGGTTACCATGACCGGTCCGTAACCGACCTCGCAGCTCATGGTGGGGCACTCGGTCGGCAGGTTGGTGCAGCTGTTGGTGAGATGGCAGCAAAAGGCATCATCTCCACAACCGTCTGCACAAGGGGTCACGCAGGCGCAGAAGTTGTCCACGCACTCCGCCACCAGCCCCGAGTCACAGGTGATGACGCTGCAGTCGGAACGCTCGTCGCAAGGCACGGCGATGCACTCGCTTCCGCCGTCGTCGTCGTCATCGACGCAGAACTGGC
The DNA here is from genome assembly GCA_016931535.1 of Bradymonadales bacterium. Taxonomy (GTDB): domain Bacteria; phylum Myxococcota_A; class Bradymonadia; order JAFGEP01; family JAFGEP01; genus JAFGEP01. The sequence continues at coordinate 18,471 of JAFGEP010000011.1, forward strand.
CATCCGGGCAGACGCTGTTGTCGGTGCACACCGTGCGCACCACGCAGCGGTTGCCGGAGCAGACCATGCCCTCGGGACATTCACTGTCCTCGGCGCAGACATTGTCCACACAACGGTTGTCCCGGCAGATCTGGTCTGGGCCGCAGTTGTCGCAGCCCTCGTCTACGGGACCCGGTCCACTGCCCTCCTCGTCCCCGCAACCGGCTGCCGCCAGCAGCAGGACGGCCAGCAGCAAACCGAGGATCTTCCCGCCGATCGCGCGGTCGCGCCGGTCTGTCGCCCGGTTCGAGCCCCGCCGCCTGCCCACCAGGAACCAGGTCAAAAGCGGCAATACCCCCAACCACAACCCGGCCGTGCTGCCGTTCGGAGGGGTGACCGCGCTACACCCCATGACCGGCCCATCCGATCGCTCGAGATCGGCACCCCTCGAAAGGGGGGTCAACGACCGGCGCGCGTACCCCTCGTGGCCAAAGGGATCGGTGACCACGACCTCCAGCTCGGCGGCCTGCAGCCCCTCCCCTGTCGGAAGCCAGATCGTTGTCAGTGGCCCACTCGGGCTGAAGCTGCCGCCATCCAGCCGGTACCTCATGGTCAGCATGTGGGACGGCCAGACGGTATCCCGAGCGATCACCTCGATCTGACCCTCCTCTGCCGGCTCGAGAGTCACCCGAGGAGCCGACAGATCGATGGTCAGCGTGATCGGCTCCGAGATTCGCGAGGTCGACATAGGAATACCCGGCACCCGCGAGCGGACGTCGATGGTGTGGATCCCTTCCAGCAGAAAGACCGGATCCCTAATCGACATCAAGTCGCCAGACTGGTAGAGATGCCAGGGCCCTCCGTTGACCCGGTAGCTGTACTCCCGCGGCCCGTCCGCCCCCCCGATGGTATCGACAGCCAGCAGGACCTCGCTGGCCAGGTCGTCGGGCTGGATGGCGTAGCCAAGCCGGCGGCGGCTCTCGAGACGTGCGATGTCGCCCGCATCCGGTCCGATCACCGCCTCCAGGCGCGCCAGCGCCAAACCCCGTTGGATACCACCTTCCTCCTCCCATCCCGCCTTGGATTGGGGTACAGCCATGAGGTTGGCGTACAGAGCCAACATGGTGTCCTCCTCGATGCTGGTGAAGGAGTGCTCGTCGATCACCAGCCGGTACCCCATCAGCTCTGGCAAAGTGAACGGATCGGCCAGGGCATCGGTCAGCATCGGCGTGGCTCCCGCCAGCAGAATCGGCAGCACGGCGGCAAGCATCCGGCTGTCGTCCTCGCTGATCAACTCGGCGTGGCGTGGCACCACCCGGCTCACGGCGTGCGTCAGGTCCCCGATCAACACCTGGATGCCGGTCGCGTCCTCCGAGGGCGTCAGCGCCAGCGGGATCTCCAGGTCGGTCTCCAGGGAGAAGAGCCGGACGGTGCGCTCCTCCATCAGGGCGTAGAAGTCGATGAACAGGTTCGTCAGCTCCAGCGTGATCAGCGGCTCCACGATGGTGGGCGGATCCCCGGTGGTCACCTCGCCGCTTCCCAGGGTGATGGTAGGGGCTTGCGTCGGCCGGAGGTGCAGAGACACCGGCACGTTCTCCCCTTCGGTCAGCTCCGGCAAGCTGCGCAACAGCATGGCCAGCGTGTTGCTCGTCAGCTGTTCCACCATGTCGGTCCCCACCGTCAGGCATAACGCCCCCGACTGGTAGACCGCCCACAGCGCAGTCTCCAGCGTCAGCTCGGCCACCCCCACCCCCAACATGTAGGTGGTCCGCCCCGGCGTCAGATCGCTGACCAGCTGGCTGCTCTTGGCCACCGTTCCACTCGGCGGCGGCTGGTTCGGCACGCAGACGTCGTGCTCGGCATAGAACCCGGCCTGAGCCGCCAGACTCATCCCGCTCCGCTCGGCATCGGCGTAGTTGGCCACGTACACCAGGTAGGAAAGCGAGCTCTCCATCGCCGGATTGACCGACGCCATCATGGCGGCCAGGTCGATCTCTCCCTCGGTTCCCAGTGGCAGTGGCACGCAGGTCTCTTCGTCGTAGTGGCAAAGGGAGTCCTCGTCATCACAGATGGAATTCGGAGGACAGGGGGCCCCTCCCTCGCACGAGATGCAGAGATACGCGTTGACCATCTGCTCGAGTGGGTCGACGATGAAACCGGCCAGCATCGGTGCCAACACCGCCAGCGTTGCAGACTCCAGGCTGCAGGCCACGTAGTCGTCCTGACCGATGGTCGCCGTGTTGATGAACTCCAGGTCCTCTACATGGATCACGATATTGTCTAGCGAAATCGAGGTCCGATCGGTGACCGGATCGATGTGGAAGTAAATCTCCAGCTCCACTCGAAAGTAGTCGGTGTCGTCCGTCTGATGGTAAGAGGTGACCAGCAGGTGGTCGCACTGACCCAGAGCGGGAACAACCAGCGGGACTATCTCCTCGATCTCGGATAGCACGATACTGACCCGCAGAAAGCTCGGATCGCCCACCACCGCCGGACCAACCGGCTCGATCTGCAGATCCTCCAGGGTGGCATCGAACTGGCAACCGGGGGTTCCACCTGTGCACTGGTTGACCGAGGGGTTGTTGCAGATGGTGAACCCACTTGCGGATATCGGCTCGATACAGTAGCTCAAGCCCTCGGTTCCCAGGACGTTCTCGATGATCGGCCCGGCGTTCTCCTCCACGAAGGCGAACCCCTGGGGAGTCATCCGCAGCTGCACCGCCTGGTCGATGATCGGCCCCGCGATGGGGTAGGGCACGCTGGAGCACCCTTCTTCACCGCAGCCCGCACCCTGGTCTGCGCAGGCTGCCAGAAATACAAGCCCAAGGCCGGCGTACAGCAGCCGCCGGATCTGGATCGAGTCAACCTGATTGAGCATGAGACGACTCCCAGTGGAAGGGTTTCCGCTTCGTTGCCTGGATCTACCAGAAAACCCCGCCTTTTGCATTCTTTCTTTTCTGCCGCTCCTGTCAAGCGCGGGCGCCTGCGGTGCGGGGTTTGCCCCTTAGCCCCCCTCTGCCGGAACAGACGGGCACCCTTTCATTTGACCTGGACTACTGGCCGCACTAGAACAGCTACAGGCGTTATCGGATGACATCGGCCCTTACCGCGGAGGACTCCAGTGAACCGGCTTTTCGATGCCTTCTCGCAGGAGGGGCACCAGCTCTACCTGGTGGGCGGCGCCGTCCGCGACCTCTTGCGGGGCATCCCGCTTTCTCGCCTGGCCGACCTGGACTTCGCCACCGATGCCCTCCCCGAGCGAACCACCGAGATTCTCAGAAAGCACCGCTTCTCGGTTTACGAGATCGGCAAACGGTTCGGCACCGTCGGCACGGTCTTGAATGGTCCTTCGGCACAGGGCTTCCCCAAGGATTGCCAGATCACCACCTTTCGCGCCCGCGAGACCTACTCTGCCGGCAGCCGCCATCCGTCGGTGGCCTACGGTTCCTGCATCCAGGACGACCTCTGGCGCCGCGACTTCAGCGTCAACAGCATCGCCATGCTGGCCGATGGAACCCTGGTTGACCCCTATGGCGGCAAAGAGGACATCGAAAGAGGGGTGCTGCGCTCCATCGGCGACCCTCTCGTGACCCTGCAGGACGACCCCTTGCGCATCCTGCGCATCGGCCGCTTCCTCAGCACCTTGGGCTATCGGCCCGATGAACCCCTGGTCGCCGCCGCCGAGCTCTGTGCCCCCTGGATTCTCGCCATCAGTCGGGAACGATGGGCTCAGGAGATGACCAAGCTGCTGGTAGGCGAATACCCCGAGCGCGCTCTCGAGTTCCTCAGGGATTGCCGGGTGCTGGGCATGATCCTGCCCGAAGTGGCCATTCTCGCCGGATTCCAGGCGACCGAAGGCTCCCGCCACAAGGACATCTGGCTCCACACCCTGGCGGTGGTGAAATCGGTGAAACCCGATCCCACCCTGCGATGGGCCGCTCTGCTTCATGACACCGGCAAGGTGTGGACCCGTCGTATCGCCGGCGACGGATCGGTGACCTTCCACCGCCACGAAGAGCACAGCGCTCTTCTGGCCGAGGGCATCGCGACCCGATTCCGGCTCGGCAGGCAGCTGGCCGAATCGATCGACCTGATCATCCGCCTCCACGGGCGCGTGGCCGCCTACAACCCCGACTGGGGTGACGGGGCGGTGCGGAAGCTGGCTGGCCAGGCTGGCCCGCATATCGGTTCCCTCCTGGAGTTCGCCCGGGCCGATCTCACCACCGCCATGGCCCGACGCCGCTCCCTGGCGCTCGAGCAGGTGGCCCACCTGGAAGACCGCATCACCCGGATGCAGGAGGCCAACTCCCTGCAACCCCGGCTCCCCCACCGCCTTGGAACGACATTGGCCGATCAGTTTGGTCTGAAGCCAGGTCCCCGGATCGGGGGGCTGATCGATCGGATCAAGGAGGCCATACTGGCCAGCGAGCTCCCGGCTGCCCCCACCAGCCAGCAGTGCATCGATTGGCTTCGAGCCCTTCCCGAGCCGGAGCTCGAGCGAGCCCTGAATCGGAAGCTGGACCGGCCCATGGCTGCCGATCCGGACGATGCCAGGCTCGGCAGCGCCAATGGCAAGGACCGCAGCGACAGTCAGGAAGCCAACTGATAGCACTTCCTCTTGACCCGAGTTGGGATTGTCGCTAAGTGACCGTTGGTTCGACAAGAAATGGGAGTACTGACATGCCCACTCTGCGTGAGATCCTGCTGACCGAAGACAAGAGACCCCTGGTATTCCAGGATTGCCAGCAGCTCCTGGAACAGGAGGTCTCCAAGAGCAAGGGGGTCTCCGGGATCGCGGTCAAGACCGGGTTCAAAGTAGTCAAGACGTTCCGCAAGGGCTTCCTTCCGGCTGTGATCGCAGACCTGGTCCCCGATTTCTGCGAGGCGCTGGAACCGCTTCACCTGCGCCATTGCACCCGAAACCAAGGCACCTTCGGGCAGTACATGAACGAAAACGAAGAGGAGGTGTCCCGCGCCTTGCTCTCGGTGACCGACGCCAAGGCGGATCAGTCCTCCAATCGGACCCTGAAAAAGCTATACTATCGGTTGCGTGACTCCGCGGAACGTCATGTCCTCAGCTCCGTCCAGGGACTGGCTCAGCTGATGGACAAACACTACGGCCAACCGAAATTGGCCTGAAACGGCCGGCAGGAGGCCGCCCACAAGAACACCGACCGACGCGAGGCCGGCCTGGCTGCGGAAAGAAAATGAGAATCCTAACCTGTCAGGGTCTTGTCTGCCTCTTCTGGCTGACCTGCATGGGCTGTTCGGTGGATCTCAAGGAGATCGGTGATCTCCCAACCGATGAAAAGGACCTTCCGGACACTGAACAGCCCGATCAGCCGGAGGACCTCGTTGGGCCGGACCAGCCCGATCAGCCGGAGGACCTCGTCGGGCCGGACCAGCCCGACCAGCCGGAGGACCTCGTTCCGATAGACGGCCCATTGCCGGGCTGCGAAAGCTGTGACACCACACAGGGAGCCTGTGTGACCCGCAGCCAGGCAAACTGTGCCCAACACGCTGGCGTCTGTGCCCCTCTGGTCCGGGTCATCGCTCTGCCGGGCCCCGTCAGCGGCTCCACATCGACCAACCAGTACATCCGCTTCCGACTCGTCGATGACGGCCCCTTCCTGTTAGGCTGTACCGGGGAGTACGACAGCCAGTGCGAATCCGACGAGCAGCCGCTGCACCAGATCACCATGGGAGCCTACTACCTGCAAGAGACCGAGGTTACGGTGGAGCAGTTTGCACGATGCGTCGAGTCATTCGAGCAGGACGATGAGGGCTGTAGTCCGGCCAACTACCAGGCTCGAAGCGCAGGGCACCTGACCTGCAACTACATTGCGGGTCCTGCGGACATCTCCGACCTGCAGCTTCCCATGAACTGCATCAACCGCGCCGGTGCCGAGGAGTTCTGCCAGTTTGTCGGTGGACGACTGCCCACCGAAGCCCAGTGGGAAAAGGCGGCCCGCGGAGGCTGCCAGAATGCCGCAATCGACCTGGCCGATGACACCTGCTACCCCTCGGACACCTGGCCCCGCGACAACCGCCTGTATCCCTGGGGCGACCAGGAGCCGGATTGTAGCGATCTCTGCTGGACCTCCCCCACCTATCTTTGCACCACACGCCTGCGTGCCTGTCCGGCAGGCAGTTTCGCGTTCGACCTCTCCCCCTACACCCTCGCCGACCTGGGCGGCAACCTCTCCGAATGGGTCATGGACGACTACAACTCCAGCATCTACTCCGATCTGTCGGATGGAGACATCTGCCCCTCCTGGAAGGACATGAACTCCGAGCGGACCGCCATTCTCGGCATCATTCGCGGCGGCAACTGGCAGTCCACCGATACCGGTGACCTGCGCGTCAGCCGCCGTACCAGTCTGCGAGCCTACCGCACCGACGACAACACGTTGCTACCCTCCGTCGGCTTCCGCTGCCTGCTCGATGTCCCTTTGTAAGGTGTTGGTCCCCCTCGCCCGCGTGAGCGGAAGAGGGGCCAGGGGTGAGGGCACCGCAGCGCTACAATCGCTACCACGGCAAGGAGAGCTCGACCGGGCTGGTGACTACACGGGGGGGCGGGTTGTAGGCGAAGGAGCCCAGCTCCCCATGCTCGTTGCAGCCCCAGCACCAGACGGTCCCGTCCGACCCCAGCGCGCAGCTGTGGTCCTCGCCGACCACGACGGCCATCGCCTCTGGCACCCCCTGGACAGCGACAGGGGTGGTGCTTGCTCCCCACATATTGCCGTCGCCCAGCTGGCCGTCCCCGTTGTCTCCCCAGCACATCACCTCCCCTTCGATAGTCCGGGCACAGGCATGATATTCGCCCGTGGCCACCTCGACGGCGTTGTTGATCCCCACATAGGACGGAGTGGTTGAGACCGGATCCTCGGGACCGAGGGCCGGGTGCCGTCCCCAGCAGAGCACCTCTCTGGTCGCCCGCACCAGGCAGGCGGCGGAGTACCCCGCCGAGATCTGGACGGCATCATGCACACCGGCCACCGGGGTGGGCAGCGATCGGTCGATATTGGTGCCGTCGCCCAGCTGACTGCGGTAGTTGTCTCCCCAGCAGACCACCTGTCCTCCATCCAGCAGCGCGCATGCAAAACCGCGTCCCGCCGAGACCTGGATCGCATCGGTCACGCCGACAACCGGCGTGGGCCTCTGCTCCGCCCGCGTGTCGCCGGTACCGCACTGCCCCCGGTCGTTCTGGCCCCAGCAGATCACCTGTCCGCTGGTCAGCAGCGCGCAGGCGAACGCCTCTCCGACGCTGACCTGCCGGGCTTCCCGGATCCCTGGAATCTCCACCGGCCGTGGACTGCCCGGCTCCCCAAACTCGACCAACGCCCCGCCTGCGTTCGATCCCCAGCAGACGACTCGGCCATTAGACAGGACGGCACAGGTCAACCCCTTGCCAACCGAATGATCCACCACATCCGACACCCCCGACACCTGCACCGGCAGACTCCGGTCCTCCAGCGTCCCATCGCCGAGCTGACCCTCCTCGTTGCGACCCCAGCAGTAGATGGCTCCGTCCTCTCGAAGCACACAGCTGCTGTCCTCCCGGGCGCTCAACCGGACGACCCTGCCAGCCGCAACCGGGGCGGTCTCTCCTTCCACCGTGGCCGCCTCGGAAGGTTCGGTGGCATACGATCCCCCAGGCAACAGCAACATCGCCACCGCCACCACAACCGCCGATGTGCACCTGGCTCTCATCGTTGCTCGCCTAGATCCCTCCCCCCAGCCTGATCTCCCCTGTCTTCGTCGCATCATACCCCGACACCGACCCGACCTTCCGCCGGTACTCCAACCCCTGGATCAACTCCCCCAGCCGGATCACCCGCGGATCCCCAAGATCCTGAGCACGTACCAGCAGACCGTAGGCCTCCCGCGTCAGCAACCGAAAGCTCAACCCCAGCAGATCCGCCCAGCTCCGCGTGCTGACGCCCACATCGGCATCCCCCCGCGCCACCGCGAATACCACCTCCTGGTGCGACCCGAACACCACGGCGCGCTCGTGTATCCTGGCCGGGTCCAGCCCCTGCTCGACCAGCGCCGAATCCAGATGGAGCCGGCTTCCCGCCGAGGGGGGCCTGCTCGCCAGGCGCAGCGAGGCCAGCTGAGAAAGCTCGGAAATCCGCTCAGCCGGCCTCGATACCAGCCCGATCTCCCGTTCCACCAGGTGGATGTAGGCCAGGCGGTTCGTGCCCACCTCGGTGGGTACGCCACCGCCATGAAAACCTGCCAGGATCACCCGACCGCCCGAAAGCAGCGCCAGGGCCTCTCCCCGATCCGCCGGCACCACCCCCATGACCAGGTCCGACCATCGTCCGACGAACCGCATCAGGATCTCGACCGCCACTCCGCCATGCGCAGCGATGAGTGGCGGTCGAGCAGGAGAGGAAACCGGCCCGCTCTGGCCTCCCGACAGCTCTTCTGCTCCGCCTGCCGGGCTACTGCCAGGCTGCTCCCCGGAAAGCCACGCCAGGACGTCGCGCTGATGGAAACGCCACTGCCCCCCCATTCTTACCGCGGGAAGGCCGCGCTTGAGAAGCCGATAGACCTGCTTGGGGTGTATCCTCAACAGGTTCGCCACATCTCCAGTGGTCAATAGCTCCTGCGCTCCGCCGGGTGACATGGTCGACCTCCTGGTTCCAAACGCCTCGTGTTGTTCATTCAAGTTACAACGAGTAACAACTTGAAACAAATGGTCCTGATGGGTAGTATCCCCCTCGCTGGGAGCCGCCTTGGGCGGGAGCCGCGGGAAGCCTGCTCGATCGGTCCTCCCTCCCCCGCCCGGAGCAAACGGTTCTGGCAAGAAACAGACCGAGAAGCCCAACCGATCACAATGTTACTTCATCAAAGTGGAGTGTGAATCAAGATGAGCGCGAAAGGAACATTCTCGATTCTGGCATCGTGGTGTCTGGCCATGGTTCTTCTCTCCTGCTCCGATGACGAGCCGGGGGGAACAGCCGATACCGGTCTCGACGCGGTCACCGATCTGACTGGCGACACGACGCAACCCGACACCTCAGACCAGGAGGGGTGTATACCGGCACCCCCATGGGATGTCGTGGTGAACCTCGACATCGATGGCGAGTCCACCCCGGTCAACCTCGGCTGCCTGGAGCGGACCACCTTCGACAGCCAGGATGCGATCCGGCTCACCCGCGTGGTGGAAACCGCCGCCCTCGAGGCCCCCTGGAACTACCACTACAACTTCATCGGGAGCGACGGCTTCAACCCCTTGATCGACAGGCTGGAGAACGACCTGGCCCAGCTGCCCTACTTCGGCGAAATCGACAGCGGCTACCTCTACTGGGACGAGGGCAGCCTGCGCGTCGGCTGGGAGGAGAGCCTGGGCTTCCCCAACTCCCTCAAGGTCCGCGGCATGGCAGGGGGCACGATCGAGCTGATCGAGTTTGATCCCACCAGTCTCATCATCCATGCTGGCGAGATCCGCTCCCTGGTCGATCTGTCCACCATGGACACCGTCAGCGTGGTGGATTACCGCCATCCGGAGGAGGATCCCGTCGATGTGGTGCTCCTGGCCGACGTGCTCGAAGAGGCGGGGCTGACCGATGGGGCCGCATTCGACTACAAGATCACCGGAATGGACGGATTCTCCAACAACGACAACAACCTCATGCCATTCACCCATGCCCAACATGCCTACATCCAGCCCGATGGGCGCAAGATCCTCTTCGACGACGAGGCATGGGACACCGAAGAGTGCTGCTGGCGCGTCCGGGATGTGGTCGTGATTCGAGGCATCCCGGCCGAAGAGTGCATTCCCGAACCGCCCTGGGATGTGGAGGTGAACCTCAAGATCGGGGAGACCTCTACACCGGTCAACCTCGGCTGCCTGGAGCGGACCACCTTCGAAAGCCAGGATGCCGTTCAGCTCACCCAGGTGGTGGCGACCGCCGAGCTGGAGACCCCCTGGAGCTACCACTTCAACTTCATCGGAAGTGACGGCTTCAACCCGCTGGTCGAACGGATGGACAACGACCTGGCCGGGTTGCCCTACTACGGCGAGCTGGAGCTCGGCTATCTCTACTGGGATGAGGACGCCCTTCGAGTCGGTTGGGACGCCAGCCTGGGCTTTCCCGGTTTCCTCAAGGTCAGCGGCATGGTGGGTGGCACCATCGAGCTGATCGAGTTCGATTCCGCCAGTCTGATCGTCCAGGTCGGCGAGATCCGGGAGCTCGTTGATCTCTCGACGTTGACCACCACCGAGGTGGTCGACTACCGCCATCCGGAAGACGATCCCCTCGCGGTGGTTCCTTTGACGGACGTCCTGGAGGAGGCCGGGTTGACCGACGGCTCGGGCTTCGACTACAAGCTCACAGCCACGGACGGATTCGCCAACGGCGACGACAACCTCATGCCCTTCACCAACGCCGAGCATGCTTACATCGAACCCACCGAGCGCAAGATCATCTTTGCCGAGGAAAGCTGGGATACGACCGTGTGCTGCTGGCGCATCAAGGATGTCGTGCTCATCCAGGGAGTGGCTACCCAGCAGTAGCGACCTGTTGTAGACCGACCTTTCCCTGGTCGTGGTCCGCGGGACCACATGAGCAACCACCATCCCGAAATCACCTGTTTGGTGCTCATCAAGGAGACAACTCGATGAAACGCTCCCGAAACCGCCTTGCGCTGGCTTTGTTCCTGGAATTGATTTTATGCACCCCAGGCTGCCAGGAGGAGAGTACCCCCGAGGGAACACCTGGTGATGTCGGTGGGGACACCTCCCCCGATGCCGACCTGCAGACCGACCCGCAGGCCGATCAGCCTCGCCCGGTTTGCGAGCCCCTCACCAATCTCGACTGCATCGAGATCCAAAGGGGCGAAACCGCCTACCACCGGTGGCTCGTCGACTATCCCACCCTCCAGTTCGATGACGAAGGAACCCTGCGCACGGTGGTTCCCCTGGCCGACCTGGTCGATGAGGAGGTCGCCGCGGACCCGGATGCCTGGCGGTACCAGGTGTACGGTACCGACGGGTTCACCTTCGGGGGTTTCGCCACCTGGACGAACATGTTGAACGGGTACATCGAGCTCACTACCCGCAAGGTCGTCTTCGATCCGAGCCAGGAGCTGCCCCGTTCCTACCGGGTCAAAGACGCCTACCTCATTGTCCTGTCACCGGCATCGTGATCGCCATGAGCCACATCACCTCACTTTCAAGAACGCTTTTGCTGGTGAGCTGCCTCCTCGGGGGTCTGGCAGGTCGAGGAAACGCGCAGGATCTGACCGGCCAGGAAGTAGCGACCTCCACTGAACCCGAGCTGGCAGAAACCGCCCACCCCTTGCGGTGGTCCCTTGGTCACGGCGTCTGGCTCGAGACACAGGCCTGGCTCGGCCTGGATGCGCTGACCTACCCTCGCACCGAGATGGGATTCGGCTCGTCCCAACATGCCAACCTGGTCCTGCGGCGGGCCGTGGTGAGCCAGCAGATCGGGCTGGGACCGAGCCTGCTCTTCCGGTTCGACGTCGATCTGTCGGAGTACGACCCCATCATGGAGTACGCCTGGGTCCAGTACCGCCCCTTCCCCTTCCTCGCCGTCCAGGCGGGGCGCATCCAGGTTCCCTTCGGACTGGCCCAGATGACCTCGTTTTCGGATCTCAAGCTGATCGGACGCCCGATCGTGGCGGGAAGTGCCAAGGATCGGCGCGATGCCGGCCTGCTTCTGTGGGGAAACCTGTGGGGGGGGCGGATCGGCTACCGGCTCGGAGCGGTATCGGGAAGCCGGGATCTGGCTGTCGACGTGAACGATACGCCTGACGGGGTCGGCATGTTGGAGGTCCTACCCTTCCTCGGAGGGAATCCCTGGATCCGGGATCTTCGCCTGGTCGGCTTTGCCACCTACGGATCGGGCCCCACGCGACATGGTTTTCGCGGCAGGACCACGGCCGAGTATACCTTCTTCTCCCCGCCGACCATCCGCGGCGTCCAGTGGCGAGCCGGTGGGGGACTGCAGTGGCGAACCGATCACTTCCAGCTGGTGGGGGAGTACCAGTACATCAACCAGGAGCGGGACGGCATCGAGGTCAGCCAGCGCGTCGGAGAGCAGACGCGAATGGTCGGTGAGCTCGAGCCCTATGTGATCCAGGGCTACAGCATCGAAGGCTCCTGGCACATCTTCGGTCGCCGCAGCCTGGACCGACCCATCACCGGCCTGGAGGTGGCGGCGCGCTTCGAACAGCTCGACCTTTCCGATGGAGAAAAGCTGGTCGAAACGGCTGAAGGGACGGAGGACCACGCCCCCCTGGTGGAAGCCGGGGTGGATGGCATCACCGCCGGGATCAACGCCTACTTTGGCCACCATCTTCGGTTGAGCCTGGTGTGGCAAGGCCTGTTCTTCTCGGATGAGACCCTGGCCCCCAACTGGGAGGCTTCCACCACCGATCAGACCTCAGGAAGCCAGGACAGCGACCTGATCCACCACTGGTTCTTGCGGATTCAAGGCGAGATCTGATTGGCGGTGTAGGTCCCGATGCGGCTGCAGGCCGCTTCGTACCTCAGACCGGCTTCGCCTCGAGGCGGATTACCCACATCCCGCTATTTCAGCCCCACTCCCAGCGCCTTGCGGAGCTCGAAAAATCGGGTGGAGCAGGCCCACCGATGCAGACGCGCGGTCCGTTCTACCTCGTTCGGTGCCCCCTTGACCCCAGGATTCATGGCCAGGCAACGATCCGCCATCTCCTGGTCGTCGCAGAAAAGCAACCCGATCCGGTTGGCGGTGTCGGCCACCGACTCCACCCAGATCTTGACATCGACCGTGATCCCCTCCTGGATGATCAAGCCCACCAGCTCCTTGAGATGGGACAGGAGCTCAGGGGTCATCCGCCGATCGAGCTGCTTGGTGAGCGACTTGACCTCGGGCCCGAGCTTGATTTGCAGGGAAGGCTCCACCTTATGGGTCATCACCAGGATGATGGTCTTCAGGTGGGGTGCCTCCAGCAGGGTGGCCAGCACGTACTCCGGTCTGGTCAGGACGAGCTGCTGGGCGATGAGGAAGGTCAGCTCCCGCTCACTGCGCCCGGAGAGCATGTCTGGACCGACGAAGAAGGCGGGCTGGTCCAGGCCCGCGTAGCTCATTCCGGTCAGGTCCCGCTTGAGGTATACCCTGGGTGGCTCCTTGATCAGCAGCAGATCGCCTACCGCCTTGTATACCCGGTTGAACAGGATCGGCTCGTTGGGATCGAGCCGGTCTTTCTCGCGGATCCCGTGCGTTGACAGGTCGCTGGAAAAGAGCTTGTGGAATACCACGCTGCCCATACCGAACGCCGAGTTCAAAACGGTCTGCTGGCTCTTGGGGCGCACATACCGGCGTTCCAGCTCCTCGGTCAGGGGTTGTTCCGGTAATCGGAATCGGGCGCGGGCCAACCGCTGGAAGGACTGCTCCAACACATCGGAAAACTGGCTCTCGCTCCGGGCCACCCGCAGCAGGCAGTAGGCCTGGTCGGTCAGGCCGGCCTTCAACTGCAGCTCGGCCAACTGGGTCTTCACCAGCGGGTCCCCGGGTACCAGGTCCAACAGCTCTCGGGCCACCGCTCTCGCGTCGTCCAGCCGGTCGTCCCGACCGATCAACAGCTCCAGGGTCCGCCTTCTCAGCTCCACATCGTCGGGCAGAAGCCGGCAGGCCTCCAACAAAGGCTGGATGGCCCGATCGGGCCTGCCCAGCTGTACCGCAAGTACCTCCCCCAGGTTGCGATACAGCAGCGGGAGAACCCGTGTATCGCTGATCTGCCCCCTCTCCTTCACCCGCTGGATCATCCGTTCATAGGATTTGGCTAGCTCATCGAACTCCTCTACCTCCCGCAGGGTCCTGGTGATGACCTCGAACAGCTGGAGACGCCCCGGAGAGAGGTCCAAGATCTGTTCCAGCACCCGGACCTGCTGCATCTCCGAGACCCGGCTGGCCTGCAGACACTCCCATGCCAGGTCGAGATACTCCTCCGTTCGGGAGGGACCAACCCTGGGCGGGATCTTCGCCAGCTCCAGGTAAACCGCCATCGCCTCCTTCACCTCGCCCAAGTTTTGCAACACCTCGGCCACACTCTGCAGCACCTCAGGCGAACGGGGTACCAGCTCCAGGGCGTCCCCGTAGAAACGCAACGCTCCCTCGTAGTCCTGCTTGCGATGGCGCAGGGTATCTCCCTGGCGCTGCAGCACGGTCGCAATGGCTTCCGGCTCCTGCAGCCGCTTCAACAGGAGCTGCAAGGTGTGGTAACCCGCCTGGGGATCCGGTTGCTCCTCGGCGATCTGGAGCATCCCCGCCAGCGCGGTCTGATTGGACGGATCGATCGCCAGCGCCTGGTCGTAAGCGATCTGTGCCTGGCGAACCTGGTCGTGCTCCCGGTGGTAATCTCCCAGGCGGGTCAGGATGGACGTCGCCTGTTCGGGCTTGAGGGTGTCTTGATGATGGACCATTAGCCGTTGCCAGACCCGAACGGCTTGTTCCAGTTGACCAGAAGCCCAGGCCAGATCGCCATAGGCCACTGCCACCGCCTGGTCTCTGGGCTCGCTGTGGTACAACGGCTCCAGCTGCCGCAGCCCATCCTCGGGCCGGCCGGCCTGCTCCCACGCCCGTTGACAGGCCTGGAACACCCAGGGCCGGTCGGCCGGGGCAATGGCCCCGTAACCGGCCTCGATCCAGGGCGTCAGCAAGGAGATGGCCTGATCCGACCGGTAGTCCTCCAAAGCGCGTAGCACCGCTGCTCGCTGTTCTTCCGGTGATCCTGGCGGTGCGTTCGAGCTCACGTGATCCATGGCCTGGTGTCCTTCCTCTAACGGTTGAAGTGGATCCGCAGGACCTCGGTCTCCCCCGGCTCCAGCTCGAACCGGGTCGGCTGTGTCTGCCCCCGCGGGCCGCGTACCACGCATTCGTAATGGCCTGCGGGGAGAAACCGATTCACAGGGGTCCTCCCCAGCGCCTCATTGTTGCAGAACACATCACCCCAGGGGATTGCCGTGATCCGCACCTGACTTCCGGTCGAGCCCGAACGCCTCTCCGATCCGGGCACAGCCGGCCCTTGGTGATCCGATGTGGATGAAAACACGTCTGCACCGAGGTTTGAAGAGCCTTCTTGCCCCTGTGGCGAAACGGCCTCCGCTCCGACCCACACCGGCGTCGATCGAGCGGACCCAGCAGCAGTTCCAGAGCCGCTGGCAACGCCATCTTCTGCCGGGCCATCGATCCCGGCGATGGGATCCGACGGCATCCTGGCGGTCAGGGCGCCTTCTTCCTGCCTCTCACCCAACGCAACGGTTGGCCCTCTCTCACCCGCGACTCCGGGATCCCCATCGTCGGGCCTGCTCCGCCAGCCTGCCATCCCTCCTGGGGAGATCCTGTCGGACGTCACCGAGCCAGACAACCAGACCATCGCCACCGCCACCAGCAACAGGAATCCAGCCAACGACAACGGAACCACGACCCGTCGGTGGCGCCACCATCGGCTTTGACGCGTTGCCGAGCCGGTCACACCGTCACCATCCGCCATGCGCTTCCGGTCAACAGGTCGGGCCATGGTCCCCCTTCGCCCATCGAGCCTGTGCCCCCTCATCCCCAGGTCCCGCACCACCTGCGATGCTGCCTGCCCCCTCGACTCCGCCGTGGCGACGACCGGGTGCGGCAGCTCCAGGGAACGGGTGGGGGTCACATCCAGCTCGGCCGCGCCCTCCCCTCTCCTGGCGGCCACCAGGTGCCGCCGCGTGCCCTTGCCCTGCTCTCTCGATTCTTCGAGCTGCACCCTGGACATCGAACGAGGGGATTGCCGAATGGATGCTCCGACCTGCTCCTGGGTCGAGGCAAAAGCCTCGGGCACACTCCCCGCCGAAGCGTGCTGCAGGTCCAAAGCCACACCAGCGGCGCTGCTTCCATCGGTGACGATCCCCGCCAGGGAACCGTTCGGACCCAGCAGCCCGGCGCTGGTCTGACGGGCGACACCGCGCGGGTGGGGTGGCGTCTGTTTCCATCCCTCCAGCTGATCGCTGATCTCGGACACCGATGCCGGCCGTTCCCGCCTATCCTTGGCCAGGCAGCAACGAACCAGTGCCTCCAGCCGCTCCGGAACCCGTGGGTTGATGGGGCGAAGGAAAGGGATCTCCTGGTACAGGTGCTTCTGGATGGTCTCTTGCGGAGAGTTGCCGACAAAGGGCCTTCTCTTCGTGAGCATCAGGAACATGAGCACTCCCAACGAGTAGATATCGCAGCGATGATCCACCCGTTCCCCCAGGATCTGCTCCGGCGACATGTAAGCGGGAGTCCCGAGCATTGCGCCCCTCTCGGTCACCAGGACCCGCCCGGGCTCGACCTCCCCCGTGACAATCTTGGCCAGACCGAAATCGATGACCTTGACGAAGTCAGGGTCGTTCCCCCGCCGGGTGATGAGCACGTTGGATGGTTTCAGATCCCGATGCACCATCCCGGCGGCATGCGCCTCCTCGAGAGATCCGCAGATCTGCCTCGCCATGTGAGCCATGCGGGAGATCTCGAGCGGCGCCTCTCTGACCAGCAGGTGATCCAGACGGCAACCGTGGACATACTCCATGGCCAAGAAGAGCAGATCCTCATCCAGGCCGAAATCGAAGTAGACCACCGTGTTGGGATGGGTGAGCTGAGAGGCGAACAGCGCCTCCAGCTCGAAACGCTGGACGACGCTCCGGTCGCGGGCCAGGTGGGGATGGATGATCTTGACCGCCACCTGACGTTTCATCGAGAGCTGCTCGGCGAGGTATACCTGTCCAAAGCCGCCCGAACCGAAGGATCGGATCAGGCGGAACCGCCCGCCCAGTACTCGACCGCTCAAATCTTCGCCACCGAATCCCATGTCCGGCCGGCCCCTTGTCTGACGGAAACTCCGTATTTGTCGTCCGGAAACAACCGGGGGTCAAGAGGCTCTGGGCTATTGATCCCGAACTCACTCCGGTTTGCCTGGGTTGTCTGGCCAAAACGGCCCGACCGGCCGGTTTCTCCTTCGCTCCGGGCGCCGTGACCACTGACCGTGGCTCCGCACACAGCCGCATCCTCTGCACCAACACCCGACCAGGTGAGAACGCACGCCAGGTCGATGGCGGGAGCCGCCGGGGAAACTGCACATCTACTGTGGGAAAGGAGATGCTCGGCCGATGCTCGGATCATACTCCCCGTCCCCTTCGAACATCAGGTAGAGGTCCCAGATGCCGAGCGGCAGGCTGGCCGGGATGGTGACCAGGCCGGAGCAGAAACCATCCTGGCCGGTGACGAGCCAGCCCAGCCGGATGGCGCGATGGGGACGCTGTGCCCCCGGTAGAGATCCCAGCAGCACCGCCACCCTCCGGCCTGGCAAACCGCGACTCTCCCCATCCAACAACCGGCCCTCGATCTCCACCGACTCCCCTCGAAACGCCTGGTCAGGTGTCTGCTCGAGACGTAGTACCGAAACTCGACGCACCGTTCCAGCCGCCGAGCCTTCCCTCTCGACCGCTGCCTGCTCCCCCGCCACCAGACCGGTTGTGGCATCTAAGGTATCCGCCGCGCTGTCGAACAGGTCCCAGGGCTCGCCGGACAACCCCAGCTCTTCTCGTGCCGTTCCAGAATGCTCGCCGTCCGGCGGGCGCGCTGGCGGCTCGAAGCCGCTTGACGGCTCGGCGCCTTCCCCCGTGCCGAGACCAGCCGAAGCGACCGTCTCCACGGGCGGCTGTTCCGCTTGCGCCGAGAAGTGCAGGACGCGGCTGGCCGTGTGGTGGATGCGCAGACCTTCCGCTGCGCCGCCCAGATCGATGCGTCGCCAGCCATGTCCGGGGAAGAACACCTCGGCGAAGGCATGCGCCTCGTTCGCCACGTATCGGGCCGGAATGCCCCAGGCCTGCGCCACCACCACAAAGACGACGGTGCGATGGCGACAGGTACCCCGCCGACTCAGTGCGATATCGGCAAAAAGGTCTCCGCTCCGCTCCCTCTGTGGAAAAGGTTCCGCCCGAAAACCCCGGCAGTATTCGGCCAACCCCTCCACCATCCGGGCCACCTGGTCGGACCCCTCCAGCCCCAGGCGAACCGCCACCTCCCGCGCGACCGGCACGACCACCCGAGGTATGCCGAAACGTAGATCCCGGGGAACCTCCTCCAGGCGGCTGTCGTCGGGTAACGGCCCCCCGAAATACTCCCGGGGTGCACTGACCCGATAGTACAGGCGGACCACCTCCTCCCGCTCCGGTGAGAGGGAACGCACATAGTAGTTGTCGGACTCGTCGCGGTAGAACTCCAGCTCCACCGGCTGCGAGGCGATCACCTGGTGAATGGCCATATCTGCCGCTACCGAAGGGATCGGAATGTAGACGCCCGGCTCGAGCCGAACCTGGATCGCACCCCAGAACCGTTCCACCCCCTCTCCAACCGATGCCTCCGACAGCGCCACCAGCCTCGGTACGCTCTCCCGGGTGACCAGCTCTACCTCGCCTGCGTCGGCCCGCACCCCATCCAGCACCCACAGCCGCTTGAAGGGTGCCACCGACGGGTCGAAGACCGCGAAGTAGTCCAGCCACTCCTCCATGGCGGTCTCATGGTCCAGCACCTGGGAAAAGAGGTCCGGTCCCCTCTCAGGCGGTTCTCCTTCCCGTTCACTCCCGGTGGTCCCTGGCAGCTCCACCCCACGCCCATCGTGGATCGGCTGACCGACAGCGGGTTCCTCCAACAGATCGGGCAAGGGTACGGGAAAGCCGACCGGTTCGTCGGGGCCGGGGATGAAGAACTCGTGCAAGATCGGCTCTGGAGGCTGTTGTGACCAGACGAGGCCTGCCACCACGAGGCAGGTCAGACCGGCTACCACTCCGCCCAGCGCATGGCCACTGCCCGCCGTAGGCTGGTTGGGCCGCCGCACTGACCGCCTGGCTGTCATCAAGAAAAACCCGTGGTGGCCGGCCTGCCTCACCCCTTACTCTCCTGACCAGGCGGCATCGCCCTGCCCACTCCACTCCCCGCTGTCGGCGATGAGACCTCCATAAATGAGATGGCGTTGGTAAGTGGATTCGTCTCCACCGAACTCCTGCGTGTACCAGCTGTAACGGATCTCCGCCCTCAGCCAGCTGGTGATCGGCCGGCTGATCGCCACGACCAGGCTGTTTCGGTTCTCGTCTTCCACCGTGAAGGTCGGATCCACCAGGACCCCCTCATCGAATCCTGTCTGTTGGAGAGAACCCTGGAGGTTGGCGATGAACTCCCATGGCAGCGGAAATGCTCCGGTCAAGCGGCCGATGAACCGGGAAAACCGTTTGCCATAGCTGTTGGAGAGGTTGCGTTGCCAGTACAGGTCCAGGTTGACCATGAACGGGCCGTTGTACGCGACAGAGGCACCCACGACATGGTCGGCATCCTGGCGGGCGTTATCCTGGTCGTACCGCAAACCCGTGGCGGAGGAGAACACCTGTCGCTGGCGGTACAGGCGATCGGTAAAGCTGTAGCTGACCCCCACACTCCATGAGGCCGACGGATGATATCCGGTCTCGGCGAAACCACCTACCGATCGGCTGCACAGGTCGGGATTCGGCTTGTACAAAAAGTAGCCCGCCGCCGGACCGGCCCGCACATGGAACCCGGCAAAGGAGAAGGTCAGGCCGAGATTGGCGCCAAGACGAGCATAATCCCGGATGTGGCCGCGTTCGGTGCGATCCCTGACCGTCAGGCGGCTGGAGATCGCAACCCCCTCGAAAAGCCTGTACCAGATCGTGCCGGAGAGGTCGGCGATCAGCGTATCCTCGTCCCCCGTCCGGTAGAACCGCTTCCCCCCCAGGCGGATGCTGCCGTGCTGCATCTGCCCAGGCTGCTGGTGGTCCAGATCGGCCTGCAGGAAGAAGCGCTCCACCAGGTCGGAGTCGCTTGTGACCCCCACCAGCCGTTGGGGGTTGGTATCGACCTCCAACCCCGCCTTGAACAAAGTGGAAAACAGGAGACCGGAGGCCGCCGCCTGGGAGGCGGTCAGCCAGATCAACCAGAACAGCCACCCGCAAAGGGCCGTTCTGCCCGGATCACATCCCCTCCTCCTGCTCGAGTTGCAGGGCCCGTTCCATGAGCTGCTCCCGCCGCTCCCGCAGCTCGATGAGCGTCTGCTGGCTTTCCTGGCGCTGCCTCCGCAGCTGTCCAAGTCGTCCCTGGAGCCCGACCCCGCTGTCTCCATCGACATCGACTTCCCCGAGCCAGAACAGGACCGGATCCCGATCCGTCGCACCGACACCGGTCAATGTGGGAGATGATGGAACATTTTGCTCCGGTGTCAACCCGTCGTTCCAATCCTGGTCGTTGTTGGTCGAGGAGGGGTCGCCCCCTATCGTGTCGGAGTCATCCTCGCCCGGCATCGGCACGCCGTCCTCTCCCCCCACCCCATCCGAGTACCCTTCGGTGGCGCAGCTGGAGTCCGAGCAGAGCCCGCTTGCCGGTTCGGTGTTCGTGCCTCCGGACTCCCGATCCTCCCCGCCCGTTGCTGTCTGGGGTGCCGCGGGGTTGTCATCGTGCCCTTCGTCCTGGGCGGAGCTGCCCTCCCCTCCGGTGGCGGCGGTAGCATCGCTCCCGCTGGGAGTTCGTTCCACTCGCCGGCCGCTGCTGACCTGCTCCTCGAACAGCGAGCTTTCCAGCTGGAAGCCCCGGGTGGTCTGCTGGAGCGCCGCCTGCCGTTCCAGGGTCCGGATGTGCTCGTCCAGCTCGGCCAGGTGAGCCAGCAGCATCCGCTCGTTGTCGTCCAGCTCCTCCACCGTGGCGATGATCTCGTCTGGCGAGGTCTCTTCTTCGACTCCGATGAGGATCTCCTCCAGGTTGACCGTCCAGACCTCTGGCAGGGGTCGGTCGTAGCTCTCTCTGAGCTGGCTGAGGATGATCAGATCGGACAGCAGCTGACTCCGCCGCTCCGGTTCTACCTGGCGAAGTTGTTGTTCCACCTCCAGGATGCGGTTGTCGATGGCGCTCAACAGCTCCTGTTCCGCCTGGGCGATCCGGTCGGCCAGCTGGCGCAGCGCCTCGTTCTCTTGCTGGAGCTGTCGGGCGACCTCGCGGCCGTTGCGCAGCGCCTCTCTGAGCTGCTCATCGCTGGCCAGTGCGCTCGATTCCTCGCGCTGCTCCTTGAGCTCGTCGATCTGGGCCAGCAGCCTCTCGAACTGGGCCTGGCCTGCTCTCAGCTCTTCCAGCTGGCCCTGGTGTTGAGCCCGCGCACCCTCGATCCGGGCGATGATCTCTTCCATCCCCTCCGGCACCTGGGCCAAGCCAGGTCGGGCGAGACCAAGGCACACCACCAGGGCTGACCCTACGATTAGCTGCCATGTGGTGTGCTGTCTCATCGCTCTGCTCTGGTTCTCGGTCTACAGCCGACCTCCCGAACGGGAAAGCATGCAACCATCATGCCCAAGGGTCAACCGGGCCCCCGGTACCGCCGCTTTCCTACCTCCCGCTTCTCTCGCCGGCCATTCACACTTCGTAGCTCTCGGCTGTGGGCCGTCTCCTGGGCCATCCGCCCCCTGATCGTTCCTCAGTTTTTTGTCGAGCGGGCCACACCCCGTCAAAAATCTGAGTCCTGTCCATCCGTGATCCCGTACTTTTCCAGCTTGTAGTACAAGGCGCTGGTCTTGATGCCCAGCAGACGAGCCGTCTCCGTCTTGACCCCCCGGGCCCGATCGTAAGCCCTCAAGATCAGCTGCCGCTCCAGCTCTTCCAGGATGTCCGGTAAAGGCCGATCCTCCTCCGGAATGCCGAGCGACTGCTGCGGCCGCGCAGAGGCCAAAACTTGAGGCAGATCGTCCGGGGTGATCCGCTCCCCCTCCGCAAAGACCAGCGCCTGCTCGATGGCGTTCTCCAGCTCCCGGACGTTTCCCGGCCAGTGGTAGCCAGCCAGCAACTCCAGCGCCTCCTTGCCGATGCCGATCGCCCGGGATCGAGTGCGCCGAGCCAGCTTCCCGATGAAGTGCTCCACCAGGACCGGGATGTCCTCTCTCCGCTCCCGCAGCGGGGGCAGGATGATGGGGATGATATGCAACCGGTAGTAGAGGTCCTCCCGGAACCTCCCCGCCTCCATCTCCGCCTTGAGATCCCTATTGGTGGCGGTGATCACCCGGACATCCACCCGGATCGTCTTTTCACCTCCCACCCGCTCGAACTCCTGCTCCTGCAACACCCGCAAGAGCTTGATCTGCATGGCCGGCGTGATGTCCCCGATCTCGTCCAGAAACAGGGTGCCCTTGTCGGCCAGCTCGAATCGACCGATCCGCCGCCGAACGGCATCGCTGAACGCACCCCGCTCGTGGCCGAACAGCTCGCTCTCCAGCAAGGTATCGGCCAACGCCCCGCAGTTGACCTTGACGAACGGCCCGGCCTTCCGTCCCGACAGGCCGTGAATCGCCTTGGCCACCAGCTCCTTACCGGTGCCGCTCTCCCCGTACAGGTGGACGCTGGAATCGGTCGGGCCCACCTTCTTGATCATCGAGAAGATCCGCTGCATCGGCGCCGATTCCCCGATGATCTCGGGAAAGGCCACCTTGCCCAGCAGCTCCTCGCGCAGCACCTCGTTCTCTCCCTGGAGCCGCACGCTGCGCTCCCGCTCCTCCCGAAAGCTCAACGCCCGCTCCACCTTCTCTGCCAACAGGTCGGCGGGAAACGGCTTCTCGATGAAGTCGTAGGCACCCGCCCGCATGGCATCCACCGCCAGCCGGATAGAGCCGTGCGCGGTGATGATCATCACCAGCGCCTCGGCGTCTTGCTCCCTGACCGCCTTGAGCACCGCCATCCCATCGACCGGCTCCATCTTGAGGTCGGTGATCACCAGGTCGATCTCCTGTTGTTGGAACAGGGCGATCCCCTCCTCTCCGCCGGAAGCGGTCCACCCCTGGTGCCCCATCCGTTCCACCACGCGCTTGACCCCTTCCCGGACCGTGTCGTTGTCCTCCACGATCAGAATCTTTGCGGGCTTGCTCTTCATCATCCATCCTCTGACGGTCGATTGCCGGCTAGCCGATCATCTCCACCTCGGTCTGGGATCGCTCGTACTCCGGCTCGTGCACCAGAGGCCGCAACGACTCGTCGAACGGCAGCTTGATCCGCAGCCGGGTCCCCTGGCCCACCACGCTCTCCACCTCGATCTCGCCCCCATGGCCCTGTACCGTCTTGTGCGCCAACGCCAGTCCCAGGCCTGTCCCTTGCTGGCGGGTCGTAAAAAAGGGCTCGAAGATCTGCTTGATCTTGCCCTCGGGAATGCCGTGCCCGTTGTCGCTCACTTCGAGGTAACGCGTGGATCCGACCCCCCAGGCGCGGATCTCCACCACTCCCCCCTCCTTGCTGGCCTGGACGGCATTCTGCACGATATTGGCACAGGTTCCCCGCAGCGCCTCCCGCTCGCCGGTCAGCTCCAGCCCCGTCTCGACCTCCTCCTTCAGGACGACCCCTTTGCGGGCCGCTTCCCCGCGAAGCCCCTCTACCAGCTGGTCCACCAGGGGTTGAGCGGCAAATCGCTCGGGGGTCAACGGCCGTCGCCGCGCGTAGTTCAAGAAGTCGGTCACCACCCGGGCCAGGTAGTCCAGCTCCCGGTTGATCTTCTCGACATACTCCAGCCGGACCGGATCCGACTCCAGCTCCTCCTTCAACAGCGAGCAGAACAGCTCCATCCCTGCCAGCGGGTTGCGCACCTCGTGGGCGATCCCGCTCAACATCAGCTGCATCTGCTCGTCCCGCCGATCCAGGCTGGCACGCATCTCGTTGAACGCTTCGGTCAAGAAACCGACCTCGTCCCGGGTCGTCACCTCCACCGGCTCCTTCAGATCTCCCCTTCCATAGCGGCGGATGGCGTCTACCAGGCGGGTCATCGGACGAGTCAGCCGATGCGAGAAGAACACGGCGACGGCGACCACCAGCATCACCACCAAGAGCCCCAGCACCACCAGCGCCTTGCCCAGCGCATCCAGGGCGGCGTAGTGACCGGCCGAGCCCTCCACCCCGAAGATCGCCACCAGCTCCCCCTCCAGGTGGACCGGCGCATACCCGTGCATGTATCGAGTCCCGTCGGCTCCCGTGAACAGTACGGAATGGACGCTGCCCGCCTCCCCCTCCACCAAACGCCTGATCTCGCTGCGATCAGCCTCCAGATCGTAGAGCGGAGTGCCGGGCATGACCTCCAAACGGGTGTCCAAGAGGCTCTCCAGCCCGGGAGTCACCGCGAAGATCCGCCGCACACCGATGGTATCCCGAAACCGGTTCAACCGCTCTACGAAACGCTGGCGCACCAGCGACTCCGGATCGGGTAGCAGCCGAGACAACCGCTCCACATCCCGGGTGGTGGTGAAGGAGACCGAGATGCTCTGGGCGATGCTGGACAACCTGACCCCCAGCTCCTCCTCCAATCCGCGCCGAAGCACGCGGTGGACCAGCATGCCGGCCCCCAGAAACAGCGCCAAAACCGGCAGCAAAAATGCGATGGCCAGCTTGGTACGGAGACGAAATCGCACCCTTCACCCCGCCTTTCCGCCCCTGCAGCCTGTTGGCGCTGCCCGGGCAAACTCCTCCCGCCGAATTGCCGCCGCTACCCCGGGCTCACCCCCTCTGTCGGTTCCTCGGCAGGTGCACCGTCCTCTTCTATCGGTTCCTCGGCAGGTACAACGTCGTCCTCCATCGGTTCCTCGGCAGGTGCACCGTCGTCTTCCATTGTACCCTCGGCGGGCGCACTGTCGCGATCGAGCCGCAAGAACCCATCTTCCGTGGACCAGCGCAAGGACCAGCCCAGCATCACCCCCGTCACCTCCTCCACCCGCGCTCCAACCAGGGTCCGATGACCGCTCAGGGTCAAGACGTGCCCCCCACCCAGGTCCACCCCCAGGCTCAATGCCCCGGCCAGCTCCCAGCCCAGATCCTCCTGGTCCCGATAGGAACCGACCTGCCCCACCACCTCGACCTCCAACCCCAGTGGCTGCCACGGCCGCCATTGGGTCGCCATCGCCAGTCCTCCCCCCGCCTCGGCGTCCTGCCCCGAAGCCAAGGTACCCATCCCGAACCCTCCCAGGTCGATGACCAGCCGGTGGTGTGGGATGAACCCCAAAACCACCTCCGCCTCCAGCAAGGAGCCCCCCGGATGGTACAGCTGCTTACCCACCGCCAGACCCACTGTCATTCGAGGGCCCTGTTCACGGTCCATCGCCTGAAACCGCCCTCCGATGGCGACCGCTTCCAGCCCGATCCGTTCCTGATCGCTGCGATGGATGTAGGCCCCCTCCAATCGCGCACCGATCTCGAACCGGCGGCCGGTGCCAAAGGAGATGTCCCAGTCCAAAAACAGGTAGCGCCAATCGGCAGGTCGTTTTTCCCTCTCCCAATCTTCGTCGTAGTCGGCCGTCCCCCAGCCCGAACCGGAACGAAAGCGGACCTGGGCGTCTATCGGGCCGACGATCTGGGACCCTCCCACAAACACCCCCCCACCTTCGAGCTGGGTGAGCAGGTGCTGCGGAGGAGAAGCCGCTACCCCGGCCGGATACAGACACACAATGACCGCAACTACCAGCGGAATACCTCTCGGGCTGGTCATCCGACTCCTCCCCCGGTCCGTTGGCCGGCAAGAACATACCCCTGCGTCCGGCACACAGCAATCATCCGCCATGTCCACTCATACTACAGGTCGGTAGCCGGTCTTTGCCAGATGTCCGTGAAAGGGAGCCCAAACCCGTCGGACAGCCTGAAGGGAGAAAGGAAAAACGGCTCAGTAATAGAGCTCGTGGATCGCCTGGATGATGAAATCCAGGAACAGCTCGATCGACTCGCCTGGGACCTCTTCGACCAGGGATTCGACTTGCCCGTAGTGGTGAATGGGACCATTCTTGATAGTGATCCCTTCCAGCGATTGGATGAACTCGTTGGCTTTGGTCCGGTAGTCGTCCGGGAGGGGTTTGCCGGGATGCGGCTTGATATGCAAGAACAGGGTTCCTTCGGTGTTCACATCCAGGACCGCGTACTTCAGCGAGCCGTAGCGGATGTTGAAGCCACCGACCTTGCCACCTCCGGTGGTGAAGTCGCACCCTTTCTGGCGCGCATAGTTGATCACGTGCAACAGCGCCCGCTTTCTGTCTTCTCCTCCCAGCTCTTCCGCTTTTTTCAGTACGTCAAGGGAATCCAATGCAATATCCTCCTGCCAGCCAACACCCGTCCGATCCGACCCCTTCCTCTCGATCTCGGTGTGAAGCCTGTTGCCAGTTGGAACTCGGCCCTGTCCGTTACCGCTGTATTGACTTCGGGTGGGGACAGAAAGGGTTCACGTCGATCGCGATGAATCGTCGTGCCGGGGCTAGCATAGCCGATCGCCCGATATGTAGGAGCGATCATTATCAGGGTACTCTGAGGCTGCGGGGCAAGTCAACCGGTATTTCTGCCGCGAGAAGCCAACCGAGCATATCCGGCCCAACGCTGTGCCGACTGCTCCAGACCAGCCCGGAACATCAGATCCGACAGCGCCACCGCGATGCCCGCCACCTGCTCGTTCCGCGCGCTCGACGCGGCCAGGCGCAGGGCGCGCAGCAGGCAGTTCTGCCGAAAACCCCCGGCGCTCTGCCCAGCCAGGGTGACCCACGACCGAATCGCCGAAGGATGGTGGACCGCCTCCAGATGCTCTGCCAGAGAAACCCTTGAGGTCACGGGATCGCCGCCGCGCCGGACCAGGCAGCTAACCAGGAGCAAGTGGAGGAACGCCTCCTCCGCCGGAGGCAGATCGATGTCGGGCAACATCCCCTTCCTCGACGGGGACAACCCCACGGTTCCATCCTCCCTCAACCGGATCTGGTCGGCATTCTTCAGCTCCGACAGGGCATCCAGCAGATCCAACGGCTCGACGACCAGTCCCAGCGCCTCCGTGAGATAGGACTGTAAAAGCCCCCCCGTCTGACCGGCAGCGATATTCAATACCAGCTCCTGCGCCGGCAAACGCCTCCCCTCGCCCTTGCGGTCCCGGCCGGACAGGATACGCACCGGATCGTGCACCTCCCCAATCCGCTGGACCCGATACTCCTGCCGCAAGATCGAGCTGTTCTCTGGAACGCTGAATACACCACCCCTGGCCGTCCCTGTCACCCCGGGCGGCCCTTCCCCTTCCCCCGGCTCAGCAGCCGCGGCACTCAAGCTCACCACCCGATCCAAGAGCTGGTGGAGGTGCTCCAACAGCGGAGCCCCCTGGCTCATATCCGCGAACAACCCCAGGGTCGGATCCCCCATCGCCACCAGCAAATCGACCCCCTCCCCTCCCCATCGGGTCACCGCCTCCCGATGCAGCTTGACCGCCTGGCCGGCTGCTTCCAGCAAGGTCATGAACGGGGTGGCCAAAGGAGGAACCAACAGGGTCGCCCGGGAAGAGCCATGGGTGATCAGCGTGACCCCCTCCATCTCGGGCAACAGCCCTCCGATCTCCCTCGCAAGTCGACCGGCATCGCCGCCAACCCGTTCCTCCTCCAGGCGCAGCACCACCAGCCCCATCCCCGACCGTTCCTCCTGTGCGCTCCCCGGAACCAAAGAGACACTCCGCCAGTCCTCCTCCGCCCCATACCGATCCAGGTAGCCCAAGAAGTGGGCAGCGTCCACGTAACGCTGTGCAGGGTCCTTCTGAAGCGCCCTGCCCATCGTTTTTTCGAACTCTCTCGACAGCGGCGGCAGCCTCAGCTCCCGCCGGACATCCCGTACCGGCCGAGGATCCTCGCTCAGCACGGAGTTGAGCACCCCGTAAAGGCTCTCGCCCTCGAACGGCGGACGTCCGGTCGTCATGAAGTAGAGCAAGGCGCCCACGGCATACAGGTCGCTCTG
Source organism: Bradymonadales bacterium (assembly GCA_016931535.1). Taxonomy (GTDB): domain Bacteria; phylum Myxococcota_A; class Bradymonadia; order JAFGEP01; family JAFGEP01; genus JAFGEP01. The sequence goes on from JAFGEP010000011.1 coordinate 46,235, forward strand.
CTCATCGAGTGCCTGTCCCCGGCATTGCTCCGGACTCATCCAGGCGGGCGTACCCACCAGCGTGTCAGCCTGCGTCAACCGCTTGACCCAGGGCAGCTCCTCGAACACCAGCGCGATGCCGAAGTCGAACACCTTGACCTGATCCACTTCACCCGGATCGTTCACCAGCTGGATGTTCGAAGGCTTCAGATCCCGATGCAACACCCGCTGATGATGCGCAATCGAGAGTGCTGCCAGCACCTGCGCCGCCACCTTGCTGGCCCTCCGCTCGTCGAACACCCCCTCCTGTTCCACCACCTGCTCCAATGTACGGCCAGTGAGGTACTCCAGGACGATGAAGTGGCCGACACCTGGTTCGTATCCCAGCTCCAGGATCTCGATGATGTTGGGATGGGATAGCTGCGCGGTGACCGCCGCTTCCCGCAGGAAGAAGGCAACCTGGCGCTCCCGCTCCTCGGACTCCTCCACTTTCGACTCGGCCAGCACCTTGATCGCGACCTGTTCTCCCCCGGTGATGCACCGCGCCAGGTAGATGTCACAGACCGAGCCCTCGGCCAGGACCTCCTCGATCCGATACTGCTCCTGGATGATACTGCCAGGCTGGATAGGGGGGAGAACAGCGGTGTCCATGCTGGCAAGATAGGACCTTCCCCCCCTCCCCGACAAGAAGACAGAGTGACCTCGATCCGCCACCTCCGGTGGCTCGATCACGCCGTTGCCACTCGAAGAGGGCCGGTGGGAGTCGGACGGGTTTTCGCTCACCCAAATCGCCCTGTTCGATCAAACGAATCGGCTGGGGGCGCCTCGGCACCCCGCCGGACCGATCCCTGGAACCGGGGCATGCGGTCGATCCTGGTCGGAGCGACTCGAGAAGGTCTGTCGCCTCACCGAGCGCTGCCAGCCTTGATCCTTTTCACCATCGTGTCGGATAACCGTACTGATGGCGAAAGGCATCCACACCGATGGAGGCTGGCTTCCCCTGCTGGAGGCGATCACCGGCGGGAGGTTCCGCCAGGCCCCACTCCAGCTGAACCAGCTGGCACTCGGCGCCGGCCTGGAAGGGACGCAGCCGCATCATCGCCAGGTGAGGGTCGCCTCGACTGCGCTGCCCACCGAACCGTTCGAGCAGGCCTGGTTGCTGGCCGAGTCGTTCGCTGGTGGAATCGACCGCCAGTTCGGGCGCCATTGCACCCCGAGACCGCTGGCCGAACAGCTTGCGAGGGACTGTCTGGCCACCGCGGACGCCTTGGCGATCGTCGATCCGGCCGTGGGGGGCGGCTCGTTACTGCTGGCCTATGCCGAGGTACAGCGGCAGATCACCGGTCGAAACGACTTCGACCTGCTGGTGGGCTGCGACCTCGATCCGCTGGCAGTGGCGGCCAGTGAAGCGGTCCTGTGGGTCGCGGCCGGACAGCCTGCCTTTCCGGTAGGCCGATTTGCGGTCAGGGATTTTTTCCACCAGGGCCTGCCTCTGGACCTGCCTGGTCGCGACGCCCTGTTGTTGGCCAATCCGCCCTGGGGTCTCAAACCCAATCGGCAGGCGCTAGAAGCCTGGAGGAAGCGGGTCAAGGGAGGGGTACTCGCCCTGCTGGAGGGCGAGGTCAATAGCTATGCCTTTTTTCTCCTCGAGGCCCTGCTGACTACCGGGTGGAGCTGCGGCTTCGTCACCCCGTTCGACTGGCTCTACCAGCGACGGGCAGCCAAGATGCGACGGGCGCTCGCCTCCACGCGTCGCCTGACCCGATTGTTCGTGCTGCGCAAGCGCGTCTTTGCGGCCGCTCCCGACATGATCCCGGTCCTTTCCGTCTGGTCCGACGCGCCTCACGACGGCCGCATCCGCCTTCGCCGCAGCGGATTGCACGCCAGCATCCCGCTTCCTCGGCCGATTCCCGTCGAGTCCGAGATCGAGCTGTCTGCTTCGGAATGGGAACGGATGCCCTTCGCGATCCTCCCCCTGCTGCGTTCCCGCCAGTTCTACCCCTTCAACCGAGATTTCCTGCAGGCTGCCGAACGACTTGGAGATCCCGAACAACCGGTGGCCGAGCGGCTCTTTCACATCGGGGACGGCGCCTACAAGTCGCGCGTGATGCCCTTTGTCTCTCGCTCTACCGGCCCGATGCCCATCCTGACCAGAGCGGCAGAGGCCGGCCGCTACCGCCTGGATCCTCCCCGGACCTATCTGGCTGCATCGGGTGTGGCGCTCCTGTCGGAGCGGGAGAGGTGCCGGTTTCGAACCTCCAAGCTGCTCCTGCACGCCCTGAAGAAAGCGTCGGCTCCATGGCGCCTGGCGGGCACCATCCACCAGGCTTCCGATGGCCCCCTGGCCCTGACCAACAACTTCGTTCTCTTGCATCCCCTCCGATACGATGGAGACCTCCATTACCCGCTGGCCTTGCTCAACACCCGCCTGTTCAACCGCATGTACACCGAGACCTTCCCCGGCGTGAACATCGAGGCCTTCTCCCTGGGTTGCCTCCCCTTGCCCTGGCCCCCAGCCGAAGGTGGCCACCCGCCACCCGGCGATGCTGCCGACCTGCCGGAGTGGTATACCTGGCCGCAGAAACAGCCCCGACCTCCAGGCACCCTACCTCGTCCGGTGTACCTGTGGCTGTGCCAGCAAGCTCGGGCGCTGCAGGCTTCCAACGGGCAGAACCGCCTGGCCGACCTGCGCGTCGAGGCGGTCGTGGCGGGCTTGTTCGACCTTCCCTTCCCCCTGCTCCTCCTGCTCACCCAACCAGAGAACGGGGTATGACTTCCCGGAGGGGTCTTCACCCGCTATCGGCCGACCAGACCTCGACCTCGCTTCACGCCGTCCAGGGCACCAGGGTGCCAAAATTCGACAGCCCCCTCGGTTTGGGTGATACACTTGCTTCGTCTGCTTCCTACCAGACAGGGGTGGAACTTCGCGCTGCGGCAAGCCACATGTGGCTCTTTGAACCCGCACTCTGTACTATGTTGCTTGGGACATTCCATAGCTCTCGACCGAACCAAGGTGCGGGAATCAGTCTGCCAGGACTTCGACCAGAACATGGACGACCGCCGTAAAAACGAACCGACTGCCTCCTGGTCGGACGGCACCGGCGCCCACGACGACCAGCTCGACCGGACTTCTGGCAGGTCACCTGAACCCAGGCCCAGGCGGCAGCGGGTCTTTCTCCCTAACCAGGAAGAAAAGCCAACCGGAAGCACCGGCGGTGTCTACCCCACACCCCTTTCGGCCCAGAGCCAGCAACCGCTCTGGAACCTGTCCGAAGAGGACGCCCCCCCCTTGTTTCCCATGGCGGATCAAGGATCGACTCCGCCCGGGTACTCACCGGCGCTCGCGGAGGCCAATCGCTATCGTCCCAAGCCACCCCGCCGGGGACTCGCCAGTCTGTTGAGCTTCTTTGGCCGTCTGTTCAAGGGACGACCGCTGGTTCACGGTCTGAACCTCGAAGACAATCCGCCCGAAGACGACGCCCAGCCCAAGCAGACAGGCCGCTCGCAGGAAAAAGAAGAGCCCCCGACCGATCACCACCCCCCACCGGGCAGCCCCCCGGAGGGCTCCGGTGCCACACCGCTGGTCCTGATCCCACCGGAGGCCATCACCCCGCTCTCGGAAGAGGAGTACCATCTCGAAATCCTGAAGGTCACCGAAGCGTTGACCCCCAGCGGAGCTTTTGCCGCCGCCCCTCCCCCCGGATCGGTCGCTGCCGGACAACCTGCCCAGCCGGACGTCGCAGCGGATATCTCGCTCCAACCGGTCCGTTCCTCACGGCCCCAAAGGGAAGTCAGCTCCAGCAGATGGCCCTCCATCGCCGTCCTGGACCGGGTGGACCCGCTGGCCGATACGCTGGTCTCCTCTCAGGGCAGGCGAGCCGTGGAGCTCGACCAGCCCCTGGCGCCGGATGGCAACCTGCACTTCCCCCACCGCGTCGAGCCTCGGACGAATGTCACCGAGATCTCGGCAGGTCCACTGGCCCAACCGGACCAGGGACCGTTCCCCTACCCGTTCGAGGATCCGGCCCGATCCAAGGTCTCCAAGGCACCGCCCCCCGGGGAGCGTGGAACCGGTCCCCTCACGCCGCGATACTGGCAGACGGCGCCGACAGCCAGGCCTCCGGCCACCATGGATACCCTGCTTTCCTCCCCTCCGGCCCAGGGATCGGGAGAACCCCCCTTTCCTCATCCTCTGGCAGAGTTGTTTTCGGAACCTCCGAACGAAACCGATACCGGTCTTTCGGGCGGTGTTTTCGCACTGCCCGGTGATTCTCCCGCCGGCCAGTCCGCACTTCCCGGCGCGCTCGCCGAGCTGTTCGCACAACCTCCTCCTCATCCCTATACCCCACCGATCCCCGCCCGGAAGGAAGGAGAGACCGGTCCCCTTGCTGCACCGGAGGGGGAACCGGCGCACCCTCCTCTCCCCGGTACCGAGGGTGAGGCGCTCGAAGGCCAGAAACCTGCTTTCTCCCCTGCTCCTGCGGCGCTGCCGGACGACCTCGCTGGAGAACCGGATCAACAGGAGGAGCTGACACCGGTCATCCCTCTGCTGGGGCACCCGACACCGCCCCTTCCTGGCGCGCCCTCAAAACCCGTACCCGTGGCCACCACCTTTACCGGAGACCAGCCCAGGCTGGAGATCGACCCGCTACACCGCGACCAGATCACCTCCCAGCGGGTCGAGTCGCCGCTCTTACCGGAGCCGCTGGAAACTCTGGGCCCTCAGGCCGGTGGGATCCCTCACAGAACCGTCACCGGTGAACAGCCTCTCATGGCCTTCGAGGGTGAACTACCGGATCTACCCCAAGAAACCGGCAGGGGCACCTCGCGTGGCCCCACAGCCTACCCCCTGACCGGGATGGTCACCATCACCGAAAGCGGCGATCTGGCGATCCACCTCGACACCGAGGATCTCACCACTACCAGGCTGAACGCCGCCATCGCCGTTGTCCGACCGGTCATGGACAGAACCCGGATCATCACCCTCTGGGATGACCAGGAGGTCGCACTCCTCCAGCTGGTGAGCGCTGCACTCTACCTACGACATCGATGGTCGCACCTGCTTGTCATCCTCCCCGCCGACGAGATCGCCAGGACCCTGCGCCAGGAGCAGGTAACCGCCGAGCTTCCCGTCGCCGACTCGGCGTCAGCAAGCAGCGCCGATGGACATCCAGGCCGATCGCTCGAGAGCGAGGAAGCCATCGGTAACAAGTGGGAACAGCCGATCTCGAGAGACGCGGGAGGGCAAGGCCCGTTGCCGGGGACGGCTCCTACCGAAGTCCACTGGCAACGACAGATGGCCGGTGTGATCGTGGAGATCCGTTTCGAGGACGGCCTTTACCTGGGGCAGTTCCCTATCCGCAGGTGACGCGGATACCCCCAACGCTCAGGGTTGCCGAGCTCCAAGCGCCGCCAGGGTCTGTCCCATCAGGTCCAGCAGCAGATCCAGATGCTCCCCTGTGGCAGCCGATATGGAGACAAAGGGGGTCCCCAGGCACAGGAAGTGCTGGGCGATCTCCGCCTCCTGCTCGCGAACATGCGGCAGGTCACGCTTGTTCAAGACGACGATCTCGGGAAGCTCCGACAGGCGGGGGTTGTAGGCCGACAGCTCCCCTCTCAGCACCTCGTAGTCCCGCAGGGGGTGGCGTCCGAGACGACCTGTCAGGGCCTGCTCCAGGGGCACGTCCAGCAGGTGGACCAGGACGCGCGTCCGCTCCAGGTGCCTCAAGAAGCGGTGTCCAAGCCCTCTCCCCAGGTGGGCCCCCTCGATCAGGCCGGGCAGATCGGCCACCACGAAGCTTGTATCATCGCGCCAGCCAACCAACCCCAGATTGGGGGTCAAGGTGGTGAAGGGGTACTCGGCGATCTTCGGTCGGGCGTTGGAAATGCGCGAGATCAGGGTCGATTTCCCCACGCTGGGAAAACCCACGATGCCGATGTCCGCCAACAGCTTAAGCTCCAACCGGATCATCCGGCTTGCCCCTGGCTGGCCCGGCTCGGCGAAGTCCGGGGCCTGTCGAGTCGGCGTCGCGAACTGGGCGTTGCCTCGGCCTCCTCGCCCCCCTCTGGCTACCACCAACCGCCGGCCTTGGTGGCGGAGATCCTCCAGCAGCTCCCCGCTGTCGTCGTCGTATACCAGCGTGCCCACGGGAACCAGGATGACCACATCCGCCCCATCGGCCCCGTGCTTGTCCTTCCCCTGACCATGACCGCCCCGCCTGGCCTTGATGTGACGCCGCCGATGCAGATCCAGAAGCGTGGACAGCCCCTGGTCAGCCTGCAGGATCACATCCCCCCCCCGACCACCGTCCCCCCCCGACGGCCCGCCCCGGGGAACGTACTTCTCCCTGCGGAACGCCACGCATCCATCGCCACCGTCACCTGCCGTGACGCGGAATTTGGCTTCGTCGATGAACACGGTAAGGCTCCATGGCCCGGCGGTTCCCGTTCCAGGGCGGGAGCGCCTGCCAATCAAGTCAACGTCGTGGTTCGATAAGGAGGAGTCGGCCGGGTGGGCTAGGACTCGACGGGGTGCACGCTTACCTTTTTCTTGTCGCCGGGAGCCACGTGGAACCGGACGGTGCCGTCGATCAGGGCAAACAAGGTGTGGTCACGGCCCAGCCCCACGTTCTGTCCGGGATGAAATCGCGTTCCCCGCTGCCGGACCAGAATGCTGCCGGCGGTCACCACCTCGCCGCCGAACCGCTTGACCCCCAACCGCTTGCCGGCGCTGTCGCGGCCGTTCCTCGAGCTGCCCTGTCCTTTCTTGTGCGCCATGGCTCCCCTCTCTAGGCTTCGATCGCGGTGACTTTCACCCGTGAATACCCCTGCCGATGCCCCGCCTGCTTCCGGTACCCCTTGCGCCGGCGCATCTTGTATATGCGAACCTTGGGCCCCTTCACCGTACCCATCACCTGGGCCTTGACTCTGGCTCCCTCCACCGTGGGGGTTCCCACCCGGGTGCCGCTCTCATCCGTCAGCAGGAGGACCCGATCGAACTCCACCCCGTCGCCTTCACCGGCATCGAGGAGCTCGACATCCAGGACCTTGCCTACTTCGGCCCGATACTGCTTGCCGCCGGTCTCGACAATTGCGTACATCTGCAACCTCTTGCCTCAGCCGTCGCGCTGTTTCTTCTCGCGACCGCAATCCGCTCCCATCGAGCGGACGGCAGATACTACCATCGGCGCTTCATCTGTCAAGCCAAACCAAGATGCCATTGCCTGGCAGCGCCCTAGGGGGCGATCCTCCCCCTAGGCGGAGCCAGGGGGAGGTGGCGCGCAGCGCCGGAGGGGGCGATCCTAGCCGTTGGACAAGCTGCACCCGCGCAGCGCCGGAGGGGGCGATCCTAGCCGTTGGACAAGCTGCACCCGCGCAGCGCCGGAGGGGGCGATCCTCCCCCGCTTGCCGTGCAAGCGGGGGAGGTGCCCGAAGGGCGGAGGGGGCGGGACTACCTTTCGCCCTCCTCCCCTCGAGCGGCCAAAATCAAGTCGGAAAAACGCACCGCGCGACGGTAGAACAGGCGCCGGACCCGCTCCTTCTCCTCGTCGGTCAGATCGCCCAGGCGCCCCAGCGCGAGGCGATAGCGGCGCGTCGCCTCGTACAATGCGATGGAGGCGGCACAGGAGACGTTGAGGCTCTGGGTTTGACCGACCATCGGGATCCGGTAGGTCTCATCGCACAGCCCCAGCAGATCCCCGGTGATCCCCTCCTTCTCGGCGCCAAAGACCAGCGCCGTTCGACCCGTAAACGTCAGCTCCTCCAACGTCCGGGATGCTTTGGGATCTGCCGCCGTCAGCCGGAACCCTTGGCTGCGCAGGCGGTCCACCGCCTGCTCGATCCGATCGTGCACCCACAGGGTCAACCACTTGTGGGCCGACAACCCCGGCTTGCGCGCCGGCTTGTAGGTCTCAGGCAGATCGGCCAGGTGGACCGTCTGCACGCCGAACGCCTCGCAGCTGCGCATGATGGCCGCAATGTTGCCGTGGTCGTATGGACCCTCCAGCAGCACCTGGATCCCGTTCAACCGCCCTTCCAGGATCTGCTCGATCCGATCGGCCCGCTCTCGAGTCAGAAACGGACGAAGGGCTCCTGCAATCTCACCCGCCATGTGTACCCTCCCTGTGTTCACCAATCGCAGCGGTTCGGTTGCCTCCACCAACCTCCCATAATACACTCCATCCCGTGATAGCTCGCTAATTTGACAGCGTTTCGAGCCCCTACTACCGTAGGAGTGAACCGGCTGGCGGGTTGCGGCTGCAACGTCCCTGGGACGATGTCAGACCGGCATGTGCCCCCCAGCTTCCCATTCCGACCTGGAGAACGCCCGATGGTGCGCTTTCGTGGAACCGCTACCTTCTTACTTTTCGTCCTGATCGGTCCGCTGCTGGTTGGCGTCGGATGCGGTGACGAAGGAGATCAACAGTACTCGGTCTACATCGCCATCAGTGGAGGCGTGGTGGGCACCGACGGGATCCCCACGCTGGACGGCGGAGGAAGCGAGACCGCATCGATCACCATCCAGGTCGTGGACCAGGACGGAAGCCCCGCCCCCGACGGCTCCGAGATCGTGGTGCTGGGGACGAATCTGAGTACCGCCGCTCGGACCGGCATGTTCGGCCTGGATGGGGTCCAGCAGATGAACCTGGCCTTGTCCCAGGGCAGCGCCAGCACCACCTTCGTCTGCAGCGAGATGGCCGACGTCCGCATCGATGCCTACCTGAGAGAGCCGCAGGTCTCCGGCAACGCCAACCTCAAGTGCATCCAGCGTTACACGGGCAACTGGTATATCGAGAACCCCTTGACTCTCGATCCCGACCAGGTCCTGTATCTCTCCAACAGCCAGATCGAGGTCCGTGCCCATGCCCTCCAGCCCGATGAAGAGGGCGGGGGCTCCCCTCAGGCGGTCCCCCCCGGCACCCGTGTCCTGTTCCGCGTCACCGACTCCGCCGGCAACTACACCTCCTCTCTGGGGGGATTCGGCACCGATCACCGACAGGAGCAGACCCGTTCCACCAACCTGACCGGCTGGGCCGAGGCAACCTTCACCACCGGTGCCATCAGCGCCAATACCGTCCTGGTCATCACCGCTCAGTTCGAAAACGAGAGCATGGGGTGCGGAGTGGAATGCGATGCCGAGGTCTCCTTCACTGTCCGGCCTGGAGGGACCTCCATCCGCCCCGGCATCTCGATCACCCCCCAGGAACGGAGCCTGCCTGCCAACGGCACCAGCCAGACCCCCGTCTCCGTCTTCGTCTATGACATCGGCGACCTCCCCGCTTCCAACGCCCTGGTCCACTTCTCCCTCAACAACGGAATCCTCTCCGCCGGCTCCAGCTCCATCGAGGGCGACGCCTCCTTCTCCGAAACCCTGTCGGTCGCCGCCAGCGAGCTGGGTGCCATCGACCTCACCTACACCGCCGGCCTCAACATGGACATGGTCCAGATCAAGGCCTGGGCTGCGCCCGAATGGTTCAACTCTGGCCCCACCGAGCGAGTGGAGGGCTCCGCCCAGCTCACCCTGGTCGATATCGACACCATCCTCTTCCTCGGCGCCTCCGCCGAGTGTCCCCTGGGGATCGCCGGCTCGGGCGTCACCGACCAGCGAACGCTGTTCTTCCAGGTCCTCGACAGCAACGACGAGCCCTTTCCCGCCGGTCATCAGGTCGATTTCGTGGTGGTCACCACCTCCACCGGCGCACACGTGGTCCCGACCTACGATCTCACCGACGAGAACGGAGAGGTCAGCACCACCATGTATGCCGGTACGAACTACGGTACGGTCCGGGTGACCGCCCAGACCCGTCTGACCCCAGGAAGCCGCCTGGTCAGCCAGGACACCGACTCCTGCCTGATCGCCGGCGCCATCCCCTCTCGCGGTGGCATGACCTTGAGCTGCACCTACGGCAACATCGGGGCGCTGCGCTACATGACCGGCTCCGCCATCGCCACGCCCTCTACCGGCAATCTCTGCACCCCGTGCTCCCTCTCCCTGCGCGACCGCTACGGCAACCCCATCGGCATCACCCGACAGGTCGAGTTTTTGGCCGAGTCGGGGCGATTCTTCCCTCAGTCGGTCGCCGAAAACGACACCTCCGGAAACGTCAGCATCCAGTGGTGCGCCGATGGCATCCTTCCCCGGGACGTCGACCCCTTCCTGGACGAACCGAGCTGGATCGAGAGCGGCACGAGCCGCATCCGCAACCCCCGCGATGGGCTGGTCACCATCGTGGCCTGGGTCATGGGAGAGGAGGAGTTCGACGACCGCAACCGCAACGGCCTCCTCGACAACGACGAGGTCCACTGGGATCTCTCGGAGCCCTATGTCGATTGTGACGACGACGACGGCTACGATACCGGCACCGACCTCTTCCGGGATGTCCAGGGCGTTGCGGGATATGTCGACGGCGTTTTTGACGAGCCCAACGGGGAGCACGATCTGAACGTCCCCATCTGGGTCCAGACCCGGGTCTTGCTCACCGGCTCTCCTGACCATCTTCACCACACGACATCGCCGATCTCCTTCACCGATTTCACCGGCGTGGACGCCGCCACCGCTCCCGATTCCCTGGCACTGGATGCCGACTACCCCAGCCGCCCCTACCCCTTGTCTCACTGGTACGTGATACCGGCTTCGGGGGGCACCGGGTTGAACCGCTATTACCCCCGCGACGACCCCTCCTATACCTGCACCGGCCCGGACTCCTTCTGCTTCCAGACCCCCTCGCCCTGGAGCGACCTCACGTACAACGTCTACTACGTGGCCAGAGACTACTTCGGCAACCCCATCAACCCGACCTGTACCAGCTTCACCCCCGCCTTCGACCGCCAGACCTGCACCACCCAGATCCGGATCGAGGCCGCCACCCTGTCGCCCACCGGCAACGGGCTGCCCTTCGATTTCGACCTGGTCAAGGACAATGGGGATTTACCTCCCCCTCCGACCGGGTATTATACCTACCATGTGGAGGTGTCGGGCTTCCTCACCGGAACGTCGCAACGCTTCCAGTTGAGCCCCTCAGGCAGCAGCGTGGATATCCCAGAAGGCGGGTGTGCCCTCTCGTTCAGCTGCGCCCTGAGTGCCTGTCCGACCTGCGGCGATCCGGTCGATACCGCACCCTGGCCCTACTTCCTCATGCTGGACTGAACCCTGCACACCCGCCCCCGACAAGGACGCGAACCGTGCAGATCGGCCTCAACAACGACATCGACTTCCAGGGTGAGCGCTACCACATCCAGACCGAGGACCTGGGGCTGAAGACCAACCTGATCGTCAGCCAGATCTTCCGCGGCGGACAGATTGTCGAGACCATCCAGGTCAGCTACGCCAAGCACATCGAAGGGATCCAGAATCCCGACGAGCGCGACGAGATGATTCGCAAGCGGGTCCGCGCCCTGCACAAGCTGTGCTACAAGAACATCACCAACGGCAAGTACCTCTCCCCCTCCTCGACCATCCCCGACGCCTTGAACCTGGTCGAGAGCAACCCGGAGCTCCTCGCCAGGTTGCACCCCGCTCCCGACGAGCAGACCGAGGCCAAGGAAACAGACGCCGAGCCCTCACCCCCCCAGCCCGAGGAAACGGCCGACACGCTGTCCGATAGCCCCCCTCTCTTGACCGGGATCCCCGAAACCCAACGACCGGAGATCCCACCCTCGACCGAGGCGCTCTCCGTAGTAACCCAATCGGACCAGACCACCCCTGCGGAAAAGCCGCTCCTCCTGGAGACCGACCAGCCGGAGGAGGTCTCCTTCGCAGAGGAACCAGGGCCACAGGAGCCCCAAGAGCCCGAACCCTCTGTGGACCGGGAACCGGTCCTCCTGGAGACCAGCCCGCCGGAGGAGGTCTCCCTGGAAGAAGAACCGGCGCCGGAGAAGGACCAGCCACCGGGGAAAGACCAGCCATCGGAGAGTGGCGTCTCCCAGCAGGCATCGCCCGAACCATCGATCCAGCAGGAGGTTGTCCCCCACCAGGACGCCACCTCGCAGCAGCCCGAGGAGTTCCATGAACTTCACGCCATGCTGGATCAACCCCTGGTCGAGTTCTCCGAGGAGACCCCCCCTCCCGGCACCACGTCAGACCTTCTTCCCCTCTCTCTTCCATCCGAAGAGACCCCCGGGGTTCCGCCCGAGATCGCCCCCTTTCTGGCCGAGCCTCACGAAGGGGACGAGCAGGAGAGCTTGGACAAGACGATCGTCCAGACCGTTCGCTCTCTGGCCGCCATCATCCCGGAACCCAAGAGGGCCTTTTGCGGTCTGGACTGTTCGCCGGACCGGGAGCTGGCCCGAGACATCGAAGCCTTCCTGGCCAACCTGTAACAGAGAGAACCGCACGGCCAGCGACAGCAGGCAGGTCAAACGATGCGGTTATCAGCTTGCGAACGGCTGTCCGCCTCGGCTGCCAACTGCCATCCCCCCGGAACCGATGGCCGGCAACCGCCGGAAAATTGGGCATACGTCGAAGGGCACTATAATGTGCCCATGAGATGGCCTCGTCGGATCCTCGTTCTCTTGTGCTCGCTGGCGGTGGCTGGCGTCTCGCTCCAGCGCTCCGGATCCACTCCCATGACCTCCCCGTTGGCGGACACCCCGATCCTCCTCCAGGCGGCCAGTCTCCTGCCCAAACACGCACCGACTCTCGATAATACCCTCACCGCTCCATGCCCCGAACCTCGCCAATCCGACTGCGGAAGCGACACCGATACGCGCGCTCTGCCTCTCGACGTGGCCAGCAGCACCGCCGTTTGCCGCGTCGCCCAGGCGCTCGACCGGGCTGCCAGCACCGCCATCACCCCCTCCTTCCCTCGATTGCGGGGCACCTTGCAGCGGCCCGTCGCGGGTGCGGTGCTCGCTGGGTTCGGGCCGATGCGACGGACCGCCTCATTCACCCTGGTTCGACACCCCGGCGTCACCTACCAGGTCGCTCAGGGGAGCGCAGTGCGCGCGGTGGCATCGGGAATCGTACGCCATGTCGGCTGGTTGAACGGGTACGGGCAGGTGGTGATCATCGACCATGGCCAGGGTTACTATTCGGTCTATGGATTTGTGGGAGACTGCCTCCGTGGCCCCGGCGACCTGGTCCGTCCCGGTGAGCGCCTGGGAACCACCCGGCTCGACGGCCAGGGCGGCGAGCAACTGTACTTCGAGATCAGACACCGCCGACAACCGCTCGACCCGGCCGACTGGATCGACCTGACAGCCCCCAATTAGCTGGACAGCGAAACCCCCCGATGCCATTGTGCGCATTTGCGCAAGGGGTCGCCGGCGCTGGCCGGAGCGCCCCCCAACTCGGTTCATGCGGTAGGCAAGATGCGGATTTTCAACTCGTACCGACGGTCCTTCTTCCTCCTCTCCCTCTTGCTCTCCTTCACCCTGGGCTACTTCTCGCGCCAGATCGTGCGGGCCCAGGTTGACGATAGCGCCCCCCCTTACCCGGAGCTCTCGACCTTCGCCAATGTCCTGGCCCACATCGAGCAGTCCTACGTGGACCCGGTGGACAGCCCGGAGCTCCTCTATGGCGCCATCAAGGGGATGGTTCGCACCCTCGATCCCCATTCCGCCTTCCTCACCCCCGAGGAGTTGGAGCGGATGCGCACCGAGACGCGGGGCGAGTACGTCGGGGTCGGCATGGAGATCGGCGCCCGCGAAGGCGAGATCGTCGTCGTGGTCCCCTTCGAGGGAGGACCGGCCTTCGAGGCCGGCATACAGGCCGGCGACGTCCTTCTGGAGGTCGATCACCTCAGCACGGTCAACCGCAGTGTCGCCGATATCGTCAACCAGCTGCGGGGCGAGCAGGGCGTCCCCGTCGAGATCCGCCTACGCCGCCAGACATCCGACTTTGAGTTTGAGAGCCTGCAGTTCACCGTGATCCGGGACACCATCCACATGCAGGCGGTGAGCTCTCAACTGCTGGCCCCAGGGATCGGCTACCTCTCCATCAGTATCTTCCAGGCCAACGTCACCGACGACTCCCTGGCCGCCATCGATGACCTCGAGGTCCAGAACGACGGCCCACTCACCGGCCTGGTCCTCGACCTGCGCAATAACCCGGGCGGCCTCCTCAACGAGGCCATCGCGCTGTCCGACATCTTCCTCGACAACGGCGTGGTAGTCACCACCGAAGGACGAAACCCCCACGAAAACGAGTCGTACTCCAGCAGAGACGGCGCTACCCGCTACGAGGGACCGCTCGTCGTGGTGGTCAACGGAGGAACCGCCTCGGCCAGCGAGATCGTCGCCGGTGCCCTCCAGGACTACGGTCGCGCCACCCTGGTGGGCACCACTACCTTCGGTAAGGCCACGGTCCAGTCCATCTTCAACTTCCCGGACGGCTCCGGCCTGAAACTGACGGTGGCGCGCTACTTCACGCCCCTGCACCGGTCTATCCATGAAAACGGGCTGGTACCCGACATCCTGATCTCTCGCGGGGCAACCTCCCCCGCCTTGATCTCCGAAGGACCGGAGGAGGTGCCACCGGCCCTTTCCCCGGCAAATGACGGCGACCAGCTGGTTCCCTTCCAACCCATCGAAGACCCCCAGCTCGAGGCCGCATTCCAGCTGCTGGCAGCAGGTGAGACCCCACCCGCCGACTGAACCCTGTCCGCCCAGGAGACGGTATGCTCCAGGAAGAACGCATCGCGGTCGTCGTGCCCGCCTACAACGCATCGAGACACATCGACGCCTGCCTCGCCTCCATACCTCACTACGTGGATCGCATCATCGTGGTGGATGACGCCAGCGACGACGGGACACCCGATCGACTCCGGCAGAACGGCGACCTTCGCCTGGTAGCGCTCAGACATTCCCAAAACCGAGGCGTGGGCGCAGCCATCCTCACCGGCTACCTTTGCGCCTCCCGACTCGGTATGGACATCGCCGTCGTCATGGCCGGCGACGGTCAGATGCACCCCGATGACATGCCAAGCCTGCTCATTCCCCTGCTCAGAGGGGAGGCCGACTACGTGAAAGGGAACCGCTTGGGCTGGCCGGGATACCAGCGGATCATCCCCACCTCGCGCCTGGTCGGTATCCGCGCCCTTTCGGTCCTCACCCGGCTCTCGACCGGGCTCTCCCACCTGACCGATTGCCAGTGCGGATATACCGCCCTGCGCCTTCGCGTCCTTGATCGCCTCCCCATCGACCGCATCTACCCCCGCTACGGCTTCCCCAACGACCTGCTCAACCACCTGGCTCTGGCCCGGGTCCGGATCGCCGAGCGTACGGTCCGTCCCATCTATGACGGCCAGCCCTCCTACCTGAAGATCCACAAGGTGGCTCTGCCCATCCTGGGCATCATCGCCAGGGGAACCGCAAGGAGGCTGCGCACCCAGTGGCTCCGCACACTGGCGGACCACCTGAAATACGGCCAGGTCTCCTCCCCCGAGGCGAAGCCCGGGGGAGGTGGCGGCGTAGCAGGCGGAGGGGGCGATCCTAGCCTCTGGCCTAACTTTCCTCCCCCGAGGCGAAGCCCGGGGGAGGTGCCTGCGTAGCCCACTGGATCTGCATCCAGAAGATCGACGTTTTGCTTCTAATCAGGCAGAAATGCCGTCGAGCGCTTCGGTTCACGAGACCAGGC
>JAFGEP010000101.1 GCA_016931535.1 Bradymonadales bacterium
ACGACCGATTTCTCATATCTGGCGATCAAGAACAACCTATTAGAAACGTTAATAAAACACCCGATCCGCATCACGTGGGTGGTATCTCTCGCCCTTTCAGGGCGTCTGTTGGATTCCATTGGTCAGAGTGCTCTGATCAGTTTGACTACTCGGCACCCAGTCGATCCACTGGCTCGATTCCCGAACTCAATTTGACCGGTAACCGACATGAGATCTGGATCTGCATCCAGTGGGCGCAGCACCGGAGGGGGCGATCCTCCCCCGAGGCAGAGCCCGGGGGAGGTGGCGGCCTAGCCGCCGGAGGGGGCGATCCTCCCCCGAGGCAGAGCGATACCACGCTCACCTGCCCCCGTCGTTGTTGACTTGTAGCCCAAGGACTGGTTCAACTCGTCGGTCGGCTATCCCCATTCACAGGTAGTGGAGTCACGATGGCAATCGTCCAGCAGCGGATCGGGAGGGGAGTTGGTTCACGCTGGGGTTACGGCCCGGGCGCCTGGAACGGAAGGCAAGTGTGCGGGGGGTCCAGCACGGGTCTTGTCGGCCGGATTGGCCGGCCAGGCCTGGCGTTGCTGGTCTGTCTATCGCTCGCCCCGGTCTGGTTGGCCGCCGGAGAGGCCAGAGCAGGCGGCTTCTCCAACCTGGATTTCGGAATTCGCCGGATGGGGATGCTGGCGGTCACCGCCAGGCCCGACGACGTCACCGCCATCTTCCACAACCCGGCTGGCTTGACCTTGATGGAGGGAACCGTCTTCTACCACAGCCAGTCCTGGTTCGTCGTGGACACGGGATCCCGGTTCTATGACAGCCAGGGTGTTTTACGCCCCGACCATGAGGTCGAGCCGGACTGGAATGTGGGCACGATCCCCTTTCTGGGCCTCGTGTCCGACCTGGGGATGGATCGTCTGCGGCTGGGGTTCGGGCTATATGCGCCCAACGCCTATGGCGGTGTGCTGCCCGAGGATGAAGCCAGCCGGTACCATCTCCTCCGGGCGCTGTTCATCGCCAGTCGAGCCACCCTGTCAGCCGCCTACGAGGTCACCGATGCCTTCTCGATCGGGGGCGGGGTCAGCCTCATCCACGTCTACTTCACGGCCAGGAGGATCATGAACCCGCTGGTGCTGCAGGATCCCGACCAGCGTTTCTTGCCGGTCGATCAGACCGCAGCGCTGGACGCCGAGCTCCAATTGGACGGCATGGCGTTCACCGGTGGCTTCAACCTCGGCTTTCTCTTCCGGCCGCTGGAACACTTGCGCCTGGGGATCGGGTTCGAGAGTGGTGCTCCCATCGACCTCGAGGGCGAGGTCGAGCTCAAGTATCCCAACAATACATCGGAGAGATCGACCCATCACACCGAGATGGTGATCCCCTTCAACCTGCGGGCTGGATTCAACTGGGAGTTCGCCCCCAACTTCCAGCTGGGCGCCGACGTCTACTACTGGCACTACCAGATCCTCCAGGAGCAGCGCACCGAGCTGGAACGACCCATCATGGGGATGACCGAGATGGTCGAACCCAAGAACTACTCCAACTCCTGGAACTGGTGCGTCGGACTGCTGTACCAGGTATTGCCGGAGCTGGAGCTGATGCTCGGCTACCAGTGGGACTACAGCCCCATTCCCACGCGAACATTGACCTTGGAGAATCCCAGCCAGACCCAGTTCGGGGTTTCGATGGGCGCACGCTGGCAGGTCACCGACACGGTCCGGCTGGGTGCTGCCTACGTCCACAACTGGTTCGAGCTGATCGACATCCAGGACAGCATCACCAACCCGCCCACCAACATGAAGGGTCACGGCGCCAACAACGAGTTCGGCTTCGATATCACCTGGACGCTGTGACCCGCTTCCGCAGCAACGAGTCATTCGTTTCGATCACACCGGCTTCTGGAACGGATCGATCAGAGCCGCCGTGGCGGACATCTGGCACCAAGACCATCCCGGTGCTCACTCCCGTTTCAGCAGCAGCGAGCCGTGGGTTTCGATCACCCCGGCATCCAGGTAAGAGCCGTTGAACCTGTAGCGGCGGCCGTCCCACACCGATACGAAGGTCGCTCCGGGATCGACCAGCCCCTCGAAGTAGGGGGAAAACGGCACCCGCTTGTGCCGTGCCCGGCGCGAGAAGTTGAAGATGGCCAGGTAGCCGGTCGTGTTGTACACCAGCTCTGCGGTCTCCCGTTCCATCAGGTCGAGCGGCCAGGTGCGCCCGGAAAAGCAGGCCCGGCTGTGGGTCTCGATCGTCTCGACCTTCTGCCACAGCTCGGGCGACCAGCGGCTCAACCGGTCCGAGATCAGGAGCAGCCCCCCCGTGATGATGATGCCGTTGGCCAGCGTCTGGCGCTGAGCCGCCGACAGTCGGGTCTCCGTGTCGCGGATGAGCAGGCAGTCGGGGTCGTTCAGCCACAACTTTCGGTGAAACTGCGACCGGTTGAGCATGTTGCGCAGGGCGAAGCGGGCCGACAGCGCGTGTGGATCGCGGGTCAGGTGGTAGCGAAAGGTGGGAAACCAGAAGGAGGCCACGTCCGGGCCGATGCGCATACCATCCACCATCCCGATGCTGGGCGTCAGAGGTGCTCCACAGCCCAGCAAGAACACCTCCTCCCCCGCAGCCTGGCGAATGATGGAGTACCCCAGCCTGAGCCGCCCGGCAGGCGAGACGGCCGGATCGTGTGCCCGTCCGTACTGGCATGCGGCATACAGGAAATCCAGCTTGAGAAACCGAAACCCCCAGTCATGCACCAGGGTCCGGATCACCCGGTCCAGGTACTCCTGAAACTCCGGATGGGTCGCATCCAAAGCGTAGATCCGCTCCTCTCTTCTCCATGCGGGATTCAACCCGGCTCCAAGCGGCGCGCCATCCCGGTCTTTCAGGAACCACTCCGGGTGCTCGCGAAACAGGGTAGACCGCCGGGAGGCCAAAAAAGGCGCCAGCCAGATTCCGGCGTTCAGACCGGTCTTACGGATGTCCGACACGATCGGATCGAGCCCCTCGGGAAACTTTTGGTTCACCGACAACCAGTCCCCGATGGCCGCCTGGTAGCCATCGTCCAGCTGGAAGTAGTGCCAGTCGACGGCGTGCTGTTGGACACAGGCCAGGTTTTCCTGGAGGTCCGACCGTTGAACCCGGGTGTAGTAGTAGTACCAGGTGCACCATCCGACCGGGAGATCGCCGCCGCGGGGCTGCGCCACCTGGATGAGATCGAGATATCGCTCCAACAGCCGATTGGGGTGGTTGTCCGCCGCCAGCACGATCCGGTCGATCTCGATGGTCGACCTGGCAGGGAGCACCTGCCCGCCGAAGTCCAGGATCATCTGCATCGGATAGTGACGATCGTCAGGCCGAACCGAGGTGCGAAAGTAGGCGAACTGCTGGAACGGCTCCCCCTGCCCTGCCAACAGGTAGCGCCCCAGGCGGTTGTCCCCCACCAGGGTGAACATCTCGGAGGTGAAACGACCCCGCCTCGCAACCGGCAGGTTGTGCAGGTTGTCCTGCATGAGCCGCGCGGGAGGCAGCCAGGGGCTCCGCTCCTTGTCCCTGGCGCCGAAGGAGCGCGTTGCCGTCCAGGATTGGTAGCCGTTCTTGAAGAAAGCGAACCCCTCGGCGTCGCTACCCCCAAAGTCGATCTCCTCGAGCCGGATATCCAACGAATGAAGCGTCAGCGGGCCGTCCGTGTCATTGACCAGGCGACCGGCCAACGTCACCAGGTCGTTGCACCCGATATCCAGCCGCGCCCGGATTCCCACTTGCTGGCATGCGACCGTAAAGCCATGGCTGTTCGGCAAGCTCTCATCATCGTGCCCAGCGGTTGCCTGGTCGCCCTCTCCCATCTCGACCAGGGAACAGGTGATCGGTGCTTTCTCGGTGTCGGGCGAGAAGGAGATCCGACACAGCGACCAGACAAACGATATCCCCGTGCCGGCATGACGGAGGACCGTCCCCTCCGGCACCCGTTCGAGTTGCCACTGCATCGGGCTTCTCCTTGCTGCTTCTTGGCGACCGCTCACGGCTCACCAAAAGCCGTACCATCGACCCCAATGGACCGTCAACCTAGCCATCGCACGGGCCCGGTCCCCTGCACCGCAACCGACCAAGGCTTCACGCTAGGCAAAATCAAATGGGCAGACAAGAGCAGGGCGTGACCGACCACTCGGCCAGTTCTGGCGCAAAACGCGTCAGAACTCCGGCGGTTCTCCACAACCGGCCGACTTGTGGCGCAAAACGCGACAGAACTCCGGCGGTTCTCCACAACCGGCCAACTTCTGGCGCAAAACGCGACAGAACTTCCCAGGTCGTCAAGACCGGCGTCGATCGGACAGGTACCTCTCTCTGGTCTTTTCAGCCCCCCTCGTCGCTTCTATAGTCGAGTCTCACCAGCTTGGGGAGCCACGATAGCCCGATGTTGATCAACCAGTTTCCCCACAGGCGTCTCAACCCGTTGACGGGCCAGTGGCTGCTGGTCTCGCCGCACCGGACCCGCCGGCCCTGGCTGGGCATGGTGGAGCAACCGGTCGATTTTCGATTGCAGCCCTATGATCCGCGGTGCTACCTCTGCCCGGGCAATGCGCGGGCCGGCGGGGTGCTCAACCCGCAATACCGGGACGTGTTCGTATTCACCAACGACTTTGCGTCTCTGCTGGCCGGCGTGCCAGAGCTCCGGCTACAGGAAGGGGATCTCCTGCAGGCCGCCAGCGAACAGGGCATCTGCCGGGTGGTCTGCTTTTCCCCCCGCCACGATCTGACTCTTTCCCTCATGTCCACCACAGAGATCCAGAAGGTGATCGAGGCCTGGATCGAGGAGTATCAAAGCCTGGGTGGACTGGAGTACATCCGGCATGTCCAGATATTCGAGAATCGGGGCGAGATGATGGGTTGCTCCAATCCTCATCCCCACGGGCAGATCTGGGCGCAGGCCACCATTCCGGAGCTTCCGGCCCAGGAGCAGATGCAGCAGCGGCGTTACCTGGAGCAGCACTCCTCTTGCCTGCTGTGCGACTACGCCGAGCTGGAGCTGGCAAGAGGAGAGCGGGTGGTCTTCGAGAACAACAGCTTTGTCTGCCTGGTTCCCTTCTGGGCGGTGTGGCCGTTCGAGACCATGCTTCTTCCGAAAACCCATGTGACCGCGATCAACCAGCTCGACGTGATCCAGCGGGAGGACCTCGCCGATGCCATGCGGCGGTTGGGCATCCGCTACGACAACCTGTTTCGCACCAGCTTTCCCTACTCCATGGGGATTCACCAGAGCCCGACCGATGGCGATCCGCACCCGGAATGGCATCTCCACCTGCACTATCTCCCGCCCCTCCTCCGTTCCGCCTCGATCAGGAAGTTCATGGTCGGCTACGAGCTTTTAGCGATGCCGCAAAGGGACATCACCCCCGAGCAGAGCGCAGAGCGGTTGAGAGAGTGCAGCGAGACTCACTACCTGGATGAAAAACCATGACCGGCCGTCGCCGTCGGCGAGCCCATCGACACGCGGCGATCGGCGTGCGCCGGCTGGAGGGGAGGCCATGATCACGCCGCTGACCTCGAGCGCCCTTGGAGAAGGAGCCGCATCGGAGCTGTTGCGGCTCTTGTACGGATCCTCTGCGATCGAGGTCGAAGATACGTTGCAACGGTACAGCCGACTGCTGCAGCAGTACGAGAAACGGTTCGGATCGGCTCCCCACCATCTTTTTAGCGCTCCCGGCCGAGCCGAGCTGGGGGGCAATCACACCGATCACAACCGAGGTCTGGTCATCGCGGCCGCCATCCACCTGGACACCGTGGCGGCTGTCAGCCCGGCCAGGGATCGGATCATCACGCTCTTTTCCGAGGGGTATCCTGGCGTCTGCCAGATCGACCTGGCCGATCTGGCTTTTCGCCCCTCCGAAATCGGGACCACCAGCGGCCTGGTGCGAGGCATCGCGGTCCGGTTTCGCGAGCTAGGCCTTGCCGTGGGTGGATTCGACGCCGTCGTCAGCAGCCGGGTGGCGACCGGATCCGGCCTCAGCTCCTCGGCTGCCTTCGAGGTGCTGATCGGCGACATCCAGAATCGGCTGTTCAACCAGGGTGAGCTTTCGCCCATCGACCTGGCCCGCATCGGGCAGTACGCCGAGCACCACTACTTCGGCAAGCCATGCGGGCTGATGGACCAGATCGCCTGCTCCACAGGTGGAGCGGTGGCCATCGACCTGGAAGATCCGGAGCTCCCCGGGGTCCGCCTCCTCCCGATCGACCTGGAGGGGCACGGCTACAGCCTGGCAATCGTGCATACCGGCGAGAGCCATGCCGACCTGTCCAACGAGTACGGTGCCATCCCCCGCGAGATGCAGGCGGTAGCCAAGGCGCTCGGGCATGAGTGGCTGCGGCAGGTGGAGGCCGAAGAGATCGAGGGGGAGATGGACCGCCTCCGGCAGGTCGCCGGCGACCGCGCGCTGCTGCGGGCTCTCCACTTCCTGCAGGAAAACCGGCGCGTCGAGCAGCAGATCGCCGCAATCCAGCAGGGGGACCTCCCTCGTCTCGTCGCCCTGGTCCACGAGTCGGGGCAATCCTCTCAGAAATGGCTGCAGAATAGCTTCTCGCTCTCAAGCCCCCACCAGCAGGGGATCACCCTGGCCCTCTGCCTCACTGAGGAGTTCCTCCAGCAGACCGGCGACGGTGCCTGCCGGGTGCACGGGGGAGGGTTCGCCGGCACCATCCTGGTCCTGCTCCCTCAGCGGTTTTTCCCCGAGTATCAAAGCCGGATGACGCGGGTATTCGGTCCTGGCTCGGTCACGCCTCTGCGGATTCGGAACCAGGGTGTGTTGGAACTCCATGTCGGGGTTTCGGTTGGCGGTAGTTGAAGAATTGCGCGATCTGGTTGATCGCTACATGTAGGCGGAGACCCGGAAGCCCGTCGCCCGAGGTAGTTGAAGAGTAGCGCGATCTGGTTGACCGCTACTGCAGCTGCGGATGCCATTCAGGGCTGGAGACGGGAACCCCCGAAAATCTGCTCCTGGTCGCGCACGATGTCGGCACAGGTCATGCTGGGGTCGATGCGGCGATGGATGAAGCGGTGCTCCTCGGGGTCGGGGTTGGGCATGCTCTCCGGATTGCTGTTGAGCAGGAAGTTGCTTGCACCCAGAACCTGCTGCTCCGCAGCCCATCGAAGGTAGCCCTCCATGTGGTCGGGGCTGACGACGGTGCCGCACAGCTCGTTCCAGTTGCGTTGCAGCACGTAGATATCTCCGCTGATGACCCCTTCCACTCGAACCGTCAATCCTGGATGGCCATCGCCGTCATCGTCGAAGATGCGCGGATCGTCCTCATTGCCAGGTAGGGGATCATGGGCCGGGTCTTCCAGGTCGATCCCCAAAAGCCGCAGGAAACGGTACTGGCGCAGGCGATATCCGCCATCTTGCGGCGTCACCACGGCGTGCCGTGTGCCGGGCTCCATGGCCCGAATGTAGGGTTCGGGGATGAAAAATCGGGACAGCTGGGTGCTGGTATCGGAGAACATGCCGCAATCCTCGACGGTCATCACGATGTGGCTGCCGATCTGCTGCAGCTCTGCTCGAAGAAAGCTGGTGGTAATGGTCTCGATCTGGCCGACGATCGGCACCACCGAGAAGGTCGAGGACCACTCCTTGTGCGCCCAGGTACCGGACAGGTCGAACGGCAGCTCGATCTCCTCGTAGGGAGCGACCAGCTCGGCGACCGCCTCCGGTGCCACCGGAGCATCGTTGGTGTCGGCAAAGCACTGGGACAAGGTGACCGGCTCCGGGTTTCTCATGTGAAGCGGGATGGGGCTGCAGGTGGTGAGCAGGCAGAAAGAGGGGAGTCCAAAGATGATCAGGAAGAAAAAACGGGCAGACGGCAATCCTCGCAGGCTCATCTTTTCATCTCTTGCTGGTCGGCATCGATCGGGCCGCCCGAATGGCGGCAGCGCAGAAGGCAAGACGTTATCATACCTGGTTTTTGAACACCAAGGCAGAGGGCTACAGCCAGACTTGATCCTCGAAGAACCCCACGGGCCTCCTCGAATCGGCTGGAGCCGGAAGAAGAGCTGTGGGGAGGGTGCGTGAACAG
>JAFGEP010000012.1 GCA_016931535.1 Bradymonadales bacterium
TACGCTAGTCCCGTAACATATTGAATACGAATGTGTTTTGAAAACACGCGGTCAACTTGGGGTCGGTCACTCCCCGACTTCTGTCGCTCAGGACGGTCCAAGAACTGGTCGATCGAAATTGATGGTCCTAGTGGAACAATGTGGCGGCACCGGTAAGCGCATCGGCCAGCGGGAACCAGAAGATGCCGAGCAGCAGGGTAGGCACCGCCAGCAGGAGCAGGAGGGCAGTGGTCGCCGGGGAGAGCGAAAACGAGGGTTGAAGCTGGTCGGCCGGTGATTTTTCCAGGTACATGGCTCGCAGCACCCGGGCATAGTAGTAGAGCGCAATGGCCGAGTTGAGCACGCCTATTAGCGCCAGGACATAGTACAGGGCGGATCTGGCCTGGAGCACGGCGGCAAAGAGGTAGAACTTGCCGACGAACCCGGCCAGCGGCGGGAGGCCGATCAGCGACAGTAAAAAGACCGCCAGGAGCAGCGCCAGCAGGGGGGAGCGAGCCCGAAGATCCACGTAGGCCGCCATCTGCTCCGATCCCACCCGGTCCCGAACCACCTGGACGCACAAAAACGCCCCCAGGTTCATCAGCATGTAGAACACCAGGTAGAGCTCCACCGCCCGGACGGCATCCCAGGAGCCCACCGCTACCGCCATCAGCAGGTAGCCGGCGTGGGCGATGCTGGAAAAGGCCAACAGCCGCTTCAGGTTGTTCTGCACCAGGGCGGTCAGATTCCCCACGGTCATGGTCAAGGCCGCCATGATGGCCAAGATCAGGTTCCAGGGGACGGTCGCACCCGCTGGATCCCCGAAGGCGGTCAACAAGAAGCGGATCAGCACCGCAAAGCCTGCCGCCTTGGGTCCCACCGACAAGAAGGCGGTGAACGGCGTGGGCGCTCCCTCGTAGACATCGGGCGCCCACATGTGGAACGGCACTCCGGCCACCTTGTAGGCAAACCCCGCCAAAGAGAGCACCAGGGCCACCACCAGCGCCAGGAGGGTCGCTGGACCGTACTGGAGGGCGGCCAGCTGGTGGCCCACCTGAGCCACGTCCAGGGTATGCGCCAGACCGTAGAGCAGTGAGAAACCGAACAGGGTGAGCCCCGAGGCTACCCCCCCGTAGATCACGTACTTGAGGGCCGCTTCGCTGGACCTGCGGTCGCCCTGCTTGAAACCGGCCAGCACATAGGAGGGGATGCTGACCAGTTCCAAGGAGAGGTACATCATCAGGAGGTTCTTGGAGGAGGACAAGAGGGTCAGCCCCAAGGTCACGGTCAGCAGCAAGAGCAGGTACTCACCCAGCCGCGATCGGGAGATCTCGTCCGACAAGGCCGCCATCACCAGCGCGACCAGGGCTACCAGCAGGAAGAACAGGCGGAAGAACTGTGCAAAAGGGTCGAGCGCCAGCATCCCGGAGAAGGTTGCCGTCAGATCCCGGGTCAGCAGGCTCGCCGCCCAGGCCAGCGCACCCCCCGCTCCGATCAACGACAGGGCGATCAGCACCCCGGTGCGACGCCGATCGGTTCGTGAGCGCATCAGCAGGTCGGCCACCAGCACGGCGAAGATGGTGGCGGTCAGCACCAGCTCGGGGGCGAACGCGCGCAAACTGGACGAGAGATCCATGGCCACCCCTTATAGTCCCGGCAGGTTGAGCGCGGCGATGCTGGCAGCCATGCTGCCGAGCGTGTTCCGGAACAGGTCCAGCACCGGCATCGGGTAGAACCCCAGGACCACCGTCAAGACGGCCAGCGGGTAGAGCGCGAAGCGCTCGCGCCAGTTCATGTCCCACAGCCCCGACCACTTCTGGTTGAACTGGCCCAGAAACATCCGGTGGATGGCCCACAGGTAGTAGGAGGCGGTGATGACCAGCGCGAAGGCCGACACCCCGACGATCACCTTGAAGATGGTCTGGGTGGCCCCATAGGCTCCCAGAAAGACCATGATCTCCCCCACGAACCCGGCCAGCCCCGGCAGCCCCAGCGAGGCCATGAAGGCCAGCCCGGTGATCCCGGCGTACTCCGGCAGCTTGACCGCCAACCCCCCGAAGCTGTTGATGTCCCGGGTGTGGGCCCGGTCGTAGATCACCCCGGCGATGAGAAACAGCATGGGGGAGATGATGCCATGGGCGATCATGACGAACATCGCCCCGTTCATCCCCAGGTCGGTGAAGGAGGCCGCTCCCAGCAGCACGAACCCCATGTGGCTCACCGAGGAGTAGGCGATCAGCTTTTTCAGATCGGTCTGGGCCATGCAGACGAAGGCGGCGTACACGATGCTGATGGCGCCCAGGATCGCCACGGCGATGGCGGCCCAGTGGGCGGCGTCGGGCAGGATCTGGAAGTTGAAGCGCAAGATCCCGTACCCCCCGGTCTTCAGCAGGAGGCCAGCCAGGATCACCGAGATGGGGGTGGGAGCGTCCACGTGGGCATCCGGCAACCAGGTGTGCAGCGGGAACATCGGCACCTTGATGGCAAATCCGATGAACAGCCCGACGAAGATTACCTTGGAGAAGGCCATCCCCAGGATGGGCGCCGCCGAGGCGAAGTGTCCCGCCTGCCCCATCTGCGCCAGGTACAGGATGTTGAAGGTGTGCTCGCTGACCGTGCCGTCCGCCAGCACCGCCGGGCCGGAGGCGTAGTACAGCATGATCATGGCCAAAAGCATCAGCACCGATCCCACCAGGGTGTACAGGAAGAACTTGATGGCGGCGTACGGTCCACCCCGAATCCAGCCGGGTCCCTCCACCCGCGTGGGAGCGCCCCAGACCCCGATCAAAAAGTACATGGGCAGCAGCATCAGCTCCCAGAAGACGTAGAACAGGAAGAAGTCGAGGGCGCAGAAGGTCCCCAGGATGCCCGTCTCCAGGATGAGGAACAGCGCCATGTACCCCGGCACCCGCCGCTTCGAGAAGTGCGGATGATCCCCCTCCTCGATCCGGCCACCCCAGGGCAGGCTGGCAACCATGGCCACCAGGCCGATCAGGGCGGTGAGCAAGATCAGGGCCACGTTCAACCCGTCCACTCCCACGAAGTACTCGATGTGGAACTGCCTGATCCAGACGAAGTGATGTACGAAGGCCAGCTCGCCCGGCTGATCGGCGTATCCCACGCCGAGCACGATGGCCAGCAGGAAGACCACGGCGGTGGCTGCCAGACCAGTACCGCGGGCGATGGTGTCGGTGACCACCTTGGACCATCCGAATATCGGCTTGATGGCCAGTGACAACAGGATCAGCCCTACTCCGATGAGCGGGGTGAAGATGATCCAGGTCAGCAAGTGGCTCGTCGTCGCGTACTGAGGAAAATCCATAGTCGAACCCCTGTTTGCCTGATGCTCGACCTCAAACGACCAGAAGCAGGATGACGATCAGCAGACCGCTGCCCGCCATCACCCCGTATACATAGCTTTGCACGCGCCCCGTCTGGATGGTCCGGAACTGCTTGCCCACCACCAAAAAGGTGCGGGCCAGAAGGTTCACCAGGCCATCCACGAAGTACAGGTCGATCGCCCCCTGGATCCGGCCGAAGAACCGTCCGATGGCGCCCGCCAGGTTCACCAGTCCGTCCACCACGTGGTCGTCGAACCAGGCCAGCATGCTCGCCAGGCCAGTGGCCCGGTCCACGAAGGCCACCTGGTAGGCCTCATCCACGTAGTACTTGTTGTACACCACCCGGTGCAGGCCCCGGATGAAGGGGCTACCCTGCTCCAGCAGCCGCCTCGGGATGGGGTTCCTCTCGTCGCGGTACAACCAGCGCGCCAGGAAAAATCCAGCTAGGGCGATGACGACCGAGATCGCCATGAGCGTCCACTCCACGCCTGCGCCGTAGCCGGCGTTGGCCAGCCCCTGGGAGGCCGCCTCGAACACCGGCGCCAACCAGTGCTCGAACAGGTTGGGCAGGTGCCACAGGTGCGGCAGACCGACAAACCCGGCCACCACCGCGAAGAACGCCAGCACCGCCAGCACGATCGTCATGTTCTTCGGCGACTCGCGAGGCAGGGTGTGACCATGGCCCTGACCCGGGTGCCCGAGGGGAGAGGCGTCGGGCCCCGAGGCCTTGGCGGCAGCCATCTTGTGGCCCGCTTCCTCTCCGGTCCCCTGCTGTTGTGCGGCCCCACCGCGGTAGGTGCCGCTGAAGGTGAGGTAGTAGGAGCGGAACATGTAGAAGGAGGTGCACAGCGCTGCCACCGCGCCGATCCCCCACAGCAGGGTTCCCGGCACCAGCAGGGTCGCCGAATCGAACGTCTGCCAGAGGATCTCGTCCTTGGAGAAGAAGCCGGAGAA
Source organism: Bradymonadales bacterium (assembly GCA_016931535.1). Lineage (GTDB taxonomy): Bacteria > Myxococcota_A > Bradymonadia > JAFGEP01 > JAFGEP01 > JAFGEP01. The sequence goes on from JAFGEP010000012.1 coordinate 4,275, forward strand.
CAGCGGGAAGCCGGCGATGGCAAAGCAGGATAACAAGTAGCTGGCCGCGGTCCAGGGCATCAGCTTGCCCAACCCCCCCAGCCGCCGCATGTCCTGCTCGTGGTGGCACCCCAGTATCACGCTCCCCGAGCCGAGAAACAGGCAGGCCTTGAAGAAGGCATGGGTCACCAGGTGGAAGATCCCCACCCACCAGGCGCCCACCCCCACCGCCATGAACATGAAGCCCAGCTGACTGACCGTCGAGTAGGCCAGCACCTTCTTGATGTCGTGCTGGAACAGACCGATGGTGGCCGCAAAGAGCGCCGTGAGCGCACCGACGACCGCCACCACCGTCATGGCCGTCGGCGACAGCGCGAACAGGAAATGCACCCGGGCCACCATGTACACCCCCGCCGTCACCATGGTGGCGGCGTGGATCAGCGCCGAGACCGGCGTCGGACCGGCCATGGCGTCCGGCAGCCAGACATACAACGGGATCTGGGCCGACTTGCCCGTTGCCCCCAGGAAGAACAGGAGACAGACCGCCGTGGGGAGACCCACCTGGACCAGCCGATCGGCCATCCCGGGGGCGTTCACCAGCTGCTGTACCTCGTGGAAGTTCAAGGAGGTGGCGCCGACCACCCCCAGCAACCCCCAGAACAGGACCAGCAATCCGACGGTGAATCCGTAGTCGCCCACCCGGTTGACCACAAAGGCCTTCATGCCGGCCGCCGCCTTCTCCCGGTCGGTGTACCAGAAGGCGATGAGCAGGTAGGAGCAGAGCCCCACCCCTTCCCATCCCACGAACATGAACAGGAAGTTGTCGGCCAGCACCAGCACCAGCATCGAGAACATGAACAGGTTCAGGTAGGAGAAGTAGCGCCAGTAGGAGCGGTCCCCCTTCATGTACCCGATGGAGTAGACGTGGATCAGGCTCCCCACCAAGCTCACCACCACCGCCATGACCGCCGACAGCGGGTCCATCAGGAAGGCCAGGTCCACCTGGAGCGCACCGATGTGGATCCAGGACCAGACGCTCTGGTGCAGGGCCGCATGCTCCCCATGAAGGCTCGCCAGGGTCACCAGCCCGATGGCCGACACCAGAAAGGAGCCCCAGGGTAGAAGCACCGCCGGCCAGTGCACCGCCTTCTCCCCGAAGCGCCGATGCACCTTGAGCCCGAACACGCCGTAGAAGGCGGCCGAGAGCAGCGGCAAGAGGGGAATCAAGAAAAGGTAAGGATAGCTTGCCATTCCCTAGCCCTTCATGGAGCTCGTGTCATCCACGTCCACCGACGAGATGCTCCGGTACACCGCCAGCACGATGGCCAGCGCCACGGCCGCCTCGGCGGCCGCCAGCAGGATGCCGAACAGCGCGAACAGCTGGCCGTCGATGTCCCCCACCGTGAACCGGGAGAAGGCCACCAGGTTCACGTTGGCCGCGTTCAGGATCAGCTCGATGCCCATCAGCACGGCCACGGCACTCCGGCGGGTGAGCACGCAGTACAGCCCGAAGCCCAGCAGCAGCGCCGAGATCAACAGGTAGTGAGTGACGGTGATGGTCATGGCTCCCCTCCTGGACCGGCAGCGGGGGGATCCCCTGGCTGGTCGGTCGCTTCGGCGGTCGCCTGGTCCTCCAGCTCGTCCTCCTTGCGGCGGCTTGCCAGCAGCACCGACCCGATCAGGGCTGCGACCAGCAGTACCGACGCGATCTCGAACGGGAGAAGGTACTGAGACAGCAAGGCGTTGCCGATGGCGGCGGTGGTCGGCTCGGCGGCCATGTCGCCCGACGGCCCCCAGGGGGTCTGAAATGCCACCACGGCCAGAACGGCCACGGTTCCGATCAGCACCGCCAGCGCCGGTAGCGGGCCCCGCGACAGGTTGGAGATCTCGACCTGCTCGATCCGACCCGTCAGCATGACGGCGAACAAGAACAGGACCACCACTCCGCCCACGTAGACCAGAAGCTGCACCATCCCCACGAAGTCGGCGGACAGAAAGACGAACAGACCCGCCACTCCGAAGAAGGCGGCCAGCAGCCCGAAGGCCGAATGGACGATGTTCCTGGAGAAGGCGACCAGGGCTGCGCCTGCCACGGTCAGGATGGCAAGCGCCCAAAACACGATGGCGCCGATGACCTGGACCTGCATCACCCCTCCTCCTGGTCAAAGCAGTCCTTCATCACCTCGGGAAGGATGCTGCCCACCGGCCGTCGATTGCAGGGCTCCCCTTTCTTGTGGGAGGAGACCTCCCGGGGCTCCTTCACGAAGTGGAGCACCAGGTTGTTGCGGCTGACGTTGGTGCCCTCGAACTGGCGGGTGTGGTGAAGGGCATCGAAGTTGCAGGCCTCGGTGCATAACCCGCAGTACATGCACTTGGCGATGTCGATGTCGAAGCGGATCACCTCCCGCTTCTTGGTCTCGGGGTTCTTGACCACTTGGATGGCGATGCAGTCGATGGGGCAGGTGGTGGAGCACAGCAAGCAGCCGGTGCAGCAACCCAGGTCCACCTCCAGGATGCCCCGGTACCCCTCCGGCAGCATCTCTTGCACCGGCTTCTCCAGCCGGTCGGGGTACTGGATGGTGATGGGGCGGCGGAACAGCCAGCTGAAGGTGACCGCCAGCCCCTCGAAGGTGGAGAACATCGCCCGCCAGATGGTGGACAGGTAGCTCACCACGGGATTTGCCTTTTTGCTCACGGCGTCACCTCGAGCCAGAGGACAGGCAGGACCCTTCCGGCCGGTCGTGCTATGGCGCTCATGGCGTCACCTCATACCAGGCGATAGGGAGGGAACCACAGCTCCCGTCCCTCCATCTTCCGGTAGCTGTCGCGGGCCAGCATGTAGTTGACCCGGGCCCTCCACAGAAACAGCGCCACCAGGGCACCCCCGACGACCATCATCAGACCCCGGATCAGGTAGTCCAGCACGCCGCCCTGCGGGATGAGCAGCGCCATCGCCAGCACCCCCAGGATGCAGACCAGGGTCATGGGCACCAGGTACTTCCAGCAGGCGATCATGAGCTGATCCACCCGAAGGCGGGGCAAGGTCCAGCGGATCTGGATGACCACGAAGACCAGCCAGGAGGCCTTGATGGCGAAGATCGCGAAGGAAAGCGCCTGCAGCCCCACCCAGCTCCAGCTCCAGCCGTGAGATCGAGCCAACAAGGCGTCGATCGCGTCCGGCGAGACCCCCGGGATCTGCCAGCCCCCCAAGAAGCAGAACGTGCCGATGGCCGCCATGATCCACAGGTTGGCCCACTCGGCGAAGAGAAAGAACAGAAACCGCATCCCCGAGTACTCGATGTTGTACCCCGCGACCAGCTCGCTCTCCGCTTCCGGCAGGTCGAACGGCACCCGGTTGCCCTCGGCCAGCGAGGAGGTCATCAGCAAGAAGAAGGCCAGAAAGGTGAAGGGGTTGCGGAAGACGAACCAGTCCCAGGGCCACCCACCCTGGGCCCGCACGATCTCCTGGGTCGACAGCGTCCCAGCCAAGATCACGATCACCATCAGCGAAAAGGCGGTCGGGATCTCGTAGGAGACCAGCTGAGCCGTGCTCCTGATCCCCCCGTACAAGGCCCACTTCGAGTTGGAGGCCCAGCCGGCCATCAACAGCCCCAGCACGACCAACGAGGTGATGGCCAGGATGTACAGCAGCCCCACGTTCAGGTCGGCCGCCACCAGGTGGGCGCCGAAGGGAAGCACCACGAACGCCCCGAACATCCCCATCCAGACCAGGTGGGGGGCCAGCCGGAACAGCGGGCGATCGGCCGCGTCGGGGATGAGGTCCTCCTTGAGCAGGTTCTTCAGGCCGTCCGCCAACCACTGCAAGAACCCCTGGGGCCCCACGCGGTTGGGGCCCAGCCGGCTCATGATGCGCCCGGCCACCCGCCGCTCCACCCAGGTCACCGGGCCGGCAAAGATGGCCACGAAGGTGATGGCCAGCACGGCAGCGAACACCATCATGCCCAGGTAGACCAGCCAGCTGTAGGGCCAGCTGCCAGCGTCGGCCACGCCGAAGAGGTTGAGGATGATCCAGTCCGCTATCTGTCTCATGGTTACCCTTGTTCCGCCCTCTGAGAGGGCTCAACCGCCCCTCCGCCCTTTGCAGGGAGCCGGTCGAGGTAGACCCCGTCCCCGGTTTTTTCGCTCCCGCTTCCAGGTGGGTGGCCGCGGCCGGCCTCCAGTAACGAGGTGCCGCTCGCCAGGCGGGCGGTGCCATGCGCTCTCACCGATCCACCTCCGGGGCGATGACGTCCAGTGATCCGATCAGCGCCACCAGGTCGGCGACCATCAGGCCGGGGCTCAAATGCTCGATGATGCTCATGGAGGTGAAGGAGCCGGTCCGATAGCGCGCCCGGTAGGGCTTGTCGGTTCCGTCCGAGACGACGTAGAACCCCATCTCCCCCCGGGCACTCTCGACCCGGCTATACACCTCGTTGGCTGCCGGTTTGATCTTCCTGGGCAGCTCGGCACGGATCTCCCCCTCCGGCATCCGGTCGAACGCCTGGCGCAGGATTCCCACGCTCTGGCGCATCTCCTCGATGCGGCAGTAGAACCGGTCGTAGGCGTCCCCCACCTGGCCGCGCCATCCCTTCCCCAGCACCAGGTCGAACTGCAGCTCCGGATAGACCGAGTAGGGCTCCGCTCGCCTCAGGTCCCAGGCCACCCCGCTGGCTCGCAGGTTGGGCCCCACCAACCCCCAGCTCAACGCGTCCTGGGGTGAGATCACCGCCACGTTGGCCAGCCGCTTGACGAAGATCTCGTTGAAGGAGATCAACCGGTCGAACTCGTCGATGATGCCGAGGAAGTGGTCCAGCCACCGCCTGGTCTTGTCCACCACCTGCTGGCTGATGTCGCGGGCCACCCCTCCGATGCGCATGTAGTTGTAGGTGAGCCGGGCGCCGCAGATCATCTCCATGATGTCGTTGACGGTCTCCCGCTCCCGAAGCCAGTGAACGAATGGGGTGAAGGCCCCCAGGTCGAGCGAGGTGGAGCCGGTCCCGATCAGGTGGCTGGCGATCCGGTTCAGCTCTCCGGCGATCACCCGGCAGAACTCCGCCCGCGGTGGCACCTCGATCCCCAGCAGCTTCTCGGCCGCCAGGGCCCAGCCCCAGTTTCCGAACATGGAGGCGAGGTAGTCGATCCGGTCGGTGTAGGGCATGGTCGAGGCATAGGGCATGGACTCGGCGAGCTTCTCCATCCCCCGGTGCAGGTAGCCGACGTCGGGGATGACCCGGCTCAGGATCTCCCCGTCGGTGAACAGCAGGAAGTTGAGCACCCCGTGGGAGGCCGGATGATGAGGGCCCATGTTGAGCTGGATGTAGCCTTCCACCGGATCGGCCTTGGCAGTATGCATGGCCGGTTGAAAGGCCGTCGGTGGCGACAGGCGCGACGCCTTTCCGGTCGATGGCGATTCCCCTGGTTCGTCAATACGGGGGGTCTTTTCTGCCGCTACTGGCGGCTCGACCGGAGAGGTCGTCTCCGCTACCTCAGCCGAGACCGTCGCAGCGGTTGCCGACGGCTCCTCGGCCGAGGGCGGCGCAGCGGCCGCTGCGGCTCCCCTGGCCTGCGCCGCTTTCTTGTCCGTCGCTGGAGCCCCGAAGGCATCGAGCCCATCCGAGCGTTCGGCGGTGATGCCGTGGTACTCCCCCGAAAACACGTAGTCCTTGCGCAGCGGGTGGCCTTCCCAGTCGTCCGGCATCATGATCCGCCGCAGGTCGGGATGTCCCGTAAACCCGATCCCCAGCAGATCGAACGCCTCCCGTTCGTACCATTCGGCGGTCCGCCAGAGGTCCCAGACGGAATCCACCCTGGCTCCATCCGGAGCCACTTGCACCTTCAGGACGATGGTGTGGAGGTGGACCGTGGAGAGCAGGTGATAGACCACCTCCAGCGTCTCCCGCCGATCCACGCCGGTCAGGCATCGCAAGAAATCCATCTGCAGCGCCGCGTCGTCGCGCAGGTACTGAGCAATCTCACGGATCCGACCGGCAGCCACCGCAATGGCGGGATCGATGAGCTCCTGCTCGAATCCCAGGACGGCCTCCGCAAAACGTTCCACCAACCTGGCGTGGATCTGTGCCGCGTCCATTCGCACCTTCGATGTCCCCCTGCCTGCGTCGGGTACCGCACGTCCGATCCGTCCGGCGGGACCCGGTGGTCAACCGCCCCCCGCAAGCGACCACTGATTCACCTTGCCACCTTGATCTTCTTGAACCACGGCTCGCCCTGGATCTTCTCCTGCACCTTGATGAGCGCTTCGTTCAGGGCCTCCGGGCGTGGTGGACAACCCGGCAGGTAGAAGTCCACCGGGATGATCTTGTCCACCCCGTTGACCACCGAGTAGCTGGGGGTGAACAGACCGCCGCAGTTCGCGCAGCTTCCCATGGCGATCACGTACTTGGGCTGCGGCATCTGGTTGTAGATGAGCCGAACCCGGTCGGCCATCTTGTAGGTGATGGTTCCGGCCACGATCAACAGGTCGCTCTGCCGAGGCGAGGACCGAAACACCGCGCCGAATCGGTCCAGGTCGGTGCGCGGTCCCCCGGTCTGCATCAGCTCGATGCCACAGCAGGCGGTGGCGAACAGCAGGTACCAGACCGACGACTTGCGAAACCAGTTGAGCGCGAGGTCCAGCCGAGTCGTCAGGACGTTGGGAAGCGCCAGCTCCTCCTCCGGCTCGATTCGCTGCTCCAGCTTGGGGCCGGTCATCGATTCTCCTCCCCGTCAGAACGAACCTCTCTGATCCAGTCCAGGTCGCCCTTGGCCCACACGTAGGCCAGACCGGCGACCAGCACCAGTAGAAACAGGACGATCTCCACCGCCGCCAAGGTTCCCCGCCCCCCTCCAAGCCAGTGGTTGAACGCCACCGCCACCGGAAAGGTCAGGGCGACCTCCACCTCGAAGATGATGAAGACCAGCGCAATCACGTAGAAACGGGGATTGAAGTTGAAACGGGCCGTGCCGATCGGTCGCTCGCCGCACTCGTAGATGCTCCCCTTGTCCGGCTCCGCGACCTTTGGGCGCAAAAAACGGCCGAGAAGTAGAGCGACTGCCACAAATGCCGACGCTACCGCCAGGAAGATCAGAACTGTTGCGAAGTCGACAGCCATGATGGTGGTTCTCTTTCTCCGAATGAATGCTCATTCACTCGGCGCACTGTAATCGGTTTGGCGCCGTTCGTGAAGATCATTGGAGCAAAGAAGAAAACACAGGCCTGGCTCTTGACAACCAATTCTGTATCTCTGAATATATGACCATACGCTCATATTTACCGTGAGCGAGAGCGAGAGCGAGAGCGAGAGCGAGAGCGAGAGCGAGAGCGAGAGCGAGAGCGAGAGCGAGAGCGAGAGCGAGAACGAGAA
>JAFGEP010000102.1 GCA_016931535.1 Bradymonadales bacterium
AACGGGCGGCTCAGGGTCCTCCCGCTCTCCCTGGGCTCTGGTGGTGCCCATTGCTGGAGCATGCCGAGAAGAACGGGCGGCTCAGGGCCTCACCAGAAGGAGGGTACCATGAGCGAGAGGTGCAGGGTACCCCCGTCGGTTGCGGGATCGATCCACAGTCGCAGCAGACCGGAAGAAGTCCACAGGGCGGTCCACTGCCGATGTTCGACCCCCGTAGTGCGCCAGAGGATCTCGCCACCCCTCAGGACGGTCCCATCCCATCTCAGTGGTGAGGCCATCAGGACGGTTTCCCAGGTCGACGTCGAGGTGATGGCCCATCCTACGATGGCGATTTCGCCATGCCGGAGCACAAAGGGACGGCGCTCCCGATCCGCAGTGGCCACGATCCGCCTGATCGGGGGCGATCCGGCGCTGAGCTGGTCGAGATCGGCCAGGTAGAGATCTACGGGGCCATCGGGCCGGGCGTTGAAGACAGCCAGCAATCCTCGATCCGGGTGGCGAAACAGGAGCAGGTCGGTAGGTTCCACGACCGAGCCGGCAGCCAGGCGAACCAGGGAGAGCAGGTTCAGGTCTTCGCCAAAGATCCGAACGCTCAAGCTGTCCCCGGAACGGCCGGCAAGCAGGTAGTGTGGAGGGAGATGATCGATGGTGTACCGATCCGGCAGGGGAGAGGTGGCCAGCGTGACCAGCTCTTCCCTCTGGGGGCAGCTCGGCGAGCTTCCGTCGATCGAGAAAGCCAGAAGGGATCCGGCGCTGTCTTCCAGGAATACGGTCAACCCCTGGTCGGTCGACACGAGCTGTCCATGGGAGGAGCTAGGCAGGGTGCAGCGCAGCAATGCGGCCGCCGGATCGGGAGGGGACCAGCGCCACAGCTCCCAGAGCATCTCGTCGCCTGCTGCTTGCCGTACCACGGCGATCGTCAGCCCTTCAAAAGAGACCAGGACCTCGCCAAATGGGGCCTGGAACGAGCCGACCAGGGGGGTGAGTGGCGTTAGAATTCCCCCTTGCTGATCCAGCTCCAGGCCGAAGGAATCGAACCGGGCGTCTCGGCTGCGCTCCAGGTAGGCAAAGACCCGTTCGCCGCTGGTCACCGCGGTGAGATAGCCGGGCAAAAAAGGGACGGGTAGCTCCGAACCGGGACGATAGGGGACCGCGTCCTCGTTGGATGCCTGGGGACCGCTGCAGCAAAGTGGCAGAACAAGCGCAAGGAAAACCAGCAGCCGATCCCTTTGCCTTGTGCAAGACAGGCCGAAGGGGCCTTCCTTCCGACAGGGGTTGGGCCGGGCCGATGCGGGATGGCGTTTTGGGGGATTTTCTTGGTCGGGTCTATCTATCCGTATATGGCGCTCGGTCCCTCTTTGGGCTTTGTAACTATCTCCAGACATTGTTATGCTTTGTACCGTATATTTGGCCATCAGGCGTATGGGTTTCGATTTTACATAAGAGGTAAGCCTGATCATGGTGCAACGTCTGTACAGTCTTGCAGGTGCCCTTCTCTGGCTGTTGCTCTCCTTCACCCTGGGATGCGTGGGAGACTCTCCACCGACCACATCCGGCGACAGGGGCGATGTCACCGATCTCTCCTCGGATCAGGCACAGGACCAGGGATCGGATCTCTCCACGCCAGACAGCACCGAACCCGACGGGACGGTCGATCTCCCGCAGGATCCGGTCGACGATCCGGATCCGGATCAACCGGTGGAAGATCAGCAGTCTGACGAGCTGGTCCCGATAGACCTACCCCCCGATACCTCCCTGGTGGATAGCGACGACGATGGCATCCTCGACATCCACGAGGGGTTCTGCTTCGTGGACACCGACGAGGACAGCACCCCGGACTGCCTTGACCTGGACAGCGACGACGACGGCATCCCCGACGAGGTCGAGGCGGGAGACGATAACCTGCTGACACCCCCCGTAGACACCGATGACGACGGTACCCCCGACTTCCAGGACCTGGATAGCGATGACGACGGCATCTTCGATGAGGTCGAGGGGACCGACGATCCCGACGGAAATGGGGTCGGTAACTGGCGGGACCTGGATTCGGACAGCGACGGCTTGCTGGATTCTGTCGAAGGCACCAACGACTTTGATGACGACGGGATTCCAGACTATCTCGATCCCGACAGCGACGACGACTGCATCCCTGACTGGCTGGAAGGGGTGGACGACAGCGACGACGACGACATCCTCGACCGATACGATCCCGACAGCGACGGGGACGGTCACCTGGACCGCGACGAGCAGGGGACCGACTGCAACCTGGCCACCATGCCGGTCGATACCGATGAAGACCGCACCCCGGACTTTCGGGACCTGGATTCGGACGGCGACGGCCTGGCCGATGAGGACGAGACGGGCTGTCCCGCTTCCACCAGCCGGACCCTGTGGGACAGCGACGGGGACACCTTCTCCGACATGGCGGAGGTCGCCGTGGGTTCGAACGCCTGCAGTGCGGCGAGCACCGTCTACGATATCGTCGAGTTCTTCTTCATCCTACCTCCCGACGAGGAGGTGGTCGCCTCGGGCGATAGCGCCATGCAGTTCTCCACCGACCTGCAGCAGATCGACATCCACATCAACATGGACACCACCGGCTCCATGGGGGGGGAGATCGCCCAGCTCAAGTGTGATCTCACCGGGTCCTACTCAGTTTGTGAGGCTCAAGATAGAGAGGCGAGTATTCCCGGAGGGATCATCAACGCCATCAAGACCGATGTGCCCAACTCGGCGTTCGGGGTCTCCGATTTTCGGGATTTTCCCTACAGTCCCTTTGGATCATCCGGGGACTATCCTCACCGATTGTACGGCGAAGGGGTCACGACCACGGCCTCCACGGCCCAGACCCGGGTGAACCAGCTGGCGTTGGGGAATGGGCTTGATCTTCCGGAGAGCGGCTTCGAGTCGCTCTACCAGATCGCATCCGGCGCTGGACTGAGCTGCTCCGGGGCCTCGCCGAGCTGTAACTCTTTGGGGGACATCCCAGCCTACATTCCACCCACGGGGAGATTTGGCGGGGTCGGCTTTCGCGATGGATCCTATCCCTTTGTGATCCACATCACCGACGACGTCTCACACCTTCATACTCATTATCCATCCTCCTGGGGAACCCATTCGCAGGCCCAGGCCATCAGCGAGTTGATTAGCAGATCGATCCGCGTCCTCGGGGTCTTTTCGTTGGGAGGGACCATAAGCGCCCGGACCCAGCTGGAGGATATCGCCATTGCCACCGATGCCAGAGTGCCGGTGTGTGCCTTCGACGGGGTGAGGCCATCAGGCTGCGGCACCACACAATGCTGCACGGGAGAGGATGGCCAAGGGGTCGCCCCGGTGGGCGGGATGTGCCCGCTGGTGTTCTCCGTGGCCGGGAACGGCTCGGGGCTGGGCACGAGCATGGTGGACGCCATCCGGTTCATGGCCGAGAACATCACCATGAAGGTCACCACCCAGGTCATCGGCCAGTACTACTATCTCACCGATCCGGCCGAGACCGTGAACTCCGCCTGCTTCATCACCGCGGTCCAGCCGGATCGATGGGAGCGGGATTCCACCTGCGGGCCGACGCCGCGGATCGTGGGAGATCACTTCGAGGATGTCACCGCCGGGACCCAGGTGTTCTTCCGGGTGGTGGCCGAGAACGACGGCTGTGTGACGCCGCGTAACAGTCCGATGCTCTTCGAGGCGACCATCAAAATCTGGGGGGATGATCTATCGTTGCTCGACACGATGATCGCGACCATCATCATCCCACCGGAGGAGCCGGGGGGGCCGAAGTAGCCGTCCGACCAGCGCGAGGTCAGGTGCCGGCTGAGACACGGATGGGTCCCTGGTCAACCTCGCAGGCTAACCTGCGTTGAAGCGGTGGACCAAGGTGGTGAAGATCGAGGGGTGGGAGGATCAGCGACGGGTGTGGCGGCACCTGGCGTAGCATCACCACCTCAGCCTGGAGGACAACGTCCTACCGCCTCGATTTCACTAAGAATTCGCGATTGAACCTTGGGCCCGTTTGCCATAAAATGCCCTTTATCGATTTCCTTTCCCATGCCGGTGGGTGAGTCGCACATGGCCGAGACAGCGATGACTGTCCGAGATGTAGCTGCCTACTTGAACGTGAACGAGAAGACAGTTTACCGACTCGACCAGAAGCGGGAGATCCCCGTCGCGACCGAGGTCCTGGCCACCGATGGGAAGGAAGGCGCATGAGGTTTTTCGATCTGGTGGCGCAGATCTCAAAGGTCGATGGGGAGGCGCGCCTGCATGTAGCAGGCGCTCGCAAGAAGCGCGGCGGCGCGTGCACGATTCGGCAGGCGTCTGCCGGATCAGGACTCACCGTAGCTTGCACAGAGAGGAGTCTCCATGAACAAGATGAGGATCGAAACCAACACGGATGACAACGGGGCTCTGCGCATCCAGATTCCGGGGCCCCCGAGCCGCTACCAGGTGCATGTGATCGTCGAGTGGGAGGAAGCACAGGAGTCATCTGACTGGCCTCCTGGCTGGATCGAGGCCACGGCTGGGAGCATCACCGACCCGACCTTCGTCCGGCATCCCCAGGGCGAGTACGAGACGCGGGAGGACCTGGGGTGAGATACCTACTCGACACCAACACCTGCATCGCGTACCTGACCAAGCGCTCTGCGCCTGTGGTCGAGCACATCAAGGGTATGAGGCCAGTAGACCTCGCGCTATGCTCCATCGTCAAGAGCGAGCTCATCTATGGCGCTCACAAGAGCGCCAAGGTGAACGAGAATATCGAGAAGTTGAACGCGTTCTTTGCCGCGGTTCACTCGCTGCCGTTTGATGACCGCGCGGCCGAGATCGCGGGCGAGGTTCGCGCGACCCTCGATCGCCAGGGTACGCCTATCGGACCGAACGACCTGCTCATCGCGGCCATTGCATTCGCCAACGGGTTGACGCTCCTCACGCACAACACGAAAGAGTTCAGCCGGGTGAACGGCCTGGTCATCGAGGACTGGGAGGTCCCGACGTGAGACGTCTGATCGAAGAAGCCTTCCTATCTTTTCAGCTTGTCGGCGAACAGGTCGCCCAGCGTGCCGAAGACCTGGCCGGAGGAGGTCTTCTCCTGCTGCTTCTGGAACTCCTTTAGTGCCTTGTCGGCCTGGGCCTCTTCCATGGCCTTGAGGCTGAGGCTCATGCGGCGCCGCTCGGGGTCCACGTTGAGCACGGTAGCGGTGATCTCGCGGCCGGCCGGATACTGGCGGCGGAGATCCTGGACGGTGCCGGTCTGCGACTCCGAGCCCGGGAGCAGGGCGGAGATGCCGGCCTCGACCTGGACGAAGACCCCGAACGGCTCGACCTTTTCGACCACGCCGGTGACGGTGCTGCCCGGGGGGTACCTGTCGGCCGCCTCTTGCCAGGGGTCCTTTTTGAGGGCCTTGAGGCTCAGGGCGATGCGCTGCTTGTCGTAGTCGATGCTCTTGATGTAGGCATCCACCGGCTCGCCCAGGCTGAGGATCTCCGAGGCGTGCTTGATCCGTCTTTCCCAGGACATCTCGCTGACGTGGATCAACCCCTCCACGCCGGGGCCTAGCTCCACGAAGGCGCCGTAGGGCTCGAGGCGGGTCACCGTTCCGCGGTAGGTCTCTCCTTCCACGAACTTGGTGCCCACCGCTATCCAGGGATGGGGATTGGCCTCCCGCATGCTCAGGGAGATCCGCTGGCCCTTGTCGGTTTGCTTGATCCCCAGCACCTTGACGGTGACGGTGTCGCCCTGTTTGACCACCTCGGAGGGATGCTCCAGGCGGCGCCAGGACATCTCGCTGACATGGACCAGTCCTTCGAGACCGCCCAGATCGACGAAGGCGCCGTAGTCCTGGACGGAGGTCACCACCCCTTCGAAGATGGCTCCTTCCTCCAGCTGCTCGCGGAGCTCTTCTTGCCGTTCCTTCCGCTCCTGGCGGAGCAACGCGGCGCGCGACAGGACAATCCGTTTGCCGTCGGAGGAGAGCTCGACGATCTTGAACTCGTAGGTCTGGCCCACATGGACCGAGGGGTCTTCGGTATAGGCGATGTCGATCTGGCTGATGGGACAGAAGGCACGGCGCCCGCCGAAGACACTGATCTCGAATCCGCCCTTGTTGGTGGCGGTCACCCGGCCCTCGATGGGGACACCCTGCTGGTGACATTCAAACAGGCTGTTCTCGTCCTTGATCTGGCGTCCGAGGCTCAGCGAGAGTTGAATCTCCCCACCGCGGATGGAGGCCACGAAGGCTTCGACCAGGTCGCCCACCTTGTACTGCTGGCCTCCCGACGGATCCTTGAGCTCCCGGGTGGCAAGGACCCCTTCCGTCTTTCCGCCAAGGTCTACAAAGGCCCAATCCTGGGAGATGGAGATCAGGCGCCCTGAGACGATCTCGCCCTGCTCGATGGGACCGCGTCGGGTGGTACGGTCCAGCATGGCGCCGAAGTCCAGATCGGGTTCTTCTTGACCAGCTTGGGGAGTGTCGTTGGGTTTTTCGCCTGTCATCCCCTGCTCTGTCGAGGCAGGCTGAGGGCTTACGTCTTCGTGGGTCTCTTCTTTTCGATCTTCAGTCACGGTCTTGCTCGGTGATGAAAAAGGGAACGCGATCGGATGCATCCACATTTCTGACCAGGGGGGCACCCTGATCCGGGGAGAGGGTTGTAATGAATCGCTGCCATCTCGACAAGGGATTTCAGGTCAAGCTGCCTCAGACCGGCCGAGTTGTCCATCGCCCAAGAGAGTACCACAAGGAGTAGACGATGGCGCTGACTACGTTGGTCCCGGCCAGCCCATACCAGATGAACTGCCGATCCAGGTGGAATACCGCCACCAACAGGATCAGCAGCGGGATCTGCAGCACCAGGATCAGGCTGGCGTCGATGACAAAGCTGGAAACGGTCTCGGTGGCTCCCTGCAGAGCCTGGGAGAGTACGATCGCAAACCCCACCGGAGCATAGGTCAAACCCACCACCCAGAGGTACTCCCGACCACTTCGCATGACCTCCGGATCGTTGTTGAAGATCCCGATGATCGACTCGGAAAACAGGAGATAGGCGGCCGCCAACCCCAGCATGAAGCTGGCGTTCCAGAAGGAAGCGATCCAGCCGGAGCGTACGGCCCGCGGCACCGAACCGCCCCCCAGGTTGATCCCCACGTAGGATGATGCGGCCGCTCCCCATCCCAACCCCACGAACAGGGCGAGGGTATCCAGCCGAATGCAGATGCCGAAGGCGGCCAGCACCGAGCTGTCCTGCGGGCTGGCAAAGTAGCGGGCGATCAGGCTCAGGCAGACGACGTAGGAGCTGACCCGGATGATCAGCTGGGCCGAGCTGGGGGTGCCGATGCGGATCAAGCGCCAGAGCTCCCGTCCGCTGGGCTTGACCTCCGACCACAGGAAACGAGGTCCTTCCTTGAAGCGCAGCAAGGCAACAAAAGCGATCGCACATCCCAGCCCGCGGGAGATCACCGTGGCCCAGGCCGCCCCGTTCACCTCCATGCGCCCGATGCCCAGAAAGCCGGCGATGGAGCCGGCCCATTCGAAATAGGCAGGGCTGGGGCCTGGACCGTACACCATCAAGATGTCGAGCAGGATGTTGACCAGGTTGGCGCCGATCAAGATCACGGCCGGTAGCTTGGAACGACCCATGGCCCGCATCACGGCCGTCAGGTGCATCAGGAAAAAGATGGTCCAGCTGTTCCCGACCAGGATCTGCAGGTAGGTGACGGCGATCTCGCGTACCGGACCGTGGGCGCCGACCAGGTCTCCGATCAGGAAGTGGGCGCCGACCAGGCCGATCAACCCGTAGCCGGCCGACAGGATCAGGATGATGGTCAGCGAGGTCCAGGTGGCGTGGTTGAGACGGGAGCGGTCCCGTCCTCCGAAGAAGCGGCCGATCACACCCACCGAGGCGTTGGAGATCCCCTGGGCCAGGATGGTCCCCAGCACCGCCAACATGTCGCAGATGGCCAGCGCGCCGATCGCTTCCACGCCGTTGGGCAGCTTGCCGATGATGAACAGGTCGGTCAGGTTGAAGCAGGCCTGCAACCCCATGGCCACCGCCAGCGGCAAGCCGAAGCGGAAGATCCCCGTGCCCAGGGACCCACGAAGGATGTGCTCGCGGTGCTTGTCCACTGGAATGCTGTCAGCTCTTGATCGGTTCAGACCCAACCGACTTGGCGGCTCCCCTTCCCGCCACCCCCTCGATGGCCGGCAGGATCACCAACCGGGCTTGCTCCACATCCTCGTCGAAGTCGATCTCCGTCCAGGGCAGGTCGGCAACCGACACGAAGAAAGCCGGACGCCGCTTGAGAAAGGCGTCGATGGCGTTCTCGTAGTCGGCGTCCAGACGTCCGGCGGCTACCAGCCGGTCGATCTCTTCGAGTAGTACCCCGATGTCGTGCGCAGCCAACTTGAAGAAACCGACCCCCTCGCCCAGAACCGGGTAATCCCGACCCGCACCGCGGGAGATGGTCCAGACACGCTCATCGGTAGCGCCCAGCATCATCTCCTCCCCGGCCGCTTCGGCGCGGGGATCCAGCAGGAACCCGTTTTCAAAGGGGGCCTCCACCAGGCGCCTGAGCACGTCGGGGTGATACAGGACGTCCGCATCCATGATGAGCACCGGCCGGTCCCGAGCCACCGCGGCAAGCCCTACCTTGAGGCTGAGCAGGCTACCCCGGCGGTAGTCGGGGTTGACCACCTGGCGGATCTCGATGCGTCCGTCGAGGTGCTCCAGCTCCTGTTCGATCAGGTCGGCCAGGTGGCCGACCACGACCAGTACCCGATCGACGCCGCACCGCTGGAGGTTTTCGATGTGCCGGGCGAGCAGGCTTTTCCCATCGAAGGCCAGCAGGCACTTGGGGAGCTTCTCGTCGACCGAGGCCAGTCGCCGTCCCACACCGGCGGCCAAGATGATCGCTTGCATGGTCATTTGGGCCCGTGGTTGATCAGGGTGGTTCACAATGACGTTTCTCTCCTGGTTGAGGATCAGGCGGTCGGGCCGGTCAGGGAGGTCTCCGTGGAGGTCGAGCGGGGCGAACCGGCCAGAGATCGGCGGATTCTCTCCGTCATCTCGATGGGGGTGAGGTTGACCCGGGCGATGTCCGGGACGTTTCCCGGCTCGACGAGGACATGCAACAGGCAGGGCCCTTTTCCGCCAAAGAAGGGGGGAAGAACCTCCGTCAGGGTCTGCTCGTCCTGCGCCGAGTACAGCCGGCGGTACCCGAAGGCCCGCGCCACCTCGGCCAGGCTGAATCCGGGAGAGATGGTTCTCTGATCTCCGGTGGAGCCGTAGGTGGAGTTGTCCAGCACCAGGTGAAAGAGGTTTGTGGGGCCGGCTACGGCGATGTTGCCCAAGACACCCGCATTCATGAGCACATTTCCATCGCCGTCCATCACCACAACCCGGCGATCGGGGCACGACAGCGCCACTCCGAGGCCGATCGGTCCCGCCAGCCCCATGGAGCCCACCATGTAGAAGCAGGTAGGGCTGTCGGCGCAGGTGAAGACCTCCCGGCTGATCATCCCGTTGCAGTTGATGACCACGGCTCCCTCGAGGAAGGGGGCGACCAGCTTGATGGCGTTTGCGCGTTTCATGGGACCTTGTCCATCAGCCCCTTGTGCACGATCAGGGCCGCCGGTTTTCGGTTGACCGTCATCCATTCGTCCAGCTCGGCGAGCTGGCGGTCCATCTGTTCCGCCACGAGGATCCGGCTTTCGATCTGGAGCAGGGCGAGCAGATCGAGCATCTTGGCGCCCATGATCAGGTGCTCCGGCGCGTCCTTTCCCTGGTATCCGCGCCAGGAGATCACCAGCAGGACGGGGATGTCGTAGATCTGGTTGAGGGAGGTCAAGGCGTTGATGGACAGGCCGAATCCGGAGTTCTGCATGAAGACCACCCCTTTGCCACCAGCCAGGTACGCCCCGCTGGCCATGCCGATGGCGGCATCTTCCCGCACCGCGGAGAGATATCCGATCTCCCGATCTCGCTCCGCATAGTAGATCAGCCCCTTGAGCAGGCTACAGGGAACTCCGGCATAGAGCGTGAACCCCCGCCTCTTCAGGAGGTCCAGAAACTGAAGGGGAAGGTTGGACATGTGATCTCCGGGCCACAAGAAACATCCTCATGGATGCCCGACCGTGAACCTCTGCACTGTAGAGAGCCTCGGGCCACAGTCAAGAGGGTTTGAGGCAGGGAATAGCCGGGTGACCCTTCAGGTTTGCCCAAACCGTGGCAACCGGCTACAACAGGGGGTACGCGCGATCAGGACGCCGCACCGTTCCGTTGGTCTCATTCAGGATGTGGGAATGAACAAGATCCTCGCCTTGCTCGGTCTACTCGTTGCTCTTGCCAGCTTCGCCGCAGAAGCCTGGAGCTTGGGAATTCCCCTGACCCGGCTCGAGGAGCAGTGGACCTGTACCGATGTCGATCAGGTACAGATCACCGGCCTGTTTCTCACCGTGATCCCTTCCATCGACGAAGGAAGCGGAGAGATGGTGTGGACCGTCGATGAGACCTTTCTCTTGCGCAACTACAACCAGAACCCGGTGACCATCGACCTGGGGATCCCCAATGCCTGGTTGGACAGCGAACCTGATCCCACGCGCGGGGAAAGGGATTTCTGGGCTGCCGCTTATCTGAACGGCACCCAGGTCACCACCGAGGTGGTCCGACTGGTCCGGAATCCCGCCTTTCCGCAGATCGGCTACCGACAAGCACGCCGTTTCCAGTTGACCATCGAGGCCGATCGCTTCGTCCAGGTGCGGCTTCAGTTCGCATTGCCGGCACCCACCACCGAGGTTGGACAGCAGCTGTTGAGTTACCCTTTCCAGATCGGCCAACTCTTCCATCGTTCTGTCGAGCATGGCGTGGTGTTGGTCAAGTGGCCCGAGCCGATGTTCGGTTTCCGCACCAACCTGCCGGCCTACTCCCTGTACCGGGATCGCGCCGAGTGGTTTTTGCGGGCGTTCGAACCGCGAGCCGCACTGGAGGTCCGGTTCCTGCCAAGGGCTCAGGTATTCCGCATGGTAGGGGAACAGCTGCGCTGTCCCATGCCCTGGGAGGTCACCGACCGGTTGTCGGAAGGGTCCATGGAGGCGATCCGAGAGATGCTCGATCCGTACGATAGTGAACGTCTTGCCATGTGTGGGGCATTACCGGCCACCTTGTTGGGCTCCCGTTCGGACGCCCTGGCGGGAGGTCTTGCCGACCTGCGCCTGGAGCAGTTTGCCCCTGGGGACTCTCAGATCTCCGGTCCGCTGTTCATTCTCAATCCTGCCTATGATCCGGTGCAGATGACCGATGCCGAAGCGGTCTACAGCCGGGTTCTGGCCCAGGAGTTGGCGCGCCGTCGAGGAGGGCCCTAGCCTTCTGCTCGATGCTCAGCGCTTTGCTGCACAGCCATCTTGACATCCGGTGATCTCCCATCCTTGATACGGGGGTCAAGCGGGTAGTGGGCAGGGGTATTTAAGAGGGGAAGCGGGAGATGGTGGACGAGGGGAAAAAACAGGTGGTGGTACACCGAAATCTGGCGGTGATCGAGGTGAACGAGCCAGGCGTCCTCACCGGTCTGTTTGATGATCCACGCATCCGGCCCTTGCTGTGGATGCGGGTCGGTGAAACTTGTGCTCTGGCGGCGCCAGACAAGGTGTCGGCTCTGGTGTGCGCCCTTGAGGAAGCGGGTCATCCCCCGCACTTTTCCAGGGAGCTGTCCTGGCATGTCGAGTCGCCCTGAAGAGCTTCCACAATTCGGTGTGTACGATGGTCCGGTCGAAGCGCCGTTTCAATCGACCGACCAGGAGGTGCTGGCCGATCTCCTGGCGGTCATTCGGGCTACCGCACTCAAGCCGGTCTGCTTGACCAAGGCGGGAATCCCCCCCAAGCCGCTCTGGACCGCGATCAACCGCCTGCTGGTCTGGAAGGACCTCAACGGGATACTCTATGACTGGGAGGAGGCCGACCAGGTCCGTTTCACCTACCGTTTGGCGGAAGGTCTCGACCTGATCCGGCCCGACGAAGAAGGCTGGTTGCACCTGGGACCTGGCGCCGAGCAGTTTTTCCTGGCCGGAAGCTACCAGCGAGCACTGCTGCTGCGCAGAGCCTATTTCAACTTGTACGACTGGGACGAGCGGTGTGACGCCCGCGATACCAGTGGCCATCGGTACAACTTCGGACAGGCTTTCCGCCGAGATTTCATACACGACGTCCAGGTCCTGCGGGAGTTCTCCTTCCGATACTTGAAGGCCATCCCTCACCAAGCCTGGGTGGCGACCGTCCAGCTGGCCAGGGCGCTGACAACGGCCTGTCCCGATCTGCTATTGAGCGAGGTGTGTGAGCCGCCGGAGATCGGTGAGGATGGGGTCGATCCGGAGATCCTCCGGTTCGTCAACTACTGGCTGTCCATCCTTTCGCGATTCGGCTGGGTCGATCTGGCCCGCGCCATCGGTGACGATGCGGTCACCGGCCGGCTCTGCCGATTGACGCCGCTGGGTTGGGCGTTGATCCACGAGCAACCGTTTGCGGATCCCGAGCCGGAGGTCTTCTTGATCGACGATCGGATGATCCTGGAGCTCAAGGCCGAAGCGACCCGAGTCTCCGATCTCTTCGTCACCTGGCGCCTGGGCCAACCGGAAGAGTACCCGGCGGCAGACGGACCGCGGGCGCTTCGTCTGACCCGCGCCGGTCTGCACAAGGCGATCCAGCAGGGTGTGGATCTCCGCGACGCGCTGGGCTGGGTGCAGCGACATTGTCGGACCCCGCTGCCCCCCAAGCTGAGAGCCTGGGAGGAAGATCTCTTGCGGGCCAGGCGTATGGTCTCGCTGGTCCAAAACGCCGTGGTGCTCGACCTGAACGGGGTCGAACCCGCCATGCGGGAGTCCCTCCGGCAAGTGGGCTTCCGCTTCCAGGGGGATCTTCTGGTCGTTGCCGGCCCCGAGGTTCCCGTGTTGTTCTCGATGTTGGGCGGTGAACCGGAGGAGGGGTTCGACTATCCTCCCGACGAACCGTACGCCCGCTGGAAGCCCGGGCCAGCGCTGGAGATGATCTATACCGAGCTTCCTCTTCTTCATCGCGACCTCCTCTTGGCACTTGGCATTCAGGGGGATCCCGCTACCATCACCTTCACCCGGAGCAATCTGGCTCCCCTCTTCGAAAAGGGTTGGACCCTGCAGGAGGTTCTCGACGCGCTACAAGCGCTCACGCTCAAGCCGGTGCCTGGCCGGATCAAGAAGCAGATCGAGGAGCTGCTCGGGGAAGCGGAGACGCCCCGGAGCTGAGCCATGGTCCTCTTGAGCCTGCTTGATCGCCTGCTGCGTCTCCTGGGAACCAGTGAACAGCAGTTGCGCTGGAAGCTGCACCTGCGAAGGGTGGAACGCGAAAACCAAAAAATACGTCGCCAGAACGTCGACCAGCACCTCAGGTACCAGCACAAGCACTGTGATCATTGCGGGCGCGTGGTCGACCGGGAGGCCAAGGAGTGTCCCTACTGCCAACAAAAGGTCTCCTCCTGGTGGTACCAGTGGGCGCAACGGCTCATGCAGCGCCTGTTTCCACGATCCATAAGCCTCACCGCCGTTCTGCTGGTCACCAACCTGCTGGTGTTCCTGCTGGTCACACTACAGACCGGCGACATCATGGGTCTCTCCGGATACTCCTCGGTACATTTCGGCGCCAACTACGGGCCTTACATGACGGCAGGCGGTGAATGGTGGCGCCTGTTCACCTACAACTTCATCCACCCGGGAGGATTGCTCCACGTCGGCTTCAACCTCTTCGCCCTCACCGTCATCGGACCGATCGTCCAGGCCCACTATGGCTTCAGCCGATCGGTGGTGCTCTATCTGGGTACGGGGGTGATGGCCGGCATTGCCAGCCACCTTTTCGCACCCCTCGCAATCAGCGGTGGAGCCTCTGGTGCAGTCATGGGGCTCATCGGGGCAGGGGTCGCCGCTGGCCACCTGCAAGGCACCACCGCCGGCATGATGATGAGAAACAGCCTGTTGCGCTGGGTCCTGATGGTGACCCTCTTCGGCATCGTGGTGCCGGGGATCGACAACTGGGCCCACCTCGGGGGTTTTATGGCCGGGCTGCTGGCCGGGATCGGAATGACCACGCGCACCAGCCCGAGCCGTCGGGGGCGAGCGGTCTACCGGGCAGTCGCCGCGGCTCTGGTTGTCGCTTGCCTGACCGGGATGGTCCTGGCCGGCCTCTCCCTGCCGGGTCGGCCCGCCGACCTGGAGGAGGTGGACGTCCGGCGTCTTTGGAACCGCTGCCGCGACGCCCTGGATGACTCCCACATGGAGGAGGCGCCCTCGGCCTGCGAGACCTTCGCCCGCGCTCGCCTGCTTCGAGAGCCCCTCTCTACCTTGCTGTCGGCCCAGCTGATCGCAGACACGGGGGACCATCGCAGGGCGCACAAGCTGCTCGCCATTCTCTCCAACAGTCTGGGGACCGAGCAGATCCCTTCCCTTCCTGGCTCCGAACTGGTGGTTCCCTTGCGCAATACCATCGACCTCTGGCTCGCGTCGGAGCGCCGGGAATCTCTCTAGGTCCCCAGAACCCTGCATCGAGACCTGTTCATGGTCGTGCACCTGGTTGTGCTCCCCTCCTGGAAAGCCAGGTCGTTTTCTTTCCTGTATCGCCTGAAAACAGACTTGGAGCGGTCGAATGTCAACAAACGCATCCCACCGCCGACAACACCACGGTCTGGACAAGGGAGTAAAGCCGATGCGAGTGAAAGCGGTGTCAGACATGGCGCATTCGATCGCCTGGGGAAAAGCGGGCAGCGCCCAGAAAGCAGGTGAATCCTCCCGGTTTCCTGACTGGAGGGCGGTCGAGAAACCGCCTGCCTTCCCCAACGGCCAACGGTTTGAATCCAAGTCAGGGTGCCACCGGGAACAGCGCGCAAAAGACGAGGGAGACAACTCACGGCTACCCGAGCTGTCGGGCTCTCTCTTGGCGACAGGCTCGCACAGTGCGGGGCGACCCTCAGGTCCAACCGATTGGCGAACCGATCCGGAAACCTCTGGCCTGTCGGCAGAAAGATCCCATCTGGCTGGCAAGGATCACACGGTTGCACGGACCAGCAGCTTGGTCGTCTGTCGTACGGCCGAAGGCGGCTCGGCGGCATTGTTCTCCATCCACAGCGACCGCCTCGGGCTGGTCAAGGTGCTGGCCTCCTTGGGGTCGGATGGACTGGAGGCGGTCCTGGCCTGCCTGCGGGAGGAATCGGCCAGGCTTCTCCAGACGCACAAGGAGCAGCTGGTGCAAAACCTGGAACGGTCGGCTACGGCGGTCTCGGTCGAGGTCATGCCGGGAGAAGAGGGATTGCGGGAACGTTATCGGAATTGCCTGGCGAAAGATCCGGACGCGATTGCTCCCCTGGGCTCACACATGGGGTCTACTGGCTCGGCACGTGCTGCTCGGGATGTGATCCGCTTGCGCTGAGCGTGTTCAGAGAGAGCGAGGGGTCAGGGGTGGCGCAGTGATCGGAGAGGCCTCCTGGCGGGTTGAACCGGGATCGGATCTGAAGGTATTCTGCAGTCCATGATCCACGCCTACCCCTTCTTGACGCTGCCGAGGGTCAGCCGTGCCGAGGTGACGGTCATCGACGGCCTGCATCGGGCGATGCCGTTGTGGTACCAGGCCTGTGCGATGCTGGAGCGAATCGCCGGTCCGGACGTCCGCCTTCAGGTGATGCATATCGACGCCGTTCGCCCGCAGGAGCCGGCCATGGGGGCGGGGTGGAGCGGGGTTCTCCGAGACGCGGGATTGCAGGAGGTGGGCTGGGTTCACCTGGACGCACCACTGGCACAGTCCCTGGCATCGATGGTCCTGTGCGGCCGACCGCCGGATCGGCTGGAGATGAGGCCGCTACTGGATGTGGAGCAGGAAGCGCTGCAGCTGCTCGTGGCCCATCTCTTGTCTCGAGGCCAGACGACGCTCCAGGCGGCGGGGATCCCCCGCCTTTTCGAGAGACGACCCCAGCCGCCCTGGTTGGGACGCGTCCGTTGCAAGGTAGAGCTCCAAGGAGTTGGCGGCCTGTTGACCCTGTGGACCGATCCCCGCTTCTGGTCGAGTCGCGAAGAGGACGATCCCCTTGGCGGGCAGGCAGAGATCCAGGCGCGCATGCGAACGGAGCTGTGGCGCTCCTGCCGTCTGAGGATGCGGCTACGGATCGGTCGATTTCAGCTGGGCGCCGAGGAGATACCGAGCCTTCGGGTGGGAGACCTGTTGCTGCCCGGAGGTTGGACCTCGGTCGCTCTGCCCGAGGTCGGGCACTTGATGCTGGGTTGTCATCCCGTTGCGCAGGGTACGGTCACCTTTCAAGATGGGATCAGGCTGGTTCTGACAGGAGCTGTTGTCGCACAAGGGGGAGAGATGGACTGGGACGAGGAGAAAACGGTGGAGATCCGGCCAGAGGTTCCCCTGACGGAAGACACCCCCACGCTGGAGAGCCGGCAGGTCAGTCTCGACCTGGTAGTCGGTCGGCTCGACATGACGCTCGGCGAGCTGATCGGTCTGCGACCTGGACGGGTACTGACGCTGAGTCGGCGGACGGACGCACCGATCGAGGTGGGCCTGGACGGCAGGCCGATCGGGCAGGGTGAGCTGGTCGAGGTCGAGGGCAGGCTGGGCGTCCGCCTGGTCTCGGTGGCCAACATGCCCGAACCGACCGGGGAGCGGACCTGCTGACTTGCCGCCTGGCACCCGACCCGCCTTGCCGCCGCGACCTTCGGGCGGCCAGCCGACGCCAACCGATTCAGGCCCATCACCGGCAACGCGATCGATAGAATGCCGAAAACCTCCGCAGAGTTCCTGTGGGAGGTTGCCATGAACCCCGTGTCTTTCTGTTCCGTCGCGATCCAGGGAGCCCAAGGGACGTCGAGCCCGATGGCTGGTCATACGACCCGGGTGACGGGGAAGGTCCCCTCGTCCAGCGCGGGCCCTTCCTTTCAAGAGGTCCTCGACCGACCGAGGGCAGTAAATGCTGCGGGGCTGCCGGTAGAGAGCGCTGCCGCAGCCAGATCCTCGGTTTCCCCGGTATTTGGCGAGGTCATCGAGAGCCTGGGACGAAGTGAGATGCGGATCGACCGCCTGATTCGACGGGGGATGAGAGGTCGTTCCTTCACGCAGTCGGAGCTCTTGTCCATGCAGGCTCTGGTCTACCGTTACGGGCAGCGGCTGGAGGTCGCCACCAAGCTGGCCGAGGCGGTGGCGAGTGGAGCCAGGCAGATGCTGAGCATCCAGGTCTGAGCCTGCAGAGTCAGAGAGGAATCGACGATCAGGCTCTGCGGTGCCTGGACCGTTCAGCTTGCTAAGGTTGCTGGGTCCGATGGGGCTCTTCGGAAGGGGACGGGGGCTGTTCTTCGGGGGGCGCCGGTTCGGGGATCTCTTCGGGCTGGGGATACAGCTCGAAGGGGAGCCAGGGGACCAGGAACTGCTCCATGGCCAACAGGTGGGACATCATTTCAGCGGGGTAGGAGCGCCAGCGCTCGGATTCGACGAAGTCCGGGTGAAGTCGTACCAGTCGGTTGCTCTTGCGGCGTTCTCCGGGAGCGTCCAGGGCCTCGACCACGCCGTGTTCCTGGAACCACTCCAGGGCGGTCTCGAAGGTGGGCTTGCTGAGGGACTCGCTGTGGAGAAAGGACTGGCGTTGTCCCAACTTGAGGCAAAGCTTGAGGAACTCCCGAGATTCCATGGGTTGCTCGGCGAGGTGCTCCAGGGTGGTTCCGACCAGCCAGTAGCTTTCCAACCAGTTGACCAGCAGTCGTCCCAAGAACTGGATGGGAAGGGGCAGCGAGGTCGGGGAGATGACCCGATCGCCCGGCAGCTCCTGGAAGAGCCATTCCTTCTGCAGGAATCGATCCAGGGCCAGCTGGAACTCCTGGAGCATGCGCTCCTTGTTGTCGGTAGAGAACTCGAAGCGAAGCAGCTGGCAGAGCTTCCAGAAGCGTTCCCCAAGGGCGTCCTCCTCTACCTCGTTCGCCTTGCAGACCGCCAGGGAAGCGGCAAGCAGCATCTCTGGCAGGAAGAAATGGACAAGAGTGTTGCGAAGATAGGCCAGGTCAGGGCGGTGATCTTCCTCGAGGAGATAGATCTGCTCTTCCGTGTGTTTCTTGGGCTTGATCCAGTCGTAGTCGGAGAGCAGGGAGAGGGTCTTGAGGACGACTTCCTGGAGAGCACGGCCGGCTTCCCAGTTGGGAAGCTCTCCAGGTAGGGGCTGGCCGGTACCGGTACCGCTTTTCTGAGTGCGCAAGCCTGTGGTTTCCGTTCGGGCCGGCCGGGCCGGTGTCGTCCAGGTGGCCGTTTGAACCTGTGCCCGATAGACCGCCAGAGCGCCTCGGATGCTATTGGAGAGCCGGCAGCCTTTGGCGATCAGCCAGTTGGCCAGAAAGCCGACATGGACGAGCAAGGTGCTCAGGTGGACCTCCTGCTGGGTGCAGTTGAGCAGCGCCATGGCCACCAGAGCGGAAGGGGTGACGGTGGTCGCCTTGTTGATGCGATCGATGATCTCAACGCCCAGCCTCTGGATGAGTGCAGTCTTGTCCTGGCGGTCGGAGGCGGGGGTGACCTGGTGTTGGTCCAGCAGGCCGTCGAGGTCGATCGCCTCCTCGAACTCGATGTACAACCGGCCGTACTTGCTCTTGAGAAAGCGGCCGGCCCGGATGACACCCGACAGGTTCTCCGCGTGTTTTTCTCCGCCGCGGATTTCCTGGGTGTAAGAGCCGCTCTCGATGATCTTCTCGTAGCCCACCGAGATCGGCACGAAGGTCACGCCGGCCAATCGTTCTGCCAGGACCCCGTTGACGATCATGGAGAGCATACCGTAACGGGGGCGGCACAGCTTGCCGGTACGGCTACGGCCGCCTTCGATGAAGAACTCGAGGGGAAATCCCTCCTTCAGCAGGGTGACCAGATACTGATTGAAAATGGCGCTGTAGAGGGTGTCCCCTCGGAAGCTCCGCCGCAAGAAGAAGGCTCCCGCACGCCGGAACAAGGGTCCCAGGGGCCAGAAGGAGAGGTTGGCGCCAGCGGCGATGTGAGGTGGCATCAAACCGTGCTGGAAGAAGACGTTGCTCAGGATCAAGTAGTCCATGTGGCTCTTGTGGGAGGGCACCAGCACCAGCCGCCGCTGGGTGGCCAGCCGGCGGATCTGGTCCAGGCCAGAGGCGTCCACCTCGAACCCCTGGTAGAGGGTCTCGAAGACCGGGTTGAGCAGGGCCGACAGGAACTTGACCGTCATCATGTTGAAGTTGGCGGCGATCTCCCGGACAATCTTGCGCGCCTCCTTCTTCACTTCACTGGGGAAGGCGGGCCGGGACCGAGTGACCTGGACGATGGCCTGGTCCACCGCTTCGCTCGCCAGCACCTCCGCCTGGATGGCGGCCGAGGGCTTGAGGGGCGGTCCCACGATGACCTGTCGCTCCCGGTGGAAGGTCTCCAGAAGCTGATCTTGCAGCACCTCCGCCTTCTCCCGGCGGTTCAAGAGCTCGTTGGAGCGGAGGAAGTCGGCCAGATCCAGCGGCGCCGAGACCTGCACGGTTGGAGTGCTGGCCCGGACGACCGACTGCCAGACACTCTGGAAAAGGTGGATGAACTTGCGGAACAAGCCGGGGGATTCTCGGGATCCGAAAACCTCGTCGATCAGGGTCCGGCGGTAGGCATCTGGCCGCTTGTCCCAGACCAGCAGCAGAGGCAGAACCCAGATCGGACCGGCAGAAGGGTCCTCTCCCAGGTCGATCAAGCGGGTGAGATAGGGGAGGCTGAACTGCCGGTTGGAGTAGAGATCGGCGCCCGCGCGCTCCAGGAAAAGGAATGGGCTTTCCTCGGCCAGAACGGCCTGCCGGAAAGTCTCCGGCCGGGATGGAAAGGGACGGGAGAAAAGTCGCCAGGGCCAGGTGGCAAGCCGGATCAGCTTGCGAATCAAGGGGCGGAAGATGGTGGTGCTCTGGCCATTGGAGAATCGAGCCAGGGGAAGGTCGTGCCGCAAGAGCACCAGGTTGAAGTACAGGTAGTCGATCAGGCTCCGGGTTCGCATGGCATACACCACCGTGGCCCGGGCATGGGCGTTGCGGATGTCGTCGAGGCAGCGGGTGTCGAACCGGATGGGGCCGAATATGATACGGACGAAGAGCCGCGTCAGGTACGAGAAACGCTCCAGCATGGAGGAGGGATGTCCGCCCGCGCGTATCCGTCGCGCTACCCCCTGCTCTTGGCGAGAGGACGGTTCGATCTCGGTCCCCACCGCCTGCTCCTGGCGAGAGGACGGGTGGGGCTCGTGTGACCCTGCCGATTCCTCCTCAAAGGTCGGGTCAGGGTCATTGCCCGTTGGCGTCGTCGCTCCCCGGGTCATCGGCCTTTCCTGTCAATGGGTCTCCGGCGGCTCGGGGATGAAGGTGGGCCGAACCAGAGACAGCACGCCCTGCTCCAGCAGTAGGTACTGACGGGCGACCCGTAGAATGTCTGTTGCGGTCACCCCCAAGATCCGCTCTGGAAACCGGTAGAAATCATCATACCCCAGGCCGTAGGCCTCGTCGAACCCCAGGTGTGCCGCTCTGGCGGCGGCTCGCTGCAAGGAGATCTCCCTCTGCCCCACCAGAAAGTGCTGTGCCCGCTCCAGCTCCTCGGCACTGACCTCCTCCTGGTGAAGCAGTCGGATCTCGCGTTCCAGGCTGGCGACGGCCTCCTCGATCTTCTCCGGGCTGGTCGCCACGTACACGGCCAGGTAGCCGCCGTCCAGCCCGGGCTGACAGGTGGCGCCCACGCTATAGGCCAGGCTCTGCCGTTCCCTCATTTCGTTGAACAGCCTGCCACCCTGGGCGGACAGGATGGCGCACAACACCTCCAGCGGCCAGCGATCCGGATGGTCCAGGCCTACACTCTGAAAGCCAAGAACAATGTGGGCCTGCTGCCGTTCTCGGGTGCTGGTCACCTGCTCTCGAACCGGGGGCACCAAAGGCGGAAGGTCGGCCCGCAACGGCTCTGCGGTCTCGGTCAAGGGGAAAGCCCGGGCGGCACTCTCGATCACATGGCTGGCGGTGACATCCCCGACGATGGCCAGGACCAGACGGCCGGGGTGAAAATGTTCCTGGTAGTAGGCCGAAAAGTCGGATTGCTCAAAACGCTCCACGCTGGCTCGGGTACCCAACAGGTCAAGCTGCAACGGGTGGCCCCTAAACAGGACACGTAGCATCTGGCGGAAGGCGCTGCCCGCCAGGTCGTCCTGTTGCGCCTCGAGTTCGGCCAGGACGTCCCGTCGGATCCGCTCGACCTCCTCCGGGGGGAACTGACTGTGCATCAAGCAGTCCGCCAACAGGTCGAAGGCTCCGTCGAAGTACCGCGAGAGGACCACCATCTGCATCCCCACCGAGCTTCGCCCCGAGAAGCCGGCGAGAGCGCCGGCCATCGACTCGATCTGGTGAGCGATCTCCTGGCTGCTCCTGGTCTCGGTGCCGCTGGTCAGCAGGTCGGCCAGAAAGTTGTGGATCCCGTTGTTGTCCTTGTTTTCGAATCGCACACCCCCGGGAAGCACTGCGCGAACAGCCACCAGGGGCACGGAATGATCCTCCTGGACGAGCAGGGTGAGGCCGTTGGGAAACCGATGGCGCACGATGCCGTGCGCATCTGCCACCAGTGAGGGAGGCGCTTCCAGCTGCAACGCGTGCTGAAAGCTCTCTCGGGCGAGATCGGGAATGACGTTCGGGTCGAACCCTTCGCGCATCCTCTCGGGCAACAACAGACCGACGGTCATGTTCTCGGGACGGAGATACTGACGGGCCACCTCCAGCAGCTGTTGCGGGGTGACCCGGGCGGCGGTCTCGAAGAACCTGGGCTCGAAAGAGAGGTCCCCCGCCACCACCTGGAAGTACCCCATCCGGCTGGCCCGCCCCTGGACGGTCTCGATCTCGTAGACCGTCTCCGACTCCAGCATCGTCTTGGCTCGTTCCAGGTCGGCACGAGTGACCGGGAGGTGCCGCGTCTTGAAGATCTCCCGCAAGAGCGCGCCCAGGACCTCCAGCGGATCCTGCGGCTCTTCTCCGCCCGGAAAGGAGGCGCCCGCAATCAGGATGCCCGGTTGATGGGGGGTGTACAGGTAGGAGTAGACATCGGTGGCCAGCATCTGATTCCGCTTGAGCTCCCGGAACAAGATCGAGCTTTCGCCTTGTCCCAAAAGGATGGTCAGAAGCTCCAGGGCGGGGATGTCCTGGTGCGCCAGACCGGGGACATGGAAAGCGACCGATAGCTGGCTCTCCTGGACGTCTCGAAACTGGACCGTGACCCGGGTTTCCGTCTGAGGCGGCTCGGGCTCGCGGCCAGGACGGTCGCCGCTGCCCCCTCCCAAGATGCCGAAGAGCCGGTCGATCTGACCTTTCAGCGGTTCCGCCTGGAAATCACCCGCGATGACCAGGGTCATGAATGGCGGCCGGTACCAGCGGCGATAGAAGTCGAGCACCGCCTCGCGAGTGAAGGAGGAGACCGACTCCTGGGTGCCGATGATGGGCCGCCCATAGGGGTGACGCGTAAAGGCTTCCCGGAAGAGCGCCTCGGCCAGGACCATGCTGGGCAGGTCTTCGCCTTCCTTGATCTCCTCCTGGATGATCTCCAGCTCCCGCTGCAACTCCTGGCTGTCAAAGGTGGAGTGGGCGATGGCGTCGGCCAGGATCTCCAGCGCGATCTCGCCAAATCGACTGGCGGTCACGATGTAGTAGACGGTCTGGTCATAGGAGGTCCAGGCGTTGATGGTGCCGCCGACCGACTCGATCTGGCGGGCGATCTCGCCCACCCCCCGGCTCTCTGTTCCCCGGAACAGCATGTGCTCGTGGAGGTGGGCCAGCCCCGCCTCCAGCTCGGTCTCATCTGCGCTTCCCACCGCCACCCACATCTGCATGGCGACCACCGGTGCGGTGTGATCCTCGTACAGGATGACCGTCATGCCGTTGTCCAGCTGAAATCGCTCTGGTTTCAACTCCGAACCTCCTGACCAGTAGGGTGGCACCTCGCGCTGATCGCGCTGTGCCCCGCTGCAGCCTATCTCCAAAAGAACGACCCACAGCCCGACGATCCAACCTGCACAGGGGTGGCGCACCGGGAGCACCGGCCTTGTAGACCGGCTGGCTGACCGGCCCGAAGAGAGAGGGCTGGACGGGATTTTCGCCATCCTGCTGTGGATTTCAGTGGATCGGTCCATCCGTCACATCACTTGCGGTCCGGCTGCCAAGTGGAGCGTGGTGGCCTGGTCCAGTCGGAGGAGCTGCTCGAGAAGCGCCGGATACTGATCGGGAGAGACCCTGCCGATCGGGATACGTGTGGTCCGGACCAGGTGGACGGTCTCCTCGTTCAGACCGCCATGGACGATCGACCAGGAATACTGCAGCTGGTCGTGCTCGATTGCAAAGGGGGGCGGGACCGAGGTGAACCGGTAGCCCGGGGGCAGCTGGATGCGGACGGACAGCTCCTCCAGGTAGGGAAAGGGGACCGACAGGGGGACCGTTCTGCGGGGCACCGCTCCCAGGTACTCCCGGATCTGTCGATCGAAGACGCGGGCCTCGATGATCACCTGCTCGCCCTGTCTCCTGGCGAATCTTGTGGCATGGAAGCTGTAGTGGAACACCAGCGGAAGATCGTCCTCTTCGACCTGCTCGATGTCCAGGGCACTGACCACGGCGCCGCTGAAGGTGGCAGACAGCTGCTGTTCCAGTTGCATCACCAGGGTCTGTTGGTCCTGGACCTGCTCCAACATCCAGCGCATCCCGGCGGCCAGGCGGATCGGGTTGCGCTCGACGACGGTGCCCTGCACGTCCCCGTTTTCATCGAGGCGCAGGTCCATCTCGATCTGGATCAGGTTGGTCTCCTCCGGCCAGTGGGGGGTGGTCAGCCACTGAACGGCACCGGCACCCGTGCTATCGATGACCATCGCTTCCACCCCCTGCAACTCCGGGGGCAGGTAGTCGAACGCGATCCGCTCCTGCGCGGGGTACAGCCAGAGCTCCTCCCCGTCGGAACGGACGCGCAGGGCGGTTTCGGGATAGCGATTGCCGTCGGGGATGGGGCTGTCCGTCTGGTCATCCTCCCAGGAACGCAGAAAGACCATGTCGGCTTGGAATCCGGCCGATCGGAGCATGGCCAGCAGCAGCGGGAGCCGTTCCCCCTCTCTGAACATCAAGGTCCAGATGGCGTGGCTGCTCAAGAAGCCGCCGGTCTCCTCCACCTGGTTCATCACGAAGCGGAAGATCCGCTCGATCCGCATCCTCGGCACCGTGGATTCCGAAAGCACCGACCGGGTCGTTGCATCCAGGAGAGGAGTGAAGCGGACCACGCCCAGCATGCGATCGAGATAGGCATCCCGGATATCTTCCCACTCGATTCCGCTGGCCAACCGTACCGAGGTCAAGTACTCGTCGGCGGCCGGAGCGCCCGGCTCGATCACCGGAGGGGTCGAGTCGTAGACGGTGAAACGGTACCTCTGCTGGCCATCGGTCCGCGTGACCTCCGGTTCGGGAGCAGCCCCGCGCCGATCGACGATCAGCGCCGGCCAATCGGAGGGCACCTCGACGACCAGCTCGGAACGGGAGAAGGCGCAATCGGGAAGCTGGAAGTAGAATCGGCCCTGCAATGTGGTATTCCCCCTCAAGCTGCTTGGTGCCAGAAGCTCCAGGTACTCGAATTCAGCGAAGTCGCCCACTTCGAGGTTGGGGAGGCTGACGGTCGTCTTTCCGGGGATGTTGTCCGGCTCCAGGATCCTCCCGTCGGCCTTGATGGTTCTGGCCTTCAAGAGCAACGCGTTGGTGGGGATCGCCACCTCTCCAACCTGGGCCAACGCCTCTCGGCTCTGGATGTGGATGATCTGGTGAGTGACCGCCAACCCCGACCCTCCCTCGAAGAACCGGTAGGCGGCATAGTCCAGGGCAAAGACCGTGGCGGCACGCAGGTTGGTGCCCCTCTGGCGATAGGCCTCGATCGCTTCCCGGGTATCGACGCGCAACTCTTCGAGCAAGGAGGTACCGTCGAGAAAGGCCTGGGCCATCAGCAAGCGGCTTTCTCCCACAAGCTCGTTTTCCAGGAGATCCTGCAACCGCTGGCGCCCTTCTCGCTCCCTGTCCTGAGCCAACAGCCAGTCCGCCTCATAGAGGGCGCAGACACTCGGTTCCCAGGCGTACCGGCAAGCCCGCACCATCTGGTCCCGAGCCTCGTCGGGCCGACCCAGCCCCATGAAGAGATCGTACATGTTGCGGTGATACTCCGCCACCTCCGGATGGTGTTCGGTTAAAATTCGCATTAGCCGCAGCGCATCGCCGTGCTCCCCTCTGGGAAGCAACAGGTGTTCGAGCTGATACTCCAGGCCAGCTCGGCAGGTTTGAAACCCCAGGGGGAGTCGATCCAGGTCTGGCGCGTGGTCCCGCATCTCGTACACCCGGATGAGTCGCTCGACCAGGCCGCAAGCCTCGGGGTGGGCCTGGAGCAACCGTAACAGCTCCGGCTCCGCCAGCTCGTCCCAGCCCTGCGACAGGTAGAGCTCGATCAGCCCCAAGACCATGCCTTCTTCCTGGGGAACCTTCTCCACCGCGGCACCCAGAACCTGGAGCGCCTCCTCCTCCCACCCCTGCTCGGAGAGCAGTCCGGCCAGGCTCAGCGCCGCGGATCCCGCCGAGGGTGCGTGCTCGAGAGCCAGGCGGGTGTGCATCAGCCGGGTGCTCTCTCGAGAGCGTGGGTCCAAGGTCTGCTGCTGCCCGGCAAACCAGGCTAACGTCGTATCCACCAGCGGGGACCGCTCCGTTTCATCCGGCAAGGCATCCACGGCTCGCCGCACCAGCCCCTCCTCGTTGAAAGCAGCGGAAAAAAGCAGCAGGACATAGGCGCTGGCGGGATCTGTTGCCTCCACCACCGCTGCTGGAAGCATCTGTTGGAGCCCCGCGTGACCCTCAACGCTCAGCATGCTGCCGGACATCTGTACCCCCTGGGGGGGGCTGCCGGCAAAACGCAAGGCCGACGCCTCCACCGGCTCCACCCCGCTTGGCCCGGACCCTTCCAGCCTCGGGTGGATCAACCGAACCCGAAAGGAGGGCTGTCCCTCCACCACACCCAGCTTGACCCGCAGCCGATGCCAACCCGCCTCCAGGTGAACCGGCCGCATCAACACGGTGGGATCATATCCGGCTCCAACCTGCCGGGTGAGCACAATCTGCTCGTCGAGTCTGACGATGACCGGCTGGTAGCTCTCCAGGACCAGGATCCGGTCGGAAGGACCGTCCAGGTGGGCCCAGGTCTCGAACAGGTAGGTGCCGGGACCGGGTACAGCAGGTCTGACTTCGAGGTCGTTTCCGAGAAACCGACGCGTGCGGATCAGCCGACCATCCAGGTCGTAGGTGTCGGCCAGCACCGGGTCGTCATCGTAGGGCTCGTGGCGCTCCAGGTGCAGGTATGGCAGTGCACTGAACGGTCCGGCATGACGCCATTCAGATGGCATGCCGGTTGGACCGCCATCAAAGGGCCCCGAAGGGGAAGCGCCGATTCGCTCATGACGAGAAAAATCGGCCTGCAGCTCCAAGAGGCTGGCAAAGTGGGCCGTCAGGGGGTGAATCTGGCCCTGGCGGATCCGATCCAGCACCTGGGGGACATCCAGGTAGAAATCGGCAACCAGGTAGCTGATCTGGGTCATCCTGAGAGCGGCCAGGGCACCCCACAGATCGGCGGGATGGGTCGCCAAGAGGTCTCCATAGCGTTCGAACCCCCGGTGGAAGTACCCTTCCAGCACATCCAGCTCGGCCGACAAGAAGGCGAACAGGTCCGGATCGGTCTCGGTCTCCACCAGGATCTCGCGCAGTCGCGGCAGATCCTCGTGGCTCACGGACAGCACCTCGCCGGACCATGCGGCTTCTGGCTCCGCCATCCGCTCCAGCAAAGGGCTCAGGTCGCGCCGGGCGGCGCCCGAGCAACCCGGCACGAGCAGGAGGAACGCGAGTGCCGCGCGCAGGATCGGCAGCCCCAAGGTGTGGTTGAAGGAGAATCTCATCGCGTCACCTCTGATGGATCGGGACCAATCGGATGGTGCTGTTGATAACCTGCACGGCTTCCACGAGGAACGCGCGGAAGGCGGCGTAGTCGTTGACCGCCACCAGGGTCGCGGTGATCTCCAGCTCGACGTTCACGGCCAGCATCCCTTCGCCTTGCTCGATGCGCAGGTCGAAACGACCGAAGGGGGTCACCACCTGGCGGCTGGGCTGGGACGGGATCGCCGCCATCCCCTCGGGAAGGCGGTAGTCGATGGCATAGCTCAACCGGAAGGGAGGACCGAGGTAGAGCGGTTGACGTCTGCTGGCGCTGCCCGCGTAGCGGCTCGAGAAACTGGATTCCACGCCCAGCGCGGTCATGACGAGCGCTCCGTCCACAGGCCGTGTCCAGGAGACGCCCGAGAACTCGAAGGTGATCTCGACCGGACGGGTGATATCCTGGAGGTTGGAAAACTCCAGGCTGGACAGCTCTGCACCGGGGTACTCCTGGCGAAACTCCTTCTCGAACTCCTCCATCTGTTGCTGCACCGCCTCGTACCGCTGGCGCATCAGCGGCGCGAACTGGCCCGAAGCCCGGATGAATCCGGTTGCCGGGCTGTTGGTGGCGGTCAGGTCCACCTCGAAGCGGTACTCCATCTGGTTGGAGGAAGAGGGCAGAAAGGGAAGGGTGACAAAGCGATGGTCCCGGCCATCGAGCACGATCAGCGCCGATGCCCCCTGGTCTGGCGAGGGTAGCTCTCGCCAGCCGGCGTGTCCGGTGGTGCCGTCCAGGTAGAGATCCAGCTCGGGCACATAGAGAATGGCGTGGTTGAAGACCGCCAGGGAGGCGGGATGGGGGCCGACGGTCCCCTGGTTGCTGGTGCGAACCAGCACGAGGTGGCTGTCGATCCCTGCCAGCTCCAGCATCACCTTCATCAAGGCGGCCGTGTCCTTGCAGTCTCCGAATCGCCGGGCGAACGCGATCGAGGTCCGATAGGGTTTGAACCCGTGGATACCGAACTCCAACCCGACATAACGCATGTTGCGCACCACCCATTCGTGAATGGCCTGGACCCGCTGCTCGGTGGTGGTCAGGCCCGCCATCAGCCGCTCCACCGTGGCCTCGATGTCGGGGCTCGATACCAGTTGGTCCTTAATCAGGTTCCAGTACCAGGCAGATACGTCGCCCCAGGAGCTGAAGCTGGAGACATGGATGTGATCCGCCACCGAGGAGAAACCAGGCATGCTGCTCTCCGGCTCGATGTGGGGAACCTCCCGCAGCTCGATCAGCTCTGCCATCCCCTGGGGAGTCTCCTGCCGGCTCACCTGGTGGTTCAAGGAAGGATAACGCCAGGAGAGCCTCATGGTGGCCGGGTAGATGACGCCGTAGCGGGCCAGGCTCTTGGGCTGTACCTCCTGGACGAACCAGAAGTCCCCGAAGTACTCCTCCAGCAGGTTCCGGGTCGATGTGCCCGACAGGGTATACTGGATCTCCAGGATGTCGCCCACCGCGAGGTCCTCGAAGAAAAACACCAGTGCGCGAAGGTCGTAGTACAAGCCGTACCAGGGTTGCGACAGGCTCTCTTCGCGGCTTCGAAACACCTCGGAGATGCGGCCGTCTGGTTTGATGATCCGGGCGGTGAGCATGTTCACCACCTCTTCGTCAGGGGTGAACTCGACATAGTACTGCCTGAGGCTGTCCGCTCCATGACGGGTCTGCACCTGGAACACCTGCTGCACGAACCGCGTTCCCAGGCCATTGGCGTGGACCAGGTGGATCTCCTGATCGACCAGGTAGTAGTAGTCTCGGTCGGCACTCATCTCGTCGGGCAGCAGCAGTTCGCCAAACCGCGCTCGGTCCACCACGAAGGGTTGGTAGAACCAGCCGGTCTCCGCCTGGAGCGAACGACGGTACTCGGCCAGATCTTGGTTTTGCGGCTCGATGGCCAGCGCTCGGGCGAAGGCCTCGTCGGCCGCCACCAGCTCCCGTTGCCGTACGCGAAACCGCCCGAGCTCCTCGAAGGCCAGCGCGCTGGTTGGAAACAGCGAGACCATCCGCTCCAAGGCGGCCAGCGCGCCATCCTCATCCCCCTCACTCAACAGCAGGTTGGCTTGCAGCTGGAGCAGGTGCATCGAAAGCGGGTTGGCTCGAATGGCTCCCTCCAGGCGAGCGTTCGCCTCCTCTACACGTCCTTGCCGTACCAGCGCAGGTACCAGCCAGAGAAAGGGGGTGGTCTCATCCATGCGCAGTGCCACCAGTTGGTCGTACAGGTCGATCAGCCCGAGGGGAGCGCCGCTCTCCTGCCAGGCGGCCGCCACCTGGAAGAGCACCTCGGGGGACTGTGGTGCTTGCTCCAACGCCTGCTCGTAGACCTGTCGGGCCCTCCAGTAGAATCGCTGGACCTCCAGGATCCGTGCCTGGAGGAGCAAGCCGGGAACGAAATCTGGACAAGCCCGTATGAGCTCCTCCACCATACCGTGCGCCTGGCGAGCCAGATCCTCCCCCACGCCGCCCAGGTACAACCTGGCCATCTCCTCCTGTAGCCAAGGCCACAGCGGATCGGAAGGCGGGGTCTGCTCGACGGCCCGTTGAAGCGACCGATGCCGTTCCCAGTACTGGTCCTGAACCAGGGAACACCAGTAGAGCGCCGTCGCGGTTCCTGTAGTACAGGTCTCCGCCTGGCTCGCATGGCGGCGCCAGGGCTCGGTGGGGTCTCGAGGCTGGGCGCTTTGAAGGATCAGCGCCACCCCGGCCCGGACCTCCGACGGATCCAGGATGCTGCCCTCCGCCGACAGGATCGCCTCCTCCAGCGTGGCACGGACGCTTCCCGAGTGGGTCACCGCCTCCTGCTGCTGGAGGATGGTGTGGTCCTCGGCGATCTGCGAGGAGACGGTCAGTCCATCCAGCGCGGACCCGTCGATGGCGGTCAGGCGCATGGTGAAGCCAAGTGGGCCGCTCTCGCCACCCGTCTTGACGACCAGCCGGTTTACCCCCTGCTCCAGCCGGAGTTCCCACCACTCCCGGATCGGTCCACCCCCCAGGTCGGTGTCCAGCCGGGCCACCAACGCCCCGTTCAGCCAGACTTTGAAGGCGCCGTCAACCGCAGTCCACAGTCGGGCCTCGGTCGCCCGCGGACTGTTGAGCTCGGCCGCGGCGTAGACGACCGCCGAGTGTGCCGGTTGAGCCAGCCGTCCAAGATCGAGATACCCGAGCACGGTCAATCCCGAAACGTCGCGCCACTGGGTGGTTCCGAGCCGACCGGTGTATACCTGGTCCGGGCCTCGAACCTGTTCGGGCTCGTACACCGTGTCAAAGCCGGCCATCGCGTCGTTGGGAAATGGGCCGGTCACCGACCAGACGGTCAGGTATCCCTGCTGGACCAGTAGCTGCTCGCTGGCTGCCAGATCCCCCGATGAGTAGTGGGCCCAGGCCAGTCTGTGGGCCACAAAGGCCCGAAGCAGCGGATCGGTGTCGGGTTGTTCCCACAGTTCCTGCAGCGGCTCCAGCAAGACCGCGGCAGGGTACCAGGTGGCGTTCCGCTCCAGCTCCGTCAACGGCAGGATGCCGATCGGCTCTCGGTGGAGCGTATCCAGCATCTCGATGTGGTGCTCCAGACGTTGCTGTAGTCGGCTCCCCACTCCGAGCTCGCCGACCTCCTGTTCCTGGGCGGCGAGCGGCTGAGCGACGACCGCCGTCCACAGGAGGAGCGAGAACCAGAAATGGCGCATGGTTTCTTGGATTGGCACGATGAAACTCCCGGGCAAAACGGATGCCTACCGAGTTTGCTCCATGTATCACGGCCGGACGGCTAGTCGCAACGAAGGCGCCAGTGACGGCAGTCTCGATCGGCGACCGGCGAATCGAACCGCCATGACCGCACGCTCTTCGGGAACCTGCGTCGGCTGGTTCGCCCGGGGTGGG
>JAFGEP010000103.1 GCA_016931535.1 Bradymonadales bacterium
CCCACCCCGGGCGAACCAGCCGACGCAGGTTCCCGAAGAGCGTGCGGTCATGGCGGTTCGATTCGCCGGTCGCCGATCGAGACTGCCCTCCGCGGGATTTTACTTGACAGTTCGGCGCCGTTTCCGTAGGAAAGGGAGCCTTTTTGTGGGGCTGAACCGTTCGAGGGATCGACCATGAAGACAATCTCGGCCAAACCAGGCAGCGTGGAGCGCATGTGGTACGTCGTGGATCTCGCCGGCCAGACCGTCGGACGCGCGGCGACACAGATCGCCACCATCCTGCGGGGTAAGCACAAGCCGATGTTCACTCCCCATGTGGACACCGGCGACTTCATCATCGCCATCAACGCCGACAAGGTGCGCTGGACGGGACGGAAGATCGAGGAGAAGCGCTACTACCACCACACCGGCTATCCTGGCGGGCTCAAGGAGTTCAGCATCCCCCGGATGATGGAAGAGAAACCCGGCGAGGTCATCCGAACCGCGGTGCGGCGGATGCTGCCCAAGAACAGCCTGGGACGCAAGCTGCTCAAGAAATTCAAGGTATACGCCGGACCCGATCATCCACACCAAGCCCAGAAACCGCAACCGTTGGAGCTGAAGAAATAACTTCTTCCCATCCGGCCGCCTGCCGACGATGACCCGCAATTACGACCCGTCATCGACCCCGGCGGCCAGCGAAGAGGACCAAACGAAATGGCAGTATTGCAGCAGTGGCATGGAGTGGGCAAGCGAAAGACCGCGATCGCCCGTGTCTATCTCCGCCTCGGTCAAGGCGGGATCCTCGTCAACGACCAGCGGGTCGAGGAGTACTTCACCCGCCCCACCTCCCTGATGGTGATGCAGGAACCCCTCAAGCTTACCCAGCACGAGGGAACCTTCGACATCCTCGTCAATGTCAAGGGCGGCGGGAAATCCGGCCAGGCCGGAGCCATCCGCCTGGGCATCTCCCGGGCCCTCGAGAAGTTCGACCCCAAGCTCCGCCTCACACTGAAACGGGCTGGCTTCCTCACCCGCGATTCCCGCATCGTGGAACGAAAGAAGTACGGACGGCCCGGCGCCCGCAAGCGCTTCCAGTTCTCCAAGCGCTGATCCCAAGCACTGGACCTTTCACAGCTACTTCAATTACCGCCAGGGCGGACGGCGTCCGGCCTATGCGTGCGGTTCTGCGCCCGCGCAGTCCCTATCATTGGCGCATCCTGCGGTGTTGCGCTCGCGGCACCCCCATCTCCCAACGGTTTCCCGTTCGGAGCCAGCAGGATCTGTGGCAGCCGGCCAGAACCCTATCGGCGCGTTGCCTACTGCAGCTCGGAGAGTCGGCCGGTTGTGGAGAACCGCCGGAGTTCTGACGCATTTTGCGCCACAAGTCGGCCGGTTGTGGAGAACCGCCGGAGTTCTGACGCATTTTGCGCCACAAGTCGGCCGGTTGTGGAGAACCGCCCAGTCTACTCTGTCCGCTATCAGCTCTCCTCGCCCAGCAGGTCGAACGACAACCCGTACCGCTCCATCCACCGGAGTGCACGAGTCGTGAGCTTGTGATCGGGATGATCGATCTGTAGCTGGCGGATGGTGGTCAAGGCCGAGATCACGTCGGAGAGATCCAGGTAGCAGCGGGCCAGCAGGAACTTGGCCTGGGGGGCCAGGGTGGAGGAGGGG
Source organism: Bradymonadales bacterium (assembly GCA_016931535.1). GTDB lineage: Bacteria > Myxococcota_A > Bradymonadia > JAFGEP01 > JAFGEP01 > JAFGEP01. The sequence continues at coordinate 1,657 of JAFGEP010000103.1, forward strand.
TACTGGGCGATGAGGGTCTGTAGATGCTCCGCCGAGGCGATGGGGCGCTCCCGCTTCAGGTAGAATTCGGCCACGTACAGCTCGTAGCCGGCCAGCCGATCCGAGGTTTCGACGTATGCCTCCTGGGCTTGGCGGATGTAGGACTGGACCTCGTCATCTTCGCTGTCCCGGTAACGTGCGATGAACTCGCCGATCATATCGTGAGCCAGCCGGGTGGACCCCAACTCCCGCTCATAGGAGGGGGGTAGAAGGAAGAAGCTGGAGGGCATGTCTTCAAAGTATGACATTCCGATCCGGAACCTGGCGTAAGGGACCGCATCGTGGGACGGATGGAGCTGGATGAACTGGCGATAGGCCTCGGCCGCCTGCAGGGTGGTGCCTTGCTCGAAGTAGGTATCGGCCAGCCGCAGCTCGGCCAAGATGGCATAAGGGGACAGCTCGAAGCCATCGCGCACCTCGCGGAAGCGGGCCAGTGCAACGGTATAGTCCCCGTCTTCCAGCGCTTCTACCGCCGCGGCATAGGCCGTCTCTGCCCGCTGGGCGTAGGTCTGCTCCTGCCGCTGCTGAGGACCGCTGCAAGCCAGGCTCGATACGGTCACCAGCAGGATCGAAATGCGCATGGCGTCCAAGATCACAGTTCGCATGATGTCGCCTTGATCGGTTTCCAGTCTGTCTGTCCAGCCGAGAGGGTATCGCCTTTCTTCTCCCGTTTCCGCCAAACTCCGGGTGCGTTCGAGCTCGGCCGACCTACGACTCCCGCCCTTGTCTATATCATGACCGCCAGCGTTGTCGAGCACGCTGGGACAGGGGGGTCGGCTTGACAGGAATTGCGTTCGCAGCTAGAAAGGCTCAGAATCACTCTGGGGCCAGGTTTTTCGAGGCCGAGGCAGCTTTGGTGCGGAGCAAGGCCGGCCCACCTCGTAGTCGGGACCATGAGCCCGGCCATCCAGGCTCTTACGGATCACTGGCCGAATAAACACGGGGAAGGGTCCGTCACAGAATCAGTGATTCTTGAATGTTCCCGCACAGGAGGTACGACATGAAGGGCAAGACAATCTGGCTGCTGACCGCAGCTTTGGCCATTACCCTCTACTCGGCCTGCGAGCTGTCCGAGATTGATGGGGCGGGCGATACCGGCACCGACTACTCCTCCGACATGGGCTTGGACCAGAGTCAGTACCAGACCTATCACTATGTCCTGATCCAGGACATGGAAGATCCCGAGGTGTCCGAGGATACCCGAACCGCCGGCGTGGACATCTACGGAGTCCAGCTGGTGAAGATGGGGGTGACCTACAACGCCACCCAGGTCCACGCCTGTGCCTTCGGTGACGGCGACAACAGCCGCGCCCGCGACTGCAACCAGGTGCTGGGACCGCCCGAAGGCGTGTGCAGCGCCACTACCTCCAATCCGGACTACGTCAGCCTGGGTGGCCTGGGTGGCCATATCATCGTCTCCTTCGGCAGCCGGGAGGAGATCAACACCGCCAACGAGGTGCGGGTCTACGAGTGCGGTGCCGCCCAGAACCCGACCGCCACCGCCGAGTACTACGACTACTTCGTGGGCGTCTCCACCGATCCGCAGGATGCCAACTGGGTCGAGTGCGTTCATGGCGCCACCGGCGGTTCCAGCTGCACCGTGCCGGTGCTCCCCCTCGTCCCCATCAACTGAGAACCTCGTCGGTTCTTTATCCCAAGGCGCGCCGCTTCCTGGCACCTTCGGCTCGAGTGTGCGGTATGACCCCCCGGGTGCTCATGGTCTCCAAGCCGATCGTTCCCCCCTGGAACGACTCCAGCAAGAACCTGGTGCGGGACATCTTGCTCGGCACCGACCAGGCCCGCTTCACGGTCCTGACCGCGGGGGCCTATACCTTCGGACAGCCCCATATCCGCGAGCACCCGATCTATAAAAGCTCCGGAGGGTTGGCCCCCACCATCGGGCAGAACGCCCGGGTGATCGCCACCCTGCTCCGGCCGGATCTGGGGGACATCCACCACTTCTTTTTCGCCCCCAACCCCCGCACCGGCGCTGTTGTCCGCCTGCTGCGCCGGTTGCGCCACCCTCTGGCCATCCACACCATCTGCTCCGTGCCGCGGGATTTCGGATCGGTGCGAACCATGCTGTTTGCCGACGTCCACGTCGCCCTCAGCGAGTACACCCGAAGCCGGCTGGAGCAAGCGGGCGTCCCTGAAGTCCACCACATTCCCCCCTGCATCCCCCCGCTCGAACCGCTGCTCGACCAGGAGGAGCAGCAGCGTCTCAAGCGATCTTTCGGCCTGCCCGACGACCGTCCGGTGATCCTCTATCCCGGTGACTACGACTACGGAAACACCGCGTCTCGTGTGGCCAGGGCCGCTGAAATCCTGGAGAGGGGCCGGCCAAAGGCCACCTGGGTCTTCGCCTGTCGGCTCAAGCAGCCCCGTAGCGCCGCCATCGAGGCGGAGATCCGGCGAGGGCTGGCCGACCTGGTTGCGGACCACCGCGCCTTCTTCTTCCGCAACGTCCCCCGTATGCTGGACCTCCTGCGGGCCTCCGACCTGGTCGCACTCCCGGCCGATACCACCTACGCCAAGATGGACCTGCCGCTGGTGCTGCTGGAGGCCATGGCGCTGGGACGGCCGGTCGTGGTGGCCAACATTGCGCCGTTGGATGAGCTGCCGGTGGGCGAGGCGGGGTTCTGGGTTCCCCCCGGAGGTCCCTCCAAGCTGGCCGAGGTGATCTCCTCCGCCCTGTCCGATCCGTCGGAGTGTGCTCGACGCGGCCTGCGAGGGGCCGCCATCGCCTCCTCGCGGTACCGGCGCGACCAGGTGGCGCGGCAGTACCTGGAGCTGTATCGAGCCTGCGGCGGTTGATCGCCCGGGAAATCATCCTGCCTTTCGGCCAGGCTGGATCGCGCCCGGCCAGATCGAGGACCCCGATCGAATCGGTCGCTGGTGTACATCGGCCCGGCGTTGCGGTATGTACAGTTCAGCTCTTGTTGGGAACCGGAACATGGCCGATCGGATCAAGGATACCGAGCAGTACTACGACGAGTTCGCCGAATGGTATGAGCGGGAGCGGCACGAGGGGTACCATGCCCTGCTCGATGCCTTGGAGGTGGACCTGGTTCGACCCCGTGCGGCCGGCCAGGATGTGCTGGATGTGGGTTGTGGCACCGGTCTGACCCTTCGGCATATCGCTCCCATCGCGCGTCGCGCCGTGGGCGTGGACATCTCCGATGGGATGTTGGAGAGAGCCCGGGCCCGCGGACTGGATGTATTCCAGGCCAGCGCGACCGAACTGCCATTCGAGGATGAATCGTTCGACCTGGTGTACAGCTTCAAGGTCCTTCCCCACGTCCGCGAGCTGGAGCGGGCACTGGATGAGCTGGCACGGGTCACTCGGCCCGGTGGCGCCCTCCTGCTGGAGTTCTACAACCCGCTCAGCTTGCGTTACCTGGTAAAACGCCTCAAGCGGGGCAAGATCAGCGACACCACCACCGAGGCCGAGGTGTATACCCGATTCGACAGCTTGCGGTCACTCAAGAGGCGGTTGCCTCCCCAGCTTCGGCTCACAGGGATCCGGGGAATCCGGGTCTTCACGCCGGTGGCCGCGGTCTACCAGATCCCGCTGGTCAAGAACCTGGTCGAACGGCTCGAGTGGTGGGGAAGGGACAGCATGTTCCGCCATTTCGGCGGATTCCTCGTCCTCGAACTCAGAAAGGATGGGCGATAGCCGATCCCGAACGCATGGTCCCCCCCCCGCTCCCTGGCGCTCGATCCCCTGTTCGACGCCCTCCCCGGCGACGACCGATCCGCATGAATGCGGGCCAGATGTCACGCGGAGCCGCCCCGGACTCCGTCTCGGGGGAGGATCGCTCGGCCAGAGGTTAGGATCGCCCCCTCCGTCGCTCCGCGACACCTCCCCCGGGCGCTGCCTCGGGGGAGGAGAGTCGATCGCTTTCCTGGGTGAGGGTGGCCAGCCGCCGGGTCAGCTCGCCGGTGATCTGACCGTCGGTCAACCGCCAGCGCCAGTTGCCGAATGCCTGGGCCGGTGTGTTCATGCGCGCCTCGCTGCCCAGCTCCAGCAGGTCCTGCATGGCCGCGATCGCATAGTTGGCCTGTGAGCGCCAGGCGAGCTCGATCAGGCTCCAGGCGGATGAGGCGGGTGTTTCGCCCAGGTGCTCGTGGAGATGGTCTCGCGTTGGTTGGTCGAGCTCTTGGTACCACCCCGCCGAGGTGTTGTTGTCGTGTGTGCCGGGGTAGACCACGCAATTTTCAGTATAGTTTGCCGGCAGATAGGGGTGATCGGCGCCTCCCCCGAACGCGAACTGCAAGATCTTCATCCCGGGAAAACCGAGCTCGTCCCGGAGCCGGTGAACCGCATCGGTGATGATCCCCAGGTCTTCGGCGATGATCGCCTTGCATCCCAGCTCTCGTTGCACCACCGCGAACAGGTCGGTTCCCGGCCCCTTCATCCATCGACCCACCACCGCGCTCGGCTGATCCGCCGGAATGGCCCAGTAGGACTCGAAGCCGCGGAAATGGTCGATGCGCACGATGTCGAACAGGGCAAACGTCTGCTCGAACCTTTTCACCCACCAGCCATAGTCCCGTTCTTTGAGCACATCCCAGCGATACAGGGGATTCCCCCATCGTTGCCCGGTGGCGCTGAAGTAGTCCGGCGGGACCCCCGCCACCATGGTGGGCCTTCCTTTGGCATCCAGCTCGAAGATCGCCTGGTTGGCCCAGACATCGGCAGAGTCCAGGGAAACATAGATGGGCACGTCCCCGACCAGGAAGACGGAACGCTCCGCGGCGTACCGCTTGACCTCCTTGAACTGGGTGAAAAACAGGTACTGGCCGAAGCAGAAGGACTCGATCCTCTCCTTCAGATCGCGACGAGCCCTGCGCAACGCATCCGTCTGCCGGGTCACCAGCGGTTCAGGCCACTCGTACCAGGGTTTTCCCGAGAACTTCCGCTGCAAGGCCATGAAAAGTGCATAGTCCCGCAGCCAGAACGCGTTGTCGTCACAGAACTCGGCGAACTCCTGGCGAAGCGGCTCCGAAGCTCCGTCAGCGTATCGGCAATAGGCCCGCTGCACCAAGGTCTCCGAGAGCCGCGCCGCCTGGATGAAGTCCGCTTCGGCAGTACCCGCCGCCAGCGGGGGGAGGTCGCTGGGCTCCAGGTACCCGGCAGCGACCAGCGCCGCCGGATCAACCAGGTAGGTGTTCCCCGCAAAGGCTGACGAGCCTACATACGGGGTGCCCCCTGGACCGGTGGGCACGATGGGCAGCATCTGCCACATCTGCTGCTTGCTGGCGGACAAGAAGTCGATGAAAGCGGTCGCCGAGGCACCCAGCGTTCCGATGGGGCCGTCGCCCGGAAGCGAGGTCGGATGGAACAGTACCCCGCTCATCCGCCTGTCCAACAGTCTCGATCTGGTCCTCTCGATCATGGCGGCCCCTTGACACCTCCTTCCTCTCAGGTCGAAACCACAGCCTAGCCCAGAACCGGCTGACGGGGAAGATCGCAGCAGTAATCAGCAAGAAACCGGACAACCGGTCGACGGCTCTCTCAGAACACCTGCTGGGTGCCCAGCGTCAGGACACCGGGGAAGAAGCTATAAGGCCCGGAAATCGGGAAGGCGTAGTCGATCCGCCAGGGGCTCTTCTGCAGCTGTGGGATCACGGCCCGGATGCCGATCCCGATATCGCTCAGCAGCTCGAGTGGATCGCCTTCGTCGAACACGCTGCCCGCGTCGAAGAAGACCACCAGGCCCCAGAACACCGTGAACAGCTCGATGGGCCGACTTCTCAACTCCAGGTGCCCCAAAAGTGCGCTCTCCCCCAGGAACGCTCCTGAAGGGAACCCTCGGAGCCCCTCACCGCCCCCCACGCTCTTCAGCCCAGCATAGACCCGGTTGAAACGGACCAGCGCCTCGCCACCCAGGTGGGGCCGCAACGGTCCCCACCAGGGCAAGGCCAGGTGCAGGCTGCCCCACACCAGTTGGTCGATCAGCTCGCTGCTTTCTACCTGGAGGCGACCGCCGATCTCCACCTCAGACTCCAGCACCAGGCCGCCGGTCGACAGGCTGTAACCCAGCTGCAGGTAGGCCCGCAAGAAGTCGCGGTCGGCGCCGATCGCTCGGCCTCCCAGGTCGGCGACGAGGCTCACGTCATGACCTGTCCCGATATCCTCCGAGAAGCCGTAGGTCTGGTAGTCGACCAGGGAGACGACCCGCGTGCTGTAGAACCGATACCCCAGCGTGATGAAGCTGGCAAACTCGTCGGATGGCATCAGGTCTCGCCGAAACGCCTGTGCTGTGGGGAGATCCACCCCGCGGTGATGCAGCTCGTACTCCCGCACCGAAAGCCCGTACCCCAGCGAGAAGAGATGCTTGTCCAGACTTCCCAGGCCCGCCAGCGCCTCGGCCCGGACGTCCAGCTCCCGCCGGTCTATCTCCAGTGGGACGCGCTCTGTCTCCGTCGTGTCCGGGTTGTCGTAGGTGCGCAGCGTGGAGCCGATGAAGTAGCGTTCCACGCCGATCTCGTGCTGCTCCAGGTAGCGCCACCCCCAGCGCGAATCCCGGCGGTAGAGGGGCAGGGCGAGCTCGAAAAAGTTGGTGCTCCCTTCGATCTCCCCGGTCTGGTGGTTGATCACCAGGCCGAACCGCTCCCACAAGGTAAGTCGGGTGCCGAACAGGCGAGGGTCCATGTAGGTCGGGCCGAGCTCGAGGGTGTCCTGCTCGTAGTTCCCCCAGAGGGAAACGAGCTTGTGCCGGCCTACCAGGTTCCATTCGGTCAGCGAGACCAGGAGCTCATCGATGACCTGGTCGGTCATCTCCAGCTGGAATCCCAGGCGCAATGACCAGGTGTCGCGGGTGACCGCCAGGATGTCCACCCACCGTTCCGGATCCCCGCTGATCACCGGGACCATGGCCACGACCGACAGAGCGGCCCGCTGGCGAAGGTTGCGAACCGTCTCCCACACCAACTCGGCATCGTACGGATCCCCCGCACGCCACAGCACCTCGTTGGCTACCACCGCTTGTCGAGTGGTGTGATGGAGGCTGTTGAGCCAGGTCAGCTCTGGAAGGTCGTCCAGGAACACCGGGTGGTTGACCACGATCAGGGCGCCGAATCGCTTGCCCTCGGGCCAGCGGTCTCGCTGCAGTCCGAGCTGTTGGAGCACCCGATCCACGCTCCGTTGCTCGACCAGGTTGAGCGAGTCGTACAGCTCCTCTTGCGACCGGGCCACACGACCGCCCAATACCGTGGTTATCAACACCAGTCCAGCGATGGACATCCGACGCAGACCGATACCCCTCGCCGGTCTGGGAAGACCGGCTGCGCCAATCCGGCCTCTGTCCGGGATGGCGCCGGCCGGCTGGTTCCCGCCATACCCGCCGCCAACGGGTGGCGGCTTGTCTTTGCGCTGGGCCGGGGGTTGCTCTAACATCGGCAGCCATCATAATCTGTTGCTTCAGGGGGTGGCATGCCCTTGTTCCCTCTTTTCGGTGGAAGCCGATCCGGCAAGCCGGCTGCAGGATGACAGGCGAAAAGAGGCAGCCGCCCGCGCAGGTGATCATGAACGCCAGAGAGAACCTCGAACTGATCTTGAACCAGCGGATCGCGCTCATCGATGGCGCCATGGGCACCATGATCCAGGCGGCCGGTCTGGATGAGCAGGCCTTCCGCGGTGATCGTTTCGCCGATCACGACCGGATGCTGCGCGGTGACTACGATCTGCTCTCTTTGACCCAACCCCGGTTGATCGAGGAGATCCACTGGGCCTTTCTCGAGGCCGGCGCCGACATCATCGAGACCAACACCTTCAACGCCAATGCCATCTCCCAGGCGGATTACCAGCTCGGCGACCTGGTCTACGAGATGAACCGCGCCTCCGCCGAGCTGGCCCGTCGGATGGCCCGCCGAATGACCCAACGGATACCCGATCGACCCCGCTTCGTGGCCGGCTCGATCGGTCCCACCAACCAGACCCTTTCGATATCGCCCGATGTCGACGACCCCGGCTTTCGGGCTGTGTCCTTCGACCAGGTGAAACAGGCCTATGCCGAGCAGGTACGAGGGCTGGTCGATGGCGGGGTCGATCTGCTCTGCTGCGAGACCAGCTTCGACACGCTCAACCTCAAGGCGGCGCTGGTCGCCATCCAGGAGGTGCTGGAGGGTCGAACGGACCCGCCGGCGGTGATGATGTCGGCCACGGTGATGGACGCTAGCGGCCGCACCCTGTCGGGGCAGACCATCGAGGCCTTCTGGATCTCGGTCTCCCATGTGAACGCCCTGAGCGTTGGACTGAACTGCAGCCTGGGCGCCAAGCAGATCGCACCTCACATCCAGGAGCTCGCCAGGCTTGCGCCCATCTTCACCCACTGCTACCCCAACGCCGGCCTCCCCAACGCCTTTGGCCAGTACGACGAGTCTCCCGAGACGATGGCCGCCGTCCTCCACCAGTTCGCCCGCCAGGGCTGGGTCAACCTGGTCGGGGGCTGCTGCGGCACCACCCCCGCTCACATCCGCGCCATCGGCGAGGCCATCCGGGGCCTTCCCCCGCGCCGGCCCCCGACCCCTTCCCCCTACACCTCCCTGGCCGGTCTGGAGCCACTCACCATCCGGCCCGATTCCAACTTCATCCTGGTCGGCGAGCGGACCAACGTCACCGGCTCTCGCACCTTCGCCCGCCTGATCAAGAACCGGGACAACGAGGGCGCTCTGGCGGTGGCTCGAGCCCAGGTCGAGGGTGGAGCCAACCTCATCGACGTCAACCTGGACGCGGCGCTCTTGGACTCCGAACGGGCCATGGAGTCTTTTCTCCGCCATCTCGCTTCGGACCCCCAGATCGCCCGCTTGCCCATCATGATCGACAGCTCCCACTTCCCGGTGATCGAGACCGGCCTGAAGAACATCCAGGGTAAGGCGGTGGTGAACTCCATTAGCCTGAAGGAAGGTGAAGCGCCGTTCTTGGAGCAGGCCCGTCGCATCCAGCGCTACGGCGCGGCCGTGGTGGTCATGGCCTTTGACGAAGAGGGACAGGCGGTCACCGCCGACCGCAAGGTGGAGATATGCCGGCGGGCCTACCGCTTGCTGACGGAAGAGGTCGGCTACACCCCGCACGACATCATCTTCGATCCCAACGTGTTGGCCGTCGCCACCGGCATCGAACCCCACAACCGATACGCGCTGGCCTTCTTCCAGGCGGTCCGCCAGCTCCGATCGCTCTTTCCCCACTGTCGGATCCAGGGCGGGATCAGCAACGTCTCCTTCTCCTTCCGCGGCAATGACCGGGTGCGTGAGGCCATCCACGCCGCCTTTCTCTACCACGCCATCCAGGCCGGTCTGGACATGGGCATCGTGAATGCCGGCCAGCTCGCCGTCTACGAGCAGATCGAACCGGAGCTGCTCCAGCGGGTCGAGGATGTGCTGCTCGACCGCCGACCCGATGCCACCCAGCGATTGGTGGAGCTGGCCGATGCGATGCGGGGCGAGACGGCGGAAGGGGCTGCACAGCGGCAGGAGTCCTGGCGGGGAGAACCGGTCGAGGTCCGTCTGGGCCATGCCCTGGTCAACGGCATCGCCGACTACGTCGAGCAGGACGTGGCGGAGGCGCTGCAGCGCTTTCCCCAGGCTCTGGATCTCATCGAGGGACCGCTGATGAAGGGCATGCAGGTGGTCGGAGACCTGTTCCAGTCCGGCAAGATGTTCCTGCCTCAGGTGGTCAAGTCGGCCCGGGTGATGAAAAAGGCGGTCGCCTGCCTCCAACCGGTCCTGGCACGGCAACGGACCGATACCGGCCGGAGCGCGGGACAGGCGACCGTGCTGCTGGCCACGGTCAAGGGCGACGTCCACGATATCGGTAAGAACATCGTCGGCCTGGTTCTCGCCTGCAACAACCACCGGATCGTCGACCTGGGGGTGATGGTGCCCTGCGATCGGATCCTGGCCGCGGCCCGCGAAGAGCAGGCGGACATCATCGGGTTGAGCGGGCTGATTACCCCCTCCTTGGAGGAGATGATCCAGGTGGCCCGCGAAATGGACCGGCAAGGCTTCCAGATCCCACTCCTGATCGGTGGGGCGACCACCAGCCGCCGGCACACCGCCGTGCGCATCGCTCCCGAGTACGGCGGCCCGACCGTCCATGTGCTGGATGCCTCCCGGGCACCTGGCGTGGTCTCCGATCTGCAGCACCCCGCACGCCGCCAGGCCTTCCTCCATCAGAATCGGGAACATCACCGCCTCGAACGGGAGATCCACGAGCGGCGGAACGCCCGCCAGCTCTTGTCCTACCCACAGGCGCTGGAAAACCGGCTGCGCCTGGACTGGGCGTCTTCTCCCCTCGCGCGACCCCAGTTTGTCGGCATCCGACACCTGGTCGACATCCCGGTCGATCGACTGATCCCCTACCTCGACTGGCGACATTTCTTCATCGTCTGGGATCTCAAGGGCAGCTATCCCGCCATTATGGACCATCCCACCCAGGGAGAGGCCGCCCGCGACCTTTTTGGCGCCGCCCAGGAGATGCTTGGCCAGATGAAGTCCGCCAAGCTGCCGATCGCCCGGGCCGCCTACGGCTTCTTCCCCGTCAACAGCCAGGATGAGGACATCCTGGTGTTCACCGACGACTCCCGCCGGACCGTTCGCACCCGTATCCACCTGCTCCGTCAACAACGGAAACAGCCCGGACCCGAGCAGGCCAACCTGTCGTTGGCCGACTTCATCGCACCGCTCGAATCGGGGCGAGCAGACTACCTCGGCGGCTTCGCCGTCACCGCCGGGATCGGCCTGGAGCGGCTGGTGGCTCGGTTCCGTGCCGAGCAGGATGACTATCGCGCCATCCTGGCCAAGGTGCTTGCCGATCGCCTGGCAGAAGCCTGCGCCGAATGGCTTCACGAGCAGGTGAGACGGCAGTGGGGCTTCGGCCTCGCAGAACGGCTCACCGTCGGCGAGATGCTCCAGGAGCGCTACCGCGGTATCCGCCCCGCCATCGGCTACCCCTCCCTGCCGGACCACACCGAGAAGCGACAGCTATTCGACCTGCTCGAGGTAAAACAGGACATCGGGATCACCCTCACCGAGAGTTTCATGATGGACCCCGCCGCCTCGGTTTGCGGCTATATCCTCGGCCATCCGGAGTCCCGGTACTTCACATTGGGGCCGATAGGGCTCGACCAGGTGGCCGGCTACGCCCAACGCAAGGGGATCCACCTGAAGGAGGCGGAACGCTGGTTGGCCACCAACCTGGCTTACGAGCCCGGGACCGACCGGTGAGCCCCTCAGGTTTCTGAAAAGTGGATCGCCGCCCGCACAAAAATCTGATGGGTTGGCGGTCTTTCGGGAGGAGCCCGGCAGGGGTGTTTCTGTGTAACCTCATGAATAAATAGCTGATTTACAGTTTGGGCCGCTCGTTCTCTCCCCCAAGTTTCGAATTGGCTTCATGTTTGCATCAACCAAACCGCGTTGGGGTGAAAGCCTGGTCCTTTGGTACATTGTCACACTGGAGAGAAGCAGTAACATTCAGGCGTCCGGGCAACGTTTGTTATACCAGGTTTTCACGACAAAGAGGCCGCTACGGGCGGCCTCTTCGTTTTCTTGGCCGATCGGTCCCGGCTTCCTCGGTTCAGTCCCAGGTGACGGTTTCGACCGAGTAGGTTATACCGCTCTTGCCGATCGCCGGCCGAGAGACGGAGAGGAAGATGAATCGGACGCTGGTCTTGCTGCGCCACGGAGATAGCCTCTGGAACAAGGAGAACCGTTTCACCGGCTGGACCGATGTGGGGCTCTCCCCAAAAGGGGTAGAGGAGGCCCACCAGGCTGCCCAAACGCTGGCAAGGGCAGGGATCTCCTTCGACGTGGGCCACACCTCGCTGCTGACAAGATCCATCCTGACCCTCCACATCGTGCTGGAGGACATGGACCTGCTATGGCTTCCCGAGCATCGCTCCTGGCGCCTGAACGAACGCCATTACGGGGATCTCCAGGGGCTGAACAAGAAGGAAACCGCCGACAAGTTCGGCAAGGAGCAAGTGTTCATCTGGCGGCGTAGTTACGAAGTCTCTCCCCCCCCGTTGGCTGCCGACGATCCCCGTCACTCCCGCTTCGACCCGCGATATCGCGGGCTCACCGCCGATCTCCTGCCGGCTACCGAGTCGCTTCGGGACGTGGTTGGTCGCTTTCTGCCCTACTGGCACGATGTCATCGCTCCCCAGTTGATGGACGGCAAGCGTGTGCTGGTCTCTGCACATGGCAACAGCCTTCGTGCCCTGGTCAAGCACCTGGACCAGATCTCCGACCAGGACATCCCTCAGCTGAACATCCCCACCGGCATCCCCCTGGTGTACCAGATGGACGAGGCGCTCAACCCTGTGGAGCGCCATTACCTCGGCGATCCTCGCAAGATATCCGGAGCGTTGAAGGCGGTGGCGGTCCAGGCTGGTGGCAAGACAGGCTGACCCGCCACGACGTTTGGCGCTGGGGCCGGTTGACAGCGCGCACCAGATCCTCTAAAAGGCTCCCGCAGATCGGGTTCGTCCGACCGTTTCTCTGGGGAGATACGACCATGTCCATGCGATGTAAACTGACCGGCAAGAGGCGCAACCTGGGATACAACGTGTCCCATGCCCACAACAAGACGCGCAAGGTGCAGCTTCCCAACCTCCACAAGAAGCGCATCTGGTTCGCCGAACAGAACCGGATGGTTTCGGTGAAGCTGTCAGCCAGAGCCCTGCGGACGGTCACGAGGAAAGGGCTGGACGGCTTTCTGCGGGACGAGGGACTGACCTTGAAGGATATCCTCTGATCGCCTGTCCATGACCCGATCGACCCGCTATCCGCTGGGCGTCAGCCGATCCATCAACCACCCGAGGTGACCATGTTTCGCCGTTGCTTGCTCGCATCCGTTGTCTTGATCCTCTGTGCCGGCTGTGATCGGGAAGAGGCGGCCTCGTCGTCCACCCCCCAGGAGATCCTTCCTCCCGAGGCCACGGCCGCGGTCGAAGCGACACAGCCCGCTGTTCCCGATGCTGTGACCCCGGCAGAGCCAAGCGCTGCGCCCGCCCAACAGACCGGCGAGACCGAGACCCCAACCGGCTTCCAGGGGGTGCGCAACGGTTGGTTTGAAAGCGAGCCGTTCAACATCCGCTTCCAGTGGCCGGCCAGCTGGCAGGTCACCAGCGGCCCCACCGACGACTCCATCACCATCCAGGGTCCCGATGGACTGCAGATGATCGTGGCTGGTACCCAGTCCTTCCAGCTGGTCGATACCAATCTCGAGCAGATCAACGACCGGCTTTCGTTCGAAAACGTGAACATCATCCCCGACCGAACGGAAACCCGACCCATCAACGGAATGCCTGGATATCGCGTCGAGGGCGACGCCCTGCTGCGAGGCGAGAATGTGCCGATCTACTTCGTCTCCCAGGCCATCTCCATCCCCGGAGCTCCGGTGGTGGCTACCATCTTCATCCCGGGTGAGAGCTACTTCCTGCACTCCGACGAGATGAAAGCTGTTCTCGATTCCATCGAGGCGCTTAACCTGCGACCCGAGTAGTACCGGGGCGGTCGCCAGTCCACAGCATCAGCACGAACGGCTCATGGTCCGAACGGGGGGCTCGACCTGCGGCCCGATGAGTACCGGCCCAGGCGGGGCTGTCAGTCGAACGCCGGCGCTCGGTGAGACCTCATCCCTAGCGGACAAGCGACAGGACAAGGAGCACCACGGCCGCCACCAGGAGTAGCACCCACAAGAACGTCTCTCCGGTGCTCCTCTTCTTCTTCCCGCTCCCCTTGCCCGTTCCGACCAGGTTCTGGAAGCCACTGCGCAGAGAGGTCAACCCCCCCTTGCGTTCGCTCCTGGTGTCCGGGCGCCGTGAGGGCCGCCTCTTCTTTCTCCGTGAGTCACGCTCGGCCATGGTTTCCTGCCCCTCGTGGTGATCGGGGTTGGCATCAAGGTGGCCTTCTGTGCCACTGCTGCCCAATCGACAAGATCGATGAAACCTGCGGACCCTCGGGGATGTCCAACCCCTGGGGCCCATTGACAAGGGCCAAAAGACAGGCTAGGGCAAACATCACCGACAAGGACCGCGCATGCAATCCATCCGCTTATCCAAGATGTCTCGTCTCAGATGGGTTCTCTTGTCAACCCTTCTCTGGCTTCCTGTCGGTTGCGGCTCTCGACCGGTGGTCCGGGACACGATCGAGCTGGATCCGGTACTGGTCACCGGTGGGATGGAGGAGGAAGACCTGGCCTTCGCCAGCGCCGAGGAGCTTTTTCTGGCGGCCAACCGGCTGCTGGAAGAGGAACAGTTTGCCCCCGCACTCCGCCGCTACCGGATGGTGATCGAGCACTTCCCCGACTCGGCCTACTACCGGGCTGCTCTGTACAACAGCGCCTTGTGTTACGAGGGGCTGGACGACTGGCAGACGGCAGCCGACATCTACAGCCTGGTGGTGGAACGCTGGCCTGCCTCCCGGGATGCCACCGACGCCCTCTATCGCTGGGCCGACGCCCTTTCGCAACTCGGCCGGTGGGAAGAGATCACACCGCTGATGGAGCGGGCGTTGCGCCGCACCGATCTGACCCTGGTCGACCGGATCGAGGCCCACCTCCGGTGGGGTCTGGCCTCCCTGGAGCTGCGCGATTACTCCACCGCCGAGCGCCAGTTTCGAACCGCCCTGCGCACCAATCGAGAGGCTCAGACATCCGGCGGCACCGGCGCTTCCCAGGCCGATCCGGCCTTGCCGGACTATCATCCGATGTTGGTCCAGACCCATTTCGGCCTCGGTCGCACCTACCACGAGCTCTTTTCGGAGATCAAGCTGGTCCTCCCCGAAAGCGCCATCTTCCAGGCCCTGTTGGACAAGGGCCAGCTGGCGGAGCAGGCCCGGCTGGCCTACCTGGATGCCGTCCGTGCCGGCAACATCTACTGGTCGCCCGCCGCCGGCTTCATGATCGGGCAGCTCTATGAAGACTTCTACCTGGATGTGCTGGCCTGCGAGGTGCCCCATGACTTCGATCCGCTCACCGTGGAGGTCTACTTCGACGACCTCAGGGCTTTTCTCCGCCCGTTGACCGACCGGGCCCTGGAGATCTACCAGGAGACCATGTCGATGTCGGAACGGCT
This sequence comes from Bradymonadales bacterium, assembly GCA_016931535.1. GTDB lineage: Bacteria > Myxococcota_A > Bradymonadia > JAFGEP01 > JAFGEP01 > JAFGEP01. Next base: position 16,776 of record JAFGEP010000103.1, read on the forward strand.
GGGAGGCGACCCGATCTGGTTGGAAGAGGCCGCCCGTGGGATCGAACGGATCCGAAGCTACCTGGAGGACCCCGCCGTGCAGGCCGAGCAGGAGGAGGCGATTCTCCAGCAACGCCATCCCCATGGCGCAAGGAACCCCTCGCGACGCTGGACCGGACCACATCCGCCCGAGAGCTGAATCACACCGGGTCCACGATGCCGGTCCGTTCCCCGACTCGCGTCAGCCCTTTTCCAGTGCGTCCTGCTCGGCGGTGTCTTCCAGGATGCGTTCGGTATGAAATCCCATGTGAAGGGTCAACCGCCTCTCCTGAACCTGTATCCGGTGCACCGAAAACAGGCGGAACGGGAGCAGCGATCGGCCACTACCCAGTGGAATCTCTCGGTTCATCAGGTCCAGAAACAGCGGATGGCGCTCTAGCTGGATGGATAGCCGGTCCCCGCTCCGATGCAGCCATCCAGTTCCCAGGTCCAGCACCGCAAGTGGATCGTCGCTCTCCCAGACGCTACTCGCCTCGGTCACCAACACCCGCGCAACAAGGGGCTGGAGCAACCCCCTTGGCGGGGCGCAGCCGTCCCGATCCAGGCGGAGCGTGAGGATCCCTCCCTGGTGATCTGCCCTCGCTTCCATCACCTCGAATGGAAGCTGGATGGTCTCCTGGCCCAGCGTGAAACCCAGAAATCGCCGGTCGAACCGCAATACCAGCACCAGCCGGCTCGGCCGACAGCGCAGCTCCATGCCCCCAACACCCTCCGGTGGGACAAGCCGACCGAACCAGCGGTTCAAGACCCGCTCGGACAGCACCACCTCGCCCATCAGCAGACCCCTCACCGTGTTGGAGCTGATCAGCTGGGTGGCGCCGGAGAACCCCTGGATCAATCCCGACAGCACCGACCGGATATCCGGATCGGTCGTCCAGCTCCAGAACGTCCGCAACAGATCCAACGCCTGCTCTCCACGCCTTGTCCCTGTCGCCAGCAAGCTTCCGACCGCGCTCTTTCCCACCATGTTCGCCCTCAGGATGTCGCGGGCACCGCGATGCCCCGACAGACCGCTCGATCATACCACGATCCTCCCCCGCTTGCCGAGCAATCCTCCCCCAAGGCGAAGCCAGGGGGAGGTGGCGCGTAGCCCACTGGATCTGCATCCAGAAGATCGACGTTTTGCTTCTAATCAGGCAGAAATGCCGTCGAGCGCTTCGGTTACCGAGA
>JAFGEP010000104.1 GCA_016931535.1 Bradymonadales bacterium
AGGTGAGGCGAAATGCCCAGGCGACGCCAACACGGGCGGAGCCTGGGGGAGGACAACTCGGCCAGAGGCTAGAGTCGCCCCCTCCGCCCGCTACGGGGTTGGCCAGAGGCTAGAGTCGCCCCCTCCGCCCGCTACGGGGTTGGCCATAGGCTAGAGTCGCCCCCTCCGCCCGCTACGCGGGCACCTCCCCCGGACTCCGTCTCGGGGGAGGATTGCTGAGTGAGAATAGGCGAGAGGGTACCGGGTTTCGGTGGAATGGTGGCAGTCGATCGCCTGCCTGGGCGTCAGAGCTCTTCGTCCAGGTTGCCGGAGGATTCCGGGGCGAGATCCGGGCGGATGGCGGCGGAGCGGCCCAGGGTCACGTTGACCGCCTTGGGGTACTTCTTGCCGTCGCTCCCGCCGTAGTAGAACTCGACGGGGATGATGTCGCCCTGGTTGTAGGAGGGGAGCTGGATGCGAAGATCCTCGTCCACCACGTTGGCGATGTGGAAGAAGAACTTCTGGGCAGACTCGTCCTCGATGAAACCAAAGCCCTTGTCGGTGAAGTAGGCGATGATGTCGCCGCCCACCTGGCGGTCGTACTCGTTGGTCTGTTCATGCCGCTCGCGGCGTAGGCGGCGGATATTCTCTTCGAGGCTGAAGAAATGGTAGGTACAGTCCTCGAAGATGCGCAGGCCGATCGCCTTGAGCTCCCGGTAGCGGTTGTCGAACAGGAAGGCCAAGAAGGCGGCGTAGGCCACGATCAGGGCGCCCTGGTTGAGATTCCTCCGATCGAACTCCAGGTAGACAGACTTGTGCACCACCCCTTTCTTGGCCGCCTCCAGGAACGCCTCCTGGCGGCTCAGATTCTCGATGGAGAACGTGGTCCGCACCCCCAGGTTGACCAGAGCGTGGATCCCTTCCAACCGGTTGATCACGAAATCCAGCGAGTACAGGTCGCTATAGACCGGATCGTAATCGACGCGGCCACCGAAGCTTTCGGTCAGGGTTTTGCGGACGTAGTTGGAAAGGTCGGTATCACTCCATTTGGACACATCGGGAAAAGGCTCCCGCAGTTCGGACATCGCTACCCCCATTTAAGCCAAAGAAACCAATCATCTCAGCGTTCCATTGTTCGGAAACGGCACGACTTGAGTTCCCATCGGCCCACACCGATCGGTTTGCCTCACTAGTTACAAAGCGAAGTGGTCGTGTGTCAAGCCGATGTGCGAAAAAGTACTCCCCTCAAGGGCCATCGCTCCGTTTCCCGCGGGGTTTCTTGGATCAGGGCTCTTGCCCCTCGGTCGCCTCCTCGCGCACCACCACCTGGACCCGCTGGAAACCGATGGCCTTGGCCAGCAAGAAGACGTCCATGATCCGCCCATAGCTGGCTTGCCGGTCTCCTCTCAAGAAGATGGTCACCTCCGGGTTGGTCTCGTGCATGACCCTGAGCTCGTTCTCCAGCCCTTGGTAATCGATGGGATGGCCCGGTTGGCCCTCTGACGGGGAGAGGTAGAACGCCCCTTGCCCGTCCACCAGGATGGTCAGCTCCTCCTGCTGCGGTTCCTGGGATTCGGCGGGCCCCTGGGGCAAGTTGATGGTCACCGTGGCTTCCTGGCTCTGAGCCACGGTCGTCGTGATCAGAAAGAAGATGAGCAGGATGAAGACCACATCCACCAGAGCGGTCGTGTCGAACAGGCCATTGGAGCCCTTCTGTGGACGTCGGGGGCTGGTGAAGTTCATGGTGGGCTCGATCCCTGCTCGCCAGGCCCCGAGGGGGTGGTGACCTCCCCCGTCAACGCCTGGGCGGTGACAGGCACCGAATCCAGTGCCAGGTGGTCTGCAAACTGATCGGCCCGTTCCTCCAGTTCGAGCACGAACCGCTCGATCCGGCTGATCAGGTACCTCACGGCGATGAAGGCGGGGATGGCCACCGACAGACCGGCCGCCGTGGTGAGCAAAGCCTCCCAGATGCCGCTGGCCAGGGTTCCCGGCTGGACGTTTCCGGTGATCCGGATCGACTCCTCCACCCGCTGGAAAACCTCGATCATGCCGGTGACGGTTCCCAGAAACCCCAGCAGTGGTGCCAGACTGACGATGGCCGACAAGGCCGGCACGTAGCGTTCCAGAGCCTGGTGGACCTTCCGTCCCGCCTCCTCCATGCTCTCCTTGACCCGACCCCGTTCACAGCCGGCATACTTCAGGCCCATCAGGACGATGCTGGCGATCGCGCTGTTGCTGGCCTCGCAGAGTCTTCTCACCTCCCCCCATTTGCGTTGGCGCAGGTAGGGTTCGAGCAGGTCCAGGAAACGCGGCGGCAGGATGCGGTTCCTCTGGATGATCCACATCCGCTCGATGTAGATGGCCAGCCCGATGACCGAGCACAGGCCGATCGGGATCATCAAGGGCCCTCCGCGGGCCAGAAAGTCGTAGGCTTCCCTGAACATGTACGGGATTACTCCAACGGGGATCCTCTCGGCCCCCCAGGGGGAGGTGACAGGTGGAAGAACAACTTGGTGACAAACTGGTAACGCCCTGTCTTGGCCGCCTCGGTGACCAGCTGCTCCAGATCGAGGTGATGCTCCCGACAGTATTCTTGGACCGCCCGGCGAAGGCGTCGATCCTGCCGAGACAATCCCAGCAGCCGCCCGGCGATGAGCGCCGCCAGCCCGCCAAACACCACCAGTCCAACCCCGGCGAGGGAAAACAAGGCGGTGCCGGTCAAAACCAACAGCAAAACCACCGCCACGATCGTTCCTATTCCCAGCAGGGTATACCCCAGACGGCTGGCGTCGTCGATGCGCAGGAGAAACTCACGGTGAGGTTCGATCCACTCCGATTGGTCCGCTGGTGGCGGGGTTTCTTCCGGGGGTTGTTCCATCGGTTGGGTTTGGGTCAAGGCTCACCTCGAGGAGGTCAGGACCGCATTCTCCTCGGTGAACCAGATCACGATCTCGTCCGACCGCGACATGCCCAGTGTCTCTCTGGCCTTGCGATCCAGGATCCGGGGGTCTTCCCGAAGACCGCGCACGAGTGTCCGATAGCGCTCGTTCTCCTGGCGGAGCGCCTCGTTGGCCCGGGCCAGCTCGTCAAACTCGCTGCGAAGGCGCTCGATCTCGAGGTCAACCGGATGCTCCTGCAGGAATCTGGGCACCCACAGGGCCAGTCCGACGACCGCCAGCACGAGAAGGATGCGCAGCAGCTTTTCCATGTCATTGGCCCGTGAAACCCAGCTCCGGCACCATCTATACCAGGGCCTTGTGAGGGGGGCAAACTTTCCCGATGGCCACACCCGGTCCCGGTGTGACCGCCGATCGCCCGCCAAACAGGAAAAATTTGGAGGGACGCCACCTTGGGACTACAGTGCCCACGTGTCGTATATCCACGGATGGATACGGTGCAGCGCGTCGGCAGACGGCGATCACGGCGAGACGGCGTCTGCCAGAGACCAACGGATCAGGGGGCGAACAGCCGGCTTTGGGGCGGTTGCAGGGTTGATTGGGGTACGTCGATGTCGACCGGTGCCGCACGAAACCACCGGGCCGAACGGGCAGGGAGGCGTGTTCGGCCCGGCCTTCCTTTAGAACTCCTCCTCTTCGTCACCGCCATCCTGCTTTTCCTCGGGGGAGGTCCCGGTCAGGTCGGCCCTACCCTGCCCGGGGTGATCGCCCTGTCCTTGCTGACCGTCGCCATGATCCGCAGGGGGGTCGCCAGACCGGCTGCTATCCGTTCTCACAACCTGGCCGACCTCTTCGGGGGGCTGGCCATCCTCTTGGCCGCCTTCATCCTCATCCGGCAGCTCGAAAGCCTGGCGGTGGACCTCTATCCCGCCCTGTACGCCCTCTTGGCGCTATTCGTCACCGTCTACCAGCCCTGGATCGCCCTCGGCCTGGCGGCTTTCGCCATCGGCCTGGAGCTCACCTTGGGTGCCCTCTCACTGGCCCATCCTCTGGGAGTCGATCTGAACGAGACCTGCCGTCATGTCACCTGGATGGCCCTTTTTACCGCTGCCAATCTGGCAGCTTCTTGGGTATCCCGCTGGCGTCGCGCTCCCCGACTGGCAGCCAGCCGACAGGAATCCCAGACCGGCCCTCCCCATCCGCTCGATCCTCAGCCGTCCGAGCCGCTGCAGGTCGATGGCCAGGACCTCATCAATGCCGCCGCAGCCCTGGTCAGAAAGTCCTGTGCGGCCGATTCGGTGGTCCTCCTGCAGATCTCGCCAGATAGAAAACAGCTGGTGGTGACCGCTTCCACACTCCCCGAACACCTCGAGACCACCCTGGATGCGCAGGCGGGATTCGCAGGCAGCGTCCTGCGCACCGGACAAGCTCTGATGGCCAACCACCTTCGACGTGACTACCCTGGATCCTTGCCCGGGGAGACCGGCGAGGTTGGCAGCCATGTCATGGCCTCCCTGGTCCGATATGGCCAAAAAAACCTGGGGGTGCTGGTGGCTCGGCGGAACGGGGGCCCCCCCTTCATCCCGGATGACCTGACCGCACTGGAGATCGGCTCCTCGCTGGTCGGCTCGGCGCTGGCTGCCGAGCGGGCGGTGGAACGGGTCACCGAGGCCCACTACGAACTGGAACGCTTCTTCGCTGCCTCCCGTCTCCTCAACTCCGCCTTGACCCCCGAGCAGGTATACCAATCTGCCACCCAGGCGCTCCACATGATCACCGACTTCGAGCTGCTGGCCATCACCTGGATCGACCAGCCGGAAGGAGCGCATCGGGTCGTGCACGCTTCGGGTGAGCTGGCTGCCGGCCTGGAAGGGAAGGCGGTGGAGACCGAACGCAGCCTGTGCGCGATGGTGGTGAAGAATGGTCACTACCTTCCTCTGGGCTGCGACTACCGCCCAGGCCCTTACTCGGTCCTGGTGGCTCAGGAGCGGCTGGAAACCATCAGGAGTCTGCTGGTCATGCCGTTGCGGTTGCACGACCGGGTACAGGGGACACTGACCATCGGCTCTACCGCGCAGCAGGTCTTCAAGGACGACCGTCGGGGCATGGCGGAGGTCATCGCCAACCAGGTGGCGGTCTCGCTCGACAAAGCGAAAATCTACGCGCGGGTCCAGGAGATGGCCACCATCGACGCCCTGACCCACCTGCACAATCGACGGGCATTCCAGGAGCGGTTCGGTGAGGCCCAGGCCCGCGCATTGCGCAGCAAGACCCCCCTGTCGCTGGTGCTTCTGGACATCGACCATTTCAAGGCCATCAACGATACCCACGGCCACCCGACGGGGGACAAGGTGCTGGCCAGCCTGGGAGAGACCATCTCAGGGTTGTTGCGCCGAACCGACGTCGCGGCCCGGCATGGCGGCGAGGAGTTTGCCTTGATCCTGGAGGGAACCGATCCCCAGGGGGCGCTGGTCATGGCCGAGCGATTGCGTCGGGTGGTGGGGGAGATCCGCTTCACCTCGGCGGCAGGGATCGGCTTTGGTATCACCTTGAGCCTGGGGGTTGCGACCTATCCTCAACACGCCCTCGATCCGCAGGTGCTGTTCAACCTGGCCGACCAGGCGTTGTACGAGGCCAAGAGAAGCGGCCGCAATCAGACGAGGCTGGCGCGGGCCATCTGGCCTCGCAAGGACCGGACGGAGCGGATGAAGCTGGAGGGGAGTGCGGAGGCCGGCCTGTGACACACAACGCTAAATCTGAATTAAGCATTAAAATACAAGATGTTAGACATATTTTATAGAAAAATTGTGGAAAATATCCGGGTTGTCAACCGCTCGCTGGTGTGGTAGCACCCTGCCAGCCAGACGGCCCCTTGTGGTCCGCCTCAGGTTGGCCACACGCCACGCTTTTTCGGGAGGGCGCATTGAAAAAGAACTTCATCCTCGACACCAACGTCCTGCTCCACGATCCCCGCGCCATACTCAAGTTCGACGACAACACTGTCATCATCCCCATCTACGTGATCGAAGAGATCGACCAGTTCAAGAAAGAGCTGAGCGATCTGGGGCGAAACGCGCGCCAGGCCTCCCGCTACCTCGACGACTTCCGGGAGCAGGGAAACCTGGGGGTGGGCATCCGATTGCCCTCCGGTGGCATCCTGCGGGTCCTTTTCACCTCCAAGCGCATCTCCGACGAGTTCGTGCGGCCCCAGCGAACCGACAATCTCATCCTGGCGGTGGCGTTGGACGTGCAGGAGCGGGAACCCGATCGGCCCACCATTATCGTGACCAAGGACACCAATCTGAGAGTTCGCGCCGATGCGCTGGGACTTAAAGCCGAAAACTACGAGGCCGGGACCGTCTCCATCGAAAATCTTTACAGCGGTTCCTCCGAGCTGACGGTCGATAAGGAGGTCGTCGACCAGCTCTTCCAGAAAGGCAGCATCTCCTTCGACTTTGAGTCCTACGCCCACAAGCTCGAGCAGGAGAATGGGGGGATCGGAGAAGTAGCCGGCAACCTGGTGCGCAACGGGAACGGCGGCCTCTTCCAACCCAATCAGTACGTGCTGCTGCGCGACGATAGCAACGTCAATCACACCGCGCTGGGTCGCATCAACAACGATGTCAACGGGATCTTGGCCCTGCGTTCACTCAACGGAAACGGGGTCTGGGGGATCAGGCCCCGCAACAAGGAGCAGTACTACTGCCTGGACTGCCTGCTGGATGACAGCGTGCAGCTCGTCACCCTGGTGGGCAAGGCCGGTACCGGCAAGACCTTGCTGGCCATCGCCGCTGCGCTTCAGAAGACATTGGAGGAGCACCAGTTCCACCGCATCCTCGTGAGTCGGCCGATCTTCCCCTTGGGACGGGATATCGGCTTCTTGCCGGGCGATGTGGAAGAGAAGCTCAACCCCTGGATGCAACCGATCCACGACAACCTGGAGCTGTTGATGGGGCTCTCCCGTGCCGATCGCAAGGCAGGTCGCAGCTACCGCGAGCTGTTCGAGATGGGGGTGCTCCAGATCGAACCGCTCACCTATATACGCGGTCGCTCGATCCCCAACCAGTTCCTCATCGTGGACGAAGCCCAGAACCTGACGCCTCACGAGGTCAAGACCATCATCACCCGGGTCGGAGAGGGCACCAAGCTGGTGTTCACCGGCGACCCCTACCAGATCGACCATCCCTACCTGGACAGCCAGTCCAATGGGCTGACCTACATCGTCACCCGCTTCAGGGGGCAGCCGATCGCCGCCACCGTGACCTTGTACAAGGGGGAGCGAAGCCAGCTTGCAGAGCTGGCGGCCAACCTGTTGTAATCCATGCGCGCCATCTTCTGCATCGTGTTGGCGGGCCTTTGCCTTCTGCCGGATCTGGCCTGCTCGAAAGAGGAGATCGGAGTTCCGTTGGTGCCGGTCCCGGTCACGCCGGCCGTCCCTCCCCTCCCCTCGTCCGGTGCCTCTGGGGATATCCTGGAAGCCACAGACCGCGTTGGGGGAACTGCGATCGGGCCGGAGGTTCCACCTGGCCGGTCGCCGGTGCTGGGTTGGAGTGCGCCGGACGACTGGCTTTCGGAGCCGCCGGCCAGCCCGATGCGCATCGCCCAGTGGCAGCTTCCCGGCACATTCGAGGGAGAGTCTGCCTGGTGTGCCCTGTATCACTTCAGGGGTGGGGGAACGGTCTCGCAGAACGAGGCCCGTTGGATGAGCCAGTTCGAGCAGGCGGATGGCGTACCCACCGAGGGGCGGGCCGTCCGGGGGGAGATGGAGGTCAATGGGGTAGCGGTATCCACCCTCGTGGTCAGCGGGACCTACCTTGGACAACAAGCCGCCTCAGGGGATTTTCGGGAGCCTGCCCGACCCGGTTGGGCCCTGTTTGCCGCCGTGATTCAGACCCAGCCACCCCACTTTCTCCGGTGTCTGGGGCCTGAACCGTTGCTGAGCCGACAAGAGCCGGCCATCCGCGCCTTTTTGGGCAGCCTGCGCCCGCAACCGTCGCCCCCTTGAGCTCCGCCAAAGTCAAGTCCGCCCGGTCGCTTTCGCCAGCGCCTGGGGATGAACCCGCAACGGTCTCAGCGCAAAGCTGCCGTCCTCTTCCGCCATCCCTTCCGCCACAGCCAGCAGCTCGCTCGATCCCTCCAGGGTCAGCCGAATGGGATGCCCTGCCCTCAACTCGGTGGGGGGTGTGACCTGGAGGGGGATCCGGGGTCGCTGGCCGCAGGCCAGCGACCGCAGGGTCTCGGCGGGCAGGGCCAGTGCTGGCAGGTGGCCCAGCATGTCGAAGGGGGTGACCAGGGGCAGATCCAGTCCATCGACCAGCCGTCGTTCGATCGCTGGCAGCGTCAGCGCCCGCTCCAGTGTGACAGAACCGCTTTCCAGCCGGCGTAGCTCGGTGACGTGCGCACCGCATCCCAGGGCCTCCCCGATATCCCGGCACAGGGTGCGCACATAGGTGCCTTTGCCGCATGCGACCCGCAAGGTGAAACGGGGCAGGTCGAACGCCTCCAGCTCGATGGCGTCGATGCGCACCGTTCGCAGGGGTGTCTCGACAGCCTCTCCCTGGCGGGCCCGCTCGTACGCCCGGCGGCCGGCGATCTTGATGGCCGAATAGGGGCTGGGACGTTGTTGGACGACCCCGACGAACTGTACTAGCACGGCGCGCAGCTCGTCTTCGGTCACCTCCACCGGCCGCTCGGCCAGGATCTGGCCATCGCGGTCAGAGGTATCGGTCACGATGCCGAGTCGGCCCACTGTCCGATATACCTTGTGATCGTCGTCGAGGAAGCGGATGAGCTTGCGGCTCCAGGCGAAGCAGAGGCAGAGCACGCCGGTGGCCAGGGGGTCCAGTGTCCCGGTGTGGCCGATCTCCCTGGTGCCCGTCGCCCTCTTCAGGCGCCGGATCACATCGAAGGAGGTCATCCCGCCTGGCTTGTCAACGGCCAGCAGCCCTTCTGGCACCATGCGATCGCCCTCTTTGGGCGCCGTCCAGCCCTGTCCATTGCCCGGGTGGGCTTACGAGGTGGCGGATCCCAGCAATTGATCCAACTTGGCCGTCAACATCCCGATGATCTGGGCAGGCGGCCCCTCTATGGTGCAGCCGGCCGCGTTCTGGTGGCCGCCTCCACCAAACTTCTGGGCCAATCTGGCCACATCCACCCGCCCGCGGGAGCGAAAGCTGACCCGATATCGGTTGTGCTCCAGCTCCCGGAGCTGTCCGGCGACCTCCACCCCGATGATCCCGCGGGCAAAGTTGATGAATCCGTCCAGCATCTCCGGGCCGGTCGAGGTCCGGCGGTACATCTCCTGGGTCACGGTGATGAACGCGATCCGGCCACAGGCGGAGATGTGGAGGGTATCCAGCACCTCGCTCAGGAGCTTCACCCGTCCGGGGGGATGGTTCTCGTACACCTCGCTCGTCACCTTCCACACATCCACTCCCGCGCCGACTAGGCGGGAGGCCAGGGCCAACGCGGCAGGCGTGGTGTTCTGGTAGCGAAAGCCCCCGGTGTCGGTGTGCACGCTGACGTACAGACACTCGGCGACCGGGGTGGAGAGCAGAACCGACAGTCGATGCATCCAGCGGTACAGGATCTCCCCCACGCAGGAGGCCGCGGCGTCCAGGACGAGCAGGTCGGGGCCGTTGGGGTCGACCGTCTCGTGATGGTCGATGCAGACCACCCGGGTCTTCTCTCTGTCCGGCACCAGGCGGCTGTCCACCCGTTTCAGGCTGGCGCAGTCCAGTATGAGGAGGGTATCGATCCCGTCGAGGACGCCCTCGGGTTGTGCGACCAGCCGGTCGGCGCCAGGAAGGAATCGGAAGTTATAGGGCACCCCGTCTCGGTTGTAGGGGGTGGCCTGCTTGCCCATGTCCCAGAGGAGATTGGCCAGTGCCAGCGTACTGCCGATCGCATCTCCATCGGGTGCCTCGTGGGAGCAGACCAGAAAGCGGGTCCCCGAATGAAGGTAGGCGCTGGCGCGCTCCAGCTGGTCGGCGAGGTCAGGAGACCCTCCGGGGATCTCTTCCGTCGCCATGGAACCGCCGGTCACGGATCGCCTCCTTCCGGCTCCCGGTCGGGGTCGGATGGTGGTGGCTGGATGGTGGCCAGCAGGCTTTCCATGCGCCGCGCCACCTGGAGTGTCTCGTCGAAGTGGAAGCTGAGTTCGGGGGTGTACCGCAGCCGGATGGCGCGGCCGATCTCCCGGCGGAAAAAGGGGGTCGCCGAGAGCAGCGCTCGTTCCGTCTCCTGGCGTGCGGGCGAGGGGTCCTCTTCTCCCATCACGGTGTAGTAGACATGGGCCAGTCTCAGGTCCGGCGTGACCTTGCTGCCGGTGATGACCACCCTGCTCAGACGCAGGTCCCGGATCTCATGGAGCAGCAGCTCTCCGAGAATCTGCTGGATGAGATGGGCTACCCGGTCGGGTCGTCTCTGGGTTACCGGCACGTTGCTCTACTCGCCATCGAAGCCATGGTACTGGGAGTCGGTCACCGAGAAGACCGACACGTCCTTGTACACATCCAGGATCGATACCATATACAGCTCTTCGATGAAATGGATGATCTTGTCCAGTGTGGACTGCACCATCCGGTGCTGGTTGCCGACCAGGGCGATGCCCACCTGGGCGCGTTGCCACTTGTCCTGCAGCCCGGTCTCGGCGACCGCCACGGAAAAGCGGCTCCGGGTTCGCTCGATCACCTTGCGGATGACCGACCGCTTGGCCTTCAGGTTGTCTGCGCCGGGTATGGCGATGATCAGCTCGGCCAGGCCTACGAACAACCGATCCTCCCGAGGCTCACAAGGTCGGGGTGGTCTGTGCCATCTCGTAGCTCTCGATGACGTCGCCCGCCTTGATATCGTTGAAGTTGGTAATGGACAGGCCGCACTCGAAGCCGTGCCTGACCTCCTTGACGTCCTCCTTGAACCGCCGAAGGCTGCTGATGGAGCTCTGGTAGATGATGCGGCTGTTTCTCACGATGCGAGCCAGAGAGCCCCTGACCATGCGGCCTTCCACCACGTGACAGCCAGCTACCGTACCCACCTTGGGGATGGAGAACACGTCCCGGACCTCGGCGCGTCCCAGGTAGTGCTCCTCGAAGACCGGTTCCAGCATGCCGGTCATCAGTTTCTTCACCGAGTCGATGACATCGTAGATGATGGAGAAGGTCTGGATGGTGACACCGAGCTGTTCCGCCTGCTGCATGGCTCTGCTCTCGGGGCGGATGTTGAAGCCGATGATGATGGCCCGGCCACCGGTAGAGGCGGCCAGGTTGACATCGCTCTCGGTGATGCCGCCGACGGCCGAATGGACCACGTGGACCTTCACCTCGGGGGTGGACAGCTTGGACACCGCCTGCTCCAGCGCCTCCACCGATCCCTGCACATCGGCCTTGATGATGAGCTTGACCTCCTTGAGCTCTCCCGCCTCCAAAAGCTCGGTGAGCTGCTCCAGGTCGCGGGGTGCAGTGGTGGTTCTGGCCAGCTCTTTCTGGCGTTTCTGTTCGGAGATATGGTCCGCGATCGCCTTGGCCGCCTTTTCATCCTCCACCACGTACATGGTCTCGCCCGCATCGGGCACGCCATCCAATCCGGTGATCTCGACGGGTGTGGAGGGGGTGGCCTTCTTGAGCTTCTTGCCGATCTCGTCGGTCAGCGCTCGAATGCGGCCCCAGTGGCCGCCAGCCACCACAACATCTCCCGGGGAGACGGTGCCTTGCTGCACCAGCACGGAGGCCACCGGTCCGCGACCGATGTCCAGGCGGGATTCGATCACGATCCCCTCGCCAGGCCGGTCCGGGTTGGCCTTGAGCTCCAGCAGCTCCGCCTGCAGCAGGATAGAGGACAGCAGCTCCTCGATGCCGGCCTTCTCCTTGGCGCTGACCAGCTGAAACAGGGTATCGCCGCCCCAGCTCTCGGGTATCAATCCGTGCTCGGCCAACGACTTGATGACCCGGTCGGGGTTGGCCCCTTCTCGGTCCATCTTGTTGACCGCCACGATGATGGGAACCCCCGCATCTTTGGCGTGGTTGATCGCCTCCACCGTCTGCGGCATGACGCCGTCGTCGGCGGCAACCACCAGCACCACGATGTCGGTGGCCTGAGCCCCCCGTGCGCGCAGGGCGGTGAAGGCCTCATGGCCGGGGGTGTCCAGAAAGATCAGCGTGCCGTTGCCGATCCGCACCTTGTAGGCGCCGATGTGCTGGGTGATGCCGCCGGCCTCCTGCTGGGCCACGTTGCTGGCTCGGATGGCATCCAGCAGGGTGGTCTTGCCGTGGTCCACGTGTCCCATGACGGTGATGACTGGGGGACGGCCGAGGTAGTCCTCTTCCGACTCCTCAGCATGGGGCAGGTATTTCTGCAGGTCGAAGCCGACCTGCTCGACGGAGTAGGAGTAGCCCTCGGCCAGCAAGGTGGCGGTCTCGAAATCCAGGGGGGTATTGATGTTGGCCCCCTTGATCCCCAGGTCCATCATCAGCTTCAGGGCGATCTCGCCGGCCTTCACCCCCATCTGGCGGGCCAGCTCGGAGACGAGGATCGCCTCTTCCATGCGGATGACCCGTTTGTGCTCGGCAGCCGTGGTGATCTTGGTGGCCTGGCCGCCCACCGCTTTCTTCTGGGCTCTCCGGCGGGAGGAGCGTTGATCGTAGAGCTCGGCAGCTCCATACACCTTCTTCCCGCGTTTCCGTTTGCGCCGGCTATCCTCTTCTTCCTCGAAGGTCTCCCGGGTGCCACTGGGTGGCTTCACCTCGGCGGCGGGAGGAGCCGGCCCGAAGATCTTGTTATCTACGGCCAGGCGTTGTTGCAGCAGCTCGGGCGACAGGGTGCCCACCACCTGGGCCGCCTTCTGGCCCTTCTTGGTCTTTTTGATCGCTTTCTTGGCCAGGGCCGCCATGATCTCGTCAGGTGCCGGGCGATACACCGGGACCGACGGCTGCGCCGCTTCCTCTTCGCCCTCGATCTCCTCTTCGATCTCCTCGCCTTCTTCTTCCGGTTCCTCCGGTTCCAACTCCTCCAACTGCTGTTCGGCAGCTGCCTTGGTCGTGGAGGTGGGAAGCGCGACCAGTTCGCCGGAAAGGGTGGAGGCTTCGGCGGTGGCGGTTGCTTCAGCGGGAGGTGCCGGTAGTTTCGGCTGCAGTGGAGGGGTTGTCTCCGACACAGCCTGCTGTGCACCGGCCTCCAGCGGCGGCCCGACCGGTGGACCAGCTTCCGCGGGATGGCCCGTCGTGGCGGTCGGAGCAGCGGCAACCTGGGCTGGTGGAGTCTTCCGGGCGGCAGCCCGTCTCTTTCTGACCGCCACCTCCCCCTCGGCTTTGGCAGGAGCGGCCTCGGGAGCCGATGTGATGGGAGCGGGGGTGAAGACGGTCACGATCGACTCGATAGGCGGTTCCGCCGCGGCGGTTGTGGCCATGGGAATCCCGGCAGGTTCGCCGGGGCCCGCCATAGGTGCCGCCGCCTCCTTCCGCTTCGGTTTTCTTCGGATGACGGTGGCGCTGATCCGTTCCTGCACCATCTCTTCGCGTGCTTCGCGCTCCAGCGCCCGCTTCAGCTCGTCCTCCTGTTCCAAGGTGACGGAGGACAGATGGTTGTTCACAGCGAAGCTCAAACCCATGGCGTTGATCTTTTCTGCCAGATCCTTGCCTTTGAGCCCCAACTCACGTGCGACTTCGAAAACACGTCTACTCATGAACACCTCGGGAACTCTCTGGCTCCTTGGTGAGCGGAGTGCAAAGAACTTCCAGATCCGATGCAAATGGTTCCCTGGTCACCGCCAGCGCCGAAAGGTACTCGAGCCCCACGGCGCAGGCCAGCTGTCGTCCATCGATCCAGTCGATGGTGGGCAACCCCTTTCTCATCGCGTTGCTGGACACCTGTCGAGCGGTCCCCTCGGAGCTGTCCGAGGCAACGAACACCAGCAGGGCCAAGTTCTCTGCCATGGTCCGCCTGACCATCTCGATCCCGCTCACCACCGCCCCAGCTCGTCGTGCCAGGCTCAAACGTTCTTGGAAGCGAACCATCAGGGCCGTTCTCATCCGCTCCATCCACTCCTCCGGATCGCCGGAGTCGATCCGGCTTCCCAGCGCTTTCTGGAGGGATTTCCGGTGCAGCGCTTGTTGCAGGCAGCGCCGCCTGGGGTGCAGGTAGACGCCCCTGCCGGGGCATCGATGCCGCAGGTCGATCTGGGTCAACCCCTCTGGATCCCGCACGAACCGGATCATCGTTGTGGGATCACCAACCTCCCTGCAACCCACGCAGGTGCGCGCCCTAGCGGACGGATCGCGCCCTGCCTGATCGATGGGAACCCCGACGGTTTCTTCTGGGCTCTCTACCCGAGCCACTCGAACCTCCTGCGGAAGACCTCGCCAGCGGTCTCCGCTTGTGTCTCTGTCAACCCCCTGCTTCTTGTCAAACCAGGGTCATCGGTCACAGCTACTCCCGTGGAGCCGGGTTGGGGACGGCCGGTGCATTCTCCGGCTGTTCTTCTTCCCCGGCCGGCATGGCCGGTTCAGCCGAACCCGAATCGCTCTCCTCTCGCGTCACCTCGGTCTCCGGCTGGATCGGCTCCAGATCGGCCAGTCGCAGGTTCATCTCGTCCTGGCGTGCCTGGTAGGCTTCCGGATCGAAGGTCTCGTTGTGCTCCACCAGTTCGCTGACCGCGTGCCGTATCTGCTGGCATTTCTTCTCGGAGAGGCCGGTCCGGGTCGCCAGTCGATCCAGGTCCTGCTCGAAGTAGAGCAGGTCGACATTGCGGTAACCGGCGCGATACAGCGCTTCGGCTCCCCGGTGTCCTACCCCCTTGATCTCGGTCAAGGCGTGGATCTCGGCGTCCTGCGCGCTCATCTCCCCCTCCACCAGGCGGGGTCGACTGAGGATCTCTTGAGCCGCGGCCACGATCCGGCGCGCTCGCTCCTCGCCGTAGCCCGGGATCTGGGAGATCTCCTGGACCTCAGCCATGCCGATATCCTCGAGCTTGTTGTATCCCAGGCTGAACAAGGTATCGATCATGTCCTCGGTCACCCCGTCGAACTCCAAAAGCTCGGTGCGGGCCTCGTTCATGATCGCCTTCAGACGGCTCTGGGAGATGATATCCAGGTTCCAGCCGGTGAGCTGGGTGGCCAAACGCACGTTCTGGCCGCCCCTGCCGATGGCCAGGGAGAGCTGGTCGTCGGGGACGATCAGCTCCATGGACATGTTGGCCTCATCCACCAGAACGCGCGTGACCTCGGCGGGGCTGATGGCGGAGCAGACGAAGCGGGCGTGGTCCGGGTTCCAGGGAACGATGTCGATCTTCTCTCCGCGCAGCTCCTGGACCACCGCCTGGACGCGACTCCCGCGCATGCCGACGCAGGCTCCCACGGGGTCCACGTCGCGGTCGTTGCTGTAGACCGCCACCTTGGTTCTGGTGCCCGGTTCCCGCGCCACCGCCACGATCTTGACGATGCCCTCGTGGATCTCGGGGACCTCCTGCTCGAACAGCTTGACGACCAGGCCCGGATCGCCGCGGGACAGCACGATCTGGGGATCGCGGCTGGAGCGGCGGATCTCCTTGACATACCCCTGGATCCGGTCGCCGGGGCGGTACGATTCCCGAGGGGTCTGCTCCTTGATCGGCAGGATGGCATCGGCGCGACCGAGGTCGACGATGATGTTCCCCTTCTCGAAGCGTCTAACGATACCGGTGATCAGCTCCCCTTTGCGATCCTTGAAGTCGTTGTAGATCATGTCGCGTTCCGCTTCGCGGATGCGCTGGATGATCACCTGCTTGGCGGTCTGGGCGGCGATCCGCCCGAAGGTGGCGCGTGCGCTCTCCAGTTTCAGGATGGAGCCGTATTTCTTGTCCTGTTCCTGGGCTTTTTCCCGATCCTCCTCCAGGTAGAAGATCTGGAACAAGAGCTCGTCGCCGACCTCGGCATCCAGACCCAGCTCGACCGCGGTTTCGGGGGAGATCTCCCGGAAGGGGTTCTCCACCTGCTCCATCACGTTGATGACCTGGAACAGCTCGACAGAACCGCTCTCCTCGTTGTACTGGGCCTCGATGTCGCGCTGGTCGCCGAATGCGCGCTTGGCTGCCGTCTTGATGGCCGCCTCCACCGTCTCGATCAGGGTCTGTTTGTCGATACCCTTGTCTTTGACAATCTGGTCGATCACCTGGTTCAGTCGATCTAGCATCCTCGTCTCCGGTACGGTGTCGCGGCCCCTCCCGTTCCGTCTGTGTCGGGCAGCTCCGCAAACGCTTCTATCGAAAAATCGTTCGCGCTCTCTTGATGCGGGACAGGTCAATCGACACCGCCCCGTTCTCCCCTGCAAGCACCAGCTCGTTGCCGGCGACCTGTTCCAGCCGCCCCTCGAGCAGGTTGTCCTCCCCGGTCGCCCCGATGGCGACCACCTCCAGCCACTCCGTAAGGGCATGCTCGAAGTGCTCGGCCGTCTTCAGCTTCCGCTCCAGACCCGGACTGGACACCTCGAGCAGGTAGGCTTGCGTCACCAACTGCTCCAGCTCCATCCGCTCGTCGATCCGGCGGCTCAGCTCGGCGCACTCCCCGACGGTGATCCCCTCCTTCGGGGTCATCTTGCTCTTGCGCTCCGCCACGACCCGGATACGCATGCGCCGGCTGGTGCTGATCTCGAGGTCGTAGAGGAACAGCCCCTGCTCCTGAGCGATCGGTTCGATCAGGGTTGTCAGCCGTTCCTTGAGACTCTCCACACTCATCTGCATCCCATGCCGATCGGTGCCGTCAAGAGCACCTGCCATACCAGACCCTCCCCCCGGCGGGTTAGAGGGCCGATGCATCGGAGAATGCAAGGGATTGCGGCGGTTGCAGCCGCATGGCCGGAGGAGAGGAGCGTCCGCAAATAGAAGACGCAACCAAAAGCGCTCTTCTTATAGCGAAAGGCTACGACCGATGCAACGGCATTCAGCAGATTGCCCTTCCGCATCGGTCGCACCATGCCCCGTGCCGGTTTTAGGCGTGCTACCCGTCACCCCTTCTGGCGCGAAGGCAGCGGGATCTGCCGGCGAACCTGCTCCACCCGGGTGAGGTCCAGCCGAGCCATCGCCAGGTCACCGCCATCAGCCACCGTGGCCAGCACGACTCCCCAGGGATCGACCACCATCGATCGCCCGTAGGTCCGCCTCCCGGTATCGTGCTGCCCGTACTGCGCCGGTGCCAGCACATAACAGCCGGTCTCGATGGCTCGGGCTCTCAGCAGCACCGACCAGTGATCCCTGCCGGTGGGCTCGGTGAAGGCGGCGGGCACGAAGAGAACCTGGGCGCCCCGATCGGCCAGTGCCCGATAAAGCCAGGGAAATCGAAGGTCGAAGCAGATCGTCAGCCCCACCTTCACCCCATGGACCTCGGCCACCACCGGCGTGGCCTCTCCCGGCAGGGTCCACTGGCTCTCCCGGTAGCCTCGGTCTCCGGGCGGCTGGGCGTCGAACAGGTGCATCTTGCGATAGACGGCGGCCACCGCGCCATTCGGCCCGAAAAGGACCGCGGTGTTGTAGGGCCGCTCGCCAAGGGGAGAGCGCTCGACCAGGCTGCCCACCAGGATGGCGATCCGATGGCGCGACGCCAGCTCTCCGAAGAAGAGGCCGCAGCGACCGTCGAGCGGCTCGGCAACCGTCTGCCGGTCGCGAGGGTGCCCCATGTAGGTGGTGTTCTCCGGCAAGGCGACCAGCTCACACCCCGCTCCGGCCGCCCGTTCGACCAGCACGGCCGCCTGCTCGAGGTTGCCTTCGACCTGGCTGCTCCCCGTCATCTGGGCCACCGCCCAAAGGCCTGGCTCGGGCATGACTCACTCCGCCAGGTCGAAGACCCGAAGGTTGTCGAAACGGGCCGGCGCCTCCCAGTTGTTGAAGGCGAAGTACTGGTGCTCCGGCCCCGATAGCGGTTGCGGGTCGTCGTAGGAGAGCAGCAGGTTGCCGTCCACATACCAGCGCAGCCGGTGGTCGGTGCGCACGGCGGTGAAATGGTAGGTTTGTTGGGGAACGACCAGCTCGTGCCGCGAGGCATCCAGTCGATCCTCACCGTGCTCGTCGAGTCGGGCGATCACGGTCGCGGAGTTGTTCCAGCCGCCCAGGATGCAGATATAGCCGCTTCCGTGATCCTGGCCGTTGCTAAAGATCTCGAACTTCAGGTCGCCCACCGAAGAGAGCGCAACCGCATCGAACTCCACCCTGACCCGCTCGGGCAAGGGGAAAGTCAGCCACAGAGGGGCGTTTCGAGCCCGCTGGACGGTCACCCCGCCTTCCTCGATCCGCCAGGCCGACACCGAGCACCGCCAGCTTTCTCCCAGGTCGGCCCGCTCGAAATCGTCCTGGAAGACCAGCCGGCCTCCCTCGATCCCCTCCTCCCCCTCTGTGGACGGTGGCGCGGGTGGGCAGCCTCGGCAGCCCCCGCCCCAGTGTGCCACCATCATGATCAAGAACGACGCGATCCCTCGGCATACTCCAGATCTCGACGGCACTCGGTCTCTCATGAGCACCCTCCGATATCCTGATGTCCGGTCAGTTCTGTGGCATTCGCGGGTGCAGCCGTCTGGTTGACCGACATCGACATCGACATCACTCGGTTGCCGAATCGGCATCGGTTTCTGTGTCTGAAGCCTGTTCATCGGCTTCGGGCTTGCCCGGCGCGTAGGGATTGAGCTCCCCCTCCACCTGTTCCTCCACCGGCATCGGTAGAATCTCGGCGGAGATGGCTCGAAGGCGATGAGACAGGGTCTGGATGAAGTTCCATAACAGCTTGACCGCCATCACGCTGTCCTGCCGCAGCACGGAGTAGAAGTCCTCGCGGAGGATGCGGATCAGGGTGGTCTTCTCCACGGCGATGACGGTCGCCGAGCGCGGCTCGTTGTCCACCAGCGCCATCTCTCCAAAGTGGCGTCCTTTCGACAGGGTGACCAGGCAGCGGCCCTGCTGCCATACCGTGACGCTGCCCTCCAGGATGACATACAGGGCGTCTCCTCGATCCCCCTGTCGGATGATCACCTCCGCCTCCTCCACCTCCCGAGCTCGGCAAACCCCCATGATGCGTACCATCTCGGCATAGGAGAGGTGGCGGAACAAGGGGATCTGGTGGAGGGCATCCTGGGTGAGCCGGATGCGGGCGGTGGTCCGCTCATCGGGGACGGAGAGGACGTCGACCACCACGGCCGTGATGTTGTCCTTGCCGCCGGCCTCGTTGGCGAAATCGACGAACCACTGGCCACGTGTATCGATGGGTTGCCCCATCCCTTCCAGCAATTTTTCCGGGGTGAGGTAGTTGTGCAACCCATCGGAGCACAGCAGGAAGGAGTCGCCCGGTGCCAGGTCGAGATCGAGCAGATCGACGGCCACGTTGGGATAGACCCCCACGGCACGGGTCAGCGCATTGGTGAAGCGGGGGTTTTTCGCATGCTCCGCCTCCAGTTTGCCGGCGCGGGACAGCTCCTGCACCAGGCTGTGATCGGTGGTGACCTGGTGAACCTCTCCATTGCGACAAAGGTAGAGGCGGCTATCCCCCACGTGGGCCACGAATCCGCGCTGGCCGGCCAGGAGCAGAAGGGTCAGGGTCGTCCCCATCCCCCGGATCTCGGGGTTGGCCTCGCTTTGCTGGTGGATGCTGAAGCTAGCCTGGCACACGGCGTTTCGGAGGAGATCATAGATCTCTGAGCGCTCCTGGGGTGAGCCGTCTGCCAGGCGGTCGAGGTCATCCGCGGACTGGGCGATCAGCTCACCCACCACCTGGACCGCCAGCGCGCTGGCAACCTCGCCGCCGCGGTGCCCACCCATGCCGTCACAGACCAGGTACAGGTGGTGCTCGGGATCCACCAGGTAGGAGTCCTGGTTCCCTTTTCGCTTCCTCCCGATAGAGGTGGCCGCCTGGCTCTTGATGTTCATGATGGGGTCTCCTCGATCGGCTCGTCAGGGGTCTGGTAACGAGCCATGATGAACTTCAGCAGGGTGAGAAAGATGGAGGCCACCGGCACGGCCAGCAGGGCTCCGATCAGACCGTAGGTATACTCGCCGGCCAACAAGGCGAAGATGACGATGACCGGGTGGATGTGAGCCGAAGTCCCGATGATCTTGGGGTTGAGGATATTGGCCTCGATGAAGTGGATCAACAGGATCCAGCCCAGGATCGCCAGCGCCGGGGTCAACCCCCCGGTGAGGGCGATGGCGACAGCCGGGATGCTACTGATGATCACCCCGAATACCGGGATCAGGCTGAGCACGGTGGCAAACATCGTCAGCACGAGGGCAAACTTGATCTTGAACAGGAACAGCCCGATGCCGGTCAGGGCACCGTTGATCAGGCAGATCATCAGCTGGCCACGCACCACGCCCGACAGCCCCCGATCCATCTTGGTCAGCAAGTCATCGTAGGTCTTGCGCGCGTTGGTGGGCACGAGCGAGCGGAAGTACCCCATGATCCGGGGCAGATCGATCGACAGGAAGGCCGCGATCATGAAGGTCAAGATCAACCCCACGAAGGCCGACAGCAGGCCGATGGCCAACCCTTGACCGAACGCCACGATCCGGGCCACCTCGCTCCCGGAGACCGCCACCGCCCCTTCCAGCTCCTGGTTGAGGCTCCGTTCCAGGTCGAAGAAGAACGGCTCGGGTGCCGGTTCACTCTGCTCCAACCGCGTTCTCAACACGAAGCTGCGCTCTGTCTCGGGATTGGGGAGCAGCTCCACCTCCTCCAGCATCACCAGCCACTCTCCCGTGACCGGATCGGGGACCAGTCGAAACGCCGCATTCGGCCCCGTCTGCTGCTCCATCCCCGCGATCCGCAGATCCACGTTCCCCTGCTGGTAGAACTCCCGCTCCTCGGGGGTCATGGCACCAACCAGCAGAGCCATGGTCTGGGCCCGATCGAGAGCCTTGTACACCTCCGACCGGACCGTCTGGATCTGGGGATCGGTCAGCCTGGTTGGGAAGAAGCGCCGCAGCAGCTCCTGGAGATCCCGGTTCAGATCCGGGATGTACTGAGTGCGCAGCCGCTCGAAGAACTTGGGGGTCTCCTCGGCCAGGCTGGCGAACTCGTTCACCAGCGGCGGCAAGAATACGACCGAGAAACTGGTCACGGTCCCGAAAAAGGTGATGTAAACCAGGACGACACAGATCCAGCGGGGAAGGTGCCACCTCCGTATCCGGATCCGATTGAGCCTCTTTACCACCGGCTCCATCAGGTACACGATGATGAGCGCCAGGATGAACGGCAAAAGCACGTGCCGAAACAACGCCAAAAGCAGCACCAGCGTGGCCAACAACAGGACCGGCGCCAAAAACCGCCGAGCCCGTTGCCATGTCGATCGCACTGGCGATGTCATGCCCTCTCCCTCCACCGCATTCCCCCCGGCGCCTGGTTTCCCCTATTCGACCAGGTCGAACATCCGCTCCCACCGGTTGCCCAAAAATCGACCCGACTGGCCTCCTGACCAGAAAAGGAACAGGGCCCGCCCCTTCACGTTCTCGATCGGCACTTGGCCCCAGCAACGGCTATCGGCGCTGTTGTCCCGGTTGTCGCCCATCACAAACAGGTGCCCTTCCCGAACGGTGACCTCGGGAAAACCAGGAGAGGTCCCATAGTACTGCACCACGTATTCGCTGTCCCCATGGCGCTCCAACGCGGAGATCAAGGGTCGGCCAAATCGCGACACCGGAGCGTCCGCAGGGGTCGGCAGCTCAATCTGCTCCAGGGGCACATCGTTCACATAGACCACGTTGTCCTCCAGCCGCACCCGGTCACCCGGCACACCGATCACCCGCTTGATGTAGTCCTTGGCGTCCTCCAGGTTCTCCTGGGTCAAACAGGGGCGTTGCCCCGGTCGGATCGCGCTGTTCTGGTCGGTCAGATCGTCCCCGGTACCCAGCTGCCCGTCGGGACCTCGACTGGCCAGCCGGTAGGAGTCCGGCCCGATCCGCTCGTAGGCAAACGGATTGCCCCAGTCGTCCACCCGATCCCCCAGTCCGATCTCCTCCAGCGTCTCGGGGTACGCGTCTGCTGCGCTGCGACTGCGAGCCGCGATCAGAAAGGTCATGATCTCACCGATCTGGTGCTGGGTCCTCACCTCCTTGACGGGGAAGATGAAGACCACCACCTCCCCGTGGTCGGGTTCGGAGAACTCGATGAGGTCGGTCCGGGTGAACGGGATACGCAGCCCGTAGACGAACTTGTTGACGAAGAGATGATCACCGATCATGAGGGTCGGCAGCATCGACTCCGATGGGATCTGGAACGCCTCCACGACGAAAGCCCTCAGGACCAGGGCGAACAGGATGGCCAGTCCGATCGACTCGGAGTACTCTCTCAAGGCGCTCTTTCGGAACCGGGAGAGGTGTCTGGATACCAGGGGCTCCAGCTCTTCGATGTCTTTGCGCAGCGCGTCCTGGTCCTTGACTTTCCTGGCCTGGTCGATCCTTTTCAACAGACCGCCGATCTCGGCGGTGATCTGTGGGTCGATCTTGCGCCGAGCGCGCCTGAGCAGCTTTTTCGCCTCGCTGTGTCGATATTTGGCTTCGCGCAATAGATCGCGTTGGCCCGTTGCTTTGGTCACCGTCTACCTCGCCATACCTTCGAGACCACCATGAAAGCTACGCCCTTTTGGGCTGTGCGCCAAGACCACCGGTTTTTTGCGGCCGGTAGTGGGCATTAGTAGACTTTCTCCGTCGGATCTTCAAAGCCCTTGGCGCAAGAAATCGCGCGATCGGCCTCCGGCTGAATTCCGAACCGCCTCCAGGGGAGGGGACCATGTCGAAAAGGAATGATCTCATCGAGATCCGCCTGGATAGACGGCAAACCTTCTACGCGGTGGTGGGCAGCCTCCTGATCGTCTCGGTGGTCTTCGTGGTGGGGCTGATCATCGGCCAACGGATGCAGCTCCCCATGGCGACCGCTCCCCTGGCGCCTTTGACCACCACCGCCTACAACCCACCCGCCACCCTGCAGGTGGCCGGCGAGCCCGTACGGACCCAGACAGATCACTATACCTTCTACGAAGAGCTGGGCGCCGGTGGTTACAGGCGACCGCAAGTCCAGCTACTCCCAGGCAATCCGGACACTTCGCCGGAGCAAGAGGCATCGTTGCGAAGCCTGGAGCGTGAACCCTCTACCGCCCAAGAGCAGCACCACACGACGGCCCAGGTCGCCCACCAATCGCCCGAAATCCCCTCGCCGGTGATCGCCGATGCCCCACCCAACGCCAACGAGGCTGGCCCACCTTCTTCAGCCGCACCTGACCTGCATGCCGTGACCTCTGCTCCCCAGCCACCGGAACAACAGGCGGTGGACCGATCGGACAGCACCGAGACGGTAGCCAACCTGGACCCACCGGAGGACCCGACCGCTTCGGGGGCAACCCGCGCCCTGCCCCGCCGGACCATCAGAAGGCTCTCCACCCCCACCGCATCCGAAGGGCCTGAAGACTTCGGCTACTTCACCGTCGAGGTGGGCCTGTTTGCCAACTTCGAGTCGGCCGACAACCTCCGCTCACGACTGAGGGAAGCCGGTCATTCGGCGATCGTCACCATGGTCGGAGCGGAGCCCTCCCAGCAACGGTACCGCGTCCAGGTGGGAACCTTCACCCGCCGGTCCGACGCACAGATCGTCGCCGACCAGGTCAGCGACCTGGGACTCTCGGCACAGGTAGTCCAGGAAGGCTGAAAGAACCGGCAGGGTGGGGACCTGGGGCAGACGGCTTTCCCGACCGGGCGACGATGCCGCCGGCACAGCTCCTTTTCCCTCGGGCAGAGAGCGCACCGGCGCTTCCATTCTGGCTCCAAGCATCACTCGCTCGGCCGCTGGATCCAGACGTCCGGCTCCCCGTCTTCATCGGTATCGTAGCCGATGCGGGTCAGCCCTCGACCGTCGTAGTAGGACCAGCTGTCGATTCCACGGCCGCCTCCCAGGTCACGCTCTACCTGCAGCAGGAAACCGTCCTGGTAGTAGCCGATCACGTCGAACCGCCCATCATGGTCCCGATCCTGCTCGGAGCGCACCATCAGCCCATTTTCCCAGTACACCCGGTAGTCCACCCGTCCGTCCAGGTCGCCATCCATCTCCTCGCGAACCAGCTCACCGTAGGGGTCGTAATGGCGCCAGTTGTCAGCGCGGCCATCCCCGTTCAGGTCGATCTCGGTACGCACCAGGCGGCGAGTGGAGGTGGTGGCACCTGCATCTTCGATCGGTTGGAAGTACTTGACGATCTCCGGAACGCCATTGCCGTCGAGGTCGGAGGTGACCACCAACAGGCCGTCAGTGGTTCCCCGAACGACCGAGATCTGTGGGGCAGCCCGCTGCTGCCCGCTACCGGCACAGCCGGACAGCAGGGCGATCGCCACTACCACCAGCCAGCCGGACGCCACCTCTTGTCTCATCTTCCTGTCCTCACCGCTCCCGCCGAGATGGCTCCAGACCCAGCAAGGTCAGCGGATGGTGTGCTGATATCTTCAGCTCCATCCCGAACGAAAAAGGCTCCTGCACCCAGGGACCGTCGATGTAGACCATCCCTTCCACCATCTGGCTGACGATCGTGATCCCCTCTTCCAGGCCGCGGACCCCTTTCAACAACTCGTAGTTCTGGTGTCCCGGAAAGACCGGATCACGCACCAGGTATTGCAGTTGAGCCGCTTCCAGGGGAAGTACGACCCCGCCGGCCGCCCTGATGGCCGCCGTGCTGCCTGCCGGCGTCGAGATCCACAGGCCGCCGGAGCACTGGAACTCGGCCCGAGGCCCCGCAACCAGTACATATCGGCTGGTGGCCGCTGGACTTCTGTGGGCGATGAGCACGTCGTTGAGGGCAGGCGTCTGCTTCACCTGTCCGTTCAACTCCACCCGCAGCCGATGCAGCACGAACCGGCTCAGACTCCCGTTCTCGAAGGCGCGCAGGGCGGTCTCGAACCCTTCGGCGGTCGTGGCGCAGAAGTAGCCGATGCTGGAGTGAGGGTTCGAGTTGACCGCCAGCAGCGGCACCTCGACGGTGTAGTGGCTGGCGTGCAGGACGGTGCCATCGCCGCCGACGGTGATGACCAGATCCAGCCCCTCGGTCGAGAACGACTGGCTGGTCTGCACCAATTCGTGCTCCCAGCCCAGCTGATCCAGCGTGCGCAGGACCGTCAGCAAACCGGCCCGATGGAGCTCGTCATCTCGCCGCACCCGGTTCCAGATCTCCCGCTGTGCCACCTTGGAGGTAGTGGGAGCCGACAACCCCTGGCGGCTGATCTGCTCCATCTGGGTTTCCTTGCTGACGACCAGGACCTTCATTCTTCTACCTTCTTCGTCCATTGATCGCTTGCCATCCTTGTCTTGTCCCTCTCCTCCAACCCGATTGTTCGATCCCTCTCACCGTTGGAACCCGATCACCAGCCCTCTGCTCGATGGGATTGTATCCCTCACAACTCGAGTGGAATGGCCCCCTCGTGGCTATCCTCATCCACCACGGCAGGCGGATCGAGATCGAGATGGATCACCTGCTCGGCCCGATCCAGCACCGTCAACCGGTAATCCCGGTCGGTCATCAGCGACAGCGCCTGCAGGATCCCCTCCAGAGCGGTCATGGTCTGGCCCTCGACCAGGTCCACCTCCAGGGCGATCTGCCCCTCGGTAGCCCAGGCCTCGCGCACATCGGCGACCACGGCTCCGTTCAATCGCAGGTCTCCCTTGAAGGCCACCAACAGCCGGGCGGTCTCCAACCCGGACAGCACCAAGGTGGGGAGCTCCACCTGTTCGTTCTCGATGCCTGCTGACATCCCCTGTCCACTTCGGCCCAGCCGCTCGGCCAGGTATAGGGCGGCCTGCTGGCGGACCGAGCTCAGGGCGCCCGGCCGATCCGCCCCCTGACCGACAAACCGCCGGAGGACCTCGAAATGGGTGATCTCGGTATCCACCGAGTACAGGCCACAGCTCAAGGTGGCCTCGGCCACCCAGAATACCTGTCCAACCGCCAACTCGGCCGCCTCCCAGGTCAGGCTGCCCAGCAACACTTGCCGAGCTCCGTAGAGCCCGGCCAGGTTGCGAGCGCTGGTAGCGGAAAGGTCGGCCTGGCGATAGATCCGACTGACCGCCGGCCGCTGAGCCGGTCCCGGATCGGCAACCAGCGAGGCGGTTGCTTCCTGGAAAAGAAGCTCGTCGAACGGGGTGTAAGCCGGCTGGCCGGGATCCAGCCACCAGAAGTTGACCTGGCCGTCCACCGACTCCTGGATGAGGGGGAGCACCTGCCCCCGGGCAGGCGCCGGCAGGAACAGCAGCAGGAATAGGACTGCCGGCAGCCGTCTCATCGCGAGCCGAACTCCAGTCGCAGGTAGAGGTTCACATCCCAGTTGAAGCCGTCGAGGTGCTCCCTGTCCACCGGCCTGGCCCCTACCACCTCTCGCAACCGATCGACCAGCGCAGCCGGAATGTCGTACTGCTCCGCGTAGTGATCGACCACCTGGTTCTTTGCGCCAGCGGCGACATCCTCACCGCTGATGAGCATGTGGTAGCCGACCTGCCCCGCGATGCCGAGGTAGAGGGTCTTGACCAGGGGGAAGTCCACAGACAGTCGGAGGCGAGCCAGGTTCCAGCCGAAGCCCAGCGAGCCCAGCTCCTCTTCCTCCTCGACGTAGGTGTTGAACTGCTGCTCCAGCTCAGCCCTATCGGAGGTCCCGGTCGCGGTCAGGAGGGCCTGCAGCTCGTTGGATGACAGGCTGGAGAAGTCCACCCCCGTCGGGCCGGTGGACTCCGGAAACAAAAAGAGGATCGGCCCGGTGTACAGGCCGACCATGAACCGGGGTTTCTCGCCGAAGTCCAGGTCCACCCCCGCGTCCAGGGTGAACAGAAACTGGTCCTGCCCCAACATCACCGCTTCCAGAAAGGTGGTGACATAAAACAGCTCCAGACCGGCCTCCAGCGCCCCGCCAAAGCTGTTGTCGAACTCGGTGAACAGGTCGCTGCTCCCGCTGAAGTAATCCCCACGCCCCCCAACCCACACGGCAAAGGCGCCAGCCTGGACCGGTGAGGGCCTCAGCCATCCCAACAGCGCGATCACACAGAGAGCAAAAACAACCGATGGAACCCGTTTCATATCCCGCTTCCTCGGTGAAAAGGATGGATCGATCAAAGCACGCTCTCGCATTTTTTTCCACGCCCTTCACATCGGCCCACCATTGGAAGGTGGGACAGGGCTTGCCCTGCCCTCCTCTTCGGAGTATCGGGGCTTGCCCTGCCCTCGTCGTCTGGGAATCGGGGCGCAGTAGGGACAGGGCTTGCCCTGCCCTCCTCTTCGGAGAATCGGGGCTTGCCCTGCCCTCGTCGTCTGGGAATCGGGGCGCAGGTAGGGGCAGGGCTTGCCCTGCCCTCGTCGTCTGGGAATCGGGGCGCTGTAGGGGCAGGGCTTGCCCTGCCCGGGATTGACGGCCCGATCTAGGGGATGTTCTCGATCAGCGCGGCCGCGCCCATTCCCCCGCCGATGCACATGCTGACCACGCCGTACTTGCCGCCACGGCGCTTGAGCTCGTAGATGATGGTGGCCACGAGCCGAGCTCCGGTCGATCCCAGCGGGTGGCCCATGGCGATGGCGCCGCCGTTGGGGTTGGTCTTGGACATATCGAGCCCCAGCTCCCTGCAGCAATAGAAGGCCTGGGAGGCGAAGGCCTCGTTGACCTCGAAGACGTCGATGTCCTCCTTGGTCATGCCCACCTGCTCCAGCAGCTTGGGGATGGCGTACAGCGGGCCCACGCCCATGATCTCGGGGGGCACGCCCACGGTCACGTAGTGGCGGAAGTAGGCCAGAGGCTTGATCCCCATCTTTTCCGCCCGCTCCTCCGACATGACCACCGTGGCGCCCGCGCCGTCGGTCAAGGGCGAGGAGTTGCCGGCTGTGACTTCGCCGCCTTGCCGGAAGGCGCCTCGGAGCTTGGTCAGCCCTTCCAGGGTGGTGTCGGGCCGGTTGATGGTGTCCGCGGTCAGGTGAATCTGCTGCGGTTTGCCATCGGTCCCGTACACGACCACATCGACCGGCATCAACTCCTGCTTGAACTTGCCTGCCGCCTGGGCTTCCGCTGCCTTGCGCTGGCTGTCGAAGGCGAACAGGTCCATCTCCTCGCGGGTGATGCCGTACCGCTCCGCCACGTTCTCGGCGGTGGCCCCCATGGTGGAGTAGATCTCCGGGTACTGCTCGAAGATCTCCGGGTTGATGGTGATCTTGTTGCCGCCCATGGGGATCATGGACATGGTCTCGGTGCCGCCGGTGACCGCCACATCGATAGAGCCGGCCTGGATGGCCCAGGCAGCGATGGCGGTGCTCTGCACTCCGGAGCAGCAAAAGCGGTTGATGGTCATGGCCGAGACGTGGTTGGGAAGTCCCGCGCCGATGGCGGCGATGCGCGCCACGTTCATGCCCTGCTCGGCCTCCGGCATGGCGCAGCCCAGGATGACATCGTCGATATCTTCCGGCTTGAGGCCGGGGACACGCGCGATTGCCTCCTTGATCACCCAGACGGCCATAGTGTCGGGCCGGGTTTCCCTGAGCTCACCGCGCTTGGCCCGGGTGAAGGGAGTCCGCACTGCACTCGCAATCACGACGTTCTTAGCCATTACTCGTTCTCCTCACGATCGACGCTGGCCGGATGACCGGCCGGCGTGTTGTCCTAGTTGCGAAGTGGTTTGCCCGTTTCCAGCATGTGGGCCAGCCGCGCCTGGGTCTTCTCCTCGCCGCACAGGCTCAGGAAGGCCTCCCGCTCCAGCTCCAGGAGGTACTCCTCTGTTACCGGGATGTTAGGCGAGCAGTCGCCCCCGGTCAGCACGTAGCCGAGCTTGGTGCCGATGAGCTTGTCGTGAGCCGAGACGTGCTTGTTGATCTCCATGTCCCACAGCATCATCTGGATGGTGGCTCTGCCGCTGTTGCCCATCAGACGGAACTTGGTCGGACGCGGCGGGGTGAAGCCCGCCTCGGCCATGCCGATGCAGCGCATCTTGGCGTCGTTGAGCTGGAAGTCGCGGTTGAGCGAGATGCCGTCATGGATTCCGAAGAAACCCGCATCCCTGGCCTCCTCTGCCGAGGTGGCTACCTTGGCCATGCCGATCTGCATGAACACCTTGGTCAGGAAAGGCAACGAATCAAAGCCCGGATCCTCGGCGAACGGCCCGTACACGTTCCTGAGCAGCATCATGTTGCCGCCCGCGCCAGGGATCAGACCGACCCCCACCTCTACCAGGCCGATGTAGGTCTCGGCCGCGGCCTGCACGGCGTTGCCCGCCATGGTCATCTCACAGCCGCCGCCCAGGGTGAGGCCAGCCGGGCAGGTGACCACGGGGACCTTGGAGTAGTGCAACCGCTGGCTGGAACCCTGGAACATCACCAGCGAATCGCGGATCATGTCCCATTGGCCGGCCCGGGCGCCCATGAGGATCATCATGATGTTGGCGCCGACGGAGAAGTTCTGGCCGTCGTTGCCGATGACCAGCCCGCGGAAGTCCTTCTCGGCGATGTCCACCGCCTTGTGCACCAGCTTGATGACCTCCGTATCGATGGAGTTCATCTTGGTGTGGAACTGCACCAGGGCGATGCCGTCGCCCATGTCCCACATGGTGGCGCTGCGGTTGCCATCGACCTTCCGCTCGCCCCGCTTGAGGTAGTCCACGCGGAAGGTACGGCGGTTCTCGGGGACCTGCTTGGCGGTCTTGCTGGCCACATCCCAGTAGGTGTCCCGGGTTCCCTCGACCGCGTAGAAGCTCTCTCGACCCGTGGCCAGCATCTCTTCCACCCAGGGTGCCGGCTCCATGCCGAGGGCCTTCATGCGCTCGAGCCCCTTGCGCACACCGAAGGCGTCCCAGGCCTCGAAGGGGCCCATATCCCAGCCGAAGCCCCAGCGCATGCCGCGGTCGATGTTGACGATGTCGTCGGCGATCTCCGGAATCCGGCGGGAGGTGTAGGCCAAGGTGGCCAGGGTCACCTTCTCGGCGAACTTGGCGGCCTTGTCCTCGCTGCCCAGCACCGCGGCGATCCGCTGGCCCACGTCGTCGATCTTGCGGGCCTTGCCCAGAGAGTCG
Source organism: Bradymonadales bacterium (assembly GCA_016931535.1). Taxonomy (GTDB): domain Bacteria; phylum Myxococcota_A; class Bradymonadia; order JAFGEP01; family JAFGEP01; genus JAFGEP01. The sequence continues at coordinate 29,885 of JAFGEP010000104.1, forward strand.
TAGCGGACCTTCTGCTGCTCCTTGTACTCCAGGGTGCCAAGATCGAGGCTCAGAATGGCTTTCTTGCCCTCGGCCGTCTTTGTCCGCTTGTAGAAACCCGCCCCCGTCTTGGAGCCCAGCAGGTTCTGCTCCAGCATCTTCTCGAGGTAGGCGGGCGTCTTGAAGATCTCCCGCTCCTCGTCGGTGGTCAGGTTGTCGTAGCAGTTCTTCATGACGTGAACCAGGGTGTCCAGGCCCACCAGGTCGGCGGTGCGGAAGACGGCCGACTTGGGACGACCCATGGCCGGCCCGAAGATCTTGTCCACCTCTTCCACCGACATCTCGGCTGCCTGCATCTCCTCCATGGTCTTCATGATGCCGTAGATGCCGATGCGGTTGGCGATGAAGTTCACGGTGTCCTTGGCGTAGACGATCCCCTTGCCCAGGATCTCCTCGCCGAACTGGTGGATGGTCTGCATGACCTCCGGCAGGGTGTCCTTGCCGGCCACCAGCTCGAGGAGCTTCATGTAGCGCACCGGGTTGAAGAAGTGGGTCACCAGGAAGTGCTGCCGGAACGCCTCGCTCCGATCCCCCACCATCGACTCGATGGCCAGCCCCGAGGTGTTGGAGCTCACGATCATCCCCGGCTTCCAGTGGTTCTCCACCTGGGCGAACAGCTTGCGCTTGATCTCCGGGTTCTCGACCACCACCTCGATGACCCAGTCGCACTCGGCGATGCGATGCATGTCGTCTTCGAAGTTCCCCACCTCGATCAGGCCGAGCGCCTTGGGGTGGTACAGTGGCGAGGGCTTGGCCTTGGGCAGCTTGGCCAGAGCACCCAGCGGGAACTTGTTGCGGAAGGCTTTGCTGGAGGTATCCTCCCCCTCCGCTGCTTTGGGGGGCACGATATCGAGCATCAGGACGGGATACCCGGCATTGGCGATATGCCCGGCGATCCCGCTCCCCATGACGCCCGCACCCAATACGGCGACCTTACGGATAGAGAAACTCATGAGTACTGACTCCGCTGGCTGAATGAATGGTCATTCACTACACTTATCTTGCCTTCTTGGCCTGTTTTCCACCATCTGTCAATAGGGTTCGGGCGCTGGTGGGAATTTCCGCTCTCCCGCCCACTGTTCCTGCCGCCAGACGACATCTCACCGAGGGAGGATCGGCATGAAACCCCGACTGCTCGCCATCCTGGCAACACTTCTGGTCAGCTCTTTCGCGGCCGCCCAGACCTCTGAACCCCAGACCGACGGCACGGCACCGGTCCAGCCGCGCCTCCTGCCCGACGACGACCAGGGCGGCCCCTACGGCGGATCCACCGGCCGACTGGGCGTGCTGGTGGTCGCCATGACCCCCGAGCTCAGGGCCCATTTCGGGGCTCCCCAGGATGCCGGCGTCCTGGTCAGCCGGGTCGAACCGGACAGTGCCGCACAGGCGGCCGGTATCCAGGTCGGCGATGTGATCGTCCAGGTGGCCGGGCAGAACATTGCCAGCCCCGACCTCCTGGTCCAGGCGGTCATGACCCGGCCCGGCCAGGTGGTCGATCTCACCATCGTCCGCCAGGGACAGGTGATGATCGTGACGCCCGAGATCCAGGCAGGGCCTTCTACCGGCCACCAGGGGTGGTGGTTCCACGGCCCGCCCGGGTTCTGGACGCCCGGAGGGCCGGGACAGGACCCGTCGGACCTTCCGCCCGAGCTCCAACAGCTCTTGGAGCAGCTCCAGCAGCAGATGCAGGAACCCGACCGCTCCGATCGGATCCCCTGGCCGCTCATCTACCACTACGCTGCTCCCCCCTCCGGCACCCGGGGCGGCGAACTGGACGACCGGCTGGAGAGCATCGAAGAGCGGCTGCGGGCACTCGAGCGGCGGATGCAGTGACCTGTTTGCGCCGATAGCCATTTCGACCCTTCTGGCCACCCCCTACCCTCTTTGACATCCGCCCATGCGCCTCCCTACAATGAGCCCATCGACCAAACCGGGTTGTGGAGACCGATCATGGGACGCCGATTGATTCTTTTCCTCATCGCCTCTCTTCTCCTCTCTCTCGCCGGCTGCACCCAGCCCTCCCCCGACTACCGGTCGCCGCAGGGGCTGGGCGAGGTCTCCTTGGCGACCGTCGGCAGCGAGGGTGGTTCCATCTCCTCTCCGGACGGCCGCCTCACCATCGCCATCCCGCCCGGCGCGCTCGCCTCGGAGACGGTCCTCATGCTCTCCAGCTCGTCCATCGCTGCCGGTGGAAACCTGGGGCCGGCCTACGAGGCCAGCCCCGAGGGCCTGCTTTTTACCCTACCCGTCACGGTCATCTACCGCTTCGACAGCACCCTGATCGGCGCTACCCCTCCCCAGTCGCTGATGGTCGCCACCCTGGCGAACGGGACCTGGAGCCCGCTTGGGACCGGAGGCGTCGATCTCGACAGCCTGTCTGCCTGGGGTTTGACCACCCACTTCTCGGTCTTTGGCCTGACCTCTGCTGTGGTCGATCTGGATCCGGCGCCGGACGCCGCTCCGGATGCAGGGAGGGACACCGGCGCGGATCCGGAACCCAGGCCGGATCAGGGCATCGACCTGCCTGCCGATGTTCCGCCCGACCGGGGGGACCTGGCCCCACCCGATACTGTCGACGAGCCCTGCATCGAGGCGGCGGGGGGGCTCCTTGTCGACTTCGGACCGCGTTTGGTTGGAGAAGAGCACACCAAGCGGGTGGTCCTCGCCAACTGCAGCACATCGGCGACGCTGATCATCGACTCGATCGCCCTGACCACCCATGCCGAGCTTTTTGGCCTGGATCGATTCTCGCTGGGTGGACTCCCCGAATCCGACGACCCGATCGAGGTCGAGCCGGGCGAGCAGATCGAGATCCTCCTCCTCTACAGCCCCATCGAGTATACCTCGGCCACCCATCCCGATCTCTGCCCCGATGACCCCTGCCAGGTCACCGACGGCGCCATGCTCGGCATCACCAGCAACGCCCCGGACCAGAGCCCCCTCTCCATCGAGGTGCGGGGCTCGGGAACAGACAACCGGTGTCCGGTGGCCATCATCCGGGCGACAGATGATCTGGAAGAAGAGCCCACCGAAGGGGATCTGATCGCGGCTATCGGAGCCACCATCTACCTGGACGGCCAGGAAAGCTACGATCTCGATGGAGCGGTCGAGCTCTACCGCTGGGAGCTGTCCGAGAAGCCCCCGGGATCCACGGCGGTCCTGTCATCGACCGAGGGGGCGCAATCCTCGTTCGTGTCGGATTTGCTCGGGATCTACTACATCAACCTGGCCGTCATCGACAACGAAGGGCTGACCTCCTGTGAGCCGGCCACGATCCGGGTGAGCACATTGGGGGAGCAGGCTCAAATCCACATCGTCTTGACCTGGGATACCGAGGGGACCGATCTCGACCTTCACCTCCTCCACCCCAACGCCTCGGTATGGAATACCTCCCCTTGGGACTGCTTCTATGCCAACCGGAACCCCAACTGGGGAACCTCCGTGCACGATGACGATCCGAACTTGGAGGTCGACGACGTGGACGGCTACGGGCCGGAGCAAATCAGCTTTAGCTACCCCGAGGGCACCACCTCGGATCCAGCCACCTACCGCGTCGGCGTCTTCTACTACAGCGACCACGGCCGCGGCCCCTCCAGCCCGACCGTCAAGATCTTCATCGACGGGATCGAACGGTTCTCCTCCACCATGCCCGACATGGCCGATCGCCAGTTCTGGGACGTGGCCCGGATCACCTGGCCCAGCCAGGACATCGAGCGGATCCATGTCCTGTATCCCAGCGGATATCCCCCGATCTAGCAGCGATCCTCCCCCGCTTGCCACGCAAGCGGGGGAGGTGGCGGCGCAGCCGCCGGAGGGGGAGGTGAAGCCGCCGGAGGGGGAGGTGAAGCCGCCGGAGGGGGGGCGGCGCATCCCTCCGTCCAGTGATGTGAAGCGGGTCACGTGCTGATCTCTGGTGAAGGTGTAGATAAAATATCAGATTTTGCGCACACCTAATTTGAGGAGGAACCCGCCATGGACTTTCTCGACCGCGAGGAGGAGCTCGCTATGCTATCGAGGCATCTGGATCGACCGGGGCCAGGTTTCTTCGTGCTCTTCGGCCGGCGACCTATCGGGAAGACCCCACCCATGTTCACCTCGGGGTAATATGTAAGAAAAACAGGGGGTTGAGTGTGGCCCCCGGTCCTGTATCGCTCTGGGTAACCTCGCTGGTCGAACACGGTGCTATCCAGTTTGGGCGCTGGTCCTTGTAGTAGGTATCGCCAGACGATACTATTTGATCGAGGAGGAGGAAAATGAGCAGCAGGCGCCCACCCCATCCCGGTAAGATCTTGAAGGAGCGGTTCCTGGACCCTCTTGGTATCACACCGTATCGGCTAGCGAAAAGTATCGGTGTTCCTACGAGGCGGGTTTCGGAGCTCGTCAGAGGCAACCGCAGCCTTTCTCTGGATACCGCTATCCGTCTTGGCCTGTATTTCGATGTGCCCCCGGTGTGGTGGCTCGAGATGCAGGCCCGCCATGACACACAAGGCGTACCCTTGGTCGACGAGCTTCGTATGCAAGTCACACCGTACAAGGGTTTGGCCGACGTGCTGGTGACCTCCGAAGGGGTGCGTCTATTGGGACCAAAGCTTAAGCAAGCTTCCCATCCGGTTTTGGTGAAGGTGCCCGATGAGCTCCTCGAGCGCCTCAAGTCGCAGGCGGCCCTCGAACCGCCTCATGCGCCACGGACCTGTGTCGCTCTCCGGTATTCCGATGGCACCGCGGCACTCGTGGGGAGTGAGACATGAGCATTGGTCTGGAGGCACTTGCTCGGGTCGTTGCACCTTCGGTGCTCGTCGAAGCCATCGAGACCTCTCGCAAGCTCGCTCGGCTGGGTATTCCGCATCTGCTGATCGGTGGTCTGGCCGTGGGGCTTCACGGACATCCCAGGGCAACCCGGGATGTGGATTTTCTGGTGGGTGACGAGGCATTCGCCGGGACGTTCCCCATCATAGTGTATCGGGACGAGTTGGTGGAGATCGTGCGCAATGGTGTGATCGACTTGATGGGAGTGCCGCCCCATCACGATGAGCTTCGCGATCTGCTCGTCGTTCCGGAAAGCGGTGAGATCCCGGTGATTCCGGTTCATGCCCTCATCCTCTTGAAGTTGCTGGCAGGGCGACCACAGGACCTCGCCGACGTGCGTGCCTTGATCGATGCAGGCACGCCTGTGGCCGATGTCCGTCGATACCTTGGCGAGCATGCACCGCGACTCGTGTCCAGGTTCGCCAGGCTCGTCGGGATGTCTGGGTCAAACCGGTGATCCAGCAGAGGGGGAAAGCTAACCGCCCATCATAAATCACCTGAGGGGGCCGGCGCGCACCCGCCGGAGGGGGCGATCCCAGCCTCCGTCACCACCCTCTTGGAACCGTCAGCCGGCTCTCGTATTGTACCGATCGGCGAGCCACCGACAGCTCGAAAGACGGGCAGATTTGCAGCAATTCACGGGGCCCCACATGGATCAGACAGAGCAGAACCACGGCTGGCAGGCAGAGGTGCGGCGGGTGGCCTCCGGTATCCGCAGGCGGGTTTTGGCCACAACCATCCGAAACAACGGCGGGTATCTCAGCCAGGCTTGCTCCTCGGCGGAGATCCTGGCCACCCTCTTTACCCGGGTGATGCACCTGGGGCCCAGCCTGGGTCCCCTGGTGCCGCGGCCTTTCGCCGGCGTGCCTGGACCGAACAACCCCGATGCCTTCACCGGCGCCGGATACAACGGCCCCAAGGCGCCCGACCTCGACCGGTTCATCTTCTCCCCGGTACACTACGCCCTGGCCCTGTACGCGACCCTGATCGAGACGGGCCGACTGGCCCCCGAGGCGCTCGACCAGTTCAACCAGGACGGCAGCACCATGGAGCTGATCGGCGCCGAGCACTCCCCCGGCCACGAGGTGACCGCCGGATCGCTGGGTCAAGCCATCAGCCAGGCGGGAGGGATCGCCCTGGCCCGCAAGCTGCGTGGCGACACGGGGAAGGTATGGGTGTTCATGTCCGATGGCGAGTTCCAGGAGGGCCAGACCTGGGAGGCTTTTTCCGCCATGGCGTTCTTCAAGCTATCCAACCTGGGCGTGTTGGTGGACGTGAACGGCCAACAGTGCGATGGCCCGATGGAGCAGGTGATGCGGATCGATCCGGTGGGGGAGCGGCTTGTGGCTTTCGGAGCCGAGGTGGCGGTGGTGAACGGACACGACCTGGACAGCCTGGCAGCCGCCGCCATGGCATCTCATGAAGGAAGGCCCCTGGTGGTCCTGGCCCAGACCGACCCGTGCCATGGCCTGGACATCCTGCGGAACAGGCTGCCCAACGTCCACTACGTCCGCTTCCGGTCCACCGAGGAGCAGCAAGCCTACCAGGCGGAGCTGGACCGGATGGAGGGGAGGGATTCCTGATGGAGCTGGTATCACGCCCTCATGCCACCAACCTGGTAGCCTGGGCCAAGGACAAGCCGGAGGTCCTGGTCCTGTCGGCCGATCTCACCAACTCCTGCGAGGCGGGCGACTTTTTGGCGGCCTATCCCGACCGCTTCTTCTCTTTGGGCATGGCCGAGCAGAACATGATGGGCTTCGCGGCCGGCCTGGCCAGAGAGGGTTTTCGCCCCTACGTCCACACCTTCGCCGTCTTCATCTGCCGCCGCCCCTTCGACCAGGTGGCCATGTCCATCGCCTACCCCAACCTGCCGGTCAGGCTGCTGGGATTCCTGCCGGGCATCACCACCCCAGGGGGGGTGACCCACCAGGCCATCGACGACATCGCCCTGATGCGGGTCATACCCAACATGACGGTGCTGGAGTGTGGAGACGCCACCGAGGTCGAGTCGGTGCTCACCGTGGCCCACGCCATCGACGGGCCGGTCTATATCCGGATGCTCAGGGGGTTGGTGCCTCGTCTCTTCGATCGTACCGAGCCGATGGCGTTGGGGCAAGCCCGGGTGCTGTCTTGCGGACGCGATATCGCCTTGCTCAGCTCCGGCATCTGCACCGAGGAGGCGATGCGGGTCTGTGCAGCGCTGAAGAACCAAGGGGTTGGCATCTTCCACCTGCATCTCTCCACCCTCAAGCCGTTTGGCGATCCGACCGTTGTAGAGGCGTTGCAATCGGTAGAGAAAGGGGTCGTCACCTACGAGAACCACAGCATCATCGGGGGACTGGGCTCCGCCACAGCCGAATGCATGGCCGAGCTGGGGGTGGCGACGCCGCTGGTACGGCTGGGGCTGAAGGACACCTATGCCCACGGTGCCAGCCGCTCCTACCTGATGAAGGAGTATCGGCTCGACGCAACGGCGCTGCTTCAGACCATCGAAGGTCTACTGGAGGTCTCCTTCGGCATCACGGAAGAGGCGCTGCAGCAGGTCCCGATCGATGTTCAAGCCGGCTCTCACAAGCCGGAGGCGCTATGACATGGAGAACCGGCCCTCTTTGACCCCCTCCGGCGAGTACTTCCTGGCGACCTATCGCCTCGGCTCCCCCGATCCCACCAATCCCATCTCCGAGGCGGAGGCGCTGGCGGTGGCCGGTGAGATCTGCGTGGAGCAGACCGTCGAGTACCCGAGGGATCTCATCACCAGTCGGCAGATCCTCGACGAGATCATCGGACAGGTCGTCGAGCTGTCCCCGTGGCCCACCGAGGTCATCCCCAAGGAAGACCAAAGGGAGGATCCGGCGAGGAGGATCCTGGCGTCGGGCACAGAGGTGGGCCTGCAGGATGTCGGACCGAACCTCGCTTCCGGCAGGAAGAGGGAAGGCCCGGGGGCAGCCGCCTGGCGGGTGGTCATCCGCTACGCCGCAGAGACTGCAGGTCGTGATCTGGTGCAGCTGCTCAACGTCCTGTTCGGCAACACCAGCCTCAAGCCTTGTATCCGGCTGGACCGGATCGAGATCTCGCCGGAGTTGCTGAATACCTTTGCCGGTCCGCGATTTGGATGTGGCGGGTTGCGGCGGCTATCGGGCATTGCTCGGCGGCCGCTGCTCTGTACGGCGGTCAAGCCGATGGGGCTGTCGCCGACCGAGCTGGCCGACCTCGCCTACCGGCTGGCACTTGGCGGGATCGACCTGATCAAGGACGACCACGGCCTGGCCGATCAGCCGTTCTCCCCGTTCAAGGAGCGGCTTTGGCGGTGTGCCCAGGCCGTGGAACGGGCCAACCGGGAGACCGGCCACCGCTGTCTCTATCTCCCCAGCATCAGCGGCCCGGCCGACCAGGTGTCGCTCCGGGCGGCAGAAGCGCGCAGCTCGGGAGCCGGCGGTCTGCTACTGGCGCCGGGTCTGGTGGGGTTCGACACCCTGCGGGCCATCGCTGCAGACGATCGGATCGGCCTGCCGATCCTGAGCCACCCTGCCTTGCTCGGCAGCTACGTGGTGGAGCCGGAGCACGGCATCTCTCCCTTCGCCCTGTTCGGACAGCTGATGCGGCTGGCGGGTGCCGACGGCTGCATCTTTCCCCACCCAGGGGGACGTTTCTCCTTCACCTTGGAGCAGTGCCGCCAGATTGCGGAAGGTTGCCGCTGCAAGATGGGATCGATCGAGCCCATCTTCCCGGTACCCGCCGGGGGAATGAACCTCGATCGAGTGGGCGAGATGTGCGACTTTTACGGCAAGGAGGTGATCCTGTTGATCGGGGGAGACCTCCACCGAAGAGGGCCGGACCTCGTGCAGAGTTGCAGGAAGTTCGTCGAGTTGGTGGAAGACTGGACAGCTGAGAGCTGACAGCGGACAGCGGACAGCGGACAGCTGGTAGCGAAGCCTGGACTTTCGCCGAATCCGTAGAGTGGACGCCGGGACCCGCCGAGCGGTTGCCGCTGGGCAACCGCCGGTGGGTGGCGAAGTCTCGGAGGTGAGGCGAAATGCCCAGGCGACGCGGTTACGACCCCTGGCTCCGCCTCGGGGGAGGATCGCCCGGCC
>JAFGEP010000105.1 GCA_016931535.1 Bradymonadales bacterium
AGAGCGGAACGACACGTGCTCGTAAAAACCATGCTAAGTGCCGGAAACGGAAAAGGTAATGGGTGATGCGGATCACGTGGGTGGTATATCCCACCCCTCCGGGGTGGAACCAGTACACTGGCTTAGGTTCTACTACTTGACCCTGGGCTGGTATGTCCCCCCTTTCGGGGTGGAACCAAGGGGCTCGCGCCCAGCCCGCCGCTGCCGGCCCTCACCCATCGTCAAGCAGCCCGGCTTGCCGGGCGAAGGGATCCGCCTTCTGTCTCGCCCACTCGTGTACCAGGCCGTTGGAGGCCAGGATTCCTCGCTGATTTCTGGTATTGCGCTTGTTGTAGAGGATGGGAGCACCGGCCAGGTCGGTCAGGCAGCCGCCAGCGGCGCGCAGGATGGCGTCGGGAGCGCAGGTGTCCCACTCCTTGGTGATCCGGGAGATGTGCACGTAGAGCTCCGCCGCGCCTTCGGCGATGGCTGCCACCTTCAACCCGATCGAGCCGATGGTCCTGGCGGACTCGATGCCGCTGACCCGCATCAGCTCCTGCCAACCTGGGAAGCGGTGGGTGCGGGTGAGCACCAGGCGGATGCCGTCCGACACCCCCCTCACACTCACCCCGATCGGATGTCCGGCCTGCTTACCTTCCGCCAGCACGGCATCGACCCCCACCTCGGCGTGCCAGAGCCGGCCGCCCACCGGCTGATACAGGGCACCGATGACCGGCTCTCCCGCCACGGCCAGGCCGATCATGACGGTGAACTGGCCGGTGCCGTTGATGAGCTCCTGGGTGCCGTCGATGGGATCGACAATCCAGACCCGCCGGTGCTCCAGGCGGCTGAGGTCATCCGAACTCTCCTCACTCAGGACCCGATCGCTCGGAAACCGTTCTTCCAGGCCCCTCAGGATGATCTCGTTGGCAAGGCGGTCGGCCTCGGTGACCGGTTCTCCCCCTGCCTTGTGAAAGACGCGGGGCTTCCCGCTCATGCTCTGCACTACGGCTTCTCCGGCCTGTCGAGCCAGCTCGGCAGCCGCCAGACGCTCCCTACAATATGGTGTGGTGTTCCTCATCTCGACTTAGGCTGATAGCTGTCCGCTCTCTGCTTGACAAGGGGGCGGCTCATCCGTATGTTCTGACGCCCCCTGGGGAGGCTCAGGAGGGTTTGATCTGTCCTCGGGACCGCGTTTGCGAACCATCGCCGATTGCGGGGAGTGTCCGGAGGGCCGTAGCAGGATCGATGTCGAGATGGCGGTAAAGTTACGTCTGGCAAGATACGGTGCGAAGAAGAACCCGTTCTATCGAGTGGTGGCCGCTGACTCCCGATACTCGAGAGACGGGCGGTACATCGAGACGGTGGGGGTCTATGACCCCATGAAGGAACCCCCCGTCCTGGACCTGAAGATGGAGCGGATCGAGTACTGGTTGGGACAAGGCGCTGCCCCCTCCACGACCGTGGAGAAGCTGATCCAGAAGGCGCGGATGAACACTGTCGAGGAAGTCCGGTGATCGCGGAAGTCGTAGAGTTTCTGGCCAGAGCGGTTGTGTCCAGACCCGACGAGGTGATCGTACGGGAGGAGCAGAAGGCCGGGCGGGTGAGCGTGGATGTGACGGTGGCCAAGGAGGATTTCGGCCGAGTCATCGGCCGGAATGGCCAGACGATCGACGCCATCCGCACCATCTCCCGCGTGGTGGCTCGGCGCAACCACGTCGATGCGACGGTCGAGGTGGTGGATCCGGATGCCGGTTTCGGCCGGGGTTGATGGTCCGGATGGCATCGCGCTGGATCGAGGTGGCCCTGGTCGGCCGGCCTCACGGGCTCGGCGGAGGGATGCATGTCCAGCCGCTCAACCCCGATTCCGACCTTTTTACCGACGGACGGTCCATCGGCATCGGCCATCGTAGATCCGGGACCGATGGGGTCGGGGATGCCGATACGGCCGAAGCGACCGGCGTGGAAGGTTCCCACCGGCCGATCGCTGGAGGAGCGGTTGACATCGAGGAGGTTGTCATCGAGTCGGCGCGGCAGACTCCGCGCGGCTGGTTGGTCAAGATAGAGGGCGTGGACACCCGAGAGGCCGTCGCCGCTTTGACAGGTAAACGGTTGTTCGTCAGGAGGGACGCACTCCCCCCGCTGCCAGAGGATGAGATCTACCAGGCCGACCTGGTGGGTTGGAAGGTTCAGGACAGGCAGGGGAGGTCTTTGGGGACCATCCTGGGCTTCTTTGACAATGGAGCCCACGAGGTTTGTGTGCTCCAGGCGGCGTCACAAGAGGAGGTCCTCATCCCCTTTTGTCCCGAGAACCTGGTGGAGCTGGTCGAGCAGCAGGGGTTGGTGATCGTGGAGATCCCCGAAGGCCTTCCAGGGATCGAGCCGGCGGACGATTGAAGCGATGGAGACCGAGGGAAGGACCTTCCATGTGACCATCGTGACCCTTTTCGAAGGGTTCTTCGAAGATCCGCTGGCCACCAGCCTGCTGGGAAAGGCGGTCGAGCAGGGAACGGTGCGGGTGGAGATGCTCAATCCCCGCGGGTTCACCTCGGATGTCCATCGGACGGTGGACGACACCCCCTACGGTGGAGGACCTGGGATGGTCCTCAAGCCGGAACCGATGGTGGCCGCAATCGAGCGGGCCCGGCAGGGCAATCCCGGCTCCCCCGTGATCCTGTTGACCCCCCAGGGCCAGACGCTGGATGCCAGGATGGTTTCGGAGCTGGCGCAGGGGAACGGGTTGATCTTGGTCTGCGGGCGATACGAGGGGTTCGACGAGCGGATCAGGGCCTACGTGGACCGGCAGATCTCGATCGGGGACTACGTGTTATCGGGAGGTGAACCGGCCGCGTTGGTGATCATCGATGCGGTCGCCCGGTTGCTGGCGGGAGTCCTGGGGAACCGGGAGAGCACCAGCCAGGAGAGTTTCAGCCAGGGGATGTTGGAGTATCCTCAGTACACCCGGCCGGTCGAGTTCCGGGGAGAACGGGTTCCGGAGATCCTCCTGTCGGGCGACCATGGACGAGTGGAGAGCTGGCGGCGGGCGCAGGCGTTGGAGCGCACTCGCCGGCAGCGTCCCGCGTTATTTGCGGAGCTGGAGTTGACCGAGTTCGACCGGAGGAGCTTGCAGGAGTTTCCAGCCGGGCTCGATGTGATGGAGAATGACCGTGGGCGTGAAACCGATCATACGGAAAATTGAAGAGACCTTTGCACGGCAAGATCTGCCGGACTTCCGGCCTGGAGATACCGTCCGCGTTCATGTGCGTATTCGCGAAGGGGAAAAGGAGAGGATCCAGGTGTTCGAGGGGCAGGTCATCGCCCGTTCTGGCGAATCGATGCGAGAGACCTTCACGGTACGCAAGATCTCTTCCGGTATCTCGGTGGAGAGGATCTTCCCCGTACACAGCCCGGCCGTGGAGCGGATCGAGGTGACCGCTTTCGGGAGGGTACGGCGAGCCAAGCTGTACTACCTTCGCAAGCGCCAGGGCAAGGCGGCCCGCATCCGGACCATCCGGGAACGGCGCGGAGGCAAGGGCGCCTGAGTCAGGCCCGAACTGCCGGGCGGATCGGGGCGAATGTGCACAGCGGGTCCCTTAGCGAGGCGCACCGCCTGTGCGGTCCGGCGGTCACGCCTCAGTCCAGACGGTCCAGCGGGGCGAACCCATGCTGCTGAGCGAGATATTCGCCGAGAACCTGCCTGGTCAAGAGTCCTCTCTTCGGCTTCATCCCACTCCGGGGTTCAACCGCTTTCCCCTGCCTTCTGACTTCATCCCTCTGCTTCGGGCCATCATCCGGGGATTGCTCTTCCCCCAATCCGCTTCATTGGAGGAGGTCGCCGCGACCGGGAAGGCAGACCAGCTCCAGTGCGGTCTCATGTTCCAGGTGGGCGGACGGACGGTCCAGGTGAGGCGCGGTCTGCTTCCCGATTCCGTGGTGATGTACCTGCTCACCGAAGAGGGGGTACTCCAAAGTCTGGCTCATGGAGCCCGGTCGGTGGAGAGCACCTTGCCGGAGCTGTCGGGTATCCGGCACCTGCGGATGCTAGATCTTCTGCACCTCGCCTATTGTCCCCAGCCGCCGGTCGAAGGGAGGGCAGGGCAGGGCGAAAAGAGCGCCCCGTCCGCCCGCGCTGTGGCCGGAGTCGGCGTTGCTCCACCCGTTGCGCCTGATCGAGCAGCCTTCCCACCCTTGGCGCGACCGCCTGCCCAACCCGCCGAGAAAGCCGCCTCGGTGGATCCACTGGCGTTCGGCATGGTTTCCCTGCCGGTCGAACCCAGCGAGAGCGGCAAAGAGACCGGGGCTGCGCCGGATGCTCTGGTGGATCCGCTGGCGTTCGGTCTGCGCGACCCTCTGCGGGAGGATTCGCCACCCAAAGAGAGCGCGGGGGTGCCGCTCGACAGCTCACCCAGCACAACCGATCACCTGCCTGGCGGCGCCATGGGAGAAGGGCAGATCGAACAGCTCCGCCAGGAGTACTTCAGGGTCAGGCAGATCGAGCAGCTCGATGGCAAGATCAAGGGGATTGAGGCGCGGCTCGCCCAGGCGGCCCTCTCCCTCAAGGATCTCACGCTGTCCGACCAGGAGATCCAGAAGGTCAAGGATCAGCTCGCCAATCTCCCCGAGACCGACCAGATCGGCAGACAGGAGCAGGAACGGCTGCGCGATGAGCCCGCTCGGCGCCAACAGCTGTCAAAGAGGCGGGATGCGCTGACAACCCGCATGGCCGCAATCCAGGCCGAATCCCCGAGCCCACCTTCCCTCGCCAGAACCCCGGTGTTCCTGCTGGGGATGGCCGCCACGTTGATCTGCACCCTGCTCTCAATCCTGGGGGGCATCCGCTTGCGGCCGGTCGCCCTGGGCAACCTGGTCGGTCTGACGGGCGCCCTGTTCGGTTTTTTGCAGTTTCTACGGGATCGAGCCGCTCACCAGAAGGTATCGGCCAGGCTGGACCTGCTGAAAAACCAGCTTTCCGAGCTGGATACCGAGCAGCACGGGCTGGAAAGCGAGCTGGCGGAGATCCGACGCCGGGCCGGGGTCAAGACCACCGAGGAGCTCTTCGAGGTGGCGCAGAAACGCGCCTCCTTGGTCCAGCTCCAGCAGCAGCTGCTGCAGCGGTTCGAAGAACAGCGCAGCCACCCCGAGATCCAGAAGCTCGACGAGATCCGGATCCGCCTCGAATCGGAGCTGGATGCCTTGCTGCGCGAGCGCGGCGGGTTGGGCGAATGCCCCCTCTCTTGCGAGCAGATCGCCCAGGAGCTGGCCTATCACAACATCAGGATCTCGGATCTTCAACAGGGCGTTCCCGCCGCCACCGCCAGCGCTCCCCGTGCCCCGCCCTCCTCTGCGGTCCCCTCTCTGGTCGATCTCTACCGCCTGGTCGAGGAGTTCGGTCTGACCAGCAGGAGGGAGCTGGAGGACGATGTCGCCGGACTCTGGGGGCGAATCGCCTCCAAGCTGTTCAACCGTCCCATCTCTGCACCCCGCTTCCTGGAGGGAGGGGCCATCCAGATCGGCGGCCAACCTCCGATCCACTGGCCCGATCTGACCGAACAAGAGCAGATCATCTGCCGCGAGTCCTTGAACCTGGCCGTGCTGGTGCGCTCGGTCGGTCGAATCAACCCCAGCCCGCCCCCGATCGTCCTGCGCTTCTCCCCCTTCGAAGCGATCGAGGGCGAGCCTGCGCAAAGCCTCCTGGAGTTCTACCAGAAGCTCTCCAAGCACATGCAGATCACCATTTTCGGATAGTCGGGCGTCATCTCATGCCACCTCGCCACACACCCAACCAGTCGGAGCTGTTTGCCGACATTGGTTGGTCGATGGGTGCCGTGGAGCAGTGGGCCGAGCGGTGTGGGTATGCGACGGTCATCGGGGTTGACGAGGCGGGACGGGGACCGCTGGCCGGCCCGGTGGTAGCTGCCGCCGTGTGCCTCGATGTGGCGGTTGCCGGTGCAGAAGGATGGCTGGACCGGATCGCGGACTCCAAGCAGCTCTCACCAACCGTCCGAGAGGACCTTTTTACACAGATCCGCCGCAACGCCCACTGGTATGCGATGGGACAGTCCGAGTCCTGGGAGATCGACGCCAGCGATATCCTGCGGGCGACCCACAAGGCGATGGCCACGGCGGTCGGCTGTATCCTGGCCCAGCATCCCGAACAACCGCTCATCGTGGTCGTGGATGGCGCAAGCCCTATCCCCGACCTGGTATGCCAGCGAACCGTGGTGAAGGGAGACCAGCGCAGCTACAACGTGGCGGCCGCTTCCATCCTGGCCAAGGTCACCCGAGACCGGATCATGAAGCGTTACGCTACTCTTTGGCCGCTATATGGATTCGAAGCCCACAAGGGGTATCCGACCGCCCAACATCGACGCCGGATCCTACAGCACGGCTACTGCCCCGTGCACCGTCGGAGCTTTCGCCTGCGCCCTCCACCGGAAGACGACAACGGTTGACCGCCTCGGTCTTCGGGTATCGCGTCATCTCAATGAAATGGATGTTCAACATTCGGCCCAACTGCTGGTGATTTGCCAGGGGATTGAAAAAGAATCATGTTTCGGGGAACAAACTATGACGGAAGATGTCATATGACGTGTTGGGAGGTTTCCATGGAACTGACCGCCATACGAAACGCCTGTACCGAGACTTTGATCATCAGCCTTTTGATCGACCGTCCGATGCATGGTTACGAGATAGGCAAGGAGATCGAGCGCCGGTCCCGGGGATATTTCCAGTTCAAACACAGCACCCTCTACCCGGTGCTGCACCGGCTCGAACGGCGCGGGCTGATTTCGGGCGAATGGGTCCATCCTCCTGGTGGAAAGCCGCAGAAGCGATATCACCTGACTGAGGCGGGCGACCGCTACAGCCAGCAGGACGCGGCCAGCTGGGGGGAGTTCATCGCAGCCATGGGTTGCTTCCTGGAAGTGGTGATGCCATGAGCTTCGAGTCCTACCTCAAGCGTCTCGAGCTTCGCCTCGAGGTCCCCTATCCCGAGCGTCGGGAGCTCATCGACGAGATGGACGCCCATTTGTCCGCGCTTTACCAGGAGCTGTGCGACCAGGGGCTCTCACCAGAAGATGCCGAAGCGGCTGCCCTGGAAAGGATGGCTGCGGACGAGACCTTCATCGAGTCCATCGACGAAGTGCATCGGCCCTGGGTCGTGCGAGCGCTCCGGAGTCTCCCTCGACCCCTGGCCATTTCGATAGACCAGCTTGGCATCGGGCTACTAGGCCTGTTCATGATCGTCACAGTCATCACAAAGGAGGCAGCCATGGTCGGGTTCTTTCTGGACGGCGGGTTGTTCATGATCCCCATCACCTTGGCGGGGATCGCCATGCTCTTCGTGGCGGGTGAGCGGATCTTCTCCCTCTACCTCAAGCGCGATCACGCGGAGGGCAACCTCCATCGTCGGCTGGTGCTTCTCAAGTTCCTCGGCTTTTCCACGGCGCTTCTGGGGGTCCTGGGAACCCTGGTGGGCTTCTTCCAGGCCGCCGGCGCCGCGGTGGGTCAGAATCGGGAGCTGTCTGTCTACGCTGTCACACGTATCGCTCTGTCCACAGCCATCTGGGGGCTGACGTTGTCCTTTCTGGCGCTGGTGGCCTACTGTATGTTCAGGGCCAAGGCCGAGAGCATTCGCGGTATGCGTCGCGGGTGATCGGGTTGGCCGGTCAAGTGGAGATGAGAAAAGGGGACGATCTACTCCGACTTCCACCCCTTTCCCACCTGCTTGACCCCCACATTCAGCAGGTTGGCGAGCGAGCGGGCCACTCGGAAGGAGGAATCGTGATCGAGGCAGGCGTCGACCACCCCGATCACCTCTCCGTCCAGCAACCGTATGGACACCGCGAAGGCATCCACCGAGGCCGGTCGGGTCCGCGAGCCATCCAGGGGGACGGATCGTATCGCGTACAGCAGCTCCGAGACCTCCCTCACCTCGATCTCGCGGCGTGTCTGCCCGCTTCCGTTGGTGCTTTTCTGGGGGGTGACCAGGACCCCCCTGGAGAGATCGACCTCCAGGAGGGTGTTCACCTGGAGCCGCCGCTCCGACCGAAGGAGCAGGAAGATCCCCAGCCCGCCCACCGTGAGCACCGCCAGCGCCACCAGCGGTTCACGCCCGAAATCCACCTTCATCAGGACAAGCAAGAGGATACAGACGACGATCAGCAGAAGTCCCAGGTAGCGCTGGATCGATCCCTGCTCCACATCGCGGGCCTGGGTGAGCCGGTAGGCTCTGGAACGGATCTTGATCAGGGCCAGGCGTTTGACCATCTCGCCGGCTACTCTCCCGTCGTTCTGCGACCAGGAGCCCCTGGAGTCAGCTCGATCTCAGGCTTGTGGATCAACCATCGGTCCTCCTCCAGGATCACCACCAGGTGGTGCACATCGCCCTCCTGGGAAATGGCGTACACCTCCTTGCGCCGTGTGGTCTCCGCCTCCATCCGATCCGGCTGGGTATCGAGGATCTCCTCCAGGTTCCGGATGACGAAGAGATCGACCGGGTCGATCGTGTATTGTGCCCCACCGCGCTCGATGATCCCGTCCGAGAGGACCGATTCCCCTCGCCCCGTGGGAGAGAGGTCATCCAGCAGGATGCGGGTCTCGTTGGACAACAAGGTGTAGGCCCGATCGAACTGCTCGAAGCTCATCGCTTCCGTGAAGGACAGAATACTGCGCTTGGCTGCCAGAAAAATCTCTCGGGACAAGTTCTCTTCCTCGCCCGGGTTCAGCGAGTGGCGCCGCCAATCCTCCCGAGACGGAGGGGGCGGAAGCTCATACAGGCCCGAGCCGCACGCCGACCAGGTACACCCGAGCAGAACCAGGGATGCCACCAGCTTGAGTGGCTGTATTCTCTGACTCGACAAGGCCGCTCACCTCACATGTTGTTGTCGGTTCTCGCACATCTGGGCGCTGGTTGGCCGGATGGCGGGCATCTTCGATCCCTCGCCCGGACATCCTCTCCCAAAAGCGGTTCCCTAGACTGCCCGATTCACTTCGGCTGGGCAAGCTCCCCGATTCGACCAAAATCCACCCCATCTTTCATGGTCTCAGCCCCGAAGCCCCCTGGACGGCCAGCCCAGGTGGCAGCCCGGGCTCAGTGTCAGGGGCCCGACGACCTCTGGCGGGGGTTCGGCCGCTCAGGTTGGATCCTCGGGGAGCACCCGACTCCTGAGGAGCAAGGCGCGATCGGGATCCCGACTCTCGCCGATGGCGGTCACGTAGACTGCCGGGGAGTCGGCCACCGGGCAGGCGTGCTCGCAGGCTCCGCAACCGATGCAGTACAGGGGGTCGAGGTGTGGCCTTCGCAGGTGCAGCTCCCCTCCCTCCCCCTGGTTGCGGGGATGCACCGCCACCTCCTCCAGCCAGATCGCCTTGGGTGATACCGGGCACCACTCCTCGCAGACGATGCAGGGGGTATCCATGGCCCAGGGAAGGCAGCGGCCGCGATCGAAGAAGGCGGTCCCGATCCGGATCCGCCGCTCGGGATCTTCTGCCAGCCGTTGTTCCGGTCCGATGGGCGCGATCGCCCCGGTGGGGCAAACCTGAGAGCAGAGGGTGCAGCTCGCCTCGCAGTAGCCGATGCGATTGATGACCACCGGGCTGAACAGCCCTTCCAATCCGGCCTGGGTGAGGGCGGGGTGGAGGGCGTTGTTGGGGCAGACCTTCATGCACTCACCGCACTTGATACAGCGCTCCAGGAACTCTCGCTCGGCGAGGCTACCCGGCGGGCGGATCCGCTTCGGATGGGAATCGGCATCCGAACCGGCGGTCGTCCGGGCCAACGGCACGAAGGCCAACCCGCCCGCCATCGAGGTGACCAGAGAACGGCGGGTCAGGTCGACGCTGTGCTTCACATCGTGACGGCGGGGAAACCAGCCGAAGCGGATGACCCCCTCCGGGCAGGTGCCCTCGCAGTTGAAGCACAGGTGGCATTCGCTCGAACGCCACTGGACCCCTCCCTGCGGCTCGTCGGCTCCCTGGCAGTGAAGCTGGCAAAGCCCGCAGCTGGTGCAGCGCTCGTGGTCCTTGTACATCCCGAAGATGGCAAACCGAGACAACAGCCCCAACAACGCGCCCAGCGGACAGAGCCCCCGACACCAGAATCGGGTGATGACCCTGTTGAGCACCAGGATGGCCAGAAAGAGAAACCCCAGAAACCAGGCGCCGTACACCACCGGATTCTTGGCCGTCACCCAGTCCATTCGCAGACCCTGCCCCCAATCGGCCAGGCTCTGCAGAAAACCGACCCCGGTTCCTTCCACAAGCCGCAGAGCCCCCTGCATCAGCCAGTCCACAGCCGGGATCACGGCCAGTCCCATCGAGCGGATCAGCAGACAGATGGGGTCCAAAAGGCCGACCTGCAAGCTGGTCAACAGCGCGGCCGCCAGCATGCCGACCAGAAGGTAGTACTTGAGCCGTAGGTAGGGACGGTATCGGTTCTTGTCGATCCGGCTGGCCCCCTTTGGCCTCGGCCTGATCTCCGAGACCCAGTGGTTGAGGGTGCCCAAAGGGCAGATCCAGCCACAAAAGAACCGCCCCATCAGCAGCGTCGGCAGGATGACCACCAGGGCGATCAAAAGGTTGGTCCTCAAGGAGTGGGTAGACAGCGTCGTGCTCACCGCCACCAGCGGATCGATCTCCAGAAAGAGCCCCACCGGCTGGTCGATCTGCAACACCGGCTGGGATCCCGACTCGGAGGGGATAGAGTAGCTGGTCCGAAACTCGGTGCGGACCAGCAGAAACAGAAACAGCAACAGGAAAAAGGCCTGGCTCCCCCGCCGCAGCCAGACCAGCGTCTTCCCTTTCCGGCTCGACGCACCCCGTTGGCGCCAGGTTCGGATGCTGTCGGCCGCGGTCCGGGTCGCGCGTTGTCCCGACGGCTCTGTCGGCGATCCGGAGGGCTTGGCAGTTGACCCACAGGTCGTTTCCTCTGGGGAGGCGAGCGCTGGGGCAGAAGGTGTCCCGGTGGTTTTCGGGATCGGCGTGTCGGGGGTCGGCTGTTTGGCTGCCTCGGGGGGCGTCGCCAGCGGCGTGTCGGAGGTCGGTTTGCTCGACTCCCGCTTCATGAAAGCTCCAGGAACCGGACTCGACCGATGTCGGTCTGGCCGACCACTCCATTGCACAGGGAGAGGTATCGAAACTCCTCGGCTCGTCGGCCCAGCAGGGTCACGGCCAGCGCTTCGCAGGCTACCTGGTCGGTACCGGCGATCACCGCATCGCGCCGCTCGACATCTTCGTATCGACCCCCCTGGGGGCCGTTGCGGACCAGCACCCGGATGGCGTCCACCACGGTCAGGGTCGGCTGGATGAAGCGGGCCAGGTCGAACAGGGAGAGGTGGATGTCCTGGTGCAAGAGGTTTCGCGGCCCTCCGAGAAGACCGTACCAGTTCTTGATGGCCGCCGTCACGCCGGTCAGGCCGTGATGCTTGAGGATGGGGACATTGATGACCCGATCCGCCTCGATGAGTGGGCGGAAGACCGGCCAGCGACCGAGGATCCCCCCTCCGATCTCCACCTCGGTAAACCAGCGTTCCTCGGGCAGGAGCACGGTGGCGCCTGCCGAGTAGGCCGCTTCGGCGATCCCGCTTTTCTGGTAGGTCCGCTGGGCGTCGTTGCAGGTCGCATCGTACACCAGGACCTGACTCGCTCCGGCCGCCAGGCACAGCTCCACCAGGCGGCCCACGAGGTGGGGGTTGGTGGTGGCCGCCTGCTCTGCGAATCTCTCCCAGGCGATGTTGGGCTTGATGGCCACCCGTTCTCCCGGCCGGATGAAGCGGGACATGGTTCCCAAGGCCTCGATGGCCCGGTCCACAGCGCGCACCGGATCCTGCTCGTGGGCCATCACCAGCTGGGGGTGAGCGGGGTCCTCCTGCCTGCGGTAGTCTAGCCGAAGCACGCTGGCTTGGTGGGGGGAGCTCCCTTCCCGCTCCAGCAGGGTGAAGGCTGCGCCCGCCGTGATGGCCAACGCTGCGCCGGCGCGCAAGGAGACCTTGAGGAAGTCGCGTCGATCCGGATCCTGACCGCGATGTGGCTGATGATCACGGCCTGTCCTGGGCATGAAGATCGCTCCTGCAGAGTTTCTCCCCGGTCTCAACTGACCTCGAACACCAGCTCCTCGCCTTCCACCTCGACCTGGATCTGGGCGGGGGGAAGGACATCGCCTCGGAGGATCAGGTCGGCGATCGGCCCCTCGACGTAGCGCTCCACCGCCCGTCTCAGGGGCCGGGCGCCGAGCTTGGTGTCGTATCCGCCGTGCCGGATCAAAAAGTCCACCACCGCCGGCGTCACCGCAAACCCGATCCCCTTTTCCTCCAGCAGCCGCTGGCTGCTCTGCTGCAGTTGGAGGTGGGCGATGCGCTCCACCTGGGGGCGGGTGAGCGGCTCGAAAACCAGGGGTTCGTCGATGCGGTTCCAGAGTTCCGGCGGCAAGGCTCGCCGAGCGGTTTGCAGCACCCGTTCGCCACGCTGGCCTTCGGATTGGGAGCGACCGAAACCGACCGCTCCCTGCGTCTCGGTGGCCTCTTCCCCCCCGAGGTTGGAGGTCATGATCACGACCGTATTGCAGAGATCGACCACCTGGCCACGGCTGTCGGTCAACCGTCCCTCCTCCAGGATCTGGAGCAGCAGGTTCAGGACCGCCTGGTTGGCCTTTTCGATCTCGTCGAACAGGACGATCTGGTAGGGGTAGCGGCGGACCGCCTCGGTCAGCTGCCCGCCGGCGTCGAACCCCACGTAACCCGGGGGTGAGCCGATCAGCCTGGAGACCGAGTGGGCTTCGCCGAACTCGCTCATGTCCAGTGCAGTGACGGCGTCGCGGCTCTGGAAGAGGAAGTCGGCCAGGACCTTGGCGGTTTCGGTCTTGCCCACACCGGTCGGTCCCAGAAACAAAAAGCTGCCGATGGGGCGGCCGGAAACGAAGCCGGCGTAGTTGCGGCGAAGGACGTGGGCGATGCGCGCCAGGTTGCGCTCGTGTCCCACGATGGACTTCATGAGGTACTCCTCCATCGCCAAAAACCGCTCGCGATCCGACATCAAGAGCTTGGCTGGCGGGATGCCGGCCATCTCTCCCACCACCTCGGCGACGACGGTCTCATCGACCAGCTCCAGCCCCTGCCTTCTGGCCTTGCTCCCGGCGAGATCGAGCACGCCCAGGGCCTTGTCCGGGTTGGATCGCTCGCCGATGTAGCGATGGGAGAGTCGAGCCGCCGCCTCTAGCGCCTTGTCGCTGAAGGAAACCCCGTGGTGTTCGGTATATCGGTCTCGCACCCCCACCAGGATGGCTACGGTCTGTTCGACGGTCGGCTCTTCCACGCGGATCAGCTGGAACCGCCTGGCGAAGGCCGGATCGTTGGCGATGCAGCGACGGTACTCGTCATGGGTCGTGGTTCCGATACAGGGAAAGGAGCCGCGGGCCAGCGCAGGCTTCAGTTCGCCCGTGCCGTCGGGGCCGTCCCCTCCCGATCCGGTGCCGATCCAGCGATGGATCTCATCCAGCAGTACGATGACCCGCCCCTTGGCCTTCTCCACCTCCTCACGCAGCGCAATCAGCCGCTCCGCCAGGCTGCCTCGCAAGCCGGTACCGCTGAGGAGACGTCCGGCCTCCAGCTCGATCAGAATCCGATCCTTGAGGCCCTCCGGCGGCTGGTCGGAAGTGAGCAGGGAGGCCAGCCCGAGTGCGATGGCGGTCTTTCCCACCCCGGGATCGCCCACCAGGATGGGGTTGTTGGAGCGGCGCTTGTTCAGGATATCGACCAGCTGCCAGATCTCCTTTTCCCGTCCGATGACGGTGTCAACTTGCCCGCAAGCCGCCTCTGCGGTCAGATTGCGGCCGAACTGGGTCAGGCAGGGGAACTCCTCGGCCGGAAGCTCGAACCGGAGACTGGCCTCTTTGGAGGTGGCCGGCCGGGTCTCGGTGCGGGGTTCGGCGCGGTGGGAAGCGGGGGATGGGCTGCTCATCGAGGAGATCGGATGGGGCTGATTCGATCTCGACTCGGTCGAGCGGGCCGGCCTCTTGCCTGTCCTTCCTCCCCCGAACAGCCGTTTGGCCAGCTCGATCTGGTCTGGAGGCGCATCCTTCTTTTTCCCTTTCTCCTGGGGAGTCTTTTCGGTCTTTGTGGTGGGTGCAGCGGTTGCTGTTGGAGGATGGGGCGACCGTCTTCTCACCTGCAAGCCGGGGTGGAAGCCGATCGTGGAAGTGTTGGGCTGTATCGGATCCGGGTTGATCCGCGGAGACTCCGCGTGTAACTCGGGGGTCCCGGCGCTCGGCTTGAGGCGAAATCGGCGCGGCACATCGTCGGCCAGAAAGAAGCTCATGGCCACCGTCCTCAGCTGCGCCATGTCCACACCGATCTGGTTCAGCAGGCGGTAGCCCAGACTATCTTTGAACCCCACCAGCGCACTGAGCAGATGAAGGCTGGTGACCGTTGCCCCTCCTGCACCCTCGGCCAGACGCTCCGCCCGCCTCAGGATGCTCTCCACGATCCCGGGTGCTTCGGCTTCCAGACGGGACAGCCGGGCCAGCAGGGCATCTTCGTCGATGGCCCGCTCCCTCAGGTAATGCTGGGCCTGGTTGGGTACGGTGAACAGCGCCAACAAGATGTGGGCGGAGGAGGTCGCGACTCCCGTGCTCTTGGCGAGGTTCCTGGCTTCCTTCAGGATCGCCTCGGCCTCGCGGCTAAAGGTCGAACCGGCCATCCAACCCTCTCATTGAGCCGTGCCCACCATCGAGTTGCGGGTGGACAGTATCGTCAACCCTCGCCGGATTCCGTCGAAGATCGCCGGGAGATCGTCTTGCGGATCGTACCGTCCCAGCTCCATTCCGTGGTGATCGAACAGGACGACGGTGAGAAACCGGTTGGGATCCCGGACGCCGTAGCGCTGGGTGATCTCACCGTTGTTGTCGGTGATGAGAAACAGGTGATCGTGCAGGTTCTCGATGGGGGGCAGCCCGCGTCTCTCCAGCTGGCGGTTGATCCTGCGCACTGTCCGATCCCCCGCGTCGCGTATCGCCCCTGCGGCGAACGGCCGCTTGTAGAACGCCAGGCTGCGCAGATCGACGATGGTCAAGAAGGCCAGGCCCGGCTGGTCGTGAAACTCGACCGCGATCTCCGCCGTGATCGGTTGCATGGCGTCGGAGGTGTCTTCCGCGCTGAACACCATCACCCACACGTAGTCCGATGGAACACCCACCGATAACGGCCTGCCGTACACATCGACAGCCGAGAAGGCCAGGGGGTTGGTCGGATTCTCGGCAAACATCGCGTCGGTATCCATCCTTCCAGGGCAGCCCAGACCCAGGAAGCACAGAATCAGCGTGACCCCAAAGCTCGTTTTCATACGTGTCGTCACCGAATGCCCCGTCTTTCCAACATCGCCATTCCACACCGTGGGAACCTATGGCAACATACCAACCGCCGGTTCGACCCTTTCCAGGGTCCCGACTTACACCACACGATCCGGCAAGATAATAGCGGGTATCGTTCCATGGAATCCACCATATCATTGAGACGCGTCGGGAACCGTTTATTTCCCGAAACGTCCGCCCTGGCGGAGCAATGAGAAGACAGGGACCGATTCGAGGCTCGATACCTCTCAGACCCGGCGACATGGTCGCGGATCGTTACCGTCTCCTGCAAGAGATCGGCAGAGGAGGTTATGCCATCGTCTATCGGGCCCTCGACACCAACAGCGACCAGGAGGTCGCCCTCAAGACCATCCGCCCCATTACCCCTCGACCGGAAGAGACCCTCGGACGCTTCCGCCGGGAGGCCAACCTGATCGCCTCGCTCAAGCACCCCAACACCGTCAGGTTACTGGACTTCGGCCTCGACGATGAGGTCTACATCGCCATGGAGCTGCTCCACGGCCGCCCGCTCAGCGACGAGCTGGAAAAACACCACCGTCTTCCCATCAACCGGTCCATGGCCATCGCCTGCGAGATCCTCAAGAGCCTGGCAGAAGCCCACGTTCTGGGGATCATCCATCGCGACCTGAAACCCGAGAACGTCTTTCTGGTGGCCAACCCGGACGGCACCGAGTCCATCAAGGTCCTGGATTTCGGCATCGCCAAGCTGACCAAGGATGCCCCGCAGTTCGATCCGACCGCCCTGACCCTCCAGGGCCGCGCCATGGGAACCCCGAACTACATGTCCCCCGAGCAGGCCAAGGGACAGGATCTGACTCCCCACAGCGACCTGTATACCGTGGGGATTCTGCTCTACGAGATGATCACCGGGCGCCCGCCCTTCGCCGGCGGGACGGCCATGGACATCATGCTGCGCCAGGTCAATGCTCCCGTTCCCAGGCTTCCCATCTCCGAGCTCAGGGACACCCCCATCGAACGAGCCATCCGCAAGGTCCTGGCGAAGGAACCGGCCAAGCGGTTCGCCAGTGCAGAACAGATGCTGGCTGCCCTGGGTGGGCTCTCGGTCGCTCCCGTGGGCCAGCTGGCACCTGCCCGAACGCTGCAGCCGGAGGGCGCGCTGCCAGTCGGAGCCGCCAGCCTCCCGAAGGCGCCTGCACTCGGCTCCTCGGCGCAATCCCTCGCGGTCTCGCCGCTGTTCACCAGGCCGGTGCGGAGTCGCTGGCTGTCCTACCTCGCCATTGCCGGCTATGTCGCCCTGGCAATAGCTCTGGCTTTGCTGTTGTACATCATCCTGAGCTGAGGTTGGACCGTGGCGATCCCTGGCTACGTGGAGCTGTCCCGATCGGGCGAGATCGAGCGGCGGGCCGAGTCCCTCATGAAGCGCCTTGTCCGATGTGATCTCTGCCCGCGCGGCTGCGGGGTCGATCGTCGGGTGGGCACAGGCTTCTGCGGCATCGGCATCAAGGCCCGTCTGGCCGCGGCCGTACCCCATCGTGGCGAGGAACCGGTGCTGGCGGATCGAGCCTCCGGCGGGATCTTCCTGTCTGGATGCAATCTCGCCTGTCTTTTCTGCCAGAACTACCAGATCAGCCAGGTCCGTCCCCCTCCCGGCATCGAGCTGGAACCGGACCGGCTAGGCGATCACATGCTTCGCCTGCAGGCCATGGGCTGCCAGAACATCAACCTGGTTTCCCCCAGCCACGTGGTTCCCCAGGTCCTCCTGGCCATCGCCTCGGCCAGCCGGCGGGGATTGCGTCTGCCGCTGGTCTGGAACTCCAACGCCTACGAGAAGGTGGAGGTGCTTCGCCTGCTGGAGGGGGTGGTCGACCTCTATCTTCCGGATCTGAAGTACTCCGGAGACGGCATGGCCCGGCTGCTTTCCGGCGCCGATCGCTATACAGCCGTGAGCCGCGCCGCCCTGCTGGAGATGAAACGCCAGGTCGGACCCCTCGAGCTCGATGAGCGGGGACTGGCACGGCGCGGCCTGATCGTGCGCCACCTGGTTCTTCCCCACAACGCCGGCGGCACCCCGGGTGTCCTCCGTTTCCTCGCCGAGCACCTCGGCCCGGGCGTGGCGGTCAGCCTCATGGCCCAGTACGCACCGGTCCACCGGGCGGTGGGACACCCTGTCGTGGGACGGTCCCTGACGCGGGAGGAGTATGGCCGAGCCGTCGAATGGCTGGACAGGTTGGGACTCGAACAGGGGTGGGTCCAGAGCCTCGAGGAGAGCCCGGACTACTACCGGCCGGACTTTGACGCCGATCATCCGTTCGAGGGCAGCTAACACGCCGGCCTGCGGGATCATCTCCCCATGCGATGGCGTGGGGGAACGGCCGTGCGCCGCCAGGCGACGACCAGCCCGATCAGCCACACCAGCAGCAAGGCACCCAGGTCTCCTGCCAGGTTGCCGGTCACGGTGCAGTCGCAGCAGCCGCCGTTGCTCGGACAGGGATCATCCGGCGCCTGGGGAGGACGGTCGAAAAACTCCACCGCCGAAAGATCGCATCGCCCGGTGGCCTCCGCCACGGGATAGATGGTGCAGAGGCCATCGATGTCGTCCTGCTCCAGCGTGCGCTTCTTGACCTCCTGCATGGGAGCCCGGCTGTACATGGTGGCCTGCAGGTCGTCGGTGTGGTCGAGACCCAATAGATGGCCCACCTCGTGGGTCAGCGTGTTCTGGATGTCGTTGCGGATGGCGTCCTCCTCGTCGGTGGCCGAGAAGGTGAACCACTCGTCGTTGAACTCGATATCGGCGTCCACGATCTCGCCCGTCGCCGAGTTGAAGGTCACACTGGTCAAAGCCAGCGCCCCCCGCGGATGGGACCAGTTTACTGGCCGGAAGATGACGATGTTGGCGTTCAGCTTGGGGTCGCAGGAGTAGTACCCGATCCGATCCTCGTTGGTCAGCCCCCCTTCCACCAGTTGCAGGTAGCTGCACTCCGGCTCGTTCCAGGTCTCGAACGAGGCGCGAATGGCCTCAAGGACCGACTCGGCCGGGGAGTTCTCTTGGTCATCCTCGTTGGGAATATCCAGGCAGCCGCCCTGGTGGACATGGTAGACCACGCAGTCCTTGGCCCAGTACAGCGGCACCGGCACCTGGTCCCTCCGGCAAGCCAACGGATCCGATCCGGGCGGGAGATCCGACCGGCAGGTCATGGTCCGCTCGAAGCCATGCGCGGTCACGCCCCACAACAGCAGGCCGATCATCACGCCTGCCACCAGGAAAGACAGCGGTTTCATCGGACCCCCTGGTCGGCGAGGATCCGTTCGATCGCCTCGGTCATCTGTTCGAGCGGGATCCACAACGGCTGGATCAAGAGCGGGTCGGCCTCGGCATCAGTGGGCAGGCTCTCTGGCCGATCCGACCGCTCTGCCGGATCCGCGAATCGCCACATCAGCTCCTCGTCTACCTCGATCAGCTCCACCCCCGTCATGTTTCTGGTCACCATGCGGCCTCGTGTGGTCGGATCGACCACCACACTGAACTTCCCCTGGGCCATGCCCAGCACCAGCGGCTCCGATGCGGCGGGACGGTTCTCCAAGAACAACAGGACCTCTTCACCGGGAACGAACAGGGGCTCTCCAGCGACCAGCATGGTGTAGCCGTCGGCCGTTCCCCCGTGTCGGTAGACCACTAGCCGGTCTCCTGGCGAGTGCGCCCCCTTGTAGGATTCGATGACCTCGATCTCCACGTAGGTGGCGATGATGGTTCCCTCCCGCAGCGATTGGAGGGAGAGAACCCGCCCGTGCACGATCCCGTCGGCCTGCCAGACCATCTGGTCGAGGCTGTAGCGCACCACCACCGAGGCCTCCGAAGCGGGAACAACCAGCCAGCAAGCCAGAAGGATGGCCAGACAACAGAGCTTCCGCATGATTTCTTCTCCGAGACACCCCTCACGGTGTGTTCTTTTCATTATTGGGGTAATCGAAGCAAAACAAAACACCTCTGCGACCGGCCTTTGTTCGAGCGGTGTGGCCATCTTGTTCTCTGTGATCGACGCTCCGAGCTGCTTCCAGCTCGCACTGCGAGTGGTGGATTCCGGGGGCGCCGATCAGCTATTGCAGAGTCGAGCACCGTTTGCGACACTAGAGAGCGTTCGTGCCATTGTCGATCGGGCGGAACCTGGAGCTTTTGTCATGCGGGTCGTCGTCTGGTCGGTCCGTTACGGGGGTGCCGTTGCAGCCGCGGCTTTTTCAACTGAATCGAGAGCGGGACGACATTGTCGAAGAGGTCGTCGAGCGGGTCCTCTCGGGTCGCCTGCAGGCCGCCTGGGAATCCCAGGAGCACGGGCTGGAGCTTCTGATCAACGAGGCCGCCGATTCGGAGCTGAGCCTGCTGGAGGGCGCCAGATCGCGGGGTGGTCGGGAGCGGTACGCCTTCTGGCATCACATCGCCGTCACCTCCAGTCACAACGGAGAGGACCAGAACGCCGATCTGCTGGCCTCGCTGGTCGAGCGATACGCGAGCGACATCGTCGGTCAGTGCAACCCCGCCATCTTCCGGCTGGTCAGCCGGGTCGCTCCCCTGGGATTGAACACCCTGTTCAATCTGCAGCGCCTTGGGGGTGCACGGCACTGGCCCAAGCGATGGTCGGAGCGGATCTTGGTCCAGGGTGAGATCGAGCGGATCCGGCGGCTGTCCCGCCTGGGCACCCTGGTCTTCGTTCCCACCCATATCAGCCAGCTCGACCCGGTACTTCTGGGCTGGGCTCTGGACCAGGCCTCTCTTCCCCCGGCCGCTTATGGGGCGGGGAAGGATCTGTTCACTCGGCGCATCCCCGCTTTTTTCATGCGCAACCTGGGGGCCTACAAGTTCAATCGTCGCCTGAAGCACTCCCTTTACCGCGAGGTGCTGCGCACTACCGCTCAGGTTCTGTTGGAAAGAGGGTTCCACAGCATCTTTTTCCCGGGTGGCAGCCGCTCCCACGACGGCCGCATCGAGCAGTCGCTGCGTCCGGAGCTCCTGGAACCGGCGCTGGGAGCTTATCTGGCAAGCCTTCTGCGAAACGAGCCCCGTCCCGTGTTTTTCGTGCCGGTCACCATCAACTACCACCTGGTCCTGGAGGCCGAGACCCAGATCGGCCGCCATCTGCGCGCCGACGACCAGCGACGGCCGGTGCTGGAAGATGCCGAGTCGCCGGATCTGGCCCGGATCGCGCGCTACACCACCACTACCCTGGGGCGTCAGCACGCGGTCTCCCTCTACTTCTGTCCGCCGCTGGACCCCTTCGGCAACGAGGTCGATGATGGCGGCCGCTCGCACGACAGGAGCGGCAGAGCGGTCGATCCCGCCCGCTACTTCCAGACACCCGACGGGCCTGGACGGGATGACAACAGGGATCGGGAGTACATCAACGCCCTGAGCGAGCGGATCCTGGAAAGCTATCGTGCCAACAACGTGCTTTTCTCGGTGCCCCTGGTGTCGTTGGCCATCTTGGACCTCGTCGGACAGAAGCAGCCCCTCTGGGAGATCAACCGGGTCATCCGTTTCGCCCGGGGCGAGTTTCTCTCCAGCGATGAGCTGACCGCCCATTGTGATCGCCTTCTCGCACTGGTACGTCAGGATGCCGAGGAGGGTCGGGTCCGATTGGGGCCGGCCGTGCAAGAGGCGGATGCCGCCGGATTGGTTCAGGAGGCCTACGGGTACTTCCGGATGTACCATACCAATCCGCTCGTCCTGCGGCGCGGTAACGGGGTCGAGCTACGGGATACCGAGCTGCTCTACTACTACTCCAACCGGGCTCACGGCTACGGCTACGAGAGGCGCTTGAGGCAGGGGGTGTAACCGGTGGCGTCCACAGAGGCAATCGGCGTGGTCGGAGGCGCGAAGATGGGCCTTTTTCTGGCCCACCTGGCGGCATCGAAAGGCAGCCGGGTGCTCCACTACCTTCCGGAGGAGGAGCACCGCCACCAGCTCAGAAAGACCCGTTCCTTGCCCTCCGTCCTCCCCGGTCTCGACCCGCTCCACCCTCAGATCCGATGGATCGATGACCTGGAGGAGATGGCGGCCGAGGTTCGCCTGGTCCTGTTGGTCGGCGCGCCCGACCCGATCGAGAACACCATCGATCGGCTCGGCGATGTGCTGGATGGCTCGCACCTGGTCCTGCACGCCCTGCATCGCCTCTATCCCCCTGGCCTGCAGACCACCAGCAGGCTGGTCAGACAGCGCACCTGCTGCCTGCAGATCGGCGCCCTGGCGGGTTCGCTGCGCCTGGAGGAGATGATCGGCGGCAGTCCGGCCGCCGCCATGGTCGGCTCAGCCTTCCCCCACCTCATCGAGCTGGCGGTCAAGCTTTTGGGCGGGCCGCAGCTCTGCCTGTTGGGACATCCCGATCTTTTGGGGGTCGAGTACGCCGCTACCCTGGTGGAGATCCTGGAAGTGGCCATGGGGCTAGTCGGGTCGCTCGAGCTGGGGACGGCGATTCGGGCCATGTTCGTGGTCAGAGGGCTGGCGGAGCTCTCCCGTCTGGGGCGGTTTCTCGGAGGCACCACCGAACCGTTCGAGGGGCTGCCAGGCCTGGCCAGACTCCTGGTCACTGTCCATCATTACCAGGGGCCGAACTACCTGGCCGGCTCGCTGCTCGCGGGGAACGTCACCGGGCCAACGCTGTTCGAGGAAGCTCCCCCCGAGGCCCGCGGTTTGGCCTTGATCGGACCGGTCCGCCGCTTCGCGGAGCAGAACGACCTGTCTTTGCCTCTCGTCACCGGACTCGACGAGGTCTGCCAGGGACACCTTGCCCCTCACGACCTGGTGGAGGTGGTGATCCGGGGTTCCTAGAGATGGCGTCCGATCAGCCGGTCCAGAGGCTAGGATCGCCCCCTCCGTCGCTCCGCGGGTGCAGCTTGTCCAACGGCTAGGATCGCCCCCTCCGTCGCTCCGCGGGTGCAGCTTGTCCAACGGCTAGGATCGCCCCCTCCGTCGCTCCGCGACACCTCCCCCGGACTCCGTCTCGGGGGAGGAGAGTCGCCCTTCCGGCGGCTCCAACCAGCGCGGAGCCTGAGTTTTCTCCGAGTCCGTAGCGTGGACGCCGAGACCCGCCGAGCCCACCCGCCATCGCCTGCGTGAGCCGGAACGTGAACGGGAGCATGAGCCTGAGCGAGGAGAAATGTCCAGGCGACCCGGATCTGGTCAGTAGAAATACGGGTTGAGGCGGGTCATCGCTTTGCCCTGGTGTGGCAGCGCGCCTTTGTTCTCTTCATAGAACGCGAGGTAGGTGTCGCGGGCATGCTCGAACCCCACCTTTCGGGCCCGCACCTTCTGGCGGTACTCGGCCAGGGTGTCGGCCTCGTGTTGAACCGCTGCGGCGGCTCGGCTCAACGCCTCCTTCAGATCGGATCGAGCCTTGTCGAGCCAGGGAAGCGGTCGATCGAGCGGCTCTAAAAACTGCAGCACCTCTGCTGCTCTCTGGTGCATCCGATCCGGCTCGAGGTAGGGCACCGCCACATCCGGCAACCCTTCGATCCCCCACTGTTGACACGCCTCGCCCACCTGCCGGCAGCAGGTCCAGAGCGCCTTGCTGGCCCGGTTCACCTCGTAGTAGTGCTGCCGCCAGGTGGCATAGGCCCGGTCGGTGTCCGTTCGACTCCGGAGCAGGATGTCCTGGGCTTCTTTCAGGACGGAAAGCCAGTGTTCCCTGTCCGGCAAGCCCGAGCTGTTCTGAAGGTGCTCGAGCCCCTGCTTCAGCCAAAGCTCGACACGGAAAAAATTGGCGTTGACGGTCATAGAACCACGGAGGGAAAAAAGGAGAGTCGGTATGCGAGCGGGGGGAGTCGAACCCCCACGTCCTTATCGGACACAGGAACCTGAATCCTGCGTGTCTGCCAAATTCCACCACGCTCGCAGGCGACACACATCATACTCGGGACGGTTTCGGAGTCAATGAGATAACAGCTCCCAGGCACGGACCAACCTGTCGTTGTGGGGGTCATGGCCCAAGGCGCGCCGGAAAAACGACCGTGCAAGCTCCAGATCACCTGCTTGATAGGCCAAGATCCCGCGAACCTGGTCGGGATCGAACCCCTCCTCCCGGTAGATCACCTCCGCCCGGTCGACCATCGCCAGCCGCTCCTCCAGGCTGAACCCCATCGCCACCTCGATCCGCCAGCGCCAGAACACCGCCCGTTCGTATGGCGCCATCAACGCCAGGTTGGCGTACTCCTCGGCAAAGGAGAACCATCGGTAACGAAACAGGATGGCCAACAGCTCGGCGGATAGCTGGATCCTTCCTGACAGGTCGATCAATCCTGTTTCTTTTGCAAAATCATAGAAGTTACCAATATTTTCTATAATATTTCTTGACTGTGGTGCGGCCAGATCCAACCAGGCGTCTCCCGTCCCCTCGCGCTCCTCCACCCGGCGCTCCAGCTCCCATACCGCTTCCAAGAACGGCTCCAGCTGGGTCCAGCCCAGCTCGCGGTACCATTCTGGACCTCGAAGAGAGATGTACTGGGAAACCGTCACCGCCATCAAGTCGGACAGCGCCCGGCCTTGCTCATAGGTGATCGAGCCCGCACCGACGGCCCGATTGTACTCACGTACCGCCTGGATCAGCTCCCCCTCCGGCTCACCCAGCCTGAAGGAGGGGACCCGATTGCGCTGCTCCTCCCATTGGGCTTCCAGAAGGCCGACGTCGAAGGTGAAGGGGGCGAACTGAAGGACACCGGTCAGGTCGATCGGTTCCTGAGACGGCTCGGATCGGTTGGCCATGGTTCGCAGCCGCCAGATCAGCAGGCCGACTCCGGTTCCCACGAGAAGCCCGGCAATGACCAGGGCGATGGCAGGGTGGCGCGCAGGGGGGGACATGCTGTGCGGATGTCGTCAGAAGCGGGCCTGGGAAAGGATGGCGAACCCCAGGATATCGGGATCTCGGAACACCCGGGTGGCGTAGCCGAACTCGTTGTCCTCCAGGCGGGTGGAGTTGGGGTCGCGGCTGTACTGCGCCTGTGCGATGATGCTCAGAAGCTGGCTCAGATCCCAGCGCAGCGACAGCTTGGCCGAGTAGACCGGCAAGACATCCTCGCCGGGCGGCAGCGGCTCGTAGTTCCTGGCGCTCCGGATGACCACCGTCTGCTCGCCGGCCATCACATCGGGGGTGGCGGGCAGGGTAGGGGCCAACCCGCGGTAGGCCGCCGGCAGCTGCACACCCACCAGGAAACCGGGCGACAGGTGGGCCCCCGGGATGTAGTACTGGCCGCTCAATGCGGCCAGGATCTCGGGATCCTGCTCGGAGTCCTCGGGAAAGGCGTTCATCGGGTCGAGGCTGGGCACGTTTCGGAGCATGTAGGCCAGGTCGCGGTACACCAGGTCTACCTGGAAGTCCCAGTGGTAGATCGAGGCATCCAGGTTCAAGGCACCCGCCATGGCCGGCTGGTTGGTGGTGCCTCCCACCACGTCCGGATCCCCCAGCGTCTGCACCAGGTAGCTGAACTCGGCGGACACCAGCCAGCTGAACTGCCCGGCGAAGGAGGGCTCTCTGAGCAGGTAGGAGTCGACCAGCTCCGGCGTGTTCTGGTAGAGTCGGAAGTCCACCGAGGTCCCCGGCGAGATCCCGTCGAACAGGCTCACCCGCACCGAGCCGCCGCCCGAGTCGATCGGCTCGCCCAGCACGTCCGACTTGCGGTTGGTGCCGGACTGGAAGTACCCCCCGTTGGCCTCCACCATCACCATCTCGCCCAGGTTCAGGCCGAGGCCTCCGAGTACCCCATAGAAAACCGACAGCTCGTTGTTACCCGGCTCGTCGGGATCGGACATGGCCTGCAGCTGCTGCACCGTCTTGGCCCCGACGAAGCCATAGCCCCAGCCGTCGTTGTACTGCAGCCTCAGCGCCGGCACCGGGCGGTCCGACAGCTCGGTGAAGATCCCCTGGTCCCCCCAGGAGAGGTCGTACTGGTAGCCCAGGCGGAACCGCTCCGAGGTGAAGGGGAACAGGGTCAGCTCCAGGTTGCGGTCGGGGACGGCCACCTCGGTGGTCCCGTCTTCGCACGGGTGCACCACCGGTCCTTGCAGGGAGGTGGTGAGCTTGATGTAGGAGCCGTCGTCACGGAAGCTCACCGAGCCCCGTCCCCACAGGTCGGCGCGCAGCACCAGGGCGGCTTCGGTGAGCAGCCGGTCGGAGAAGCCCGGGAAGGCACCATACAGCACCAGGTGGCTCAAGGTCTCCTGCCCCGAGTCCTGGGTATCCAGGTTCTCGAAGGGGAAGAAGTTGCCCTCGCGCGGGCCGAAGTCGGGGCCGGGGCTGTTGATCAGCGTTTCCCCGGGGCCGGCCAACAGGTTGTCGTCCGAGAAGATGAAGGTGAGGCGGGTATCGACCCAGTCTCCCGCCTGGGCCGGAACCGACATCAGCACACACGCCAACGCCAGAAAACCTGACAATACGACTGTTGATCTCATTCGACACTCGCTCGGTTACAGATTTGCTCCACACACTGGTAACCCTCCGGGCAGTCCTCCTGGACCTGGCAGGTCAGCCTGAGGTCACAGGCGAACCGCGGAGTCACCTCCCACAACTGTATACTGCGCGTCAGATACACGTGACGCAGACTGCCGGTGACAGAGGCGAACACCCGCTGCGGGCAGGAGAGGGTCGGCGGATCGTCCGACACCTGCTCGCAGCCCTCCATCACGTCGAAGTCGGTCAGCTGGGACGCCTTGGTCACGTAGACCGTCCCTCCTGAGGCGTTGCAGGTGAACTGGTCGTACTTGCGAAAGCTGGACATCTCGGTGCACAGGTTGGATCGCTGGCAGACGTCGCGGCACAGCTCCTCCTGCGACCCGGAGATGGCACCGCTCCGGTCGAAATCGCAATCCATGAAGGTGGTGGACACCTCCACGTTCTCCACCCGGATCAGCCCTCCTTCCAGGACCTCCATGAAGGCGTTGCTTCGAAGGTTGGCCCCCGTCACCAGGGTGGGAATGACCTCCAGGACATCTGGATTGTCCACTGCCTCGCAGCGGGAGAAGTGCACCAGGTCCTCGACGGAAAGCTGGTAGCTCGAGTCGATCTCCCAGGAGGGATGGGTCAGCTGGGTACAACCCTGGAACTCGGCGACGCCGCCGCTCACCCAGGACAGCTTGAACCCTGGCAGCAGCCCCTCGGGGTAGTTGAAGTTGTACACGAAGACGCTGTCGTGGCCTCGGTCCTCGTCCACGTCGGTCACGAAGAAGCCGTCCGCTGTGACGTTGTTCACGATCAGGCTGCCCCGCTCGATGAACGCCTCCTGCCCCTCCACCGGAGACCCGCCGGTGGCCTCGTCCGGGTTGTACTGCACCGTGTGGATGTCCAACGGCTGGAACACCAGCGGATCGGAGATCCCGGTCACGTAGCTGGCCGTCCCCTCGCTCGGATCCTCCAGGCCGAAGCAGCCCGGATCGGCCGGGAAGTCGATGAGCCCGTTCCCGTCGTCGTCGAAACCGTTGCGGCATTCAGCGGCCTGCGCTTCCCCCACCTCCTCCATCCAGATCCTCGCCTCGCCGAAGGCGAAGCGAAACCGGAGCTGGTGGCCGGTATTCACCCCGTTCTGCAGCACCACGAAGATGGTGGCCGGATCCACCCGGCCCGGAATGATGGAGGCCTGCAGGGTGCCGTTGTAGTCCTCCTTGAGGGTGCCATCCAGGTGGAGGGCCTCCACGCCGACGGTGACGGTCACCCACTGGCTGGTGGTTGGATACGGTGGGCCGTCTCCCAGGGCGGAGATGTCCAGCAGGGTCAGTCGGATCGCAGCCAGGGCGTTGGGATCCAGCTCGGGAGCCTGCTCGGTGCAACCTGCCGCCAGCCATCCGGTGAGGGCAGCCATCAGCGTCCAGACCCCGAGGCTCCTTGCGGGCTTTTGCCCAGTTTCCAGCCAGCGAGGGCGAGCGCCCTCCAATCGCTTGTCTGTTGTCATCGCGTTCGGTCCTGTCATGGTCATCACCAGCCGCTCTCTTCGTCGCCCATGACGTCCTGGATCCACTCCATCAAGTAGCCGGTCTGGTAATCCGGGTTCTCCGGCTCCTCGACGGGCACATACTCGTTGGAAGGCAGGATCCGCTGGATCCGTCCGTCCGCTTCGGACTCGACGCAGGGGATGGTGAGGCAGAGATCCTCGGCGTTGAGGCGGGCATCGTCCCGGCAGATGTCGCTGGGCGAGCGGGAGGTGTACTGCAGGCAACCTTCGGCCAGCTGCTCGTAAGCGCAGGCCGCCCGGGGGCTCTCCCGGTCGTACTGCTCGCAGTTGGCCTCCTGGGCGGCATAGCAGGCTTGCCGATCCCGTTCGTGGTAGAGGTTCTCGCAGCTGCGGTCGATCGAGGTGCGACAGATCTCGAAGTCGGAGACGTCGCTGAACTCCAGGCACTCGGGGGCATAGATGTCCAGGCAGCGCTCCTGGTCGCTGTAGGGGTCGAACCCCTGGCAAAAGCCGGCGAAGTAGGCGGTCATGTAGGAGGTGCAGTACCGGAGCACCGGGCATTCATCCGGTTCCTTTCCCTCTTGCTGGCAGCGTTCCAGACAGCTCGGCTGCATCAGGAAGGCGTCGTTGACCGCATCGCGCACGGTGATGCCGGTATCCTGCTGGGTGTTGTTGAAGCGCAGCACGTTGAACCCCGAACCGCCCCGGGCGATGTAGTCGTTGGTGGCCATGGTGTAGAAATGGTTGGAGGCGATCGGCTCGCCATGGATGCGGATGTCCCGGGCCACCGCCGGACTGACGCTGCAATCGTTGACGAAGGAGATGCCCGACACCTGGAGCTGGGTGTTGCAGCCCCGCCAGGCCGAGCGTTGGGCGTTGTAGTTCAACAGCTCCTGGACCTCGTTGCCGCTCAAGGTCATGGTGGTGATGGTGTTGGGGAAGGGGAACACGTTGAAGGTCTGGTCCAGGATGATGGGCCCCTCGACGATATCGGACCGGACCCCCAGGGTGTTGTTGACCGCGAAATCGGTCTCCACTCTCCGCCGAGTGCGGATGGCGTCGGCCACGAAGTTGCCCAGCGGGCTGTCGCCGCCGTTGAGCCCGTAGCGCTCCATTCTCCGGGGGGCGAACCCGAACACGCGGGTCAGGTCGAGCTGCTGCCGCAGCTCGACCATGTAGGGCTCGATCATCCGTAGCATGTCGGGATCTTCCGGCACCAGGCTGTCGATCGGGATGATCTCGTAGCGATGGCTCACCACCTCGAAGTCGTGAGGATCATCCTCCCGTCCCTCCAGGATCACATCCAGCCGCCCCAGGTACTTCAGGAAGGCGCCCGAGTGGCACAGGATCACCTCCCGGCCGGAGGCATCATGCACCTTCCGAGGGGGATCGAGCACGATGTGCAGGTGGCCCCCCATGACGAGGTCCAGCCCCACGGTACCCTCGATGATCTCGTGGTCCTCGGTGAGGCCGGCGTGGCTGAGGGCGATGAGCAGGTTGACGTGGGGGTGCAGCAGGTTGATGTAGTACTGGGTGGTCTCGATCTGGTCCATCGGCTGGATGTTCAGGCTGTTGTCGGCGAAACCGATGCTGGTCATGCTGCTCAGGTTGGCGACGCCGATGACTCCGATGACCAACCCTTCCCGGTTGATGATGCTGTAGGGTGCGGTGTAGTCGCCCAGGCTCGGTGCTTGTGGATCCCTGGGCGTGACGTAGTGGTAGTTGGCCGCCAGCAGGGGGAAGTTGGCCCAGTTCTTGGCCTGTTCGATCAGGTTGTCGGCGCCGGCGTCGAACTCATGGTTGCCGATCACCATGGCATCGACGCCCAACAGGCTCATCGCCCTAAACTCCACCTCTCCGTTGAAGACGTTGAAGATCGGCGCACCCTGGAAGGGATCGCCGCTGTCCAGGTAGATCGACCGCCCGGAGTTGCCGCGCTCCCTCTTGATCAGGTAGGCCAGCCGCGCCACCCCGCCGTAGGGACCGGTATCCGGGTTCAACCCCAGGTTCTCGTCGGTGATGCGTACGTCCATGTCGTAGGGCAGCAGCCGGCTGTGCCAGTCGGTGGTGTGCAGAATGGTCAGGCGCACATCCTGGCCGATCAGGTCATACTGCTGGCCCTCCTGCACTCGGCAGCCAACGGCAAGGCAGCACGACGCGACCAGCGCCAGGGGCAAGTAGAAGGTGGTGAGAACTTTCATGGTCAACCCGCCGGTGTGGGATGGGAATCTACCTATGGCCCGGGCCTTGCTAGTACTACCTGGTGGTTGATCGGGCCGTATCTCCAGCGGTCCAGGGGTGTGCGAGCCTGACCCTTCGCCAGGTGGCTCGCCTCACTGGGCCACCAAGTCTGCCGCGCTCCGAGGATACAGCTTCCTTTCTCCATAGGAGTAGTCCAGCACACCGGCGATCCGATCGAACTCGTTACCCACAACCAGGTTGTATGTGTCGGTGTAGTAATACAGCGTGTCATCGACCAAGAGCCCGCCGGTGATCTCGAACACGCCATACTGGCCTTCGTCCCGGATCTCGGTGATGGAGACATCGACGACCTGCACCAGTACGCCTTCGTAGGCCTCCGCCAGTGAGCCATCGGTGGCCACATCGGCCGCATTGACCGTCTCGGGAGTGAGAGGAGCGGGTACCGC
>JAFGEP010000106.1 GCA_016931535.1 Bradymonadales bacterium
ACGGGCACCGACCGCCCCGCAGCCCGCGGTGACGGCCCCGGTTGTGCCACGGGCACCGACCGCCCCGCAGCCCGCGGTGACGGCCCCCGTTGTGCTGCCGGCCCAGGCAGCCCAGCAGCCCGAGGCGGAGGCCCCGGTAGTGCCGCCGGCCCAGGCAGCCCAGCCGCCCGAGGCGGAAGCCCCGGTTGTCTCTCAGCAACCTGTGCTGGCCGAAGGGACTATCAGAAGGTCTGCCCAGCCAACCCCAACCGCGCAACCGGCGGTGGCAGTGCCATCCCCGGCACGACCGACACCGGCTGTGGTGCCACCGCCGGCTCCGGAGCGACCGGTTCCGGCTGGTAAGTCCGAAGGAGAGGGGGTGGTCCCGCCCTTACCTGTCGGGCAAGCGGCTGTCGGGGAGTCTGCCGTTCCACAGCCAGCGATGGCGCAGCCTGGCGCTTCGGGGCAAGCTGCGCCAGTCGGGCTGGTGACCCGAAGCGATCGCAGATCGCCTCAGCCGACCCCTCTCGCTCATCCACCTGCGGTTATGGCAACCGACGTTTCCTCACAATGGACGGCAGCACCGAGTGCGCCGCTGGTCGGTCCGTCTGCGGAGGGAGCACCGATCTCGTCCATAGCGTCGGACGTGGAGGGGATGGCGGCTCAAGAACAGCCAGAAGAGGAGGTCTCGTCCCCGTCTGGTGCAATGCCCGAGGAGATTGGACCGGTAGGTTTCGAGTCCCTGGAACCGATACCGGAGCAACCCGCTTCGGGCAAGGTTTCAACTCCGATATCGATGGCGGAGCAGCCCAAGGCGGTGGCGATGGACCTGGCGGCACGGATTGAAGCTGCGCTGGCTGAACCGGATGCGTTGCTCGACATGGAGGGTGACCGCAACGATCGCCTGGCAGAAGAGCAGTTGTTGCCGGATGTGGATTACTTGGTGGAGGAATCGGCGCTGCCAGAGCTGGAGCCGATCCCGGTGGAGGAGATGGCCGGAATCGAGCCGATGGATGGGGAGAAGCTATCCACCCTGGAGACCATCGCGGTACAGGGGATGATGGAAGCCGAGCGAGCCGCCAGCGGAGAGCGTCCGGCCTTCATTTTCCCGGCTTCGGAACAGGAGCCGGGGGAAGAGGAGATGCGAGACGAGGACTTCGAGCGGGCTTTCCTGTCGCCCTCGGAAGGGCCCCTGCAGCCGCTGGAGGCTCCGGAGTTACCACCGGTCGACCAGGAGATGCTGGACACCGGTCGCGCCACCACCGCCGACCATTTTGCCATCTGGGATTTCACCGGTGACCTGGATCAGCTGGTTCCCCCTGCGATCCAGGAGGAGAGTTTCGAGCGGAGGCCGAGCCAGACGATGCGATCGGAACCGGCCGGTATGTCCAACCGATCGACGTGGCCTCGTGAGCCCAGTCGGTCCGATGCAGCGGGCCAGGTTGGTCAGACTGTTGTAGGGCGGCCTCTGGACGAGAAAAATCGAACCGCGGAGCGGAGGGAACCGCAGACCTCCCAACCGGAGCGCTCCGAGGTGACCAGCACCTCACCGGGCCGTCCTTCGCCTGCCATCAAGGCCCAACAGCAGGAGGCGGGTGCCAAGGAGGTGACACCGCCGCCCGTTTTTTCGAGGGAAAGGCCAAGCTCGGGCATGACCGAGGCCGCACCCGGGCCAAGCCCTCTGTTCGAAGAGACACCGCCTCCGACGACCGGCAAGCGGGGACGGTCGTTCTTCTACAACGAGGAAGGGGTCAGCCGGGAAGAGGCGATCACCCCGGTCGGTCTTCCGGTGGTGTACGATCTGGCGAAACCCATCGAGGATTCGGGGCCAGAGCAGAACCAGGAGGACACGGAG
Source organism: Bradymonadales bacterium (assembly GCA_016931535.1). GTDB lineage: Bacteria > Myxococcota_A > Bradymonadia > JAFGEP01 > JAFGEP01 > JAFGEP01. The sequence goes on from JAFGEP010000106.1 coordinate 1,835, forward strand.
CAGCCAGCCCTTGGTTCGGAGGGCGAGAAGCGGTTCTCTCGGAGTGGATCGGGGGTTCAGCCCGCGCCAGGTGGGGGGGAGGAACAGACGACCCGGAGCGGGGAACGGTACGTGCGCTGGACCGGCCTGCAGACGGGCCAGAGTCGCGTTCCACCGACCGGCAAGGAGGGTCAGGGTCAGCCGGAGGAGTGAGACGGCTGGCCGGATGGCTACAGTGCGTCCTCGAGGTGCTCGATCAGAGCCGAACCCGGACCGAGAGTGATGGCGACGACATCGATGCGGATGTCGGCATCGGGTCCGAGCCCTGTACACTCCAAGTAGTCCTCGACCGCGCGCCGCACGCGGCGGCGTTTGTCTGCCCCGATCGAGTCGATGGGGGAGATGCCATCGTCCGACCACCGGGATCGGACCTCGACGAACACCCAGAGCCTGCCCAATCTGGCGACCAGGTCGATCTCTCCGCGCCCTGTTCGGATGTTGGTCTCCTGGATATCCAGGCCGGCAAGTCGAAGGTATTCGGCAGCGAGCTTTTCTGCGGCCAGGCCGTACTGAACCTTGTTTTTCGCCATGACGCCCTCGTCGTGGTGGGATGAGCCGATGGCATGGTTGCCACCGACATCATCGGTCAGATGTCAGATCCATTGCAGACCTGTGTAGTTTCCGCGAGGATAGTGGGTGTTGTGGGTCGGGGGCGTGATTGACACTTCGACACAGCCGACGATAGAATGCAGCGAACAGGCCCAGTTGCTGTGTTGGACAGGCGCGAACTGCGAGGAAAGGGGAGTGCGATGAGTGCTCGTTTCAAGGAGAAGAAGCCGCGTTATTCTCGGGTCTCGGCGGTGGTGGCTGCCCTGGTATTCCTGGTGCTCCCGTTCTATCCAGCCAGGGGCCAGGAGACGGAGACCTTCGAGCCGGAGTTTTTCCCCCTTCCGGGGGCCGATGCGGCGACTCCGGCGGGGCAACGGCTCCAGCAAGGGTTGACTTACTATGAACAGGGCAACTTCGCTGCTGCCAGTCACCTATTCTACCTAGTGTACAGCGATCCGGACAGCAGCGATACCCTGCGCTATCGGGCCACTTACGAGCTTGGCCGGGCGATGTATCGGCTCGGGCTGTATTACCCGTCACTCTACTTCCTGGAAGAGATCGTGACCGAGGGTGCTACCCACCCCTTCTTCATCACCGCGTTGCCTTGGCTGTTGCGGCTGGCCCGCCGGCTGCCGGGTGAGCCCGACCTGTTGGAGCGCATCTCCCAGTACAGCGACTACTTCCCCGACCAGATCGAGGAGAAGTACCGTGATCAGCTGGCCTTTCTGGTGGGGAGGTACTACTACACGCGCGGGCTGTTGGACGATGCCTGGCTCTGGTTCGAATTCATCTCACCCGCGAGCCGCTACTACCCGCAGGCTCGATACCTTCAGGGGATGACCCACATTCAGCAGTACGAGGGGCAGCCGGCGGTGGATGCCTTTCAGGACGTGGTCGTGTACGTCCTGCAGGGCGACGATCGCGACACCGAGGCCCGCAAGCTGGCCGAGATGGCTCTTCTGGCCATTGCGCGCACCTTCTACTCCACCGGGGAGTACGAGAAAGCGATCGAGTACTACGACCAGCTACCCTCCAGCAGCCGCTACTGGCTAGATGCCTTGTTCGAGAAGGCCTGGGCGCTGTTCCAGTTGGAGGAGTACAACCGATCCCTGGGCAACTTGCACAGCCTCAACTCCCCCTTCTTCAACGACGAGTTTTACCCCGAAGGGATGTACCTGCAGGCGGTGATCTTCTTTCGGAACTGCGGCTACAACGCGGTCCGGGAAACCATCGAGGAGTATAACCTGGAATACCGGCCGCTCTACAACCAGATCGCGGATGCGGTGAGGTCCTTCGGCACCGACGAGGAGTTCTACCGGTTGATCGCGGAGATCCGGGGCGAGCAGGAGCGCGACTTCTCCCCACAGCTGCAGCGCCTGCTCAACGCCGCCATCTCCGATCGGACGGTCCAGGATGCGGTGGCCTACGTGGAGGAGATGGATCGCGAGCTGATCCGGATCCAGTCGATGGCGCAGAACGAAGCGGCCTGGGTCAACTCCAGCGTTGTGGATGAGATCCTGCAGGGCACCGAGCTGGCCCGGAACCTGGGTGAGACCCGAGCGGGAGAGCTGGTCCGGATCAGGGTTTCTCGGGCCAGCAACCAACTGAACGAGCTGATGAGCCGGTCGGAAGCGATTCTGGTGGAGACCGACCTGATGGAGCACGCCGTGATCGACGCGCGACTGAGACAGGAGCTGAACCTGTCGGACACCGGCCTTTTGCCTCCACCGACCGACCAGGAGCATCTGCTGTGGCACTTCGCCGGGGAGTATTGGCGCGATGAACTTGGTTCTTACTGGTATGCGATCCGATCGCGCTGTAGTGAAGTGGGACTGAAATGAAAATCAACCATCGGCACAATCGGCGAACGTGGTGGCGCGCGCTGGAGGGGGCCTCGAGCGCCTTGCTTCTGCTGGCGGCCGCGCTTTTGCCCTCGGCCCCTGCGCTGGCTCAGCTCGAATCCTCCTACCAGGAGGTGGAGGTCCAGGCGGTGGGGGAGGAGCGGGTGGAGGAGCAGGGCCCGAGCGCCCGCGAGGAGCTGGGCAGCCAGACCCGGGCGACGGCCCGCTGGTTCGAGCAGATGCTGGACTTGAGCGAGCTGGAGCGGCTCGATGCGGCCATACACCGGCTGAGAAACCTGGTGGACCAGACCCCGCATGGCAGCAGCGAGGCGGCCAACTACAGCTACCGGCTGGCCGAGCTGTACTACCGGAAAGCCCGCCTGTTCGAGCAACGGGCCTATGACCGGATGGATCAGGCCTATGCCGTCCGCGAGGTCAACCCGGCTCAAGCCCAGCAGTACGAGCTGAGATCGCAGGACGACCTGGAGCAGAGCGATCGGAACGCAGCCCTGGCCATCGACGTGTACGCCGACCTCTACCAGAACTACCGGGGCATCTACCCGGCGATGGACGCAGTGCTCTTCTACCTGGGGAGCACGCTCTCCCAGCTGGGCCGCAACGAGGATGCCCTGGACTTCTTCCAGGAGCTGGCCAACGACTACCCCAACAGCCCGTTCATGCCCCAGGCCCTGCTGGCCTTCGGAGAGTACTACTTCCAGGCGGGTGATGCCGAACAGGCGCAGCTGTTCTACAATGCCGTGACCGAGTTCCCCGAATCCAGCATCTACCCTTACGCCCTCTACCAGGAAGCCTGGTGCTACTACAACTTGGGCCAGTCCGAGCAGGCTATCCAGCGCCTGCTCGATTCCATCGCCGCCTCGGCGGGTGACGCTCCCGGGGCCATTCGGATGCGCAACCTGGCGCTGCAGAACCTCGCGCTGTTCTACGTCGAGGTGGGCAGCGCCGCCAGTGCCTTCGGTTTCCTGGAGCAGGTGGCACCTGACCGCGTCATGGAGCTGGCCGCGCTGATCGCCCGCATCTACAGCGAAGATGGCAACTACGAGGAGGGCAACACCCTGTACCGAGAGCTGATCGCCCGCAATCGGGACAGCTTCTCGGTGATGGAATACCAGTACGAGATCGTCCAGAACACCATCCCCAGTGGCGACGAAGAGTCCATCGTGCGAGAGGTCCGCCGGCTGGTCGAGCTGTTCTCCTCGGCTCAGCAGTATCCGGACGCCGATCCCGCCAGCATCAACCAGCAACGGGAACGGATCGAATACCTGGTACGCCGCCTGGCGACCACCTACCATCGAGACGCACGGGTCACCCGCAACCCCACCCTCTACGCACTGGCCTACAACCTGTACGAAGACTACATCAACCACTTCCGCCAGGATGCCAGCCCCGAGACCGCCTACACCATGAGCTTCTACTACGCCGAGCTCCTCTATCGGCACGAGCGCTACGCCGACGCGGCCCACATGTGGGAGGACTGCCTGAGTATCAATCCGCAGGGCGAGTACAACGAGGAGGCCATCTACAAGGCGGTGCTCTCCTATACCCACCTGGTCGACCTGGAAACCACCGTCCAGGTGGCCATGCCCCAGGTAGACCCCGAAGCGCAGCCCACTGGCGAGCTCCCCCAGATCCAGCCGATCGAGCTGCCCGAGGAGATGCAGCGGCTGGTGCAGGCTGCCGACCGATACATCGGGCTTGATCCCCCCCCCCAGTACGCCGTGGAGGTGAAGTATGTGGCAGCCCGCGTGCTGTACGACTACGCGCACCTGAACGAAGCGGTCGAGCGATTCGGTGACATCGCGTTGACCTACCACGACGTGGACCCCGAACGGAGCCGGGTCAGCGCCGAGCTGCTGCTGGACTCGCTGGCTGCCCTCCAGGATTTCCAGCGCATGGAGGAGTGGGTCAACCGGCTGCGCGCCTCGCCCCTCAATCGAGGCGAGTTCGCCCCCCGCCTGAGCTCGCTGGGCCAGACCATCAGCTTCGGCCAGTGTCGGAATGTCCAGCTGACGGGCCAGCTGGAACAGGCCGGATTGTGCTACTTCGACTTCTTCCGCGAGTACTCGGACAGCGAGATGGTGGACCGGGCCCTGTACAACGCAGCCCTCTGCTTCGACGAGGTGCAGATGATCGCCCGTGCCATCCGGGTGCGCGAGCTCCTTATCGAGTTCCGCCCCGACTCGGACCTGATTCCCGAGACGATGTTCACCCTGGGCCGTTCCTTCCACCGTCTGGCGCTCTACCGCTCCGCCAGCGAGTACTACGAGCGCTACGGACGGGAGCACCCCCAGGCCGACAACGCCATGGAAGCGTTGGCCAACGCGGCCATCTTTCGCCAGGGGCTCGGAGAGTATGACCAGGCCATCGCCATCTACCAGGCCATCATCCGGCAGTTCAGCCGGGCCCATCCCCGGGAGGCAGCCGAGGCCTTCTACCAGATCGCTGCCATCCACCTGAAGCGGGGGCAGAACACCGAGGCGCTCGAGGAGTTCCAGGAGTACCTCTCCGAGTGGGCCCGACGCGGTCACCCCGGACGAGCCATCGAGGCGGACACCCGGGTGGGGGTGCTGTTGTGGGAGAGCCGGCGGGATCGAGCCATCGAGCGGTTCGTGAGCGCCCTGGATCGGTACAACAACCTGTCCGAAGAAGACCGGTCGTCGCTGTTGCCGCCTTCGCTGGATGCCGCCGCCGAGGCGCGATTCATGCTGGGAGAGGATATCTTCCGCCAGTTTAGCGCCATCACCATCGAGGGCAACGAGCGACAAGCCCAGGAACGCTTGCGCCAGAAGTACGACATGGGCAACCAGGCGGGCCAGGTGTACGCTCAGGTCGAGCGGTTCCAGCGCCCAGGGTGGTCCATCGCGGCCTTCACCAGGCTAGGGCAGCTCTACCACGAGTTCTACGAGGCGGTGCACGACGCTCCCATCCCCAGGGGGATGTCCGTCGAGGTCGAAGAAGCCTACCGAAGCATGATCGAGGAACAGATGACGGAGGTGCGCGAGCAGGCGATCACCAACTACCACACCGCCCTGGACATCGCCAGGACAGCGGGCTGGTTCAACGAGTACAGCACCCTGGCGGAGCGGAACCTGGCGATACTGGACCCCTCCTTCCGGGCTGCCGCCGAGGTCCGTGCCCAACCCGGCTTCGAGTCCCACCCCGTCTTCCGCACCGAGTATCGGACCACCCTTTCCGCCGACGAGGAGGGGGTAGAAGAAGAGACGGAGGAAACGGCGGAAGAAGAGCTCCTCGGCGAGCTTGATCCCCAGTCCGAGCCCGCGGCGCAATCGACCCCGACACCTAGCGTTTCGGAGGTGAGACCATGAGCACCAGACGCTTGAGAACCCTGGCATGGTCGGTATGGCTGGTGTGCGCGCTGGCGCTGGCCGGCTGCCCCTCTCCCGACCGCCAGGTGCGCGACGACCAGACCGCCGGCCGCCCCGAACGAGGGGTGGCGACCTCCGTCCAGGCCGAGGACGATTTCCAGAACGCCGCCCAGCTATGGGCCCAGGGAGATCCCCTCAGCTACTCGAGGGTGCAGGACCTGCTCGAGTCCGCCGTGGAAAAGGACGCCAGCATGGCCGTCGCCTGGTTCAACCTGGGGGTGGTCCGGGAGGCGATGGGAGATCGGTCCGGTGCCACCGAGGCCTATCGCCGATCCAACGCCGCCGACCCCGACAATGTCAACGGACTGGCCAACATCGGGGCGATGTTGCTGGAGGAAGAGCAGGTGGCCCAGGCCGAGCAGCTCCTGCTCCAGGTGATCGAGGCCCAGCAGTTCCATCCCGAGGCCAACCTGAATCTGGCCAGCATCCACCGACAGCGGGCCCGACAGGGTGATTTTGTCAACCGGGAGGAGGCCGACCAGGCCATCAACCACATCCGCATGTCGCTGGCAGGCGATGCCATGAATGTCCACGCCTATGAGACGCTGGCAGCGGTCTACTTCGACCTCCAGCAGTACTCGTTGGCCCGCCTGGTCTGCGTCAACGCCATCACCCTGGAGCTGGACTCCACCGATCTGCGGAACCGTCTGGGCCTCATCGCGCTGGCAGACAACGATGTCACCACCGCCTATGCCCAGTTTCGCCAGGCCATCACCAAGGATGAACGCAACCTGGACGCCCTGATGAACCTGGGCGCCATCGCCCTCAACTACCGCGACTACGATGGAGCCTTCCAGGCCTTCGACCGCGCTTTGGCGCTCCGGCCGGACAATGCCGAGATCATGCTCTCCCGAGCGGTGGCGCTGCGCGGACTGGAGGACTACGAAGGAGCCGAGCAGGGGTACCAGGCGGTCCTGGCCCTCGAGCCGGGCAACCTCCAGGCCATGTACAACCTGGCCATCCTGTACCAGGAGTACCTGGCGGACTACGACGCGGCACTGACCTGGTATGAGAACTACCTCCGGCAGGATCCTGGGAGGCGAAGCGAGCAGGCTTCCGATGTACAGACCCGCATCGATCTGACCCGGCAGTTGATCGAAATCCGGCAGATGTACGGCGAACAACCGACCGGTCCTGCCCAGGAGGAGCAACCGCCAGAACCACCGGCACCCGAGGATCAACAGGATTTTTCCACACCGGATTGAAAGAGGGGGGGCGAAGAGCCGGCCCGATCGGCACCTGTTCCCGACGACCGGGCGAGAAGGCAGAAAAAAAAAGGAACCGCTGTTGGTTGCCGATGTCCTATACTATGTCTGTGGGGACATAAACACAGGGGTACGACGATGAAAAACTTGCGCTGGCTGCTGGTGCCAGCCACTCTCTTGCTGGCCTCGCCGCTGTGGGCACAAGACACCCCCAGCGGGGAGCTGCGGGAACGCACCTATGACTTCGCGGACGATGTGGTCGAGGGAGAGCTTGTCAGGCCGGATGGAGAGCTGATCGAGGGGCAGATCCATGGCATGGGATCCAGCCTCATCACGATTCGACAGCATTTCATCGACAAGATGATCGAGTCGGTGGAGGATCTGTAGGCGGCAACCATCCGCCCGCGGTGTGGACGGAGCGATGCAAATGAGTGAGCCCGTGCTGGTATTCGAGTTCCTGCTCGGCGACAGGGTCGTCCGGACCGAGCGGATCGCCCGGGAGTTTGTCAAGATCGGGAGCCTGCCGACCTCTCACCTGCAGATCAAGGATCCCCAGGTATCGGGGATCCATGCCGTGGTCGAGGTCTCCGGGGATACCGTGTACTGCATCGACCTGGGCAGCTCGTCGGGAACGGTGGTCGATGGCGAGCGGACCAACAAGGCTCAGCTGTCGAACGGATCCATCCTGGAGTTTGGCAGCACCCGCCTGCGCTTTCACCTGGAGCGACCGGTTGCCACCGAGCTCGGCGCCGTGGCAGCCGTCATCCGGGGGGAGGCCGGCGAGGAAGCCCAAGCGGACCAGAGTGCGTTCCGGTACGTGCAGATCCTCAATCGCCCCAGCGACGCCGAGCACTACTCTCGGCGCTTTCTCAGTCAGCCGTCCCGGACCGACGGCACGGTGGAGGTTGCCCACCTGTGGCGCGACCATGTCATGGCCGAGTATGTCTTCGGCAAGCACAGCGGCCTTCGGCCCCGCGATGCCTTCCTGTTTTTCGCACTCTGGTTCGTATTCATCATCCCCCTCGGTGTCTGGCTGTTCCAACGGGTGGGGAAGAAAAAGCGCAGCCAGAAGCTGACCGTCGGACCGAGCAAGAACTGCGACATCCTCATCGAGGATGAGAGCCTGCCCCAGCAGGGGTTCGATCTGCTCACCAGAGACAGCGACGGGGCGAGCTACCTGCACCTGCGACCCCAGATGGAGGGAGATGTCTACATCGACGATACCCGCTACGAGGTGGACGAGGTCTTTCGCCAGAGTGGGGAACGGGGACTGAAGATCGGCGAACGGACCCGGGTTCGGCTCCGCTTCGGTGACAACACCCTCTTCGTTCACCAGGGAACCCGGCCCAAACTGGCTCTGCCGTTTGGAGGGTTCGAGGCCCATACCTGGTTCTTCATCTTCATCTCCATCGTGCTGCACGGCCTGCTGATGGGGCTGATCTTCCTGACTCCACCCGATACCCGGGCGCTGTCGGTGGACTCCTTCAACCTGGAAGAACGGCTGGTGACCATCATCCAGATGGAAGAGGAACCGCAACCGGAGGAGATACCCGATATCCTCGAAGAGGAGACCGGGGAGGAGGATGAGACACTCGCCGTGCTGGAACACGGGCCGGAAGGTCGGGCAGGCGACGAGCAGACCGAGGAGGAGAACCGGCGCATGGCCATCGAGGGACCGGAGAGGAACCGGGAGATCCGCCTCGACATGCGCCAGGCCCGAGAAGAGGCCTCCACCCGCGGCGCACTGATGGTCCTGGCCAATACCCAGGGACCCGGCAGCCTGTTCGGTCACGTCTCGGCAGCAGGTTATGACGACGTATCCGCGGCGGGCGGACTATATGGAGATACCATCGGTCTTGCCGAGGGATACGGCGGTCTTGGCCTGAGCGGTGGCGGTCTGTCGGGGGGCGGATTCGGTGGCGGGGGTCTCTCGTACTCCCGGGGCTTCAACGTAGGACCCATCTCGACCCGAGGTCGCTATGGCGGAGGTGACGATGACCTGGGTCGAGATCTCCGCATGCGGGAGCGCGGTGGTCGGGAGATCGACGTTCAACTCGGCCAGGCCGAAGTGGACGGTTTTTTGGACCGGGAGATCATCGCCCGCGTCATCCGGCAACATCGACGCGAGATCAGGGCCTGTTACCAGCGGGAGCTGCAGAGCAACCCCGATTTGCAGGGACGCGTGGTGGTCCACTTCACCATTGGCCCCACCGGTGCCGTGGTCGGCGCCCGGATCGACGACACGACCCTGAACAACTCCAACGTCGAGGAATGCGTCGTTCGCCGCATCCTGCGCTTCCAGTTCCCCGAACCCTCCACGCCGGGGCTAGTTCACGTCAATTACCCCTTCTTCTTCACTGCTGGCGGGGCGGATTGAGTTCCCGTCTCTTCGCGCCGGTCGAGCAGAGACACTGCGGGCCAGGCGGCGCGTAATCGGTCGAATCGTCACGCATTTCTGGCAGCAATGGCGCGATCCTCGCGCCGATCGCACCGGCCGACCGCTGCCACCAGGCCTGGACAGGCGCGCTCCAGGCGGACTCGTTCCCAGGCCCGACGGCGGTCGATGGGCTCACCTGGGCCGTTGGATCGATTTTTCCTCCAGGGCGGCCAGCTCTCTTTCCAGCTCCTGGTCCAGTTCCATTTCCGGTGCTGCTTGCCGAGTGCGCGCAGGAGGAGCCTGATGCTCCAGGAGGGGCAAGGTGAACCGCTGTGGTTGCTTGGCGGCCTGTGCGACCGACATGATGTGGACCACCAGCGCGGGCACCACGAGGATCAGCAGGAAGAGGTTCTGGGTGACGATGGGGATTCCATACAGGAGAACGGCCAGCACGAGGAACAGGGCGCCTTTCTTGTACTCCTGTCGATAGAACTGTCCCGAGCCGGGCAGGATCAAAGACATCAGCCCAGCCACCGCCGGATTGAACGACTGATCGGAGGCAGCATATCCGTCGAGGCCGGGGATCGGGCCGGCCAGCTGGCCGCCCGGTGTCGAGGATGGCTCCGGACGACGGATGCCCGGGAACTCGTAATGGATGCGGCCTTCGTCGTCGCTATCCAGGTTCAGGAGGCCTTGCAGAGTCATCTGATCCAGCATCTTGGAGGCATCCTGGATTCGGATACCCAGCTTGAGCCCTACGAAGGCCGGTGTGAGGGGGTCGCCGGTTTGTGTGGCGAGAAGGAGGAGTTTTTGCTCGAACTCTTCGTATTTCATGGCCTGATGAGTTTCCCTACGGTTCCAGGCGCCCAGTGTAGCAGACCGCTGCTGGTCTGGCGAGGCACCCGTTGAGGAATGGGGGTTGCCAGAGGCCTACACCGGGTGGAAGGACCCTTGTGAACTGCCGTTCTTCCAAGTATTCTGAGGCCTCTTTGCCCAGCGTCCGAGCAACCGATCGGAGACAGCAGTTGTACGGGGAGGCTAGTTCGATGAAGCCGATTCAACGCTTGGGGGTCCTTGGCCTGGCCTTGCTGATCGGAGTGATGGGGTGCAGCAACCGCGATCGGAACATGGCGATCACCGCCATGAACCATGGGATCGAACAGTATCAGCGGGGGAATGCATCGAGCGCCATCGCCAGGTTGGAGGAGGCAACCCGCATCGATCCGGGATTTGGTGAGCCCCATCTCTACTTGGGGATGATCCGGTTGAAAGAGTTCGATTCACCGGAGCAAGCGATATTCAACCTGCAGCAGGCGATCGAGCGGATGGGGAGGGATGCCCGCCCCCATTACTACCTGGGTGAGGCCTACTGGGCCATGGGGCAGACCCAGCAAGCGGAAAGTGCGCTGCGCCAGGCCATCGAGCTCGATGACAAGTACCAGGAGGCCTGGTATCGGCTGGGTTCGCTGCTGGAGGAGCAGGGGGATATCATGGGAGCGGTGGACGCCTATACGCGCGCCATCTACGCCGATCCCCGCCAGCCGCTCGCCTACACGGCACTCGGCGACATCTACCTGCGGTACAACCATCCTCCCGAAGCGATCGCGGTATTTCTCAACGGTTTCCAGAACTGTGGGGACGCCTCCAACGCCAATGCCCTCGGGGGCGCATATCTCGTCGTCGGAGAGGTCCAATCGGCCATCGAGTACTTTGAACGAGCAGTGGAGCTGGAGCCTCGTTCCACCGTGTTCCGTTTCAACCTGGGTGCCGCCTATGCCCAGTCCTATCGGAGCACGCATGACGAACGAGAGAGAGGGCTAGCGATACGCAACCTGGAGGTGGTCAACGCGCGCTGCGGCCGGCTCGGTTCCCAGGCGCGCTGCAACTCAGTACGGGTGTTGCTGGAGGAGTTGGCACAGCCCCGACCATGAGCCCCTCGCCTGACAGGACAGGTGAACCCGCCAGGTTCCTTTCGGTTGGGTCCCTCGGGAATCGGTTCGATTCCCAACTGGTCCCGTTGACCGGACAGGCGGTAGGGTGGTGAGGCGACCATCGGGATTTGGCGCGATCAGAGAACCCCTGAATGAACAAGAGTAGAGAGCGATGAGTACTGCAGATCAACTCGAGGTGCATCTGGCCAAGTTACAGGGCGATCCGAACGACAAGGAAGCGGTGGCAGCCATCGCCGGATTGCTCGATGCCAAGGAGACAGCGGGCCCGATCTTGGACCGCCTGTACGCTACCTTTGCCCGGAAACGAAACTGGCCGGGTCTCCTGACCTGCTACTCGAACCTGTCGCGCACGGTCAGTGAGCCGTCCGTGTCGTCGATGGTTCTCCTGGCTTCGGGCAAGCTGCTGGAACAGGACCCCTCCCGCCACCCGGAGGCCATCCAGCTCTTCAACGAAGCCTTCCTGGCCGATTCCCAGAACCCGGAGCCGCTGCAGGCAGCGCGGGCTCTCTACCAGCAATACGAGCAGTGGGATGCCGTCGCGCAGATGCTGCTCCAGGAGATCCGGGTTCAAACCGATCCCCCCACGGCCGCACAGCTCTGGACCGAGGTGGGCCAGGTGAGGTGGCATCGGTTCGGCGACCGGGAGGAAGCGGAGACGGCCTTCCGGAACGCGCTGACGCAGGTGGCCGATTGGCCAGCCGCCCTGGAAGGGTTGGCCCTGGTGGCACCTCAAGCAGCTCCTCCGGCTCGCGAAGCCGCCGCCGCCCCCCCTCCCCCCAACGTCGCAGAAGCCCCCAAGGCCGCTTCTCCAGGAAGGTCCAGGCGGCAAACGGAGCCTACAGGACGGGAGAAAAAGGGGCGCGGCGCTCCGCCGGAAGCGGTACCGGCAAGCCCGCCCGAAGTGCAGGCTGCTGCGGAGACCGGTCCGATTGTCGAGGACCGACCACCCGCTCCCCCGACCCGAGAGGGCCTGGAGCCCAAGGAGGCTCTCCCGGAGGAGCCCCTGGGAGAGGTCAGCCCCATCGAGACGTTGTCTGATGAAGGCGATCAGGGACCCGTAGAACCCGCTGGAATCGAGCCAGCGGCCCAGCCGGAAATCCCGGTCGAAGCCCCCGAGCCAGCGGTGGCTTCCGGCCCGGCCGAACCACAGCCAGAGCCGGAGCCAGCCCCAGAGCCGGAGCCAGCCCCAGTGATCCAGGAGCCGGGGGACGCTGTAACCGCCGAGTTACCGGTGGTTGCCCGGGAGCAGACCTACGAGTACTGGTTCGAGCTGGGCGCCTCATCGGAAGGCGAGGAGGCCATCCGCGCTTACCTCGATGCCATCTCCATGCTGAGATCACCCCGGGATCGAGAGCGGGTACAAGATACCTGGGCCTGCATCCTGGCGCTTGATCCGGACGCGGGCAGGTGGCTGGCCGAGATCCGGCCCACCCTTCTGGATGACCGGGAGGCCTGGGAGGGGATTCTCGACGGGTTGGCGGCCCATGCCGAGGATACGGCCGACCTGGCGACCAGAAGAGCGATGTACGAGATCGCCTTTTACCACCTGCAGGATTACCCGCGCGCGGTGTCGATGGCGGGTGCCGATGTGGCCGACAGCGAGGAGCTGGTCAAGATGGCGTCGGCTGGCAACTGGCGCCGTGTCGAGCTGCAGCTGGCGGCCGACCTGACCAAGGCCGGTGCCACCAGCCCGGAGCAGCAGGCTTCCATCCAGACGGCGATGATCGCGTTGGGCCTGAACAAGATCGACAAGGCGATCGACGCCCTGCGCAGCGTGATGAGGACCCAGGAGCTGGAGCGACCTTACCGCGAGCTGTTGAAGGCGATGTACCGAGGGCAGGAGAAATGGCAACCGCTGCTCGACGTGCTCAAGAAGGAGGTCGAGCAGGCGAGCGAGTCGCAAGAGAAGATCGACCTGATGCGACAGATGGTGGCCATCTACCGGGACAACCTCAACCGCAGCGACATGGTGGTCAAGAGCTACCAGTCCATTCTCGCCCTGGATCCGCGCGATCGGGAGGCGCTCGAGCAGCTCTCCGCCAAGCTGGAGGAGATGCGCAACTACCCCGCCCTGGTGGATGTCTTGAGACGACGCGCCGAGATCGAGGAGGGCCTGGAGGCCAGGACTCGCACCTTGCTCCAGGTCGCCGACGTGTACGTCAACAAGTTTGCCAACCAGGCCGAGGCGGTTCGCGCCTATGAAGCGGTGCTCGAGGTGGACCCCGAGAACATGGAGGCCATCCAGTACCTTTCCCGCATGTATCGACAGCGCGGCGACTGGAAGCGGTTGGTCGAGATCCAGCGGAGCTACATCGACCAGCTGCACGACCCCTCCGAGAGGGCGGAGGCCCTGTCGGATATCGCCACTGTCGCCCTGGACCGGCTGAGAAACCTGGAGCTGGCCGAAGAGCTCTGGCTGGAGGTGATCGCCATTCAGCCCGAGGACGAGCAGGCGTTGGACGCCCTGTCCAAGGTCTATGAACGGCAGAAGAACTGGGGTGAGCTGGCCGGAGTGCTGGAACGGTGCCTGCACTTCGTGAAGGACGACGAGCGGCTCCGACTGCTGGAGAAGCTGGGCGGTATCTTGGCCGATCGCCTGCACGATCGGGAACGGGCGGTCACCGCATACGAGTCGCTGCTGGAGCTGGACCCGTCCAACCGCCGGGCCCAGGATGCGCTCCGCAAGACCTATATCGACCTGGGCTGGTGGGATCGGCTGGAGGAGTTCTACGCTCGCCAGGAGGGCTGGGCGGAGTATCTGCGTACCCTGGAGACGCTGGCTGGCCAGCAGCAGGATCCCGCCGTGAGCATCGACCTGCTCTTCCGCTCGACCCGCATCTGGCTGGAGCAGCTCAACGATGTCACCCGGGCGGTGCGGGCCCTGGAGCGGATCCGGCTGGTGGATCCCAACAACCGTCAGGCGGCCAGTCAGCTGGCCGGTTTCTACGAGGCCGCCGGCAACTACCGCAAGCTCAGAGAGGTGCTGGGGGTCCTCCTGGAAGGCGAGATGGATCCCGAGGTCCGGTTCGACCTCCTGGTGCGCATGGCTCGGCTGAACCAGAACCTCCGGGATACAGCCGTCGGATTCGAGCAATACTGCGAGGCGGTGGCCACCTTGCCCCACCGCACCGAGATCCTTGACGAGGTCGAGACGCTGGCGCGGGAGGTCGATCGCTGGCGAGAGCTGGAGGGCACCTACCGGCGCGCCGTGAGTCAAACCCGGGCGGCCGGGGATGCGACCAGCTCGGAGGCCCTGGCCTTGCGGCTGGGACGCCTGCTGGACGAGGAGCTGAGTCGTGCCGACCAGGCCCTGGAGTGCTTCTCGGAGGTGCTGGTCAACAATCCCAACAGCCTGGATGCCATCGAGGCGCTCATCGCCATCCATCGACGTCAAGGCGACAACGATGCCCTGTTGGATATGTACCGCCGCCGGCTCGATCTCGCCACCGAGGCCGACCAGCAGGTAGAGATCCTGGCAGCCATGGCCGAGGTCCACGAGCTCGGCCTGAACGACGTCGCCAGTGCGCTCCAGACCCACCTGGACATTCTTGGACGCATCTCCCCGCCCCACCCTGGATACCAGGCCAGCCTCACCGCTCTACATCGCCTGTACCGACAGGAGGAGAACTGGACCTCCCTGGCGGAGATCATCGAACAGGAGATCGGGATCACCGATCCGGAAGACAGCGGGGCGATGTTGGCTCTCCATCGAGAGCTGGGGGAGATCTGTCTGCACCAGCTAGGCGACATCCGGAGGGCTCTGCTCGCCTACCGCCAGGTGCTCGACCGCCACCCGACCGAGGAGACAGCCCGGGGGGATCTGGAAAGTCTACTGGACGATCCGTACAACGCCCTGGAAGCTTGCGCCATCCTGGAGCCGATCTACGAGCGGGAAGAGCACTGGCAATCCCTGGTGAAGGTGTTGGAGATCCGCCTGGCCCAGGTCCCCGACACAGCCGATACCTTGGGCGGGCGCAAGGAGCTTCTGGATCGGATCGTGACACTCCAGGCCGAAAAGAGGCGGGACCTCAGGGCCGCCTTCGATGCGGCGACCCGCATGTTGGCTTTGGCGCCCGAAGATACCGTGACCCGCGAACGGCTGGAGGAGTACGCAGCGGCCATCCCGGCCTGGTCCGACCTGGCCGATGTCCTCTCCGACCGGTTGATGCAGCTGATGGAACGGAAGTCGGAGGAGTCGATGCGCCAGCTGGCCTCCACCTACTCCTTCCGGCTGGCCCAGATCTGCGACACCTGCCTGGACCAGGCCGAGCGAGCCATCGACTACTACCGTCTGACGCTCGAACTCTCCCCTACCCACCGTCCAGCCCTGGATGCCCTGGCCGACCTGTACACTCGGAACGGCATGTGGCCCGACCTGTTGGAGGCACAACAGCGGCAGATCGAGCTGAGCCAGGACCCTGGCGAAATCCGGGCGCTTCGGTTCAAGATCGCCGCCCTCCACGAGGATCTGCTGGCCAACCCGCTGGAGGCGATCGCCACCTACTTGCGGGTGCTGGCCGACGAGCCGCAGGACAGCCAGGCGCTGCAAGCGCTGAACCGGCTCTACGAGTCGGAGGGGCAATGGCCGGAGCTGGCAGGCAACCTGGACCGGCAGATCGGGCTGTGCGAGCCGGGCAGCGACGAGTGGTGCAGCCTCATGTGCCGGCTGGCCGAGATCGAGGAGCAGCAGCTTGCGGATACCACCCATGCCGTCTCCATCTACCGGGAGGTCCTGACCAGGCAGCCGGATCACAGCCAGGCGCTGACCGCCCTGGAGAGGCTGCTGTCCGAGCCCACGGTCGCCTCCGAGGTGAGCCGCATCTTGGCTCCTCTGTACGAGACCAGCGGGGATACCCAGAAGCTGATCGCCGCGCTGAAGACGGAGCTGGAGTACACCGACGATCCGGTCAGCCGGCTCGCCCTGTACCATCGCATCGCCCAGCTCTACGAGACGGGGCTCGAGGCTCCCGGTGAGGCGTTCCAGGTGTTGCTGTCGGCGGTCCAGGAGGCTCCCTTGGAGGAGCAGACCCTGGACTCCCTCTACCGGCTGGCCCAGCAAGAGGATCTATGGATGGCGCTGGCCTTGCGTCTGGATGAGCAGGCGGCAGCTCTGGATGATTCCTTCTTGGCCAGCTCGCTGTACGTCCGGCTGGCAGGAATGTCCGAGGAGCAACTGGGCGATCCCGAGCGCGCGGCAGGCTACTGGCGCGCGGTCCTGGAGCGGAATCCCGGCGATCGGGATGCCATCCTGGCCCTGGAACGACTCTACCGTTACTCCTTGCTCGACTGGGAGCAGCTGGTGGAGGTCCTGTTGTTGAAGGCCGATCTCCCCGAGGTGATCGCCGAGCCCCGGCTCCGCAAAGAGGTGTTCATCCAGGCGGCCACCCTCTACGAGGACATGCTCCAGCAAAAGGACCAGGCCATCGAGATGCTGGAACGGGTCATCGAGGTGGACGAACGGGACGAGCACGCCCTGCGCGAGCTGGATCGGCTCTACCAGCAGACCGAACGCTGGGTCGATCTCATCGAGAACTGCAATCGACGACTGGCGCTGGCCGACAACGACGAGGCGCGCCGGGAGATCTGGTACCAGATGGGGCCCATCTTCGAGACCCATCTGGGGGATCCGGAGCGATCCATCCAGGTGTACCACCAGATCCTCGACCAGTCCGACCAGGAGACACGAGCCCTGGCCGCGCTGGAACGGCTGTACAACCAGACCGAGAACTGGGTTCAGCTGTTGGATAACCTGGAGCGCCAGCGGGCGCTGACCGAGTCGCCCGAGGAGAAGCGGGACCTGCGCTATCGGATCGGGCGCCTCTCGCAAAACCAGCTGGTCGACCTGGACCAGGCCATCGGGATCTATGCCGAGATCCTGGGGGAGCAGCCCGGTTACCAGCCGGCCATCACCGCGCTGGAGGAGATGCTGCAACAAGGCGAAGAGATGCCCCGAGTGGCGAAGGTGCTGGGGCCGCTCTATGCCGATGGCGGGCAGTGGCACCAGTTGATCGGGATGTACGAGCTGCTGGTGAAAGAGGAGACCGATCCCGATCTGCGCGCCGACTACTATCGCCGCATCGCGGACATCTACCAGAACCAGCTTGGCGATCCCCAGGGCACATTCGATGCCCTGTCCATCGCCTTGAAGGAGCTGCCCAGCCAGGAGCAGTTCGCCACCCGCCTGGAGCAGCTGGCCGGCACCCTGGGACTTTGGCCGGAGCTGGTCGGCTTGCTGACTACCTTGCGGGACGAGGTGACCCAACCCGAGGTGCGCATCCACCTGGGCAAGCGGTGTGGCCGCATTCTGGAGAAGGAACAGGGGGATATCGAGGGCGCGATCCAGGCCTACAACACGGTGCTGGAGATCCATCCCGACGACCTGGAGACCCTGCGGGCCGTCGACCAGCTGTTCCAGCAGGCCGGACAGTGGTCCCAGCTGGCGGAGGTGGTAGAGAAGCAGATCTACCTGGTGGAGAACGAACAGGCCTCCCTGCCCCTGCGGTATCGCCTGGGAACACTCTACGAGACCTTGCTCGACGACCCCGACCGGGCCATCGAGGTGTTCAACGAGGTGCTGGCCATCGAACCGGGCAACTCCGAAGCGGTGGCCGCTCTGGAACGGATGTTCGAGGCAGGCCGGCAACCGAACGAGATCGCCCCCATCCTCGAACCGATCTACACGCAAAACCAGGATTGGCCGCGCCTGGTCGATCTCAAGCTCCGGATGGTCTCCCACCAACAATCCCCCGACGAGCGCTTCGACACCCTTTGCCAGGCCGGTGAGATCGCGATGCAACAGCTGTCCGATCGCTCCACCGCCCTGGTCATCTATGGCAACGCCCTGTGCGAGCGGCCGGGAGACGAGTCCACCCTGGCGCAGGTGGAGGAGCTCGCCCAACAACAGGAAGCCTACGGGGATCTGTCCGAGATCCTCCAGGCCGCGCTGAGCCGCGAGTCGAGCGATTTCGACGCCCAGCGGCTTTCGCTCAAGCTGGCCCGCGTCCTACACGAGCGCCTGTCCGACACCCAGGGCGCGTTGACCTGGTACAACCGGGCACTGGAGCTCGATCCCACCTCGCTGGAGGCACTGCAGGCCCTGGATGCGATCTACACCGACCTGGGTCTGTGGCCCGAGCTGGCCGATGTGCTGACCAGAGAACGCGAGCAGACGATGGTGGACACCGATCTGGTCGCACTGAGCTTCCGGCTGGCACAGGTCCAACAGAAGCACCTGATGGACCTGGATGCCGCCATCGCCGCCTATAACGATGTCCTCGATGTGGACCCCACCCACGTCGAGTCGCTGTCGGCCCTGGAGGAGATCTACAAGCGGCGGGGAGACTGGGAGGCTCTCTACTCGGTCTACCAGCGACAGAGCAACCTGGCCCAGACCGACGAACAACGCTCGGCGATCTGCCGGAGCATGGCCGAGCTGGCCATGAGCGGCCTGGATCGCCTGGACGAGGCCATCGACCTCTGGCTCCAGGTCCGCACTATCTACCCGGAAGACCAACAGGCGTTGACCTCCCTGGAGTTCCTATACGAGCAGACGGAGCGCCATGACGAGCTGGTCGAGGTGCTGGAGAAGCGGGCCGAGCTCACCGATCAGCCCGCCGAGCAGGTGGCCATCTACGAGAAGATCGGGCAGGTCTGGCGAATGCTGGGCAACGACGGCCGAGCGATCGCCGCCTACCAGGCGCTGCTGGCTCTCTCCCCCGGTCACCGGGAGGCACTGTTCGCCCTGCGCGATCTGTACGAGGCCACCAGCGCCAGCGAACCGCTGTGTGCCACTCTGGCCCAGATCATCAGCCATGGCTACCTGGACCAGCAAGGGTTGATCGAGGCCTACCAGAGGTTGGGCGAGATCTATGGCGATGTACTCGGAAAGTACGGCGAGGCCATACAGGCATGGGGCTTCGTACTCCAGCTCCGGCCTGGGGACGAGCAGGCCCTGGACCAGCTGGAACGTTTCTACCTGGAAGGAGAGCACTGGAAGGAGGCCATCGCCATCCTGGAGCAGAAGCTGATCAAGACCGAAGACCCTGGCGACCAGATCGAGTACCTGCTGCGCATCGCCGAGCTGTGGCAACATCGGGTCGGTGACCCGGAGCTGGCGGCATCGGTCTACGAGCGGCTGCTACAGCTCAACCCCGGCAACGAAGCGGCCGTGACCGCCCTGGAGGACATCTACCAGGCGCAGAAGCAGTGGGATCCCCTGGCCGATCTCTACCTCCGCCGTTACGAGTTCCTCACCGATCCCTTCGACCGCCTCGAGGTGCTGCGCAAGGCCGCACTGGTGTACGAGGAACAGAAGGGACAGCCCGAATCCGCCTTTCTGGTCATGCTGCGCGCCTTCCAGGAAGACCCCCTCGACCTGGAGACCGCCAACAAGCTGGAACAGCTGACCGAAGCCACCGGCCAGTGGGACAACCTGGTGGCCATGATCACCCAGACCATCAGCCAGGTCGTCGCCGAACACGGTGAACAGGCAGCCCTGGACCTGCACCAGCGGATCGCCAGCTACTACAACGAAAAGCTCGACCGCCCGGAGATGGCCCAAGTCCATTACCTCAAGGTGCTCGAGATCGAACCCGGCAACGAGAGGGCGCTGTATCCCCTGGAAGATCTGTACCAACGGGCCGGATCCTGGCACGAGCTGATCGCCGTCCTCAAACGACGGCTGGACCTGCCGATCGACGACACGCAGCAGATCGAGCTGTACCTGAAGATCGGGCAAATCCAGAAGGACAAGACCGACGATATCGAGGATGCCATCCATTCCTACAAGATGGTCCTCGGGCTTGACGAACAGAACCTCGACAGCTTGCTGGCCCTGGAGAGCATTTACCGGGAACGGCAAGAGTGGCGGGAGCTCATCGAGGTGCTCGAAAAGCAGGCCTCTGCCACCTACGAACCGGAACGGGTGATCGCCCTGAAGTACCAGATCGGTCAACTCTGGCAAACCAAACTTGCGGTGCCTGAACGGGCGGTGGATGTCTACCGCGATATCCTGCTGATGGATCCCACCTATCTGCCGGCCTTGGACACCCTGGAGCAGCTCTACCTGGAGCTGGAGAAGTGGGACCGTTACATCGACCTTCTCGACATGCGCCTGTCGCTCGACCTACCCCCCGATCGGCGGATCGAGGTCCTCATCACCAAGGCGCGGGTCCACCGCGAGGAGTTCTCCGAGTACGACCAGGCGGTGGACTGTTATCGACAGGTCCTGGAGATCCAGCCCGGTCGCATCGATGTCATCGATGCCCTCCAGGAGATCTACCTCGCCCAGGAGTACTGGGACGAGCTGGCGGCCATGCTCGCCGAGCAGGTGGAACATGTCAGCGATCCGGCCATCCAGATCCGGCTCTACAGTGCGGAAGGCCAACTCGCCAAGGAGCGGCTGGATGACACGCTGCGCGCGATCGATCGCTATCAGCGAGTGCTGGCCATCGATCCCGACAACCTCACGGCCTTGCGAGCCCTGGCTACCCTGTACGGCGAGGTCGGACAGTGGGAAGAGGCGATCGCCGTGTACAACCGACTGATCATGAAGTCGGACGATCTGCCGACCCGCACCGGTTACCTGTGCCAGGTGGCCGAAATCTATGAGAAGAACATCCTGGATGACGAGGCGGCCCTGGAACGGCTCCAGACCGCGCTCGACCTCGACCCGGGTTGCATGCCGGCCCTGTCCGGCCTGCAGCGGCTCCATGAGAAACAGGAAGACTGGAACGCCGCCATCCAGGTGATCCAGCGGCAGGTCGATTACAGCCGCGACCTCGCCGAGAAAGCGGATCTGCTGGCCAACATCGGCAACCTGTACGAAGAGAAGCTGGGTGACCGACCGGCCGCCATGGACTACTACCAGCGGGCCATCGACCTCAACCCCCAGAACGCGATGGCAGCCGCCCCGCTGGCCGAGTTCTTCCTCGCTGAGAAGGAATGGGCCAGAGCGCTTCCCCTGCTGGAAAACTTGATCGAGAGCGAAGCCTACCGGACCGCCGAGGAGGGCCTCCACCTGCTTCATTACAACGCCGGCCTGGCGGCAGAAGAGCTGAGCCAGGACGATCGGGCGGTCATGCACTTCCGATCGGCCAACGAGATCGAACGCTCCTTCCTGCCGGGGCTGGAGGGGCTGGCCCGCATGTACACCCGGCGGGAGGACATGGATCGGGCCTTCGAAGTCTACTCCAACTTGCTCATCCAGTTCGGGGGCCAGCTGGACGACGCCAAGATCGCCGAGATCTACTCCCACCAGGGCGACATCAAGCTCAAGGTGGGCGAGCGGCGGGCGGCACTCGACCTGTTCGAGAAGGCCCTGTACCTGAACCCCAACGACCGCACCGCCATCGAGAAGATGATCGAGGTGGTGGCCAAACAGGAGGACTGGGAGCGCGCGGTGGAGTACCAGACCCGTCTGGCCGAGCTGAGCGAGGACGAGGGGGAGCAGTTCAAGCTGCTGGTGGATACCGGCGATATCTACCGCGACAAGCTGGGAAGGATGGAAGACGCCATCAACTCCTACAAGGCCGCCTTCAAGGTAGACCCGGACAGCAAGGTCGTCCTCCATCGGCTGCTCGACATCTTCACCAAGGCCGAGAACTGGAAGCGGGCCTCGGAGATCCTGGGCAAGCTGGCCGAACTGGAGACCGATCCCGAACGGCAGTCCAAGATCTTCTACACCATGGCCTCCATCCTGAGAGAGCACCTGGGCGACCAGGAACGAGCCGTGGTGTTCTTCAACCAGGCTCTGGACGCCAACCCGCGCTACCTCCAGGCCTTCCAGGCCATCGACACCATCTACACCCAGGACAAGGACTGGAAGAATCTGGAGCACAACTACCACAAGATGATCAAGCGACTCATCGACTCCACCGACGAAGAGCTGCAATCGGTCAAGTCGATGCTGTGGCGAAACCTGGGGGAGATCTACCGGACCCGAGTGCACGACTGGGACAACGCCATCGAGTCCTTCAAGGCGGCTGCCAACCTGGCTCCTCAGGATGCCACCCTGCACGAGATCCTGGCGGACCTCTACGAACGGGTCGAGGGTCACGCCGCCGACGCCATCGAGGAGCACCACGCCCTCATCCAGGCTGATCCCCACCGGTTCCAGAGCTTCCAGGCGTTGTTCAACCGATACCTCGAGCTGAGGGATTTCGATGCCGCCTGGTGTGTGGCGGGAGCGCTGACGCTACTGGACAAGGCGGGCGAGCCGGAGAAGGAGTACTACCAGAAGTACCTGACGGCCAAGCTGCCATACGCCAGACGCCAGTTGACCGCCGAGCAGTGGCAGCTGTTGTACCACCCCGAGCAAGACCTGGCGCTGGGCAACATCCTGGCGATGTTCGCCAACTTCCTGCGGGATCTCTTCTCCTACGACCTGAAATCGACCTGGAAGGTGCACAAGAAAAAGGACCTGTTGGACCTGAGCCAACAGATCCTGTTCAGCCAGCTGTTCAACTACGGGGTCCGCGTGTTGGGGGTCTCCCCCTGCAACGTGTACGTCAAGAAAGACCAGGCGGGAGGCCTCCGCAACGCCAACGCCGATCCACCCGCACTCGTCGCCGGTTCGGACATGCTCACCGGCCGGGACGAGCGCGAGCTGGCCTACTACATCGGCAAGGCACTTTGCCTCATGCGGCCGGAGCACTACGTGGGAAGCGCCTTTCCCGTGACCGAGAACCTCAAGCTGTTCTTCTTCGCGGCCTGGTCGGTGACCGAGCCCAAGGCCGCACTGCCCGTGACCAGGACCCCCGACTTCGACAACCTGGTCAAGCAGATCCTCAGCAAGCCGCACAGCCTGGTGGCTATCCAGAAGGTGACCCAGTTCTACCTGGACACCGGGGTCAACCCCAACTTCTCCACCTGGTTGAAGGCGGTGGACTATACCAGCGATCGCGCCGGCCTGCTGCTGTGCAACGACCTGAAGCGGGCGGTGCAGGCCGTGAAGACCGAACAGATTGCGATCAGCAAGGCGCCGGCCAAAGACCGTATCCGTGAGCTGGTCATGTTCAGCGTCTCCCGACCCTACCTCAAGCTCCGCAAGGATCTGGGCCTGGCCATCGCCTCCGAGTAGTCCGGTCTTCTATCCCACTGCGTTTCGCATGGGCGGGTCTCCCCGCCCATGCGAAACACCGCTGCCCTGGCCGTTGGAACAGGCTCCGCCGACCGCTCAGCCACCGGTCACCTGCGGCTCATTCCGTTGACTCGAAGACCGCCTTCTTCGGGATGCCCAGCAGCTCGGCGACGAGTGTACGGATGGTACGGTCGGTAAACCCCTGCCTTCTCATGGCTGCAACGTAGCGCCGGATCTCGTCTCGCTCAGGCTGCGGTGGCGCTTCGACTCCCCCTACCAGCAGGGTGAACTCCCCCCGCAGCCGGTCCTCGGCTTGAAACCGCTCCACCACCTCGGCAGCGGTTCCCCGGACGAACCGCTCGTGCAGCTTGGTGAGCTCACACGCCACCACCACCTGCCGGTTAGGCACAAGGTCGGCCAGGGCCTGGAGAGTCTCCAACAGCCGGGTGGGCACCTCGAAGAAGATGGTAGTGGCCGTTTCGCCAACCAAGGCCTCCAGGGCACGCAGCCGCTTGCCAGGGCTGCGGGGGAGATATCCCTCGAAGCGAAAGCGGTCGGTGGGAAGACCGCTGGCGGCGAGAGCCGTGACCATGGCGCTGGGACCCGGAATGGGGATGACGGTCACGCCGGCCTTGATCGCCTCTCGAACCAGGGGAAAACCGGGATCGGACAGACAGGGGGTGCCGGCATCGGTGATCAACGCCACCTCCTCTCCGGCCAGCAGATGGGTAAGCAATCCGGGTATCCGCTGCTTCTCCACCGCATCGTAGTAAGACAGGAGACGTCCTTTGATCCCCAGGTGGCGCAGTAGCTGGCCAGTCCGCCGAGTGTCCTCGGCGGCGATCAGGGTGCAGCGGCGCAAGGTCTCGATGGCTCTGTGGGAGATGTCATCAAGGTTGCCGATGGGAGAAGCGACGAGGTAGAGCGGCACCGCGATCAGGTCTTGGTCAGAACTGGAAGGCCAGCGTGCCAAACCAGCTGAAGTTGAGGACCGATTGCACCCGCAACCGGTTGCCGACGGCATCCAGGGTCGGGTTGTAGACCGGGTTGCGCTCGTTGGGATCGGAGAAGTTGACCTCATCATCGTTGTCCCGATCCACACCGGTCTTGGCCATGGTGATGAAGTGTTCGGTCTCGGTCCCGATCTGCCCCATCAGGCGCACCTCGACATAGCGGCTGACCTGGAAGTTGGCACCCAGATGTCCCGAGATGGTGGCATACGACTCCACCGAGGTGATCCCGTCGTGGTAGTAGCCACGGTTCTCCGGTTCCAGGGAGGGGTCGCGCCGCTCTGCGGAGGGCTGTTGCACAAGCCAAGCACAGGCGGCGGCATCCGGGTTGGTGGTGACCGAGGGCTGGTACGGTTGTCCGGTCAGGCTGTAGCCCGCCTCGGCGGGGGTGATCCCGTTGCAGGGGCTGCCACCCAGGGCGTCGAACAGGGGGGAGTGATCCTGCCCTTCGGCGGTGAAGCCGAACTGGAACCCCAGATCGATGGTGAAAAGCTGGCCGTGGCGGGGATTCTCGTAGACGATGAACTCGGTCCCGGAGGTGATCTCCCCCCGCATACCGGGTCCGATGCTGCGCTGTCCTCCTCCGTAGTCCACGAACAGGGAGTCCGAGGTGGGCAGGGGGAGGAAGTACTGGAACATGACGTAGGGCTCGACGATCCGGAACCGTCGGCTGCCGGCCAGGGTGAACTGCAGCTCGTGCAGTCCGCGCCCCGGGGCGTCGTTGGTACGGGTGGCTACCTCGCTGGTGGGGGCGAGGTAGTCGAACCCCAGCTTCAGGGTGGCCAGGTGGGGGTGCCTTTCCGTGTTGAAGGGCGCCCAGGCGATGCCGAAGACCATGTCGCCCAGACCGGCGCGCGTGGGACCATCGGCACCCAGTATTTCGAAGAGGCGGTAGGTGGTGAAGAAGCCACCATCGATCACGTCCTGCTGGACGGAGGCATCCAGCGGATCGATCGAGCTGTTGCTCTGGGTGATGGAGTTGCCCTGGTCATCCTTGGCAAAGCTGACAGTCCGCTGATCGGAGAAGATGATCGGCAGCGTGACGTGGAACTCCAGATCGTGCCAGATGCCGAACTGGAAATCGAGATCCAGCTGGTTGACCACACGCTCGTACTCCAGCTCCCGCGTGAGGATGATGGCGGCTTCGTCCGGGCAGTTGACCGCGTTCAGGAAGGCTCGGGGATCACCGGTGGGATCGGGTGTGCAGTTCCGTTCGCGCACCACGTTCCCGCTCTGGATGGTTTGCCGAAAGGTGGGCTCGAAGTGGAAGTCGAAGGGGTCCTCGATGGCTTCGTCGAACGCGTCAACGACGTCGGTGACCTCGGCAGCCCGGGAGGGGTGGGTCAACAGCAGAACCGCGGCGAATGCGAGTCCCAGCGGCAGTCGGCAAGCTGGAAGAGGGGAAGGCCTGGGCTCCATGGACTGGCTCCGATGCAGATTGAATCCGTACAAACCTCCGATCGTGCTACAAGCGATACACCAATCAGGCGCAACGTGTCGAGACCTTAGGGGGGTGGGCACCTAGTGTTCCTGTCTGAGCCCCAGCTCCTTCATCTTGTTTTGCAGGCTCTTGCGCGAGATCTTGAGCAGGGAAGCGGCCCGGGTGACATTGCCGTGGGTCTCCTCGAGGGCTCGTTGAATGTACTGCTTCTCGAGAATGGCGGTGGTCTCTTTGATCAGGTCCTTCAACCCCGAGTCGGGTGGGGGAAGAAAGAGGGGAGGGATGGGGACATCCGGCAAGGTGTCGCCGGGTCGCCCGATCTCCGGCGGGAGGTCGTCCACATCGATGATCTCATCATCCGCGAAGAGGATGGTTCTCTCGATGACATTCTCCAGCTCTCGGATGTTTCCTGGCCAGCGGTAGCGCTGCAGTGCACGCAAGGCCTCGTGGGTCAGGCCCTGGACATGTTTCCCCAACCGCTCATTGTACTTGGCGGTGAAGTGCTTGACCAGAGGCGCCAAGTCCTCCGGTCGATCCCGCAAGGGTGGTAGGTTGATGGGGACCACGTTGAGCCGATAGTAGAGATCATCCCGGAACCTGCCGCCTTGCAGCTCCGCACTCAGGTCCCGGTTGGTGGCCGCGATCAGCCGGACATCGACCTTGATGGTCTGGATCCCTCCGACCCGCTCGAACTCCTGCTCCTGGATCGCCCGCAACAGCTTGACCTGCATCTCCACCGGGATCTCGGCGATCTCGTCGAGGAAAAGCGTCCCGGTGTCGGCCAGCTCGAATCGCCCCGGCTTGGTCGCCACCGCTCCGGTAAAGGCCCCCCGCTCGTGCCCGAACAGCTCGCTCTCCATCAGGTCGTGGGGAATGGCCGCACAGTTCACCTTGATGAAGGGTCGAGATCGCCGCCGGGACCCCTGGTGGAGCGCCTTGGCCACCAGCTCTTTGCCCGTTCCGCTCTCGCCGGTGAGTAAAGCGGTGCTGGGGGAGTCCGCCACCCGATCGATGACGTGGAAGACAGACTGCATGGCAGGTGACTGGCCGATCAGGTGCTGGCGGAAGACCGCCGGATCGGCCTGGAAGTCGGCCAGGTTGAGCATCCGCGCTCGAACTGCCTTGTGGACCGTGGCCTTCAACTCCTCCTTCTCGAACGGCTTGGTCACGAAGTCGAAGGCCCCCAGCTTGATCGCTTCGACGGCGGTCTGAACCGTTCCGTGGGCGGTGATGATGATCACCGGCAGGTCGGGATGGTGGGTATTGATGTGGCGCAACAAGGTGAGCCCATCGACCCGCGGCATCTTCAGGTCGGTGATGACCGCTGCCACCTCATGCAGGCGGAGCGCGGCCATGGCCTCCTCGCCGTCGGTCGCCGTGTAGGCCTTGTATCCGTCGTTCTTCAACAGGGCGACCAGGACGCGCCGCATGTTGGTGTCATCTTCCACCACCAGGACAGCTTGCTGTTGGGTATCCATGGTCGCCATCTGCCGCATCGTTGCGCCACACACCAGGACTCGTGAGTATAGCGTCAAGTTGCCGGCATGCACAGGCAGGGCGATCTCCTCCCGTTGCGCGACCGGCACATGACACGTATAGTGCGTGAGACCCGCCACCAGGAGCCCTGACTCCGGCCCCTGGCGAGGGGTAGAGGGCTCGCCGCTGGACTGGTGATCCAACCGGCGGGAAGCGCCGGCAGGTTGCCCGGTGTCGAGGGTCGATGCGCAGAACCCACAAGGAGGAGTGATGACGAGTCCTGCTGGCGAGGCCAGGCCGGCGAGCGGGCTGGGGAAGAGGGTGATGACGGCTGTCGTGGGGGTCCCGATCCTGCTGGCCATCATCCTGTTCGGGCCGTCCTGGGCCTGGTCGCTGGTCGTCCTGCTGGCCATCGCCCTGGGCTTGGTGGAGTTCTACTCCATGACCCTGAACCCCGAGGAGATCGTGGTCAAGGCGATGGGGATCGCCATGGGGGTGGGACTGGGTGCGTTGATGAGCTTCTCTTCCCATCCTGTGGTGGCCCTGGCAGGGTGCGTGACCGCAGTGATGGTGATGTTTTTGACCGCCCTGTTTGCCTACGACAGCATCGAACGGGCTGCTCACCTGGCGCTGGCGGGGGTGACCGGTGTGCTGTACGTGGGGTTGCTGGTCAGCTTTCTGGCCCTGGTTCGGCGCGATCCTGGGGATATGGGGCGATACTGGCTTCTCTTGTTGTTGGCCATCACCTGGCTGGGAGATACCGGAGCGTACTTCACGGGCCGCAGCCTGGGGCGGCACAAGCTGTCGCCCACGGTCAGCCCCAAGAAAACCTGGGAAGGAGCGGTAGGAGGTCTGTTGGCCAGCGTGGCAGGCGGTTTTGCAGTCCTGGCCTTGACTCCGCTTGCGCTGCACCCCTTGGTGCTACTGGCCGCGGTGATCCCGGCGGCCGTCCTGGGCCAGCTGGGGGATCTGTGCGAGTCGCTGCTCAAGCGATCCTGGGGAGTCAAGGATTCCGGTCGGATCATCCCTGGCCACGGAGGTATCCTGGACCGGATCGATGCCCTGATGTTCGCCGCCCCCTACCTGTACTTCTTCTTCATTTTCGGCGGCGCGGGCATCGGCTGAAACGCCGCCGGCCTCATTGGGGACAGGATACGCGTGAGTCTGCTCTTCTTCATCTTGCTCATCGGTCCCCTGATCTTCGTCCACGAGCTTGGCCATTTCCTGGCGGCGCGTGCCTTCAAGGTCGGGGTGATCCGCTTTTCCATCGGCTTCGGTCCGCGGATCGCCGGTTTCGTGCGCCATGGGACCGAGTATGTGATCGGGGCTCTGCCCTTGGGCGGCTATGTCCGACTGGTCGGCTCCGATCCCACCGAGATGGCCGAGCTCACGGCCGACCAGAAGCCTACGGCTTTCTTGAACAAGCCGGTCTGGAAGCGGATGGTCATCCTGTTGGCAGGACCCCTCGCCAACCTGCTCTTGCCACTGCCCATTTTCATCGCCTACTACATGGCGGAAGAGGCGAGGGTACCGGCCATCGTGGGAACGGTCATCGCCGGTACACCCGCGGACCAGGCAGGATTGCAGCCCGGTGATGCCATCTTGGCCATCGATGGGAAGCCCATCCGCTTTTTCGACCAGATCCAGAAGGCGGTCGGATCCCACCACGACGAGCAGGTCGAGCTGCTGCTGCGCCGAGGAGAGGAGCAGGTCGAGGCTCGCCTGAGCCCAGTCGTCGAGTCCACCTTCGATCCCTGGGTTCGGCTGCGCACCGTGGAACGGGCCATCATCGGGATCACCGGCACCTACTTCGGCCCTGTCATCGCCGTGGACCAGTCCGACAGCCTTGCCGCCCGGACCGGTTTGCAGACCTTCGATCGGGTGGTCCGGGTGGGCGATCGATCGATCACCAGCTTCGCCGAGCTGGAGACAACCCTGGCGGAGTCCAGCGGGGTGGTGGAGGTCCTGGTCTTCCGGCCGGTGCCCATCGGGCAGAGCCTGGGAGAGATGTTCGTCGAGATCCCGGTCCTTGTCAGCCTGGATCTGACCGACCCCGCTGCAAGGGAAGACCCAATCCTGCGCTCGGCCCAGATGCTGGTGCGCTTCGTTCAGGCCGGGTCACCGGCTGATGAGGCCGGTTTGCGGCCCGGCGACCAGATTGTGACCCTCGATAGCCGCCCCTACAACTCCTTCGCCGCGCTGTTGAGGACTCTCTACGCCAAGCCGCTGGACCCCCACGAGTTGACCTTCCAGCGCAGGGGGGAGCTGTTGACCACCCAGCTTACCGCGGTCGAGCTGGAGGTGACCAACGAGTTCAAGCAGGAGATCAAGGAGGTCTTCGTGGGGATGCGTAGCTCGGACAGCGCCGACTACTACCCCGACGCCGTCGGCTTCTACCCCTTGGCCCCCATGTCCGGCTGGGAGCGGGTCGTCTACGGATTCACCATGGGGTTCTCGGCGCTGATCGGCTTCATCCTGGGCATCATCGTGGGGGTGTGGCAGATCATCACGCGGGAGGTGGGGCTGGACAGTCTGGGCGGGCCGATCATGATCTTCGACATCGCCGGGCGGGCGGGTCAGGCGGGACTGGGCACCTTCATGCGCATGATGGGCTTGATCAGTATCAACCTGGGGATCCTCAACCTGCTTCCCATCCCGGTCCTGGACGGGGGAAGCCTGCTGCTGTTCAGCATCGAGGGGGTCATCCGCCGGCCGTTGACGGCCCGTGTGCGCCAGGTGGCCACCTACATCGGTCTGGCCTTCATCCTGCTGCTGTTCCTGCTGGTATTCAAGAACGATATCGAGCGCTACTGGAGCGGCTTCGTCGAGTTCTTCAACTGAGTGGGATCGAGACCCGTGCGCATCCTGGCACTCGACACCTCCACCGCCGTCCAATCGGTGGCCCTCGTCACCGGCGAAACCCAGGCTATCGAACGAAACCTGCCTGCGGGGCGAGGCCACACGACGAGCCTGTTGAGCTCCATCGACTCGGTGCTACGAGAGGCGGGAGCGACCCCCTTCGACCTGGACCTGGTGGCGATCGGGATCGGCCCGGGGAGCTTCACCGGCTTGCGTATCGGGATGGCGGCGGTCAAGGGGTTGTGCTTGGCCACAGGCTGCCCGGTGGTGGCGGTCTCATCCCTCGCCACCCTGGCATTTGGGGTGGTGGAGACCCGCGAAAGGCCGGTTGCCACCGTGATCGATGCCCGCAAGAACCAGCTCTATGCGGCGGTCTGGCAGGTCGAGGGGGGCTCGATTCCGGTTTGCCGGCTCCAACCGGGAGCTTTCAACCCCGCAGAGCTTGCAGCAGTGCTGCGTCGGTTGAGCCAGCCGCTGTTGGGGGTCGGCAACGGCCTGGCGGCCTTGGCGCCGATCATCGAGGAACCTGGCCAGGGCCTTCCGATCGAGATCTTGGATGAGCGCTACTGGTGGCCCCGAGCCACCGTGCTGGCGGAGTTGGGGCGACGCTTGGTCCTCCAGGAGGGTCCGACCCCGCTCGGCACGCTCGAACCGGAGTACATCCGGCTTTCGGATGCCGAGTTGAACTGGAACAAGCGCCAGGTGAAGAGGGCCAAGCCCTGAAGGGCGCGGTACACTGAAGCTGAGACCTACCACCCCCTTGGAGGACCGGTCATGTCATCTCCGAAAGCCCCCATCTTCGCTGCCCTCACCTTGCTGGCAACCTCGTTGGCCGTCGGATGCACCCTCAGCGACATCTACGACGAGGTCCGGATTCTCTCCACCATCCCTGCCCCTCAGTCGACGGACACGCCATACCGGCTCAGCAAGCGGATCAAGCTCTCCGAGGATGCCGATCGGGTGGAGGAGGCCCACCTGGAGATGATCCGGATCACGGTCATCTCCCCGGACACCGCCGACCTGTCGGTCTTTTTGGGCATCAAGCTGTTCCTCAACGACGGCTCCCAACGGCCGCTGCTGGCAGAGACCTCGGACCTGCAACCGGGGACCCGCTCGGTGGAGCTGGAAATCGCCTATACCGGCGACCTCAAGCGGTTTCTGGATACTACCGGCCTGCTGGTGGAGTGGGAGGTCTACTACCGCTCCACCGCAGCCTATCCGGCCGAGGGGATCCAGATCGAGACCGTGCTGGGCTTCAACGCCGATGTGGAGCTGATCTAGGGGTACTGTAGGCTAGGATCGCCCCCTTCGGCGGCTACGCCGCCACCTCCCCCT
This sequence comes from Bradymonadales bacterium, assembly GCA_016931535.1. Taxonomy (GTDB): domain Bacteria; phylum Myxococcota_A; class Bradymonadia; order JAFGEP01; family JAFGEP01; genus JAFGEP01. The sequence goes on from JAFGEP010000106.1 coordinate 33,405, forward strand.
GGCTCCGCCTCGGGGGAGGACGCCTGTGTCCAACCCCTTGCAGCTACGGCAAATAGCGGGTAATCCAGCAGAGGTTCGCATTTTTGTAGGGGAGGATTGCCTTGCACGAGGTTCGATCTCCAGGTTCGGCCCGGCGGGTCCGCCCGGATCCGGCCGTGGCAGAGTCGGCCCGACAGATCGTGGGCGACCGGTGGTTTCGCGACGGCCGGGCCGACCGGATCGCCTACGCCCGCGACTGCTGGCAGCTCGGCATCCTCTGGGCGCGCAGGGGCGAGGTGGAGCAGCATGGCCCTGACTTCGTCGTGGTTCCGGGCGACCTCGAGGAGGTGGTCCGGCTCGTCGAGCTGGCGCGGGCCAGCGGCACCCCGATCATCCCCTATGGTGCGGGCTCGGGCGTGTGCGGGGGAACCATGGCCTTACGGGGCGGGTTCGTGGTGGACGCCAAGCGGTTCGATCGCCTCAGGAACCTGGATCAAGAGAATCTCACCATGCGGGTGGGCACGGGTGCCATCGGCATGACCCTGGAGACCGATCTGAACCGGCGTGGCTACACCATGGGTCATTACCCGGCCAGCCTGTACTGCTCCAGCCTGGGAGGCTACCTGGCCGCTCGTTCGGCCGGTCAGCTTTCCACCCGCTTCGGCAAGATCGAGGACATGTGCCTGTCGCTCCAGGCCGTGGCCGGAAGCGGCGAGGTCATCGAGTCGGCGCACTGGAAGCCCGACCTGACCCAGCTATTCATCGGCAGCGAGGGCACTTTGGGGGTGATCACGGAGGCCACCATGCGGGTGGAGCCGCTGCCCGCCTTGCGCCTGGTCCGGGGGTTCAGCTGTGCGAGCCTGCCGGCCGCCTTCCAGGCCATTCGCCGTCTTCTGCAGGCCGGTTTCCGGCCGGCCGTCGTGCGGCTGTACGACACCTTTGACACGCTGCTGGCACGTGGCAAGAAGCACGGGAAATCGGAGACCCACAAGGAGGCGCCTGGCGCCCTGGTAGCCGCCCTGACCCGATTTGCCTCTCAGCGGGCCATCAAGCCGTTGCGCCCCACGGTCGAAAAAGTAGCCAACGCCCTTTTGCGTACCGCACTGGGTGCGCCTCTGTTGCTCAACCGGGCGGTTGGCGTGTTGCCCGTCGGCAACCTCTTGATCGTCAGCTTCGAGGGATCCGGACGACAGGTCGCCGCCGAAGCCGAGGCCGCCTTCTCCCTGTTGTCGGAGAGCGGGCACGACCTGGGGGAGGGGCCGGGAGAACACTGGTACCAGCGCCGTTTCGCAGTTTCCTACAAGCAGAGTCCGATCATGGACCTGGGAGCCTTCGTGGACACCATGGAGGTCTCCACCACCTGGGACAACCTGGAGAACCTCTATGCCCGCGTGAAAAAGGCCGTGAGCCCCCATGCCTTCATCATGGCCCACTTCAGCCACGCCTACCGGGAAGGATCCTCCATCTACTTCACCTTCGCCGGTTTCGCCCCACCGGGCGCTGCCATCGAGGCCCTCTATGAGCGGACCTGGAATGTGGCCCTGGGCGCGGTTCGTCAGGCGCACTCCAACATCACCCATCACCACGGGGCCGGACTGCTCAAGGCCGGTTTTCTGTCCCACGATCACCAGGGCGGGCAGGGGTTGAATCGATTGCTCAAGCAGCGGTTCGACCCGGACGGCATCATGAACCCCGGGAAGCTCTGGGATGTGCCCCAACTCGGATAGGCCACCGATGAACACCGAACGCGATGCACAAGGTTTCGACCGCAGCCCTGCAATAAACCGGTCCTCGGCCTGCTGTCAGCCCACCTGTCCGGTGCTCCCCGATCCGATCTCGGGGTTGGTGGACTGCGACGCATACATCACCTTCTCGCAGCTGGCCGAAAGCGCCTCTGCCAGCGGCTGGTCGTTGGACGGCATTCATGCCGAGATCGCGGAGTCGACCGTCGGCGCCCTGCTGGAACGCCACCAGCCGCGACCGCTTCACTACGAGTGCTCCCTCCTCGCGGGTCGTTGCCGACGGATTGTCGCCAAGACGGCAGAAGGGCAACGGTACGCCTCGATGGTCAGCCCGCGCAAAGCATCCGGGCCGGATCTGGCTTTCCTGTTCATCGGAGGAGAGGGGAGGTTGGGAACCATCGAGAGAGCCAGCATCGCCCTGTCACGCCCGGCACCCCGTTACCTGCAGGTTCGCGGCGCCTTGGGCGACAACGATCTCCTCTTCGCTGCGGCTCGTCAGATCACCCTGCTCGATCCCCTGGCGCTTCGCCGCCTCGATGCCACCAGCCGCACCATTGACGCCTACCTGCCGCTGCGGACCAGTACCGACCACCACCTGGTCGAGCCGCTCGAATCGATGGGGCTTCAGACCCAACAGGTGGCAACCATACCCACCGAACAGCGCTACGCCGACCCCCTGCCGGATGGGCTGACCATGGCCATCTCGGCTGGTTATCGCACCGTCTCGGAGATCGTCCAGGAGGCATTGGCCTGGAGGGGCAAGAAGGTGCTGACCATCGGTTTTCAGTATCCGGATAGCCACGGGGTTCTGGCCACCTTCACCATGGCGCCCTCCAACCGGGGTTTTTTGGAGGACCTCCGCGAGAAGGCCTGTACGGCCGGCGACTTGCACCTGGCCGAGTTTTTCGGCCAGCCGGTCGATCGCAGGCCACTCTTCTCGCCCGATCCCGGGCTTCCTGCCGGTGGAGGTGAGCCATGAGCCGGGCGCCCTCCAGAGGTACCCTCGACTTCACCGATGCCGAGCGAAAGGCGCTACGCTACTGCACCTACTGCCCCAAGCTCTGCCGGTTCGCCTGCCCCGTTGCTCACGGTGAAGCGCGTGAGACGGTCACCCCCTGGGGCTTGATGCGGCTTTTGAACCTGGTCGACGGCGGCCATCTGCCGCGCCAGGCCGACCTGATAGAACCGCTGTACCACTGTATCTCCTGCGGGAGATGCCAGGTGTACTGCCGGCACGACAGCCCGGTGGCGGAGATCCTCGCCAAGGGGAGAGCAGCCCTGGTAGCGGACGGCCTGGAAGTCCCTGTGGCGTTCGACCCGGTGCCCGGCGGCTGTCAGGCCGATGCCGTTCCTCCACCCTACATGGAGGGTCGGACCGATCGCCCGGCTTTCTTACCCTCTTGCGCCAGTCTGCAAGGGCAGGGTGGGGCGGAGCGTGTGCGACGGGCGATGGAGGTCCTGAACGCCCATGGGGCGATCCTGGCGATCCCGAAAGTGGAGCGATTCGTGGGGTGTGGCTTCTGCGAGTGGGAAGCGGGTCGGGTCGATCGGGCAGTCCAATCCTGGCAGCGTTTCGTAGACCAGGCGGCAGCGCACCCCCAGTGCGTCACCGACTGCGGCCAGGCGCTCTGGGCCTTCCAGGGTCAGACCCGCAAGCGATCCCAGCGGGTGCTCCACCTGGTCGAGTGGCTGTCCGAGCACCTGTACTTCTTGCCGGAAGGGCACCTGGAGGGCCCCGTTGTCGTCCATGACAGCAGCTTCGAGACACGCCGGTTGGGGCTGGGGGATGAGTTCAGACAGGTGGTGGAGCGGCTTTGCGGGCAGAAGCCCCTCTCGCTGCACGAGTCGGGCCGCCATGCCCGAAGCTGTGGTTCGGGGGGGCTCTGGGGAGCCGCTTTCCCGGAGGCTCGGGCCCGGGCGACACAGCTCGTCCTGGAAGAGATCCTGGACAGCGGTGCCCGCACAGTGGTCGCCGCCAGCCCTCACTGCCGAGCCGGCCTGAGAGAACAGATCGCGGTCATGGCGGCCATCGGATCGCAAGACCAGCCGATCGAGGTGTTCGATCTCCTGGATCTACTGGTCGCCGCCGGTGAGACCGACCGGTGTGGACCACCTGGCAAGGCGGGGCCAGCCTGAACCGTTCCGGCGCGGGATGATCGAGCCTTGACAGGTGGTGGAGAGGATTCGCTGGAACCACCGCTCCCTTGGGCGTGCAGCCCGGCACGAACGGTGAACGCCGCGCGGGATGCCCGATCGAGAGCGGCTGACCGGGTAGTTCGACAAGATGAGGCCCCATCGAGGGGTAGAGGCGCAATAGAGCCACGGAGGTGGCGGGAGACAGACCGCATGGACAAGCCGTTTATCGTTGTGAATCCGATGGCCAAAAACCGGTTGGTGGGGCGTCACTGGGACCAGTACAAGACGCTGCTCGAAGCCGAGCTGGGCCCCTTCGAGTTCGCCATGACCGTCAGCGAGACCGATGCCGCCACCATCACCCGCAAGGCGCTCCGCGAAGGCTACCGGAATATCGGCTCACTCGGGGGAGACGGAACCAACAGCCTGGTGCTGAACGGGTTCTTCGAGCATGGAGAACCGGTGGCTCCCGACGCTACCCTGAGCATCCTCCCCGTGGGCACCGGCGGTGACTTCCGCCGTATCCTCGCCGTCGAGGGGAAAGACCTTCGGCGCTATGCCCAGCTGATGACCACCGGCGAGCCGGTCGAGATCGATATCGGCCACATCTCCTACATCAACCACGAGGGACAGGCCGACGACCGCTACTTCCTCAATATCGCCAGCTTCGGCATGGGCGGCCTGGTGGACCGCCTGGTCAACACCACCACCAAGGCGCTGGGCGGCAAGGCGAGCTTTTTCATCGCAACCCTGAGGGCCACCTTCCGCTACCAGGCACCCCAGGTGACCTTGACGCTGGATGGGGAGCCGTTCAACCAGGATCGCATCTTCGTGGTGGCCGCCTGCAACGGCCAGTACTTCGGGGGTGGCATGCATATCGGGCCGGAGGCCAGCGTCACCGACGGCCTGTTAGATGTGGTTGTCATGCCCTGGCGAAGCCGCTTTTATCACCTGTCCCGGGGCACCACCGTCTACAAGGGGACCCACGTCAACCTGCCCGGTGTCCTCTCCGGTCGCGGAAAGGTCCTCAGAGCCGAGAGCGACCAGGAGTGCCTGCTCGACATCGACGGGGAAGCGCCCGGCCGCCTGCCGGCCGAGATCAGGATTCTGCCCAAGGCGATCCGCCTGAAGGCCCCGCTCAGGTAGGAGCCGATGTCCACATCACACGGCACTCCAAAGCGCAGGGGGCGCATGAAAAGGGTCCTGTTGGCCCCCCTCCGCCCGTTGGTGGCCATGGTCCGCCAGCCGGTTCGCACGTTGGCCTGCACCCTGTCCGCCCTGCTGGTCGTCTTCAGCTTTCCCCGCTTCGATGTCTACCCCCTGCTCTTTGTGGCCTATATCCCCCTGCTGGCGGTGGTCACCCGGGTCCAACCGAGGAAGGCGTTCTTTTGGGGCTGGTTGACCGGGACCATCACCGTGCTGTTCGGGTTCTACTTCATCCGGCAGCTATTGGAGGTGTTCGGGGGTCTGCCTGGCTGGATCTCCATACTGCTACACCTGCTTTTCTCCCTGTTCCAGGGGATCCACGTGGCTGCCTTCGCAGCGCTGGTCTCCCACCTGTCCGGAGATTGGCGCAACCTGCCAATAGCGGCCGGAAAAGAAAAGCCGGCTGCGGCCCGAGGCGAGCAGCTCCCGTCGCCGGTGACCCTGCGCCGCTTCCCCCTGACCCTGACCGCACCGCTGGCCTTCGTGCTGGTCGAGCTGGTAGCCCGGGCGGTCTACATCTTCCCTTACCACATCGGGAACGCGACCTACCTCTTCACGACCTTCATCCAGGCGGCCGATCTCACCGGTGTGCTGGGGCTGACCGCCATGGTCCTGCTGGTGAATGCCACGCTGTACGGGGCCGGCGATGCCCTGGTCAGGCGCCTTCGCAAACGACCCGTCGAGCGATGGCCCTGGCGTAGCGCTCTGGTCACCGCCCTTCTGCTCCTTTTCTGCTTGATCTACGGGACGGTGCGCATCGGCCAGGTCGATCGACTGATCGCCCAGAGCCCGACCATTCGCATCGGCCTGGTGGAGGCCGACATCGGCATCTTCATGAAGGCCAATCCCCAGCGGGTGTCCGACAACCTGCTCATCCACCAGAACATGTCGGCCCATCTCGCCTCGCTGGGGGCCGATCTGATCCTCTGGCCGGAGACCGCCGTCAACATCCCCTTTGTGGCCATCAGCACCGCCGAAACCGATGACCTGGTGGAGCTGGAAGACAACCTGGAGGTGGTGGACGATGTCCCCCGACAGGTGACCTACTTTCGACCCTCGCCCGCCGAGCTGGTGGAACATGTCCAGCAGGATCGGCAGCGCAATACCCCCGCGCTGGAGCGGGGTTCGGTCCAGCGAGGCTTTTCGACGCCCCTGCTGTTTGGCGTGCTCACCACCCGTGAGCCTACGGCCGAGGAGATCGCCGGGATCCCTCCCCAGGGAAGGCGACCACCCCGCTTCTACTACAACACCGCCATCCTGGTGGACGCCGAGGGGAGGGTTCTGGGCGCATACGACAAGAATGTCCTCCTGATGTTCGGGGAGTATGTCCCCTTGTCCCACTTCCTCTACCGCACCTTTGGGTTCAACTTCTTCTCCCTCGTTCCCACCGCGGGCGACGTCACCCCAGGCGAGGGGGTGACGGTCCTCGAGCTTCCCTTCGCCACCGCGGACGGGCAGGAGATCCCGGTGCGCATCGGGGCCATGATCTGCTACGAGGACATCATCGCAGGATATGGTCTGGAGCTCGCCGAGCTGTCGCCCAACCTGTTCGTCAACCTGATCAACGATGGCTGGTTCCAGACCAGCTCCGCCGCCCACCATCACATGGCCTTCTCGGTCTTTCGGTCGGTGGAGCATCGCCTGCCCCTGGTTCGCTCCACCAACACCGGCGTCTCCAGCATGATCGACCCGGTAGGGCGTATCCTGGCACAGAGCTGGCTGGTGGGCGCCGCTACCCGGGTGGAGGACGCCTACTACGAGCTGGCGATCGCGCTGCGCAGGGACGAGCGGCTGGCCGACCATGCGGCCAGTCAGATCGCCGAGCGGCTGGCAGCACTCTCAGGCCGTCTGAAGCAGATCCAGGCGGAGCTGGTGCAGGTGGTCGAGGCGATCGATCCGGTCCCGATCCAGAACCGGTCCGCCGAGTCGCTACCCACCGTGTCCACTGGTGTGCTGGGGGATCTTGTCGAACGGCTCGAGGCGGTCATCCCCCAGCTTTCGGCGATTGCGTCCGAGCTGGTAGCCATCCGCGCCGAGTCGCTCAGGAGGGGTACGCTGATGGGCGACATGGATCGTCTGCTGTCCAGCAGTGAGCAGTTTGTCCGGGATGTGCTGGTCTCCTTGGAACCTGCGCTAGGGCAGCTTCGGGAGGCGAAGCAGCGGTTGGAAGAAGCGCCGACAGGGGATCGATGGTCGGCGGTGCTGCCCCTTCTGACCGACGCTCGGCTGGCCCTCGACCAGAGCCAGCGCATGCTCAGCGGGCCGGAGTACTTGATCGCAGACGTGGCCATCATGCCACCCCCCTCCACCTTGTACTCCAAGGTCGGCGATCTCTTCGCCTGGCTGGCAGCCCTGGCGGTCGCGGCCATGTTCGGATGGAACCTGAGGGCGAGGTTCAAGCGGCGGAAAGCCACCAGGGCGCAGACACGAGCGGTGAGTTGACGGGCGATCGGGATCGGAAGTCAGCTTCTGACCAGCCGGGCGATCAGAACCAGGTAGGGGGGCACAAACGGAATGCCCAGTACCCGCCGGATCCGGAAGCTCCCCTTGATCATCTCCTCCAGCTTCTCGGCACTGAAGGTCCGGTCGAGCCAGCGGTTGCGAAGGCGGGCCGGCCATAATCTGCTGCCCCAGCGGCCAGCTCCCAGCACGCCGAGCAACCGCAGCCGGTCGAACAGGCCGCGGGCATCGTCCAAGAGGCCCTCGCGGCTGACGGCGACCACCAGCAAGCCGTTGTAGGCCAGCACCCGGCGTATCTCCAGGAAGATCCGATCCGCCTCGGTGATCTCCTCCAGCTCGCAAGTCAAGAGGATCCGATCGAAGTAGGCGTCCGGAAAGGGAAGGGCGTCGAAAGGAGCTTGTACCAACTCCACACCGCTCCCCAACCGCTTGCCGGCGGCCTCGAGGTGGTGTGCCGAGCGCTCGACGCCGACCTTGACCTCCGCCTCCAGCCGACTCAGGGTTTCTCCGTCGCCGCAACCCAGGTGACAGAGGCGATGCTGCCGGTCCAGCTCCAAGAGGGTGGTGATGAACCGATGCCTCCTCCTGCCGATGAGGCGATGGAACGGAGCTCGGGGATCGCGCACGATCATCGGACCGAGGCGCTGGATCAGCGCCTTCTTTCCGTCGACGCCTCCCTTGTTCTCCGCATTCATCGCAGTCCTCCTCTGCTTCAACCAGCCCGCAGACGGAAAGGGCCGCCTCCGATCGATGACTGGCAACCTGTCCTGGATCTTGAGGCCGGTCCCAAAGGATGGCCGCATGGTTCAGGCCTACCAGGGAACCAGGGCCCTGTCGAGACGGAAGTCGCACGCACCGACCGGGCCTCGTGCTTTTTTGACAAGGGGTTGCCCCAACCTAGAATGGGTACCGGGGTACTACAGAAACCGGTTGCAGGGAAGGGAGTTGACCGAATGCGAAGGGTCTGTGACCGAGTGGGAAGGCCAACGGTGGCATGGTTCGCCGGTGCTTTGACCTTTCTCCTGTTGACCGGGTGCAGTGGAGGCCAACAGCAGATACGGCAGGACCTGTCCCTGGTAGAGCAGCGGATCCAGGAGCTGGAGCGCTCCTATGGCCGCTGGCAGGTCCAGATGGTCGAGCTGGAAGAGAAGGTCCTGCTGCTCGAAGATCGGGTGGAAGCCCATCGGATCTCGCTGGAGCGGAGAGGGCTTGTGGCCAGGAGAAGCCTGGAAGAGCTGCCCGCCTACCAACCCCCCGAGGCTGCACCGGACTACTCCTACGTGGCCAGCCTGCCGGTCCAGCGGTTGACCCCCGATCCGTCCGGGGACCCGATCGGTCAGTCAGGGGAGCCAACAGCCGAACTGGTGATCACCAACGAAACCCTGGACGATTACGCTCGGCTCCACAGCGGCAACCTGACCTTGATGCCTGCCTCCAACGCCCCGGAGCGCAACCCCATCCCACCGGTGGTGACTGGGGAAAGGCTGCCGGTGAACCCGACGCAAGCGGGCTTGGCAGATCGTTCCACCGGTCAGCCACCCCGCACCGCCGGCCAGGTCTCCCAGTCGGTTTCTACCGATGCATCGACCGGTTCGGCCGCTTCTTCGACCGCACGCCCCCTGGACCTGTACCAGCAGAGCCTGAACCTGTTCAACACCGGAGAGTACGAGCCGGCACTACGCGGTTTCACCGCCTTCTTCGACTCCCGCCCGGAAGAGGACTACCTGGACAACGCCCTCTACTGGATCGGGGAATGTCATTATGCCGCCGGCCGGTACCCCGATGCGCTGGTCAGCTTCCAGCGCGTGGTGGACGAGTTTCCCGACGGCAACAAGGTTCCCGACAGCCTGCTGAAGATCGGCTTGACCTACGAACGACTCAATAGCCGGCGAGAGGCCACCATGGTGTTGAGCGTTCTCGTCGAAACGTATCCCCTGACGGATGCCGCACGCCGGGCCTCACTGCACCTGACCGAGCTGAACTAGGAGGGGTCTTTGCGATGAGCTGTAAATACTTGTCCACAGCCGGTCTGGTCGCCTTGCTCGCGACAGCGCTCTCGATCGCTCCGGCCCAGTCCCAGCAGGTCCAGGTCCCCTACGCTCGAGGGGGTGTCGCGGGCGTACCCAACTACTACGTGGTGCGAGATGGGGATACCCTCTCCCGGATCTGCGAGGCCTACTTTCGCAACCCCTACGTCTGGCCCAGAGTCTGGTCCTACAACCCCCAGATCACCAACCCCCACTGGATCTATCCCGGTGATGTCATCTTCTTGAGACCGCCTGCCGACCCCTCGACCTGGCCCTCTGCCAGACCACCGGGACGCCCTGGAACCCACTATCCCCTGGCAGGCTTCTACACCGGCAGCGAGCTGGAAAGCGTGGGGTTCATCCGGTTTTCCCCCACCCCCTACCGGTCGCTGTCTCTCTTCGACGAGGTATACCTCGAGTTCGAGGAAGCCGATTCCGTCCAGATCGGAGACCGCTTCGCCCTCAACCGGATCGTGGGACGCCTCTACGATCCCGAGGACGACGACATCCTGATCGGCGTCAAGTACCTCGTGACCGGGGTCATCGAGATCACCGACCGCCCGCAGGACTCACCACTGCTGATTGGCCGCGTGATCATGGCCTGGGACGTGATCGAGCGCGGTGACGTCCTGTTCGTCAACCAGATCCTGATGCGCGTGGTGGAGTCCCGACCGGCCACCGTCAACCTGGAAGGCACCATCATCGACTTCTTGGAGCCCACCACCTATGCGGCGGGCACCTTCTACGTGTTCATCGACCGAGGCTACAACCAGGGGGTTCGGGAGGGCAACCGCTTCGCGGTCTGGGCCCGAGAGGACGAGTACATTGAGTGGAGCGACGGAGAGCCGGGCTTCCACGAGAAGGATAACGCCGATCTCATCCCCTGGCGGGTGGTGGGCGAGGCGATCGTCATCTTCACCACCAACGACTACAGCACCGCCGTCCTGACCTACTCGGCACACGAGCTTCCACGCCACATGCGCGTCACCTTGACCGAGGGGATCTGAGTGGGGTGATGGCTGAAGGCCTACCGCTCCCACCAGCGCGATCGCCCACCCAAAAAATGGGACTGATCCTCGTCACCAAGACTTGAAGCGGTGGAGCTTTGCTTGAAGACCGCGATCCGCCGACTCCTTAGACTCGTCAAGCCCCGACCCTCACCGAGCCAGCGGTGGTTTCTTGGATGCGACCGGATTTGACAGAACACGATCGATCGATACGATATATGTAGGTAAAAAAGTAACGATCGAGTTTTTGTATGAGTATCGTCACACTGTCGCCCAAGTTCCAGGTCGTCATTCCGAAGGTCATACGCGAGAAGCTGGACCTCAAGCCAGGCCAACAGGTCCAGGCGGTTATGTACGAAGGCCGAATCGAGCTCATCCCCTTGAGGCCCATCTCCGAGATGCGGGGGTTTTTGAGGGGAATGGACACTACGGTGGAACGGGAGTCGGATCGCTCATGAACGTTGTGGACTCTTCAGGCTGGCTCGAGTACTTCGCGGACGGGCAGAATGCCGATTTTTTCGCCCCGCCGATCGAGGAGGTCAACAAGCTGGTCATACCGACCCTGAGCATCTATGAGGTGTTCAAGCGGGTACTTCAACAACGCGGTGAGACGAGCGCGCTGCAGGCCGTGGCGGCCATGCAGCAAGGGACCGTCGTCGAGCTGACGGTGCCCCTGGCGCTCAGTGCAGCCCGCCTTAGCATCGAGGAAGGGCTGCCGATGGCCGATAGCGTGATCCTCGCCACGGCCAGGGCCCACCGAGCGACGTTGTGGAGCCAGGACGCTGACTTCCAGAGGTTTGGGGATGTCAAGTACGTGGAGAAGCGGTCCTGAGCGGTGGTGTCCCGTGGTTGCAGCGGAAACCGGTCGGGCCTGACATCGGGCGTTGGGGCGTGGATTCGGGTGCTCGTGACGATCCCCTGACAAATTGGCAAAATCCAGGTACAACCCGCCGGTCGAAGCCCCGGGGTGGTGGTGGTCTGCCATGAGCTGGATTGCGATCGGGTTGTGCGTTGCCGGAATGGTCCTGTCGGTCGCCCTGGGCGGGCTGTACCGGAGCCGTTGGGACCCTACCGTCTGGACACGGGTGCGCCGAAGCCTGGGTGTTGCCGGGCTGGGCATCTCGGTGTGGCTTCTGATCTCGTTGTTGAGCTACCACCCGCCGGGTCCCGAGCTTTCCTGCCACGACGACCTCGATGCGGCCATCGCCGACGGCCAGGCGCGGCAGGTCCCGGTCTTTCTCGACTTCACCGCCGAGTGGTGCCACGCCTGCCACGAGCTCGAGCGAAGAGCCCTGAACACCCCCCAGGTGATCTCCCGGGCCGACGAGTTCGCCTGTGGCATCGTCGACCTGACCGACCAGGATGACCCGCGAACCGAGGAGCTGAGCCGCCGATTCGGTGTCGTGGGGGGGCCGCCGGCCATCGTCTTCCTCGATCCGAATGGAGAACCGATGCCCTCCCACACCATCCGGGAGGTGGTGGATGCCAAGGAGTTTCTGACCCGCTTCGAGGCCGCCCGGGCCGGCGGTGCGGGCGGGTATCCCAGCCCCTTCGAGGAGGCCCGGCGCAAGTGGGGGTTTTTGATCACCTTCGGGCTGGTCTTTCTGGCCGGCATCCTGACCAGCCTGACCCCCTGCGTGTACCCCTTGATCCCCATCACCATCTCCATCTTTGGCGCGCGACAGGCGGCCACCAAGCGGGAGGGTTTCACCCTTTCCCTGGTCTACGTGGGCGGCATCGTGGTCACCTACGTGACGTTGGGAGTGGTGGCCGCCGCCGTGGGCGGGTTTGTCGGGCGGGCGTTCCAGAATCCCGCGGTGCTGATCGCCATCGGAGCCCTGTTTGTCATCCTGGGGTTCAGCAACGTCGGTCTGTTCGAGCTGCGCCTTCCGGGAGGCCTCCAGGACCGGCTGAGCGGCAAGGGGGGCAAGGGCTACGCCGGCGCCCTGGTGATGGGCCTGGTGGCCGGCATCATCGCCGCCCCCTGCGTCGGTCCCTGGCTGGCTGGCATCCTGGTCTTTATCGCCGACACCGGCAACATCCTGCTCGGCACCCTCTACATGGCCGCCTTCGCCTTGGGGATGGGCCAGCTCTTTCTGCTGTTGGGTACCTTCACCAGCCTGATCACCCGCATCCCCAAGTCGGGCGGCTGGATGGACCGCCTCAAGGTGATCTTCGGCACCATCTTCGTGGTGGTGGGGCTGTACTTTTTGGCGATGGTGCTGCCGGTGATGAAGAGTCTGGTGGCTGGCATGGCGAACAGCCTGTAGGTTGCAGGTCGCCAGTCCGCCCGTTTCCTCGCGAGTTACGGATCAAGCCGCTGGTTCCATTGGCTACCCTGGACAGTACCCTCACAACGACTATATTATCATTGTGTATATGACGCATGAAGGACATATCCATCATGAAGAGCATACAGATCACCGTGGACGAGGAGATCCTGTCCGAGTTGGATGAGGAGACAGAGGTCAAGCTCGAGGGTCGATCGAGCGTGATCAGAAGGTTGCTTCGGCAATACTTAAGCGAGAGGCGTGGCGCCCGGATCCGTGAGGCCTACCAGAAGGGGTATGGTTCGACAGCTGAAGAGAGCGAGACGAGTGAGCTTGCAGAGTGGGAGAAAGAGCAGGTATGGCCCGAATGATCCGGCGCGGAGACATCTGGTTGTACCAGTTCGAGAGTCCCGACAAGCGGCGCCCAGTGGTCGTCATGAGCCGTCAAGACGTGATCGGGCTGATCCGTACCGTGACGGTGGCTCCCATCACCTCCCGGATATTCGGGGTTCCCAGCGAGGTCATCGTGGGAACGGAGCATGGTCTGAAGCATCGGTCAGCCGTCAACCTGGATCATCTCCAGACGGTCGATGGCAAAAAGCTGTCACAGTACGTGGGGCACCTCGACGACTCGATGATGGAGGCCGTCTGTGCCGCTCTGGCCATCGCCCTTGGGTGTGCCTGACGAGGTAGCTGCCGGTGCCGAAGCGGCTGGCGGCGGGGATGGCGACCAGCTTGACGCTTTTGGGTTGCCAGGTCACCAGGTCGGCAGGCTGCCAGGTCCAGACCCATCGATCACCTCTCTCTCTCGCTGTGAGGCGGAAAAGAGGACAGGGGGGGGAGGGCTCCTCAGATATCGAAGAGCTAGGGACCTCCCAACGCCGCTCGCGCCTGGATCCCCTCCGCGATGGCCAGCATCGGCTCTAGCAGCGAAGGGTGGTCGCGGTCCAACAGCAGCCGCAGGTAGTGACGTCCAACCACTAGGTCCAGGCTGGAGGAGGTGGTACAGTGGGTCGAGACGATCCGCACCTGGTGCTCGCAGCGGCCCTCCCGGTGGTCCAGCTCGTACTTGCTTGCCGCCGCCTCCTCCGAGCGCATGGTGAACACCGACAGCTCCAGGGTGGCCTCTCGGCTGAAGGTTTCCCTCGACTGCGGCAACCCCAGCACCGCGTTGGCCGCTTGGACGAACCCCTGCTCCAAGAAGCTGTCGGCGCCGCCGTCGATGAGCTCGAAGAGGGTGGCCGCCGAGTAGTAGGTGGGGCGAACCCTGTAGACCCAGTCGCCGAGATCATTCGGGCGGGGCAGGAGCGCACCGGCAGGCTGCTCGAAGTCAGCCAGGGTGAGCCGGATCTCTTCCTGTTGTGCCTGTTCTTCTCCCGGTCTCCAGGTGCCCCCCGCCGCTGCGCTCTCCCGAGAGGGCTCGCTGGAAGGAAGCGGGTAGCTCGTCTCGCCGGTGGGGATGGGGGCGTCGTCGCAGGACACGAGACACAGACTTGCCAAGCAGATCATCCAGACGAGGGATCGACAGGGGACAGAGGGCATCGGTTCGGCTCCTGGGGCAGGAGGAGGTTCAGCTCCAGCCGGCCGGTGACCTTACCACAAAATCGGTGATGGTTGATCCGCGCAAGATCGAAGCCCCTTCGCCATGCGGTGTCGGATGCGCCAACGCCTCTTGTTGGCGTGAATCCGGTAATTTTCCGCGTCACTCGGCGCGAATAGGTGTCGACTCGAACCGTCGGTGGTGTGGTCCCCCAGTGGACCACCACGATGTTCCAATCGCTGGTTCTGGGTTTCGAAAGGGGTCAAGCGAGAACGAAGCTTGATCTGGGGTTTTTGGCTGGAATCGGGGAAAGGTTGAACGGCGAGAGCTTACCGGACCACCATCTCGAGCCCCCAGGAGTTCAGCGTCCCGGTGTCGATCTGGGCGTTGTCGCTCACCTCCAGGATCCAGTCGCCCCGGATGTTCAGCCCGTTGAACTGGTCCACTGTGAAGCGTCTGACCAGGTTGCTCAGGTTTCCGCCCTCGCGGCTCGTCAAGGTCACCTCGTCGCCGTCGGGGTGGTGCAGCTTGACGACCAGGTCGCCGCGGAAGGTGTGGGTGATGTTCACATCCACGTTCAGGCTGGCCAAAACGCCGTCCCGATCGATGGTGATCCCGCTGATGATGCCGTTGGGGTTGTTGTCGGGGATCGGCTGGGCCTCGTCGTTGGTGAAGGTCAGGGTTTCGGGCTGGCCGCAGGCCTCGTCGTCGAAGCATAGCGGGTCTTCGCAATCCACCAGGCCGTCGCCGTTGTTATCCGCCTCGTCGTCGCAGTCCTCGGGGCCGATCTCACCGCTCAACACCAGCTCCAGGCTCCAGCGCTCGATCTGGCCAGTGTCATGGGCGGCGAGATCGGCTACCGTCAAGGTCCAGTCGCCCTGGCTCAGCTCGCCCGAGAAATCGTCGAGGACGAGCGACAGGGCCAGGTTGTCCTCGCTGCCGCCGGTCCGGTTGTGAAGCACCGCCTCCGTTCCTCGGGGGCTTCTCAGCGTCACTCTCAGATCGCCACGATAGGTGTGCGTGAGGGCGACTTCGGCCCGCACGCTGGAGATCGTGCCCTCGACCGGGACGGGGATGACCGAGGAGACCCCTGCCGGAGAGTTGTCCGGGATGTCCTGAACCTGGTCGTTCTGGAATCGCAGGTCGCTGGGGCGACAGGCGGGATCGTCGGCGCAGGCGGGATCGTCGCAGTCGGTCCGGCCGTCGAGGCTGTTGTCGATCCCATCGTCGCAGATCTCGCGGTCGAGCTGGACGACCGGGACCGTGGAGCTGTAGGCGTTGCCGAACTGCTGAACGTATCGCATGGAGATGTAGCCGTAGCCGTCGCCGTGAGGGTTGCGTACGCCGAAGCTGCCGGTTCCCCAGCTATTCTTGAAGATGAAAAACCCCCTCTCGACCTGTGGGTTCCCCTCATCGTCCAGAACCGGGTCTCCGTTCTCGTCCACGATGGGGACGGTCAGGTCGTCGTCCCAGCCCACCAGCAGGATGGAGTGACCGGCCGGGCTCTCCCGGCTGACCTCGATGTCCCGTTGGTTGGGGTAGAGCACGTAGCCTTCGCTCCAGTTCTCCCGGTTGATCGGGAGGGTGCTGCGCCGGTGGTTCCACGACTGGTAGAAGAACTCGAGCCCGACCACCACGCCGAGCTGGTTGTCGACCATGTACCCCTTGATGCTCCGTTCAGCGGTGTTGAGCCAGCGCCCGCGGGGCAGGTGCCAGCGGCGTGCAGCCAGGGCCGATTCGGGTGGATCGCCGTTGGTATAGCAGCGGATCGGCTGGTCGTCCTCGCCGGTGCAGGCGGCGTCGTGGCTGCTGTTCCAGCGGCTGGTCTGGTAGGGCCAGGCCGATTCCAGCACGATGCCGTGGCGGTTGATCGCCTCCAGGTTGTAGTTGGCGTTGGAGCCCTCGGTGGTGGTGAACCGCCTGCTCTCCACCTTCACCGACCACTGTAAGAACTGCTCGGAGAAGTCGGGGCTGGCGATCGACCCCTCGCGAACGTACAGGTGCTCCATGAGTGCGACGGTGGAGAAGATGGAGCAGACCCCTCGGCTGGCCTGGTTCCTGACCGGCGACTGGAACCGGACCAGGTCGAACTGGGCAGGGTAGACGGCGTCGTACTTGCCATCCTCGGGCAAGGAGTTGGGATCCGGTGCGCCCTCCAAGAGGGCATCGAGGCTGGAGAGCGAGGCCTCGGTGGCATAGGGGTCGCCGGTGGGCAGATCCCCACCCAACTCGACGGCGGCGCAACCGATCCCCCATAGAGCCAGGACAAACAACACCCCCCAGACCGCCGAAGCACGACCTTTCAGCCAGAAGAAACCAGAGTCCATCTTTACGCTCCTCTCGGTAACACCGGTGACGACCGACGTGTGCCACGGCCGTCGCACTTCACCTTTGAGCCCGTCGCACAGGCCTGGGACAAGATAATGTCGCGGGCGGGCCCTGGCAACCCGTTTTGGTGAACTGGCAACCCGCTGGCAACGGCTACTTTGGATTGGATGCCTACCGCTATCACCTCTGCGCCATCGACAGTACAGGCCAGATCGAATGCTGGAGCGTCAACGGCCGCATTACACCCCCTGCACCGCTGGGCAGCGTCTTCACCGCGGTCGCAGTAGGGAATGCGCACGTGTGTGGACTGGATGATAGCGGACATGTCGAGTGCCAGGGCAGCAATGAGCATGGTGAGTGCGATCCGCCCCCAGTCGACGACTTCGTTGCCATTGATGCCGGCACCTCGTACACCTGCGGTCTGCGCCAGGAAGGCCAGGTGGTGTGTTGGGGTAGTGAACAGGCTTCATACGGCACGCCTCCGCCCGATGAAGGCTTTACCCAGGTGGTCGTCAGCCAGGACTTCGCTTGTGCCGTGCACCCCGATCAACAGCTCACGTGCTGGGGAAAATATGCCAGGGGGCTCTGACAGACCTGCTGATCCGCGACGTTACCAAGCCCCTCGCTCTCCTACTCAGGTATCGACTACAATCCCCGCCGCCTTCTGGTAAAAGGTGAGCAGGCTTCACCCGGAAATCAGCATGACCGACGATCCCTCCGACGACCGACTCCAGCAGTTTCTGGAGCAGCTGCGCGCCGAGTCCGGGCGCGGCGGACCCGGCTCGGGCCTGGGGCGATTCGCCCGCACCGCGCGGGGAGCGGTCGGGATAGCCGCCAACCTGTGGAGGATGCGGGGACGCCCCGAGCTGGACGAACGCGGACAGCTCAAGATCGAACACCTCGCCGCCCGACTCGGGGAGCTCAAGGGGATCCCGATGAAGGTCGGCCAGATTCTCGGCTTTTTGGAGGTCGACCTGCCCCCGGAGATGCAGCGGATCCTCGCGCTGCTCCAGACCCAGTCGCCGGCGATGCCCTTTTCGACGGTACAGCAGGTGATCCGGGAGGAGCTGGGCGATCGGTCGGAGGCCATGCTGGCCGGGGTCGAGGAGATTCCGATCTCCATCGCCTCTATCGGACAGGTCCATCGGGCTCGTCTGCCTGGTGGCGAGCAGGTGGCCGTCAAGGTGCGCCACCCCGGGATCGAGGAGGCCATCCGTTCCGACTTTCGGGGTGCCGTGGCCGGCACCGCCTTCGCCAAGCTGATCGTGCCCGGCGCCGGCTCCATGGCCCGCGATTTCGTGAAGGAGGCCGAGGCGCGTTTTCTGGAGGAGTGCGACTACCTGCTGGAGGCCGACCGCCAGCGGCTGTTCGGTCGCCTCTTCGCGGACCACCCGGTGGTGGTGGTGCCGCGCGTTTTGGACGACTGGTGCGGTCGCCGGGTACTGACGACGGTCTGGGAGGAGGGGCGCGACTTCGACACCTTCGCCGGCTCGGCGTCCCAGTCGGAGCGCGACCGGGCGGGCCTGGCGCTGTTCGACGTCTACGTGGGCACGTTGTATCGCCACTCGTTGTTCCACGCCGATCCCCACCCCGGCAACTACCGTTTCCGGGAGGACGGCCGGGTGGTGGTGTTCGACTACGGCTGCGTGCGCTGCTTCGAGCCGTCGGATGTGGTGGCCTTCGTCGATCTGGCGGAGTCGGTCCGGAGTGGGGACGAGGCGCAGATGCGGCTGGCGCTGGGTGCGCTGGGGGCCGCACCGCCGAAGAACGCCAGGGCCTTCGCCCGGATCCGCAAGCTGCTCGAAGGGTTCTTCGGACCGATGCTGAAGCCCGGTGCCCACCGGATCGACGGGCGGGTGGCGCTCGACGCCCGCCAGCTCGCCGGCGACAAGCTGGCGGTGGCCCGCATGCGGCTGCCCGGCAAGCTGCTCTTTTTGTTCCGCATCCGCTTCGGCCTCTACTCGGTCCTGGCTCGCCTGGGTTCGGTCTGCGACTGGAGCGCGGTGGAGATGGAGTACGCCGCGGCGGCTCGCAGCAGGAGCCGATCCTCCCCCTCCGGTTGAGTGGCGCTGTGCGCCGGCCCCCTTCGTCAGCTTCGCCGCTACTTCCCCCGCGCCATCTCGGCGCGGGGGAAGACAACGTCAGGTCGGATGCAAGTCCGTCAAGGCACAGGCTCATCCCGGGTGAACCAGCTGACGCAGATTCCCAAGAAGCGTGCGGAACCAGCGGTAAGTTCTTATAGTCACCGATCGAGACTGGCCAGGAATTGGCATGAGTTGAGGGTGGTCGTGGCCACTGCCATGCTTCATGATGCTCCGCTCATCACCAAGGACCGCATCATCCTGTCCCATTATCCCCGAGCGGTCTGGTGATCCGTATCGATAGGACAACCCCCGTTCAAGATCCAGTCAAGATTCACCCCGCCTGCCGGAATATCCTGAGACTGTGATGGTTGTCCGCGGCCCCGTCGGTCCTTGCCTTGCACTGTTTCGCGGGGGCTCGAACAGTCGCCACAACCCGCGCGCGGGATGGGCCTGCGCGCCATCAGCCGGAGAGGAGGTGCGACATGAAGATCAAGACGAAGGTCAAGGGCGGTTTGACGAAGAATGTCGGAGCAAAAGGGGCGGTGCAGCGGCCGTGGTAGTGGTACTTGCGTCCATAGGAGGATCGTTATGAAGAGGAAAACCGGTATGAAGAGCGGCTCCTACAGCTTCAGTGCGTCCAATCCCAGCACAGTATCGTAGGGCAGCACGGGGCTGTCATAGGAACTGCTGTGTCTGGCGGGTTCCACCAGGAGAATTACCATGAAGACCAAGACAACAATCAAAGCTGGAGACAGGGCTGTCAACACAGCGGCTTTCCTACTCTAGGTATCAGGGACCTGGCTGTAGCCGAACACGAAAGCCGCCCAAAAGCTGCACAGTGCGACCCCTTCTCAGCTACCCGCAAAGACCTATCGATCCGCCCGCGCTCGGTCCCCCAAACCGCCATTTCCAGTATGAGACAGCAATGGCCTTGATGAACGCGATCCCGTAGTGTACTGGTTCACCGAGGCGGCTCCATGCTGCCCCGACCTGTTCGAGCCCAGGTGCTGCCAGCCTGGCTGCCGATCGATGGGCAGGGCTCTGTCGGATTCCGAGCGCCGAGGAGTCGTAAATCTTTTCCTGCCCATCTAGAATTTTTTTCAAAAAACGACCTGATTTCAACTTTCCTTCAAGATTCGATCGAAAGCTCGCTCTATCCTACACCCGTGGTGATTGTACCCATCCCCGCCCGGGATGAGGGGAGGCAGACGGATGGCCACTTTCCTCGAGTTCGACCGGTGCCTACTCGATCTCGATCGCGGCGTGCTGTACCGCGATGGCGAGCGGGTCGATCTGCGCCGCCAGGCGTTCGAGGTGCTGGCCTACCTGGTGGAGCACTGGGAGCGGATCGTGACCCGCCAGGAGCTGTTCGACCGCATCTGGGGCGACCGGGAGATCAGCGAATGGTCTCTCTCGACCTGCATCAAGCAGATCCGCCAGGCGATCGGGGACACGCAGAAGGGCGACCGCCTGGTCAGGACGGTCTATGGCCTGGGCTACTCCCTATTGGTATCGGTGATCCGGCACGAGGGGGTCGAGCTCCAGGAGCTGCTGGCAGCGATGCCCAAAGGAAGCGAAGGCGGGCTGACGCTCCAGGAGCACTGGATGACCGGGGGAGATGGGGGTGCTCCGCGGCCTTTGGGGGCAGACCGGTTGCCTGAGGATGGCGGTCGGGTAGGTGGGTCGGCCAACGGGGTGCCTGAAGAGATCCTGCTCGTTCCTTCCGGCAGGGGGGTGACAGGTGGCGGCGCTCCAGTCGGGATGATCCAGAAGGGGGAGGGCCCTCGGTTGGGGGGTGTCTCGTGGTCGGTTTCGCGAGCGGGAGTCCAGGATGCAAGAGAGCAAGGCGCCAGGTCCCCTGGCAAGACGGGACGGACCGCCGCGACCTTTCTGATCGCTGCGCTGGAGGGGGGGCCGGAGGGGTTCACGGATCGGGAGCAGCCGGGGAGCCAGCCCCTTCGCCGTCATTTCCACCGGACGGTCCAGCAGGTGGTGAGTGCCCATGCGGGGTCGATCCAGGAGACCTCGGCCGACGAGGTGGTGTGCACCTTCGGTATTCCGCTGGGTCTGCCCCATCACGCGGAGCGTGCGGTGGAAGCGGCGGTTGATCTGACGGACCGCTGGTCGGAGCATGGGGGAGAGCAGGGGGCTCGGGAAGCGTTGCGGATCTACGTGGACTCCCGGTGGATCGTGTGGGAACGGCCGGTGGGGCTCGATCGGACGGAGCTGGAGTCGGTGCGGAGCACGGCCCGCTGGTTACGTGCTCGGCGGAGGGCGGTGGGATCGAGCGAGATCGTGGTGAGCCAGGGGACGACCCGTCGGGTGCCGATGACGGGTGGGAGGAAGGCGAGCCGTCTGGGGGGAGGAGACGGGATCCCCCTGTTTCGGCTGAGCTTGCCGAAGCGCCGTGTGGCGAGGCGCTGGGACCGGAGGCGGTCGGGGCGCTGTTTCGTGGGGCGCCAGACCGAGATGGAGCGGTTGCAGGAGCAGGTGGATCGCTTGCTGGAGGGTCAAGGCGGCCGCCTGAGCTTGACCGGCGAGGCGGGCATCGGCAAGAGCCGTCTGGTGGCGGAGTTGTGCCGCTGGCTTGGTTGCTGCAAGGTCAGCTACGAGGTGGTGGAGCTGAGCCCCCGTTCCCAGTGGATGCCCTACGGTCTGTTGGCACAGCTGGTGAGGGACCTTTGCGGGATCAAGGCCGAAGAGGATCTGGAGTCGATCGTGCAGAAGGTGCGGTCGGTGCTTCGTCGGTCTCCGTTGAAAGAGGATCCGGAGCTGCCGGTGTTGCTGGCGATGCTTTGTCTGGCGGGGAGCTGGGACTATCCGCGCTCGGGGGATCCGTCCCGTCTGCGGAGGAAGCTGTTCGATGCCTGCCGGCAGCTGGTGGTCGGCCGGGCGTTGCGGACACCGCTGGTGCTGGTCATCGAGAACCTGCAGTGGCTGGATCCGACCTCGAGCGACTGGCTCGGCCTGCTGTCGGAGCGGATCGAGCGGCTGCCGATCTTGCTGTTGGCGACCCGTCGGACGGGAGAGGGGCCGGTTGACTCTCGCTGGAGCGCGGGGGTCGGCATCCAGCTGGGGTCGCTGGCCTACGAGGAGAGCCGCTGTATTGTGGCGGAGATCCTGGCCTCGCAGCCTGCACCTCTGGAGCTGGTCGATCGGATCCTGGAGAAGGCGGGAGGGAACCCGCTGTTTCTAGAAGAGCTGTCGATGGCCTGTGTCGAGGCAGGGGAGTCGGCCATCGCGGGAGGGCTGCCGTCCACGGTGCAGGCGGTGCTCACCGGGCGGATCGATGGGCTGACGACGGGTCCCAGGGGGGTGCTCGAAGTGGCCTCCTGCCTGGGCAGTTCGGTGGATCTGGGGCTGCTGCGGGAGGTGACGGGGCTTCCGGACGAGGCGCTGGATCGGCACCTGGCGGTCCTTTTACGGCAGGATTTCCTGCAGCCGCAGCCCGGCGGGGCGGGGAGCGGGGTGCGCTTCAAGCATGCGGTCACGCGGGATGCGGTCTACGAGAGCTGCCCGGTCGCCGAGCGGCGGCAGATCCATCGCAAGGTCGCCGCCACCCTGATCGAACGGCACCCGGAGACCGAGCGCGCTCAGCCCGAGCTGCTGGCGGAGCACTACGGCCAGGGGGGGATGGCTTTGCGGGCAGCCTACTACTGGCACAAGGCGGCGGGCAGGGCGCTTCTACGGTCCGCGCCTGCCGAGGCCGCCGCCCATGTCCAGAAGGGGCTCTCGTTGCTAGAGCAGGTGGAGGATGCTCGGGAGCGAGCCGAAGCCGAGATCGCCCTCAGGACACTGTCGGCGAGGGTCTGGATGGTCCTGGCTGGGCCGGCATCTCCCCAGCTCGAGCGCGAGCGGGTGCGGGTCGGGGAGCTGCTGTCGCGTCTGGGACGCTCCTCGATCTTGCCAGAGGAGGTGATCCTGCTCATCAGCCGGGGGGATTTCCCCGAGCTGGACCGCCAGGCTCGAACGCTCATCGACCAGGCGCGCCAGGAGGGCAACCTGCCGCTGGAGCTGGCGGCCCACAACCTGAGGGGGATCGCCCTGACCTGCCTCGGGCGTATCGATGAGGGTCGAAGCGAGTGCAACCAGGTGCTGGAGCTTCAATCCGAGCTGGCCGATCAGGCACCGGTCTTGCTCACCTACCTGGACCCCGTCGTCATGAGCCAGATCGACCTCGGCGCCACCCTCAACCTCACGGGTTACCTCCGGGAGGCCGAGCAGGCCCTCGTGTTAGCTGGAGACCGGGCCCGCAAGCTGGACAACCATTTCGGTCTGACATGGGTTGCCTTGAGTACCCTGCAACGTGCCATCTACTTGCGGGAGACGGAGTCCACCAGGGTGGCTCTTAAAGAGCTGCTGGATCTGGGTGGGACGGACCAGGTACCGCTGTGGGAAGCCTCTGCCGGCATGGCCGAGGCCTGGCTGTTGGCCCGGGACGGCGACCGCGCCGCAGCGATCGCCAAGCTAGAGTCGGTCATCGAGCGTTTTTGCAGATCGGCTGATATCCAGCACCTGTCCCAGCACTTCGCGGCCGAGGTGGTCTTTCTCGACGCCACGGCGGCCCAGATCTACCTGGCAGCCGGTGACAAGGAACGTGGACTGACGATGATCGACCAGTCCCTCGAGCTCCCCTGCACTACCGGCCACCTCATCAAGCAATGCGGCATGTGGTGGATCAAGGGCGAGCTCTTGCTCCTCGGCGACCGGACGGACGAGCAAGTTGCCGAGCAATGCTTCGAGCGGTCGATCCAGATGGCCCGTGCAATGAACGCGAGGACCATGGAGCTCATGGCCGCAGTCGGTCTGGCCCGTTTGCGGTTCAGGCAAGGCGAGCATCGGGCCGCTGCCGAGCTGCTGCAGCCTATGGTTGACTGGTTTACCGAGGCGGGGCAGAGCAACCCCGACCTCCTGGAGGCCAGGGAGCTATTGGCCTCGCTGCCGAGCGGTCGAGGGTAGCCTGCGGGAGGCCCTCTCTGCGAGAAGCTCGGCAGATCGATGGCCCGGATCCCCGCGTGTTACTTGACCTACGCTTGTCCCTCACCAGACCACATCGAGCCCATACTCCCTGAATACCGGATCGGCTGTGATGATCGGCCATCGATTCAATCGCGCCGTGGCAATGATGAAGCGATCCGCCGGATCGCGGTGTATGGGAGGAAGCGCGGCCGCAGCCAGGCAGATGGCGCTGTCCAGTGAAACGACCGTCAGATCGTGATGCGTGGTGACCAGTGAAAACCACTCGGCCGGTGGGATGGGGAGCGCCAGCTTCCGGCCGGTCCACTTCAAGGCGATCTCGAACGCACTGATGGCCGAGATGTGGACGACCGGAGCATGGGATATCGCTTCGCGTGCCTCTATCGACAGGGAGGTGTCACCGCTGGCGAGCCAGAGGAGAGCGCAGGTGTCAAGAATCATCGCCGATCTCCAGCCATTCTTCGTCGCTCAACGGTTCGGTCGGGTCATAGGACATCTCGATCTTGGCCAGCAGCGGATGCGGCGTCAGCCGGTCCTTCGGCTTGTGAGGCACGAGCTCGGCAATTGGATTGCCATTTCGACAGATGAGAAAGGTGGTACCTGTCGCTTCGACCTCGCTCAATAACGCCGACAGTTTGGTCTTCGCTTCATGGATGTTGACCGCCTTCATGGTTCGACTCTCCCGGCCAGCGACCCTCGGCTGCTTGTGACTCCAGCACGATCCAAGGGTTGAACCTATGAACTAGACTAACTTAGTTCATAGCCTTCGTCAAGAGTGGCGATTCGCTGATCAGCCTGGTACCGATCATTTCAAGGGGGGGGTCGGCTATACACTTTGCGGGTACCCTCCAGATCGCAGGGCGACCTCTCGAGAGGGATCGCCTCTCCAGTAGAAAGTTCTGAGAAAACGACCGGAGCTCAAAGTTCACCCAAGATCGAATCGAGGAGCTGGCATACCCTGACAATGTGACGGCTATCCAGAGCCGCGCGGGGGCTGGTGTACAGCCATTTCCATGTGACTCGGACGGCCGGGATTCACTGTGCGCGGGATGGGCCTGCGCCAATCACCTGAGAGGAGGTGCGACATGAAGATCAAGACGAAGGTCAAAGGGGCCATGCAGGTGAGCAACGGAATCGAGGGCGAATCCACCGCCAAGGGCTACGAGAAGTGGATCAAGCTGTATTGACACTCTCGCACAGAGGAGGATCGCCATGAAGACGCGAACCGGAGTGAAGAGCGGCAGTGCTTCCAACCCCAGTACGGTGTCGTCGGGAAGCACGGGGCTGTCGTCCGGCAGGACGTCGGTCAGTAGCTTTTGACAGGGAGTGAAGCCATGAAGACGCGAACCGGAGTGAAGAGCGGCAGTTGCATCATGAAACGCGAGAAGGCGACGCCGCAGCTGTTCTAGCTCGACATCACGAAAGGAGGAGCACCATGAAGACCAAGACCAAGATCAAGGCAGGCGGTTGCCTGGTCGAGCATGTCGATTGGAGTGGCTCGGGTGGCGAGGACGAGCCGTTCTCGAATGTCTCTTTTGCCTATGCGAAAGTGACCTGATTGCAGATTTCCTTGTGGTGGAGGTCAAGGGAGGCACCAAAAAAGGAGGTGCGAGATGAAGATCAGGACCCGGATCAGAGGAGGTGTTCACTACGAACAGCAAGACACGAAAGGCGGGGCCATCGGGAAGCCGGTGGAGGCTTCCTTCTGATCGAACCTAGCACTGGACGAACCTGCCTGGAACCAGCATGTAGAAAACGGATCAGGAGGTTAGACATGAAGCAAAGGACGAGGATCAGGGTTGGCTGTGATGGGACACTAACAAGGGACAACTATACGACGGGCCCCATCACAGCCTAGTGTCAGGTCTTGTAGGTCTTTCGCGAGGACACGACCAGCGAAGCAGGACAGTACCCTTCATGGACACCAGAGCGCCGAGACTGCCGTATCCCTACGCCTGGTGGGTCGATGAGGCGCTGGGCAGCGAACTGCCCCGCGAGCATCGGGCCACCTGCAGCGACTGCATCATGTTGAAGGCCGAGGGGCATCACCCCGACCCCGAGCACGGGCAGCCGTTCAATCCGGCGACCAAGTGCTGCACCTACTACCCTTACCTGCCCAACTACTCGATCGGTCTGTTGCTGACCAGCGGGGCAGGGGAGCTGGAGGTTGGCACGGCGGCGGTGCGGCACAACATCCGCCAGCGCATCGGCTGCACCCCGCTGGGCATCGATGGACCGCCCGGGCTGCAGCTCAGCTACGAGAGGTCGCGAGACGACATCTTCGGCGTGGACGCCCGCTTCATGTGCCCCTACCTGATCACGGGCGCCAACCCCCACTGCGGCATCCACCCCTACCGGGATCACGTCTGCGCCACCTACTTCTGCAAGCACGACCGCAGCATGCTGGACCTCGACTTCTGGCTGTCGGTGAGGGCGATGTTCAGGACGGCGAAGAAGGCGCTGGCGACCCGGTGCGTGCTGGAGCTTTGCCCCGACAGCGAGGTGCTGGATCTCCTCTTCCTGTCCGACGGGATGCCCAGCAAGGTCCGGGGCCGCCAGCTCTCGGCGTGGATCGACTCCGACGGCCACCTGAGCGCAGACACCTCGAGACGGCTGTGGGGCCGGTGGTACGGAAAGGAGGAGGAGTTCTTCGCGCTCTGCGGAGACAGGGTGAAGGCGCTTGGCTGGAAGGAGGTGCGGGCCCTGGCCGGGCCGGGGCTCGCCGTCCTCGAGCATCGCGCGCGCAAGGCTCTGGCTCGGCTCCAGCACCCGGACATCCCCCCCAGGCTGAAGTGGGTGGGCTCCGGGCCGCAGTTTGTGATCGACCGAGACCGCTTCACCCAGGGGACGACCATCGTGACGCCGCTCCACCGCCACGATTTCGTCGCGATACCCACCCGGGCCTTCGATGTGCTGGAGGGTTTCGACGGATCCGAGAGCACCGACGCCGTCATCGATCGACTGAGGACGAGCCGAGGCGTCGAGCTGGACCGGTCGCTGATCCGGCAGATGGTGGATCTCGGAGTCCTGGAGGAGGTCGAGGACGGCGAACCCCTCGAGCCTCCCTTTACCCCCGATCGCCTCACGCCGCAGGCTCGGCTGCGCTTCAGCAGGGTGGCCCATCTCGCCAGCCAGATCGGTTTCGACGAGGGGGGACGGGCGACGGTGACGCTCCAGCTCGGCTTCAAGGAGATCGAATTCGACGAGCCGGATCTGCTGGAGTTCGGGCGGCAGCTCGCTATCCACAAGAACGGTTTTCTGGCGGAGGAGGCCACTCACTGGGCTTTGGGTGGGGCGACCCTGAGCTGGGAGAAGGTGTCCGAGCTGCTCGAGGCGCTCTGCTCGGAAGGCATCTTGAAGGTGGTATAGCGGCCACCGGCTGGGCTGGATTCGGCATGCCAGTGGCGAACCGGGCCCGGTGACGCACCTCGCCAGGAGGTTCTTTGCCCATTTTTTGCCACCCGCCAACAGAACTGCTCGAAAAACGACGGAAAATCAAGATCCGCCCAAGATTCATCTGGCAAGGCGGAATACCCTGACACTGTGAAGACTGTCCGCAGGCAGGCAGTGCCTTGGTGACAGGCGTTTCGAATGCTGCGGACAGCCCAACAAAAGCGCGCGCGGGGTGGGCCTGCGCGCCATCAACCAGAGAGGAGGTGCGAGATGAAGACGAGAACCAAGGTCAGAGTTGGCGGGGCCGTCCAGAAGCCGTTCGAGATCTACTGAGGCCGGGTGCCCTGACCCTCGGCACGACCGAAGGGGGTCAAGACATGAAGGTCAAGAGGAGGTGCACCATGAAGATCAGGACGAAGGTTCAGGGCGGTTCCACCGCCAAGGGCTACGAGAAGTGGATCAAGCTGTATTGACACTCTCGTCCAGAGGAGGATCGCCATGAAGACGAGAACGAGGGTGAAGAGCGGGTCGTCGGGCAGCACGGGCCTGTCGTCCGGCAGGACGTCGGTCTATGGCCCTTGACCAGGAGTGATGCCATGAAGACGAGAACTGGAGTGAAGGCTGGCTCGTTCAGTGCCTCCAACCCCAGCACGGTGTCGTCGGGCATTTGTTGATTGGTCTAGGAGCTGCGCCTTGTGGCGGGCTCAACCAGGAGATTTACCATGAAGACGTGCACCGGAGTGAAGAGCGGTTTCGCGTACGCGAAGTTGACCGTTCACTATGAGCAACAGTAGAGGAGGTGTGAGATGAAGACCAGGACCAAGATCAAGGCAGGCCTGATTGATGGCCCCATCACCGGGTATCCAGATAATCCAGGAATGTTCTAGAGAACCCAGCGTCAGAAGACCTGAGAGGTGTGAGATGAAGACCAGGACCAAGATCAAGGCAGGCACCTTCGATAATTGCCTGGTCGAGCATGTCGATTGGAGTGCCTGAAGAGCTGAAGACGAGCCATTCTCCAATGATTCCTGGACCAGGAGCTGCACCATGAAGACCAGGACAAGCATACGAGCAGGTTTGATGGTCAGCGGCCAGCATATCGACAAGATCGTCGTTCACTAGGCCGCAGCCAGAGCCGATCACCAAAGCCGCCCGGGGGCCGCATCCTGCGGCTCTCGGGCGCGCACCTGAAACACCTTCTGAGTCCATTGCAGAGATCTCCTCGAGCCGCTGGGGCCAGGACCCCGACGACCGCCAACTCCAACAGGAGGCGGCGATGGCCGTGCGGAACGAGAGCCTGTGATCTCCAGGTCAAGCGAGGTGGCTGAACCGTGCATCCCGGCTACACCTTGGACGATTCTGGGACCCGTGCTTCGGATCGTCCGGAAGACCGACCAGGGAAGAGCGCGACCCGCTATTGTTCAGGCATCCACCATCTCGTACACTGACGGGGGATTGAGCGGCTCTACCCTGGGGGAGAACGACCGGTGCCTTCCGTCCTCCAGTTCGACCGGCTCCTGGTTGACCTCGACCACTTCGTCGCATACCGCGACGGCAAACCGGTCGAGCTCCGCCGCCAGGCCTTCGATGTCCTGGTTCATCTGTTGCTGCACCACGAACGGGTCGTGACCCGCCAGGAGCTGTTCGAACGCTTCTGGTCCGGCAAGGAGGCCGGCGACTGGTCGCTTTCGACCTGCGTCAAGGAGATCCGCCGGGCGATCGGCGATACCCGGAAGCAGCACCGTCTCATCAAGACCGTGTACGGTCTCGGTTACACCATCATCGTGCCCGTCATCGGTCAGGTCGGAGACGATGCCGTCAAGCTGCTCCAAGCATTGGTTGCACCGGCATCCGGGCAGTCGCCCCCGCCCGAAGCGCATCGCGCGCTGGCGATGCCGGCTGCGGACAGCGGTGGGACACCTCTGTCCCACGTCGAGGACGGGGTAGTCCACCTGGTTCAGGGGGGGGCGGCTCACCTCGCAAAGCCCCCGAGCTCGGCAGCGGTTCGGGAATCCAGCCCGGCACCGGCTGAAGCTTCCACGGACCTGGGGGACCGCACCACCGCCACCATTCTTGTCTGCGCCCTCGAGATTCCGGCAACCGCCGCCACGAATACGGCCCAGGCCCAGCAGGTTCGGCATCTCTTCCACCGTACTCTGCAGAAGGTGATCCAGGACCATGGGGGCTCGGTCCAGGAGACCTCCGCCGGCGAGGTGGTGGCTACCTTCGGTATCCCGCTGGAGCTGTCACACCACGCGGAGCGAGCGGTCGGGGCCGCCCTGGAAATCGCCAGGCGTTGGGCAGGGCAGGGGGCGGAACACCTGGGTCGCATCCCCGTTCGCATCTACATCGACACGCGCTGGATCGTCGGCGCCCCATCGCTACGCCTCGATCGGTCGGACCTGGAGTCGGTGAAAGTCACGGCCGACTGGTTGCGGTCTCGCCTGCGCGTGCGAGATTCGAGCGAGATCGTGGTGAACCAGGGAACGACGCAGCGGATTTCTGCCCCGCTGGACATCGAGCTCACCCGCCTGGGTGGCGTGGAAGGGGTGCCGCTGTTCCGCCTGTCCCACAAGAGGAGGGGGAGTGCAGAGAGACGGGCGCCCCGCAACCGGAGCGATCACCCCTTTGTGGCCCGCGAGACCGAGCTGGCGACATTGGGGGAGCACCTCGAGAGACTCCTTGTGGGTCGGGGGGCGTTGGTGCTCGTGATCGGAGAGCCGGGGATCGGCAAGAGCCGGCTGGTCGAGGAGTTCTACCGGAGTGCGGGGACGGGTGAGGTTGCCTTCAAGGGTGTCGAGTGTACCCCTCATTCCCAATGGATGCCGTATGGGGTGCTGGCTCAGCTGGCCAGGGAGCTTTGTGCGATCAAGGAAGGGGACGAGCTGGGAGAGGTCGCACGGAAGGTGAACAACGTGCTGAGCCGATCAGCGCTGGAGGGGGATCCAGAGCTACCGATCCTGCTGTCGATGCTGCTCCTGACGGATCACCTGGACTTGCCCGCCACGGGGGATCCGGCCCGACTGAGGTCGAAGCTGTTCGATGCCTGCCAGCGACTGGTGATCGATTCCTCCGTGCTGTCGCCCCTGGTGCTGGTGGTCGAGAACCTCCAGTGGATCGATCCCACCTCGAGCGAGTGGTTCGACCTGCTGGTGGAGCGGATCGACCGTCTGCCGATCCTGCTATTGGCGACCTGCAGGCCGGGAACCGACCTGACAGCCGGCTGGCGGTTCCGTGGCCACCTCATGGCGCTTCAGCCGCTGGCCGATGGGGACAGCCGCCGGATCGTCTCCGAGATCCTGGCCCCCATGCTTACGCCCCGAGCGATCATCGACCGGATCGTGGAGAAGGGCGAGGGGAATCCGCTGTTTCTCGAGGAGCTGGCGATGGCCTGTCGAGAGGGAGGGGAGACGGCCCTCTCCTCGGGTCTGCCCGCTACCGTGCAGGCTGTCTTGACCAGCCGTATCGACAGCCTGCGGGCCGGTCCCCGGAGGGTGCTCGAGGTGGCCTCCTGCCTGGACAATCCGTTTGACGTCTCGTTGCTCAAGGAGGTGACGGGTCTTTCTGAAAGATCACTGGAACGCCACCTCTTGGACCTGGCAAGTGACGAGTTCCTCCAGACGCAAGCCGAGAAGACAGGCCATTCGGTTCGCTTCAAGCACGCGATGATCAGAGAGGCCGCCTACGAGAGCTGCCCCTTGGAAGACCGCCGACAGATCCATGGCAAGGTGGCCCAGGTCCTGCTCACCCTGCATGCGGACCTGGTTCGCGCTCGCCCCGAGCTGGTGGCAGAGCACACCTCGCGAGCCGGTCAGGCGAGCACGGCCATGCTCTACTGGCAGCAAGCAGCCTTGCTGGCGGCACAACACTCGGCTCCTGACGAGGCCATCGAGCACGTCGATCGGGGACTCGCCTTGCTCGAGCAGGTGAGCGACGTGCGCGAGCGGACCGACGCCGAGATCGCGCTGCGGTCGATCCTGGTGCGGGCGTGGATCATGGCGGGTGGGCCCGAGGTGCTCGAGGTGCAACAGGAGCGCCAGCGGGTCGCGGAGCTCCAGGAGTCGCTAGGACGGGACGTGATCATGCCGGAGGAGATGACCTTCCTCATCGACCGGGGTGACTTCGTGGAGCTGGCTCGGAGGGCTCAGGAGCTGATCGAGCGCGAGCAGCACAACGGCAATGTTCCCCTGCTCCTGTCGGCTCACAGCGTCCGCGGTCTGGCCCTGGGATGCCTGGGGCGGGGTGAGGAGTCGCGGTTCCACATCGATCGCGTCCTCGAGCTGAAAGCCGGCCTGGCCGATGAAGCGCTGGTCTCGCTGACCTGCATCGATCCGGTCGTCGAGAGCCAGGCCATGCTGGGTGCGATCCTCTGCCAGATGGGCTACTTCGACCAGGGCAAGGAGGCTCTGGTTCAGGCTTTGCAGCGTGCCGAGGAGCTGCGGCGCCCGTTCTCGGAGGCCTGGGTCTTGTTTTCTCGCATCGCCCTGTCGATCTGGCTGAGGGATGTGCCAACCACCCGGGACATGGTGGACCGGCTTGCCCAGCTGGCCCGGGTGAACCGTTTTCCGACCTGGCACGCCGTCGTCCAGCTCGGTCGGGCCTGGTTGGTGGCCGTCGAGGGACAGCGACCGGATGCGGCTGCCATGGCCCACGACGCCATCAGGCGCTTTCGCAGCCTGGGTGGAATCGGCAACCTGACCCCGCATTGCATCGCTGCAGCGGTGTACCTCGCCGCTCGGGAAGGCAAGCGTGGCCTCGAGATCGTCGAGGAGGGGCTGGAGGCGGCTGGTAGGACCGGCCAGGAGATCAAGGTGGCCATGCTCTGGCGGCTGCGCGGCGAGCTGTTGACCCTCGACGGGGTCAGAGACGAGAGGGAAGCGGAGCGCAGCCTGGAGCAGGCGCTCCGAACCGCCCGCCCCATCCAGGCCAAATTTGCCGAGCTGCGGGCGGCGGTCACCCTGGCTCGCCTGTGGAGGCGGCAGGGAAAGCACCAGGCCGCGACCGAGCTCTTGCGGCCGATCTACGACTGGTTCGTGGAGGCGGGCCAGAGCGTCCCCGATCTTCTCGAAGCTGCTGAGCTTCTGGGCATCCTGCCCCAAGGTTGAGGTCTTTACCGGTTGGCCCCCGAGACCGTCTTCGCAATCCGCGATCAGAGCGTGTGGTTTTGATGTCAAGCCGGCCTTTCGTGACCAGCCATGAGCAGATGATCGCATGACCAGCTAGCCAGATCGCTCTCCTCTTGCCTGTCCGAGCAGGTCATCTACCTTTAGCAGCGGCGCCCATCTGTCTAGGTAGTCGGTATCCAGCCATTCCCCTTGGACTTTCAGGATTCCGAGGACATCGCTCCATTGGCGATCAGAGACCTGGTTTCCCAACCTGTACCAGACGGGCTTGTGCAGGAGCATATCTTCGGGGCTGGCAAAACGGATGGACACCAACCCCTCTTCGGTTTCGATCGGTACCATCCGGGCGCGCGCCATCTCCTCACAGGACCATGCATCATCCCGCTGGACGAAGATGTCTACCTTGAACATCGTTTCCAGGTGGATCACGTTAAATGATGATCGTCGCCTGATCGCATCCTGTATCATCTCGGCGTCGACATAGAAATCGCTCCTCAGTGCGGTCGTGAGCGGTTCAACCCGGGGGGAATCGAGTCCGGCGACCAGGTCGACATCCTGCGTCGCCCGCGGAATGCCATACAGGGAGCTGGCGAGCGAACCTCCTACCAGGTAGGGGATCTGAAGCCGGTCGAAAACCGTGGCAATCCTCACCACGACCAGTAGCGGTTCGGACAGCATCAGTAGCCTGCTTCCCGGACGTCCCAACCGAACGCTCGCATCATGAGCTCCGGCTCGATCCATCGGGATGCCAGGCGAAGCGCCTGCTCACGGGGGGTGCTGTCCGGGTGCCGGAGGCAGATGTCGGCCAGCGCAAGCTGCTGCACGGCGTGGTTGAGGGCCCGAACCCGCTCCAGCTTCTGCTGAGGCGACATCCTTCGGAGACCCTCGATCAGCAGGGCTTCGATGTCGGGTCGGGAATCATCTGTCGGACTGCTGCTCACATGCTCATTTTGGCAATAGGGGCGGCTTGCTTCCAGTGCGTGTACATACGACTGGTGCCCCCCCGCCGGTCAGGTCAAGGTGAGTCTTTGGCGCTTTCCCCCTGTGCATCGAGGCCCTATACTTCCTGGTGGAGAAGTGGTGCCGGCTTCCATCTGGAATCGCCCTGCCATCGGAGGTGGCCAGGTGAAATACAACGTGGTGATCGAGCAAACGGATGAGGGCTTTGCGGTCTCTGTCCCTGGTCTACCAGGATGTCACTCTCAGGGAGCCACCGAATCGGAGGCGCTGAGCAACATTCGTGAAGCGATCCGGGAGTATCTCGAGGTGGCGCGGGAGCTTGCCGCCTCGACCGGCTCCAAGAACGTCGTCATCGACGTGTAGCATGCCCAGATTACCGGGCATCAACCATCTCGATGCGGTCCGAGCGCTCGAAAAGGCCGGCTTCCAGATCGCTCGGCAGGGAAAGCACATCGTGATGACCGATGGGTTACGCATCTTGACCATCCCTCGCCACAACCCGGTGAATGCGATCACGATGGGCAACATCGTGCGGGACGCCGGCCTCACGATCGAGGAGTTCCGCAACCTGCTCTGAGTCGAGCGTTGCCATTGCCCCGTGCCACCACCCCCTTTTATCCTCCAGAAAGCTGGGGCCGCGAAGAGGGCGCGAATTGACGCGGCCCCCTGGCGGTTATACAGTTTGGCTCACCTGGAGGGAGGCCGGTACCGTCAGATGCCATCGTTGCTCAACATCCGTTTCGGCGAGTACGTCCTGTTCCGCAAGATCGCCAAGGGCGGCATGGCCGAGGTCTACCTGGCCGGCAAGAAAGGGCCGGGCAGCTTCGACAAGCTGGTGGCGCTCAAGACGGTCATCCGGCAAAAACACGACGACACCGGCTTCATCCGCCTCTTCTACAACGAGGCGCGTCTGAGCGCCCGCTTCAACCACCCCAACATCGTGGCGGTCCACGACGTCACCCTCATCAACGGCCGGCCCACCATGGTGATGGAGTACGTCGCCGGAGCCACCGTGGCCGACCTGGTCCGCAAGGCGGCGGAAAAGGAGGAGCCCTTCACCCGGCAGGTGGCCCTCCGGATCGCGCTGGACTCCGCCCGAGGGCTCTACCACGCCCATCACCTGGCCGACTACGACGGGACCCCCCTCTCGCTGGTCCATCGGGATGTCAGCCCCCAGAACATCCTGGTGGGCTACGGCGGCCAGGTGAAGGTGTTCGACTTCGGCATCGCCCGCATCGCCGATACCGCCAACGGCGGGGAGAGCCTGGCCGGCGTGCTGGCCGGCAAGTACGCCTACATGAGCCCGGAGCAGACCCAGGGGGGCGAGCTGGACGAGCGGAGCGACGTCTTCAGCCTGGGGATCATCCTCTACGAGCTGACGACCCAGCGCCGCCTGTTCAAACGGAACAACCAGATCGAGGTGCTCCGGGCCATCACCGAGGAGGAGATCCCCGCTCCGGGTACGGTCGTACCGGGATACCCGCGGGCGCTCGAGCGGATCGTGATGTCCGCTCTGGAACGGGATCCGGCTAAAAGGCCCGCCACGGCGCTGGAGCTGCACGACGCCCTGGCGGCCTACGCCGCCGTGGCTGGTGAGGCCATGTCGATGGAGGCCATGGGGAACTACGTCGGCCGCCTGTTCGCGCAGGAGGTCAAGGCCGAGCAGCAGTTCCTCAAGGAGGCGTTCGATACCCTTCGCAGGGTCGATCTGGCCGAGCTGGACGAGCTGGTCGAAAGCAACGAGAAGCCGGGGACCGAACCCGCTTCCCCACGAGAACCCTCCGGCAGGCAGGAGGCGCCGAAGGCGGACCGGGCTGCCGAGCTCCGGGATCTGGCGGCCCGCACGGTGTCCAGTCTGTCCGACCAGCAAGGAGCACACCCTTCCGTTTCCAGCCTGTTCCCTTCCGTGAGGGAGGATCTCTATCGCGACCTGAAGCGCACCCGGCGCCACAACGTGGCTTTGGGCATCGCCCTCCTGGTGGTCCTGGCCGGGAGCCTGGCCGGCTTTTTGAGCCTGATGGGCAGGCAGTCCCACCCGGCGGACCCGCTGCTCCAGCTGGATGGGATGGGCCAGGCGCAGGTCGTCACCGATCCACCCGGGGCCACCTTGTTCGTGGATGGGGTGCAATACGCCGAGTCTTCGCCGGCCACCCTGGCCATCCCCCTGGAACGGGAGGTGTCCATCCGGGCCGAGCGGGAGGGGTACGAGGTGGGGTCGGCGGTGGTGACCGCCACGGCGTCCCATCCGGTGCACCAGCTGAGGTTCTACCTGCGCGAAGGGGTGGAGCAGGAGGAGCAGATGGGCGCCATCCGGGTGGTGACCGTACCCTTGGAGGCCGCGGTGTTCGTGAACGGTGTCTATCACGGCCTGTCGCCCGCCACCATCCAGAATCTGAGGGTAGGGGAGACGCACACCTTGCGGGTGCAAAACGTCGGCTTCGAGACCCGCGAGGTCGAGTTCACGCTCACCAGCTCCCGGACCCGGGAGTTCGAGCTCATCCTGACCGAGCGCCTGCAGCTCGGCACTCTGAGCGTTGTCACCGATCCGCCCGGAGCCACCTTGCGCATCGATGGCGAGCTGGTGGGGGAGACCCCGATCGAGCGCTTTCCCCTGGTGGCCTCGCGCGATTTCAGGCTGACGCTGGACCTGGACGGATACCGGACCTACCAGACCACGGTGCGGGTGGATCCGGACAGCGAGACCAGGGTGGACCAGCGGATGGTCCGGCTGCGCGACCGTCCCCCGGGCCGGACCGATGACGAGGAAGGACCCCGAACCCGCCCCACTCCCTCGGCCCAACCCACAAGAGAGGCGGATGAGGTGCCCGACGAGATCCGGCCGGTGCAGGATGAGGAGCCAGCACCGGAGGAAGACCCCTACGACCTGATCTGAGGTGCCCTCACTCCTGCTCCAGCCAGCGAGGGGTAACCCCTGGTTGAGGGCATCGGTTGTGGCACCTGCGGCCGCTACAGCTCGATGGTCTCGTGCAAGGTTCCGAAGGTCAGAAACTCCATGGAGAAGTTTCCTCGGCCCTGGGTGAGGCTTCTGAGCTGGGTGGAGTAGCCGAACATCATCTTGAGCGGGGCGTGGGCCTGGATGAGCTTGTTGGGCCCCAGGTCGTCCACCTGGAGGATCTGTCCCCCGCGGGCCGACAGATCCCCGATGACCTCCCCCAGGTTCTCCGAGGGGGTATACACCTCGAGGCGCATGAGCGGCTGGAGCAACGTGGGATCGGCCTGGCGAAGGGCATCCCGCAAGGCCATTCCACCCGCGATACGGTAGCCTAGCGGGACCGGGGTCTCGCTCTCCTCCAGGGTCAGGTTGACCAGGTTCACCCGCACGTCCACCACCGGGTCACCGGTGAGGACGCCGCCGGTCAGGGATTCCTCGATCCCCTCGCGGATCGGATCCAGCAGGCGCCGCGCCCGCGAGGAGAGATCCTCCGGCAGCGAGAGACCGTACTGGAAGCCCGAGTTCCTGGGCAGAGGGCTCACGACCACCCAGACCTCCCCGAAGATCCGCTCCTCCTCGGTCTCCCGGAAGAAGCGCCCGTGACCGCTGCCTTCCTTGAGGACGGTCTCCCGGAAGATGACCTCGGGCTGGCCGACGCGGAGCCCCAGGCCATGGTCGCGTCGGATCCGGTCAGCCATGATCTCCAGGTGCAGCTCGCCCATGCCCCGCATGATCAGCTCGCCCGTGTCCGCATCCTCCTGGAAATGGAAGGTGGCGTCCTCGTCGGCCAGCTTGCCCAGGACGTCGATGAGCTTCTCCTTGTCCCGCATCGTCTGCGGTTCGATGGCGACGGAGATCACCGGCTCGCGGGCCTTGATCGGCTCGAGCAGGATGGGATGGGCCGGATCGCACAGGGTATCTCCGGTGGTCACCTCCTTCAGTCCGGCCGCTCCGACGATCATGCCGGCCGAAGCGGTGTCGATCCGGGTCCGGGTGTCGGCGTGAATGGCGAAGAGCCTCGAGATCCGGATGGTCTTGTCGCGACTGGAGTTGAGCACGACATCGCCGGCCGCCACCTTGCCGGAGTACACCCTCAGGTAGACCAGCTTGCGCCCCTCCGGGTACTGCACCTTGAAGGCCAGGCTGCTGAAAGGGGCCTTGTCGTTATGGGGCCGTTCGGCGGGGGTGACATGATCGGGGAGGGTACCGATTACCCCGGGCAGATCGGCCGGGGAAGGGAGGTAGTGGACAATGGCGTCCATCAGGGGTTGGATGCCACGGTCCTTCAGCCCGGAGCCGCACAGCACGGGTACCACTTTGAGGGCGTTGGTTCCCTGCCTGAGAGCGGCTCGGATCATCTTGGGCTCCACCGGCTGGCCGTCGAGGTAGCGCATGGCCACCTCGTCGTCCAGGTCGGCAACCACTTCGAGCAGGTACTCGCGCGCCTTTCGGGCCGGCTCACGTAACTCCGCCGGGATCTCGCAGGGGATGACGGTGGAACCTCGATCTTGCTCGTCGAACTGCAGCGCCTTCTGCTCGATGAGGTCGACGACCCCGGTAAAACCGGCTTCGGCTCCCCACGGGATCTGGATGGGAACGGCGACCACGCCGAAGCGCTCCCGGATCTGCTCCACCACCCGTTGGAAGTCGGCTCCCAGCCGGTCCATCTTGTTGACGAAGGCGATCCGCGGCACCTGGTATCGATCGGCTTGAAACCACACCGTCTCGCTCTGGGGCTCTACCCCGCCGACGCCGCAGAACAGGGCGATGACCCCGTCCAGGACTCGCAGGGAGCGCTCGACCTCCAGGGTGAAATCGACGTGTCCAGGGGTATCGATCAGGTGGATCTCGTGATCCAGCCAATCGAAGCTGGTCACGGCTGCCGTGATGGTGATCCCTTTCTCCCGTTCCTGGATCATGTAGTCCATGGTGGCTTCGCCCTCATGGACCTCCCCGATCCGGTAGGTCTTGCCCGAGTAGAATAGGATCCGCTCGGTGACGGTGGTCTTGCCCGCATCGATGTGGGCCATGATGCCCATGTTGCGGACGCGCGATAGCGGTTTCGGTTTCGACATGGTTCCCCGGTTGGTCAGCTGGTGGCCCGCCTCGACCGGCGCAAGAGAGTAGAGCATTGACCACGAATCGGAAAGAGGGGCGTTGGCCCGATGACCACCACCGCTGCGAGGCCTTGGCGTCTGTGGCCAGCCAGCACGGGGTGGTGGTCGGGTGCCCTTGCCCCCATATGAGGCCCGTTCAGGCCGCTGGTTC
This sequence comes from Bradymonadales bacterium, assembly GCA_016931535.1. Taxonomy (GTDB): domain Bacteria; phylum Myxococcota_A; class Bradymonadia; order JAFGEP01; family JAFGEP01; genus JAFGEP01. Next base: position 71,855 of record JAFGEP010000106.1, read on the forward strand.
AATGACGGTCTTGGGTTCACGCCGCCTGTGGCGCCGAATTCCGGAACCGAGGCCCCCTGGCTGACCATAAACCCCTTGCAATCCCCAAAACCGCTGACGTAGTATGACGCCGGTTCCAGTCCTTGCAGGTATGTACCAGCTTTGTTGGCTGGCATTACAGCTCTGGGGAGTCGTTTGAGAAAAGGTCTGTAGAGAGAAAGGAGACGGACAATCATGAAGAAGATCGTATTGCTGGTTTTGGCGATCGCCGTGTTGGGGCTGATGGGGCTCACTGGCTGCAAGAATGTCTGCCAGAAGGCCGCCAGCCACATGATGGGCTGCATCGAGTCCTACTGCTCCGAGCACGAGAGCAACCCGATGTGCAGCGAGGAGAACATGGCGGAGATGAGGCAGGAGGCCGGCGGGACGGAGTGCACCGACGAGATGAAAGCACAGGCCGAGGCCGCCCTTCAGCTGAGCTGTGAGCAGATCACCGCCGGCTTTGCATTGGCGGAAGCGTTCCAGCAAGGGATGGAAGGTGCTGGGGGCGCAGAATAACTGCAAGTAAAGGTCAACCGCTCGGCCCTCCTGAGTGGTTAGCCTATCGAGGTGGAAATAACCCGCCGTTGACTTGACCTGACTGAATGGACAGGTTGAGCTCGGCGGGTTTTTCTTTGGGTCGAAGAGGCCATGGCGGACCAGGTGTCTACCTCAGGTTGCCTGCTCTTTGCCAGCCGAAGCCCCCCGATGTCTTCAAATTACTTGAAACAGTAGATTCTATATATCCGTATATATTGCTTATTATCTTCCGTCCGCTTTCGCTTGTCCCAGCAGCTCCCCGACTTTGCCCACGAAGGCTTCGATCGCCTGGTCCAAGAGCTCTGGCCGAGAGCCTCCCGCCTGGGCCAGGGTGGGACGACCGCCCCCTCGGCCCCCGATGATCGGCGCCACCAGGTTGATCAGATCGCCAGCCTTCAAGCCGAAACGCCGGACCAGCTCCTCGGAGGCCAGGCAGGCCAGGGCGGGTTTGCCCTCGACCAGGGCGCCGACCAGGGCGGTTGCTGGACCCACAAGCTTGGGTCGCAGGGCGTCGATGAAGAACAGCAGCTCTTCGCGGGAGGCTGCCTCGACGCGGGCGGCCGCCACCGTGACCTCTCCCAGGCGGCGGGCCTGTGCGGCGATGATGTGCTGGGAGTTGAACTCCGCCAGCTTCTGGGCCAGCTGCTGGTTTCGCCGGAGCAGGGTCTGCTGCTCCTCGAGCAGCTTCGCCGCCCGGTTGGCCAGGTTGGGTTGGTCAGTCTTCAGCAGGGCGGTGAGCTCTTCCAGCAACCGTTGGTCCTCGCGGGCTCTGGCGAAGGCGGCGCGGTTGGTGACCGCCTCGATGCGCCGTACGCCGGCTGCCACTCCGGTTTCGGAGGTGATGCGGAAGCACATGATGTCGCTGGTGTTGCGGACATGGCAGCCGCCACACAGCTCGATGCTGACGCCCGGGACCTGGACCACCCGGACCCGGTCGCCATACTTCTCGCCGAAGATGGCGATCGCGCCCATTGATTCGGCCTGGGTGCGGGGGATGTCCTGGTGGATGACCAGGTCGATCCCCTTGCGGATGTTGTCGTTGACGTGCTCCTCGATCTGGTGGATCTCCTGGGGGGTCAAGGGTCGGTGGAAGGAGTAGTCGAAGCGCATCCGTTCCGGATTCACGAGGCTTCCCGCCTGGAAGGCCTGAGGGCTGACGATCTCGTGCAGCGCGGCATGGAGCAGGTGGGTGGCGGTGTGGTTGGAGGTGGTCAGTGCCCGCCGCTCGGCATCCACCTCGGCGATGACCGGGTCGCGCAGGTGTTCCAGGGTGGGAACGCCGGCGGTCAGCCGGGCGAGGTGGGTGATTCCTGCCGGGGTGTGGATGGTATCGGTGACCTCGAACCGGAACTGGTCGCCGCCATGTCGGATGAATCCGGTGTCGCCCACCTGGCCTCCGGCCTCGGCATAGAAGGGGGTTTCTGCCAGGAGGATCTCCCAGGTTCCACTCTGCTCGTTTTCTCTCAGGCGCAGGATCCGGGTCGTATACCGGGTGGATAGCCAGGCCAGGCTTCGATCGGCGACCCCCTCATGGATGGCGATCCAGTCACCGCTGTCGGCGTAGCGGGTGTCGTGGTGGCGGGCGCGCTCCTGTTGCTCGGCGAGGGCGGCGTTGAAGGCCGCGGTGTCTACTGCCAGACCCTGCTCTTCGGCCATGATCTGGGTCAGGTCGAGGGGGAATCCATAGGTATCGTAGAGCTTGAACGCCTCCCTGCCGTCGATGGCTGTTTGGTTTGCCGCGCGGGTCGTTGAGGCCACTTCGGCGAAGCGGGCGATGCCGCGATCGATGGTGCGGAAGAAGCGCTCCTCCTCGATGCGGATCATCTCGGCGATCTCTTTGGCGGTGGCGCCCACCTCCGGGTAGACGTCGCCGAACTGGCGCGACACCACCTTGGAGATGCGGCAGAGAAAGGGCTCTGTGAAGCCCAGCATCCGCCCGAAGCGGACCGCTCTCCGCAGGATGCGGCGGAGCACGTAGCCGCGCCCCTCGTTGCTGAACATGCCCCCGTCGGCCAGGCTGAAGCAGAGGGCTCGCAGGTGGTCGGCGATGACGGCGAAGGCGGTGAACTGGGGGTGTCGAAAGAGGCGCTGGGGGTCGGTATCGGATTCACCCAGCAGGTGGGCCGTTTCCAGGATGATCGGCTCGAAGACGTCGGTAAAAAAGACGTTGTCCACCTGCTCCAGCACCGCTACCGTGCGTTCCAGGCCCATGCCGGTGTCCACGCTCTTCATGGGGAGGGGGCTCAGCTGTCCCTGTTCGTCCCGATCGAACTCCATGAAGACGAGGTTCCAGAGCTCCAGCACCCGCTCCTCGTCGAACCCTCCCGCTTTCCACTGGAAGGGGCCGTGCTCGGGGTGGTGGTCGTAGTAGATCTCGGTGCAGGGTCCGCAGGGTCCGGTCGGGCCCATGGACCAGAAGTTCTCCTCGTCTCCTCGCGCCACGTCCCCGAAGGAGGCGATGCGATGGGGCTCGAGGCCGACCAGATCGCGCCAGATCTGGCGCGATTCCTCGTCGTCCTTGTAGGTGGCGGCGTACAGGCGGTCCCGGTCGAGCTGGAGCACCTGGGTGACGAACTCCCAGGCCCAGCAGATGGCCTCTTTCTTGTAGTAGTCTCCGAAGGACCAGTTCCCCAGCATTTCGAAGCAGGTGAGGTGTCGGCCATCCTTGCCGACCTCGTCCAGGTCGTTGTGCTTGCCGCCGGCGCGGATGCACTTCTGGACACTGGTGGCCCGCTTGTAGTCGCGGATCTCTCGGCCGAGCAGTACCTCCTTGAACTGGTTCATGCCGGCATTGGTGAACAGCAGGGTGGGGTCGCCGTGCGGAATCACCGGGCTGGAGGGCACGATCCGATGACCGTGGTTGGCGAAGAACTCGAGGTAGTGTGAGCGAAGTTGTGCTGAGTCCATGGGGGCCGCGTCTCGGATTGAGTGGTGCCGGGTGATGCGGTCTGCTCCGCAAAAACCAAGCCAGGCTGTCCTGTTAACCCGAATCACGGGCGAAATACAAGTGGGGTGTCATCGACCGGAAACCGGGCGATCTTCGATGAGAGGGGGTGCTTGGCCGGTGTACTTGTCTGGAGAGGGGGAGGAAGCGATGCGGGAGATGGTGGAGAGCAGGTCCAGCTCCATCCGTCGGGCGGTGGCCTTCCAGTCGAAGTACTGGCAGGGTTGTTCGATCTCGATGTCGAGCCCCAGGATGCTGGAGGCGTCACCCGATACCGGGATGCGGAACCTGGCGTCTCTGATGCAGCGAACGATCTCGGGGTCGAGCGGTTGGCCTTGTTTGAGGTACTGCCCTCGAATCTCGACGAAACCGCCGTCGATCCGCCCCATCAACAGCACCACTTGTCCCGCAGGAGAGCAGGTGGCGTTCAGAAAGACGACATCTTCCAGGAGTTGATGCCAGGTGGCGGGATTGTCGCCGAGCAACGGCTTTCCCCCATGATCGTAGTCGGGCGGGTACCATTCGGAGAATACCTGGGAGCCAGGTACAGTTTGCTTCATCGAGCGGCAGGATCGGAGCATCGGCAAGCCCCTTGTTCCGCCACACCGGTGGCTCCTACACCCTTTGCCCATCAGAGGAGCCTGGGGCGGGGCAGAACCCCCGGATGCTCCACCGACCCTCCGTGCGGGTGGCTGCGGGCGATGCCCGAGCGCGTCATACCTCCCCTCGAGTGGCGGTGGATCTGGGAACAGCGTCACATTCCGGCCGCCTGGCGTACAAAATCGGATATACTGGCCCGGCGACCGCCGGCAATTTAGGGCGACTGGCGAAGCCGATCAAATTTTCACGGCTTTTTGCGGCACGTGTAGACCATGGAAGAGAAGAAGCTCGTGCACACCATGAAAGACCAGCTACGAAAGCCCTGGACCATCTTTCTGATCGGTTGCCTGGCCGGTGTCCTGCTCTCCGTGGGAGGATCTTGGTTGATCTTCCGGGTCTGGTCTCCATTCGGCGGCCCGGGGTCAAGCGGCACGGCCGACGGTCCGCTCCAGGCGATCTCGCACCTCCCGGAGGAATCGCTCGACAGGGCTCGGACTTTTCCGGTGCACCTTCCCTACTCCATCCGCGGACTGGTGACCGACCGCAACGGGGATCCGCTGGCCGCTGTGCGCATAACGGCCAGCTCGGAGTTGGTGGAGTCTCCCCTGGTGACCACCACCGACGAGACCGGTCGGTTCACGATCTCCAACACCCCGGTCGGTCTGTATACCCTGCAAGCCCAGGCGGTCGGTCATGCCACCGCCATCCGCCAGGGGATCGCGCCGGACGGTCCTACGGTCCGGTTCATGCTGGAACCGGTGGAGGGGATGAGTGGATGGGTGGTGCACGATGGGGTGGGCGTCTCCGGCATCAGGCTGTTTGTGGGTGGACCCGGGCTGTTCCCCCCGCTCACCACCGTCACCGGAGAGGACGGCAGCTTCTTTGTCGAGGGGCTATCCGCGATTTCCCACCTGGAGGTGGTCGGCCTGGGAGAACACCTGGGCAGCGGATTCGGTCAGCTGTTCTCCGTTTCCGGCCAGGAGCCGATCCAGCTTCAGCTCCAGCCTGCGCTGCCGCTGGTGATCGAGGTCCACGACGCCCTGACCGGGGAGTCGGTTTCTCAGGGACTGTTCACCGTCTCCGCCAACGCCCTTCGATTTGTCGCCGTCTCTGCCGAGATCCTGGGCGGGGTGGGCCGGATGGACGGTTTGCCTCCCGGGTCACTGTATCTCCGGGTGATAGCGGCGGGGTATCTGCCCTGGGAGGGAGCCATCGACCACGACGGAAGCCTCCACCAGGTGAGCCTGCAGCCGGGCGGGGTGCTCATGGGTCGGGTGATCGACGACCGGGGGGCACCGGTGGTCGGTGCACGGCTGCAGGTGACCGCCCACGACGCGATCGGCAGGCGATGGCGGTTCTCGAATTCCTCCTTGCAGGTGGTCGAGCGGCTCATGGGGGTCGATGGAAGGCCGCTATGGGCCCCCCGCCCCGACCTGTCCACCGGTCCGGAGGGGCGGTTCCAGCTTGGCGGGCTTCCACCGGGTCAGGTGTCGATACAGGTCGAGGCCGAGGGTTACCGATCGGTTACCGTGGACTCTCTCCAGATGGAGGAGAACCAGACCATCTCGGGGATCGAGATCAGGCTTTTGCCCGCGGCTCCTTGACCTCCAGAAGATGGGGGCGCCGCGGGAGGTCGGGAAAGCGTGTTCAGGAACGTGGATCTGTGACCGGTCGCCATGTACTGTATCGGTCAGGCCGATCGGAGGAACCGGTGGGTCATCGAGAGGGGTGCGATGGAACGACTCTGGGCTCCGTGGAGGATGACCTATCTTCGATCCGAGGAGATGCCGGGCAGCTGCATCTTCTGCCTGACGGGTGGCAGCGAGCAGCACGAGGAGAAGCTGGTATTGTTCCGGGACTCTCACGCCCTGGTCATGATGAACCGGTATCCCTATACCTGCGGACACCTGCTGGTGGTTCCCACCCGACATGCGGCTTCGGTCACCGAACTCGAACCGGAGGAGATGAACCGCCTTGGCCTGTTGTTGCGTGCCAGCGTGGGCATTCTCAAGCGGATGCTACGATGCGAGGGGTTCAACCTGGGCATGAACCTGGGGCATATCGCCGGCGCAGGTGTCGCCGATCACCTTCACTGGCACCTGGTGCCCCGCTGGGGGGGAGACACCAATTTTTTGCCGGTACTGTCGGACACCCGGGTGATCAACCAGTACCTTGCCGAAACCTATGCGGAGCTGCGCGGGGAATTTGAGCTCCTGCACTGGACAGGAACGGAATACACGACCTGATCCACGAGGACCGCTGCTTTACCGGGTGGAGAGCGATCCCCAAGAGCGGTCTTGGTGGGGGCGAGGTTGGGGCGCGGAGTCTTTTTGCGTCAGGCAAAGGTAGAGTCATCGCCATGGCCAATGGTCTGATCGTTGCCGTCTGGATCGTCGGCTTGGTACTGGTGGCGGGGCTGGCGTTCAAGCTGGGGCGAAGGTCTCAGCGGGAGAGGCAAGACGGACGAGATGTCGCATCGCGGCAGCAGCGGGAGCTCTTGGCGCTTGCCCACCAGTTGGCAGAGGGAGAGCTGCAATCGGCCCAGCAATTCTTGGTCGAGCTGGTCGCAGATCCCGATACGCCCCTGGAGCTTCACCTGACCCTGGCCGTTCTTTTCCGGAGGAGCGGGCAGCTGGAGCAGGGCCTCGAGCTGATCCACGACATCCTGGCGCACGAGGATCTGCCCGAGCAGCTCGCCGTACGGAGCCGCGCAGAGCAGAGCCGGCTGGAGGTCGAAGTGGCCGGGCAGCGAGAGGGCACGCCATCGGTCGACTCCCAGGTTTCCTCCGTCCAGGACCAGCGGCCACAGAACTCGGAGCCTGCAGAGGTTGGGGGAACGGGGGCCCCGGCCAGTCCGGTTCCGGACACTCTGGAGTCCGAGCGGAAGGAGTCGTTGGAGGAGTGGCTCGACCCCGAGTCGGTCGCTCGGATGTCGGAAGAGATGGCCACACAGGGCAACACCGAGGCAGCGGTCAAGGGATTTCGCCGGGTCCTCCGGATGGAGCCGGGCAATCTGCGGGCTCACATCGGGCTGTCCAACCTGTATCTGGAACAGGGAAAGAAGGGCAAGGCCAAGCAGCACCTGGTAAGCGCGCTGGAAACCAGACCCTCCATGGCGCCCGCGCTTCTGCCACGGTTGCGGACGGTCATCTCCCAGCAGTCTCATGGCGAGGTGGAGGAGTACGACCGCCTGCTCGAGGGGCTGGCGGCCTTCCCGGAAGCGGAGCTCTGGGTTCGGCTGGAACAGGTCGATCGACTCTACCAGAAAGACCAGTTGACCGCCTGTCGAGCCCTGCTGGAGCCGCTGATCGAGGCTCATCCCAGAAGCCTGGAGGTCCACGAGGCCTACCTCAACCTGCTGATCGAGCTGGACGATGAACGGGCCATCCAGCAGGCGATCGAGCGATTCCTCGATCTGGCTGCCGAGGAGATCGCGCGCTACCACTGCCAGGTATGCCGCTTCTCCTCCCCCAACCCCTTCTGGGAGTGCCCCAACTGCCGCAACGTGGGTACACTGGAGTACCGGCGCTAGGCGCTGGTGCCCCGGTCATTCCGCTCCATCGACCACCTTGAAGATGCTCTCCCGTCCGAAATGGTCCAACAGCCAGTCGGAGGCCTCCTCGACCAGGCGCTTTTCCTTGGACTCGACGGTGATGCGCACCTGGTAGTGCTCCTCGTGGAGGATGGGGTAGGAGCCGAAGCTGGCGCCGGGGTAGAGCTGGCAGGCCTGTGTCAAGACCGGAGCCAGGACGCCTTCGTGCAGACGGTAGTAGATGGTCCGGAGAAAAAAGGGGGTGGAGAGGAAGCGGTCCTTGATGGCGTCGAATTGACGCCGGAAGATCTCGGGGATCCCCGGGAGGAGATAGATGTTCCGATAGGTGTACAGCGGCCATCGTAACCCGGAGCTCCAGATCAACACGGTGCCTTCCGGAACCTGCGCCATCTTCAGGAAGGCGGCCTGTCTGACCTGGTCGCCACCAAAGAGGGCGGCCAGGTGGTGGGCCAACAAGGCGTTTTCCACCAGTGGCACCTCGAAGGCCAGTGCCATCCCCGCCAGGGTGACATCGTCATGAGTCGGACCGATCCCGCCGCTGGTGAAGAGATGGTCGTACCGTTCGGAAAGCTGCCGGGCGCAGCCGGCGATGGCCTCGACCGTATCGGAGATCACCCGGATCTCCCGGATCGCCACCCCCATCTCCCGCAAGGTGCCGATCAGGTAAGAGCCGTTCTCGTCGGCCACCTTTCCGCTCAGCAGCTCGTCGCCGATGAGCAGGATGGCCGCAGTCGGCGTATGTGCCGATTTTCTTTCCACGACCCGCATTATACGCGGCGGGCGACAAGGAGTCACCGGGGAGTCGGGGCGCGATTGATCGCGCCCATGGTCAAGGCGCCCAATGTGATCACGCGCGTCGCTGTCGTGGCATGGTGGGTCGCCCCAAATGGCGCTCCTGCATCCCTCGTCAGCCCGTCTGCCTGGTGTGGTAGAGATACAGCGAGGTCAGCGAGTCGAAGCGGCCGGAGAGCAGCTCGTTCAGCTCCGACCGGCCCAGATCCTGGACGATCCGTCCTTTGGCCAGGATGACGACCCGGGTCACCCACCGTTCGAGCAGCTCGAGCACGTGGCTGGACAGCAGGATGGTCGAGCCGTTCTGCCTCAATCGATCCAGCTCCCCGCGGATGGCGACGGTGGACTCGGGGTCGAGGCCGGCGAAGGACTCGTCCAACAAAAGGACCGGGGGCTCGCGGACAAGCGCGGTACAGAGGGCCAGCTTGCGCGCCATGCCTCCCGAGTAGTGGCGCACCAACCGGTTTGCGGCCGACCCCAGCTCCAAGAGCTCCAAGAGCCGGCTGATCCGATCCTCCAGCTGCTGCGGCTCGATCTGGTAGATCTCGCCCACCATGCGCAACGTCTCTTCCCCGGTCAGGTACTGGAAGAGCTGTACATCCTGTCCGACGTACCCGATCGCCCGGAGGGCCTCCACACGGTCGGTCTGCATGTCGAGACCGGACACCAGGACCTGACCGGCATCCGGTCGTTGCAACCCGACGATGCATCGGTAGGTTGTCGTCTTGCCGGCACCGTTGGGGCCGATGAACGCCACCAGCTCACCCGGCGACAGCCGCAGCGAGATGCCGTCCACCGCGGTCAGGGGGCCGTAGCGTTTGACGATCTCTTTGACCTCCAGCAGCCCTTGACCGCTCATTTGTTTGGACCCTCCTGAAAACGGCATCGCAACCGGACCACCGGGAGCCAACAGGCTGCCAGCGGCTTGGTCCTTTGCTCCATCGCCATCTCTCGCCATGCCGATCCCCTCATCCCGCCACCGCCTTCCCTTTTCTACTCGCCAGAGCCCAGACGGCCTCCCGCCTCGGGATCGCGTCCAAGTCACCCCGCCACCGCCTTCCCTTCTCCACCCCTTGGCTCCGGATGAGATCGACCGGCCAGGATACTGGCAAGGGCGATCGGCACCACCGCCAGGAACGGTCCCACAGACCAGAGACCGGACAGGGCAGCGAAGAAGGCGGCCACCAGAAATCCCAGCAGCCGGGGCGCTCGATGGGAACCCTCTGCGATCCGGGTCAGCACCTCTACCAGCGAGAGGGCCAGCAGCGGGACCACCCACATCGACAGGCGGGCCTGCCAGGTGGGCAAGGTCAAGGCACACAGGCAAAGCGGCAAGGTCAACAGCGCGATCTCCCTGACCACCAGGTACTCTCTTGCCTTGCGCCGCTGGCTGTCGGAGATCGGGAGGACGAGCCCCATCCCCGGTTCCAGCGCGGGATCGAACAGCCTGGCCCAGGGGTTGGCCAGCACCAGCACCCAGAGCAAGCCGATGGCGATCACCATCCAGGGCAGCAGCTGTCGGCCCCATCCCAGAAAGGTGATCAGTCCGGCCAGCGGCCCCAGCACCACCATGATCTTGGCCAGCGGCGAGCGGCGCGCCAGCTGGAGCCGGTCGAGCCGGTATAGGGAGCGCACCGGTCCGGTCAGGCGGGCCTCCCAGCCGCGAGCGGGCCTCCTGTCCCGAGCGAAGTAGTCCACCCCCGTATCCAGGACGATCAGGTCGGCCTCGAAGAAGCGGGCGAACAACAAGGGGTAGTGTCGGGTGAAGTTGCGGTAGGCCCACCCCAGAGACCCCACGATCGCCACCACCAGGATCCCCAAGGCTGGCGGGACGATACCGGACATTCCCCCCACCTGGTCGGGCTGTACCGCCTTGATGATCTCCTCCAGGACCAGCTTGGAAAACAGGATCAGGGCCAGGCTGCAGGCCAGCGCGATCGCCGGTGAGAACAGGTAGGCGGCGGCGGCTCCTCCGGTGCCTCCCGACTGTCGATCGAGCTGGCGGAAAAAATCCGGAAGGTGGCGATAGTCAGCCACCCCGGCCGCCATCTGAGCGGCAAAACCGACCGCCACCACGATCAGCGCCGAGAGGAGCAGCAGGACCAACGACCACAGGTAGTCCATTGCGGCACCCTTGAACCACACCGGGAGCAGGAAAAGTGCGCAACCGGCCGTGATCACGAGCGTGTCGAGCAGGGCGGAGCCCAGTCGGTAGAAGAAAAGCCCTCCGAGCCTGATGGGGTACACCGCCAGGATTCGAGCCTCCCGATGGCGGAAGAGAGACTCCAACAGGCGGTAGCTCTGGAGGGTGGCCACCAGGCAGGCGAGGTAAAAAGCGGTCTCCAGGCTCCAGCCACCCCAGTGGATCAGCCCCGCCCGCACCCGGACCGGTCCAAAGCTGTCGGGGGAAAGGGCGAACCCGGCCACGGGGAGCACGGCCACACCGCACAGCACCAGGATGATGCGCAAGGCGGTGAGCTGGCTGTCCCGGTTGGCAATCTTCGATGGCTTGATTGCACCACCGTCCTGCGGGTGGAGCCTTTCCGGGCCGATCTCCTCCGGTTGGCCGGGTTGACCGTTTCGGAGTGAACGGACGCGAACGGTGCCTCTCGGGCCGCCGACCCGGTTGGCGAACCGCCGGAACCGCCAGCGGATCAGGGTGCCGATCTGTCCCATGGATTGGTCTGAACAGGCCTCTGATCCTGCTCCGTCGCAGGCTGGGGGGGCCGGATGTAGATGGGGGCTGGGCAGGCGCGCCGCCCCATGACCGCCTCCAGCTCTCGATCGATATCGATCAACCGCTGGCGCGCGATGGGGGCAAGGTTGCTGCCGGGATGTTGCTCCAGGAAAGCCTGGTAGTTCTCGATCGCCTCGTCGTAGTCTCCCCGGTGCAGGCAGTCTTCAGCTCTCTGGAACCGATCGCCCTCGGGGTGCTGGACCTGTTCACAGTGAACGACTATACCCATCCAGGCCAGAACCGACAGGGCCGTGACCAGGGTGCGACCGGTTTTGTAGATTCTGTGCATGGCAGTGTTCGCGGTTTCCGATCGATGCCGGGCGAGATCTCGATCTGAGGGACAGGCGCCCGATCCATCGATCGCCCACACTAGCAAGTTCGGCCAGACCATGTCCAGCGACAACGCGGCTTTCCAACCTCGGCAATCCCATTCGGGGTTCGTCTGTCTCTCCGGCCCGACCAACGCCGGCAAATCGACCCTGATGAACGCCCTGGTCGGACAGAAGATCGCCATTATCACCCCCAAGCCCCAGACCACCCGCAACCGGATCCTGGGCATCCACACGGTGGCCGACCGTGGCCAGCTCATCTTCGTGGACACCCCTGGTTTCCACCAACCGAAAAGCCGGCTGGGAAAGCGGATGGTCGAGCTGGCGATGCGCAGCATTCACGACACCGACCTGGTCCTTCTGGTGGTGGATGCCACCCTGGATGCGGCCAGCTCCGGGTTCTTGGCCGACGCCAACCGCCAGGCGGCGCTGCAGGTCGCGTCGAGCCAGGTGCCCACGGTGCTGGCACTGAACAAGGTGGACCGGATCAGACCCAAGGAGCGGCTGCTGCAGGTCATCGATGCCTATGATCGCGAGCTGGGGTTGCGCGACATCTACCCCATCTCGGCGCTGACCGGCTCCGGGCTGGCCCAGCTGGAGGCGGACCTGCTCACAAGACTGCCGGTCGGGCCGCCGCTCTATCCCGAGGACATGCTGTCCGACCAGGTGGAGCGATTTCTGGCGGCCGAGATCATCCGGGAGAAGGTCATCCTGCTCACTCGCCAGGAGATCCCCTACAGCGTGGCGGTAGAGGTCGAGTCCTTCAAGGAGCCGGAGGCGCCCGGAGGGACCTTGCGGATCAGCGCCCTCATCTTCGTGGAAAGAGAGAGCCAGAAGGGGATCGTGATCGGCAAGGGGGGGGCTCTGCTCAAGCAGATCGGTACGCGGGCTCGGCAGGAGCTGGAGGTGATGTTTCAGACCAGGGTGTTTCTGGAGCTGGTGGTCAAGGTCAGCAAGGACTGGCCTCAGGACATCCGGCGTCTGGCGCGGTTCGGGTACTAGCGCTGTTCCAATGAGGAGTGCAGCGGTGAAGATCCCTCTCGTGGCCATCGTGGGGCGACCCAACGTGGGCAAGTCCCGCCTGTTCAACCGCTTGACCCGCTCGCGGCGCGCCATCGTCGACCAGACCCCGGGGGTGACCCGGGACCGCAACTACGCCCAGGCAGAGTGGTCGGATCGGGTCTTCAACCTGGTGGATACGGGGGGGTTCGACCCGGACGAGCGGGAGCCGCTCATGGTCAAGATGCGCGAGCAAGCGCAGATGGCCATTGACGAGGCCGATGTGGTGCTGGTGCTTTTTGACAGCCGAGACGGCCTTTTACCCGCCGACTGGGAGATCACCGATCTGCTGCGGCGCTCCCGTAAACCAACCGTCTACGCCGTCAACAAGGTGGACGGGCCGCGCCACGATCCGCTGGTGGTCGACTTCCACGAGCTGGGCGTCGATCCGTTGTTCGCCATCAGCGCCGAGCATGGACGGGGCATCGAGGAGCTGATGGATCACCTGGCGGAGCCCTTTCCGCTGCTGGCCGAGCTGGAAGCCGAGCGGGAGGCCCGCCAGGAGGGGGAAACCCACATCGCCGTGGTCGGCCGGCCCAATGTAGGCAAGTCCACCCTGGTCAACCGCCTGATCGGCGAGGAGCGGCTGCTCACCAGCGAGATCCCGGGAACTACCCGCGACTCCATCGACACCCTGATCGAGCGCGGAGACCACCGCTACCTGCTCATCGACACCGCCGGTGTGAGGCGGCGCAAGGCGGTGGTAAGCCTCCCCGAGCAGTACAGCGTCGTCGGCGTCTTCGGTAGCATCGATCGGGCCGACGTGGTGCTCTACCTCATCGACGCCCTGGTGGGACCCACCGACCAGGATGCCCGGCTGATGAACCTGGTGATGGAGAAGGGCAGGGCGCTTGGCATCCTGTTCAACAAGTGGGACCTGGTCGAGAAGGACGGCCGGACGGCGGACCAGTACACCCGGGCCTTTCGGGAGCTCCTCCCCACCATCAGCTGGGCCCCGGTCACCTATATCTCGGCGAGGACGGGCCAGCGGGTTCAACCGCTGCTGGAGCGCGCGCGCCAGCTCAGGGAGGCCTGGGCGCAGCGCATCCCCACCGCCGAGCTCAACCGGTTTCTGGCCACCGCCGTGGAACGGTTTCAGCCACCGGTCCATCGCAACCGGCGGATCAAGCTGTACTACATGAGCCAGCTCAAGGCTTGCCCCCCCCTGTTCGCCGTGGTGGCCAACTACCCCGAGGCGATCCCCGCCCACTACCAGCGGTACCTGCTCAAGCAACTGCGGGAGGCCTACCCCTTCGAGGGGGTCCCCATCAAGGTCACCTACCGCAAGAGAAGCCGCAAGGAGGAGCGGGAAACCTGAGGCCGGCCGCGGTTTCTCAGGGGATCCAGATCGCTCCGGTCAGGGAGTTGATGTGGGCGTTCTGCCGGTGCAGCGCGATCTCCTTGGTGGTCACCTCGATCTCGATGGCGAAGACCATGGTCTCGGCCTGGAGGAGGTCGAGCTGGGTGCCCAGCCCCTCGTCGTACATCGCCTGGGCCATGCCCAGCGCCACCCGGGCGGTCTCCAGCTGGCGTCTAGCGAGGAGGAGATCCTCCTGGAGCTGCTCTCTCTCCAGAAAAGCGGTCTCGATCTGGGTCTGCAGCGAGGAACGGAACTCCAGGTACTGCAGGTAGGCCGCCTCCTCTTCTGCCGTGCGCTGGCTTCGCTGGACGAAACGGGCTCCGCCTAAAAACAGGGGCCAGCTCGCCTGGAAGGTCAGGTCCCAGCGGACCGTCTCGTCGTTCATGGCGGTCGTCCGAGCTGCGCTGACATTGAAGGCCGCGCTCAGGGTGGGGGCCCAGCTCCAGGAGACCTCGGTCACGGCGTTCTGGGCGATCTCCCAGGCGGTCGCTGCCGCCAGCAGCTGGGGATGTCGCTGCTCGGCCTGCTGCCAGACCTGGTCCGGCGTTTCCTGGAAGGGCGGAATCGCAGGCATGGATACCGTGAAATCCGGCGGGGTCTGGAGCAGCGTTGCCACCTGGTTGCGCAGGATGACAAAGGAGCGGTCCAGCTGGGTCACCTGGGCCAGCGCCTCGTCCAGGGCCATCTGGGCGCGCAGCACGTCCAGCTCGTTGACGGTGCCCGCCTCGAATCTCGCCCTGGCGTGCTCCAGGCTCATCTGGCGCATCTGCACGTTGCGCTCGGCCACCTCGCGCACCGCCTTCTGGGTGACCAGGCCGTAGTACAGGTCGGTGATCGCCATGCCGATCTGCAGGCGAGCCTGCTCGATCGACTCCTCCCCCTGCTGCTGCGCCAGGTTGGCCGAGTCGTACTGGATGAGGGACTGGGGGGAGAACTCCACCGAGATGGAGCCGCCCGCGCGGTAATCCTCCTGGTGCTGGACCACCATCGGCTCGGAATCGGTGGGCACCTGGATCGGCTCCAGCCCCAGCGCTTCCATCAAGGGGTTCAATCCCAAGAACATCTCCATCAGCGGGCCCATGCTGGCCGACAGGTCCATGACGGTGGCATGGTCGTTGTGGATGTAGACCCCATAGGCCACCACCCTCGGCAGCCACTGGGAACGGACCAGTGCGGAGAGGTTGGAGAGGGATCGCACGGTGGCGCGCCCGCTTTCCAGCGAAAGGTTCTGCCGGAAGGCCAGATCCAGGGCTTCTGCCAGGGAGAGCCCGCGCTCTTGGGGCGGCGGGGACTGGTCGAAGGGGGTCTGCTGTTGAGCGCCGGCAGGGGTGGTAGCGAGAGACATCGTCAGCGCCACCAGCAGGGGGAGGAAAGCCGAGTAGGTTCTCATAGCGCCCCCTCCTTGGCCATCTGTTGGGCTTCCTCTTGCTCTTGCGCCCACTTCCTGCGCTTGTAGACTCGGAAGGGCTCCACCAGCCGGTACACCAGGGGAACCAGGATCAGGGTGACCATGGTGCTGACCACCATCCCTCCGATGACCGCCAGCCCGATCGGCTGCCAGAGCTGGGCTCCCTGTCCGGTGGAGGTGGCCAACGGAACCATGCCCATGATGGTGGTGAGGGCGGTCATCAGCACCGGACGAATCCGGGAGCGGCCGGCCGCCAGGATGGCCTCGTTGACCTCGTACCCCCGGCTGCGCAGGAGGTTGATGTAGTCCACCAGCACGATGGCGTTATTGACCACGATCCCCACCAGGATGATCAGGCCGATCATGGAGAACATCGAGAGCACCGTGCCGGTGGCCATCAAGAAGAGGAAGCTGCCGGTGAAGGCGAAGGGAACCGAGACCATGATGACCAGCGGGTCGATCAGGCTCTCGAACAGGGCCGCCATCACCATGAACACCAGGAGCACGGCCAGGATGAGCAGCAGGGTGAGATCCTCGAGCATCTCTTGCTGAAGCTCGATCGTCCCCCCCAGCTCGACGTGGATGCCGGGCGGGACCTGCATCTGGTCGAGGTTGCTGTTGAGGTCGGTGATGATGTCGCCCAGCGGTCTGCCGAACACATCGGCATCGGCCACGGCGATCCGCGATCGGTCGAAGTGTCGGATCGCCAGCAGCGAGGAGGTTTCGGCCAGGCGCGTGAAGGCGGACAGCGGCGCCATCCCCCCCAGAACGGTGGGGATCTCGATGCGAGGCAGGTCCTCCACCTGGTTCCGATACTCTTCCGCGTAGCGCACCTGGATCGGCACGTCGTCGCCGGCGTACTGGATTCGGGTGGCGGTGGAGCCCACCAGGGCGGTTCTCAGGGCCGCGCCGGTCATGGCGACAGGGACGCCCAGGGTGGAGGCGCGCTCCCGATCCGGTTGGACCACCAGCTCGGGTCGGCTGTCAAAGGAGACTGACGCGGGAGAGATCAGGCCGTCGATGGACTCCATCATCGCCAGCACCTGCTCGTTGACCGCCCGCAGATCCTGCATGTTCTGACCGACGGTGCGGACCTGTACCGCCCGGCCGCCGCCGAACATCTGCTCCATCCCCCCACCGGGGACAACGGCCGAGACGACCTCCGGCCAGGTCAGGACCACCTGCCGGATCGACTCCGCGATCTCGTGGTCGAACCGATCCCGTTCCTCGAGCGGGACCAGGATGGCGGCCACCTCGACGATGTGGCTCCCCTCCTGGCCACCGAATGCGGTGGTCATCCCTTCGGCCGACTGCCCGGCCCGCAGGAAATAGGTGGTCACCTCGGGCTGGGCGGCCAGCAGATCGATGATCCGCCGTCCGATATCCGCCGTCTTGGAGACGTCGGTGCCCCGGGGCAAGGAGACCACCAGGTTCACCTGCTGGGAGTCCATCTTGGCGGTGAAGTCGATCTTGACATCGCGCACCATCCAGACGGTGAAGACCACCACAACCGCCACCAGAGCCAGGACGGTCAGCTTGTGCCGGATGGACCAGCCCAGCACTGCGCAGTAGATCCGGGTCAGCAGCCGCAAGGGGGCCAGGGTCACCTTGCGCATCTGGGTGGCGGCTCGATCCAGGCGGGAGCCGTGAACCCCATGCAGCCACCAGCCAGCCAGCATGGGGGTCAGCAACAGGCCTGCCACCAGGCTGCTGCCCAGGGCGGCGATCATGACCACCCCCAGCTCCTTGAACATCACCCCGACCATCCCGCTGATGAAGATCAAGGGAGCGAAGATGGCGATGGTGGTCATGCTGGAGGCCAACACCGCCGCCGCTACCTCGTAGGGAGCCTTCATGGCGGCCTGGATCGGGGGCATCCCCTTTTCGATCTGGCTGACGATGTGCTCCAGCACCACGATGCCGTTGTCGACCAGCATGCCGATGGACAGCACCAAGGCCAGCAAGGTGATGAAGTTCAGGGTGTAGCCGAACAGGTACATCAACAGGGTCGTGAACAACAGCGAGCTGGGGATGGACAGGGCGATGATGAAGCTGGGTCCGACGCGCTGGATGAACAGCAGCACCACGAGGAAGACCAGCAAACCGCCCAGCATCAGGGCTTGCAGCAGGTTGTCGATCAGCTCCCTGATCTGGATGGAGGTGTCGATCAACATGCTCAGCTCGAGATCTTCCGGCAGCGTCCGGTTGATGCCGTCGATCTCGTCGGTCACGGCCTGGGCGATCTTGACCGTGTTCTCCCCGGACTGCTTGAGCACCATCAGCAGGGCGGCGTTCCGGCCGTTCACCTCGGAGACCTCGGTGGTGTCGGCGGTGCCGAAGCTCACCGAGGCTACCTCTGCCAGGCGGATCGGCTCCCCCCCGCTGCCGCCACCGACCACCACCTCTTCGATCTGGGAGAGGTTCTCGAAGCTCCCCGGGAAACGGAGGGCGTACTCCATGGAGCTGACCTGCAAGGTGCCCAGGGGAACCACCAGGTTGGCGGCCAGCAGGGCGTCGGACACCGTTGAAAGCGTCAGGTTGCGGTTGGCCAGGGCGATCGGGTCGACATCGACATGGATCTCGGTGGTGGGGGTGTTGATGGCGATGACGGCAGCCACCCCCGGCAGGCGTCGGAGCCTTCCGGCGACGCGGTCATCGATCAGATTGGTATAACGGTGGATATCGCCGCTCTGGCTGAGCACCCCCAGCACCGCCACCGGGATGAAGGAGGTGGACATCCGGATCATCATCGGATCGTTGGCCTCCTCCGGCAGGAAGAGCCCGGACATGTTGAAGGTGTCCCGGATCTGGTTGGCCGCTTCATCGAGATCGGTGCCGTACTCGAAGTTCAGGTTGATGGCGGAGAGGTTTTCCATGGAGACGCTGGTGAGCTCGTCCAGATGGGGGATCATCCCCAGCTGCTCCTCCATGGGGTTGGTGACGTTCTCCTCCACATCTTCCGCGGTGGCACCGGGCCAGGTGGTGATGACCGCGATCATCGGCATCTCGATGTCGGGCAGCAGGTCGATGGGGATGCTCCGGAAGCCGACGACTCCGTAAATGACCACCGCCAGGTAGATCATCGACACCGTGACGCGCCGCTTGACGGCGGTTCGGATCATGGCCATGGCTTACTCCTCTGCCTGTTCGCAGGATTGGCCACGGGTCACGCGGACCAGGCTGCCCTCTTCCAGGTAGGTCCAGCCGTACTCCACGATCTCGGTGCCCGGCTCGAGCCCCTCCAGTACCGGGTAGGCGTCGTTTTGCAGGGTCCCGAGGAGGACGGTCACCTCGGCGACCGACGAGCCGTCTGGCTTGAGGACGAACACGACCCCTCGGCTCCCCTCGACCCGGGCGATGGCCTGGCGGGGGACCACCACCGCCTCCACCCGCCCCAGCTCGATGCGCAAGGTCGCCGTGCCCCCGTGGACCAGGCTGCCCTCCGGGTTCTCCACTTGAGCCCAGACGGTGCGGTTGCGGGAGACCATGTCCAGGCCGGGTGCCACGTAGCTGATGGTGGTGTCGATCGCCCGGCCGTCGGACAGCACCACCTGTGCCGGTGTCCCCGGCCGCACCGACGCCTCCAGGTACTCCGGGACGCCGGCGATGACCTGGATCTGAGAGGGATCGATGACCACGAACATGGGCGTGGCGTAGGCGGCGATGAGTTGGCCGACCTCGACCATGCGCTGGTACACCACCCCGTCGAAGGGGGCGACGACCTCGGTGTCGCTGGCCATATCCCGCGCCTGGCGGCTCTGGTCCCGGTTGATCCGCACGTTGGCTCGAGCCTGGGTGACCATCTCCTCGGCCGCTTCCACCGCGAGCTGTACCTGCTCCAGCTGCTGGTCGGTGGCGACGCCCCGGCGGTGGAGCGATTCGATCCGCTCCAGCTCGGTCCGGGCGCTGCGGAGCTGCAGCTCCGCCTGGCGCAGGCCAGCCTGGGCGATCTCGATGCCGGTTCTGGCCATGGAGACGCCCAGAGACAGCGCCTCGGATGTGATAGTAGCCATGACGGTCTCTTCGCCGATCACCGGGTCGCCCTGGTCCACGTGCAGCTCCCGCAACCACCCCCCGGCACCGGGCATCACGGTTGCCTGTCGATGTGCCACCAGGTTGGCTCGCAGGATGACATCCTCCGTCACCGTTGCGGTGGAGACAGGGATCACCCGAACACAGGGTAGGGGGGTCTCCGGCACAAGCGCGATATCTTGGGCCTCTGAATCCGGCCGGCATCCCACCGCTGCAATCCCGATCAGCAGCAGAGTCAGGACCATGCAGGATTTCCTCAAGCGCCAACAGCCCTTCGGGGCACTCTGTGTCGCCATGACACCTCCTGGTACCGGCAGCCCAACCCGTTGCAGGCTGCGGATTCTTCGCAGCTCCGAATGGATGCTGCGCGGCGATGAACGATCCAACACCACAACCCTATCGACAGATTCCATGCATCAAGAGCCTCAAAAGCTCCCCCGTCACATCCTGTTTCACGGCCGCCTGGGGTACCCTGGTCGACCAGAACTGCAAGGCATGGAACCCGACCACCAGCGCTTCCGCCACCACCAGCGGTTGCGTGATCCGGAAGATCTCTCGATCTCTGCCCCCCTCCAGGATGGCAGCCAGGAGCCTGATCTCCTCTCCCAGAAATGCTTCCCAGATCTCTTCGAACCTGGGGAGTATCTCCTGCACCTGCTCGGGCGGCGGGATGAGAGGTGACAGCCTGGCCATGGTGGCCCGACTGGCCACGGTCAGGTAGGTCGTCACCTGCTCCTTCGCACCATCGATGCTGGACACCGCTCTCCTGATCTCCTCGAGAATCTCGCCAACCACCCCTCTGATGGTCTCCACCAGGATCTCCTGCTTGGAGGGGAAGTAGTAGTACAGCGCCGTCTTCCCGATTCCACAGGCCTTGGCGATGTCCTCCAGGGTGGTCTTCTGGTAGCCGAGCTGCGCAAACAGGGTCGCGGCCCGCTCCAGGATCTGCTGCCGCCGTCTGCCTGTCCGGTCTGTCGATCGTGCCGTCATCTGCTCACTTCCCATCCCGCTCGCGAGGGGGGGCGATCCTCGAGGAACGCAACCGCTTGTCTCTGATTCTCGTTGGCTTTCCTCTGGCCTGGCCGAGGAAACCGGGGAACATTTGAACAAAACGGTAAAAAGGTCAATGGGAATGAACAGAAAAACCTACCTGACCGCTGTCCAGGCGGCTTGGGCCATTGTTGTGGATCCGTCTGGTATGCTATCGATCGGCAGGAGCGGTGGGCTACCAAACCGGTACGAGCGGCGCTTTTTGTGGGAGAGACAGCTTGATCTCCAGGACCGGCAGCAACTTCGACATCATCCTCGTGACGGCCGAGCCCTACGAGGACCATCCCGCCTCGCCGGTCGGGATCATCGCACGGGTGCTGGATGCTGAAGGATACACCGTGGGGATCGCCGAGCGACCGGACGGGATCGAGGATCTGGCGGCGCTGGGAGTTCCCCGCCTGTTCTATGGGGTCACCTCGGGCTCCATCGACAGCATGCTTTACAACTACACGGCGCTCAAGCGGCCCCGATCCCGGGACGAGCACGCCAGGGTCGCCGAAATGCCCGACCGGGCCCTCATCGTGTACAGCAACTGGATCAAGCGGATCAGCAAGGATACCCCCATCGTGCTGGGCGGAATCGAGGCCTCCCTGAGGCGGTTCGCCCACTACGACTACTGGGACAACCGCGTCCGGCGCAGCATCCTGTTCGATGCCCGGGCCGAACTCCTGGTGTACGGAAACGGGGAGAAGCAGATCATCGAGATCGCGCGCCGGCTGTCGGACAACCAGGGGCTGATGGGCATCGAGGGGACCTGCGTCGTGGCCCGCGAGCCTGCGGTCGGCTTCGAGCTGCTGCCGTCCTGCCGGAGCGTGGCCGAGGACCGGCTGGCATTCTGCCGCATGACCGCAGTCATCTCGAACGACCGCGATCTGGCTCAGGAGTACGACAACAACTACCTGTTGCAGTTTCGCTACCCGGTCTACACCTCGGCCGACCTGGACCGGATCTACTCGCTTCCCTTTCGCCGCGACCTTCGACCGGGCTCGCCGCTGGAGCTGGCCCGCTTTTCGGTGGTGACCCACCGGGGATGTGTGGGTCGATGCCATTTCTGCTCCCTGGCGCTCCACCAGGGGACGCGCATCATCTCCCGCAGCGAGGAGAGCATCCTCGCCGAGATCGAGCGGTTGAGTCGGGACCCTCATTTCAAGGGGTACATCGATGACCTCGGCGGTCCCTCGGCCAACATGTACGGGATGGACTGTGCCATCGACTGCGGCCAGCAGGAAGGAGCCTGCCTCTCCTGCGGCCGGCTCGACCGCAGCCACGATCGGCTCATCCGGCTGATGCGGCGGGCCCGGTCGATCCCAGGGGTGAAGAAGGTGTTTGTCAGAAGCGGAATCCGATACGACCTGGCCGTGGACAGCCCCCGCTATGTCGAGGAGCTGTCCGCCCACCATCTCTCGGGAACCCTGAAGATCGCCCCCGAGCATCTTTCGCCCCGGGTGTTGGAGCTGATGAACAAGGACAACAGCCGTCTTGACGAGTTCATCCGGCTGTTCGAGCGGCTCAATCGGAACACCCGCCAGGCGCTCCGATACTACCTGATGATCGGACACCCCGGGGACGATCGCCAGCAGGTCCGAGCGCTTGGCCACCGGGCGGTCGAGCTGGGCAACATCGAGCAGTTCCAGCTGTTCACCCCCACCCCCATGTCCATCTCCTCCTGCATGTACTGGACCGGCTTGAACCCCTTCACCCTGGAGCCGGTAACTGTGGTACGAGATTACCGGGGGAAAAAGGAGCTCAAGCGGATCATGCTGGAGGGGATCGCGCGGTCCCATCGCAGGCAACGGGCGGGCAGCAAGGATCAGGCCAGCGCAAAGAAGCGGCATCGCGACGGACATCGCCAGAGATAGCGGATCGAGCCAGCAGCATGAGACACGTCGCCACGCGGGGCACTCTGCAACGGAAGGACCAGATGACCGATCATCCTGGTAGCTGAACAAGATGATTACGAGCCGGGTCGAGTCCCGGGGGACAGGAAACAGCGAGAGCGGAAAACGGACAACAGGGGTAGGTGACCATGATCGTCGAAGTCGATCGATACGGACCGTTCAGGCTGGAGGATCAGTTCCTGGAGCCCTACCACCACAGGCCCGTCCCCTGGGGTTTCGGCGCGCTCTCCTGGGTCACCTTCAAGCGGACCTACAGCCGTCACGACGAGTCCTGGTGGCAGACCTGCCGGCGGGTCATCGAGGGGATGTTCACCGTCTTGCGCAGCCATCGGCTGGAGCACCGCCTGGGATGGGATGACGCCGAGGCCCAGGGGATGGCCCAGAAGGCCTTCGAGCGGATGTGGCGCTTCCAGTGGACCCCGCCGGGTCGAGGGTTGTGGATGATGGGGACCCGCTACATGTACGAGCGGGGAGGAGCGGCCCTGAACAATTGCGGCTTCGTGTCCACCCGGGACATCGCCACCGACTTCGCCACCCCCTTCACCTGGATGATGGACATGTCGATGCTGGGGGTGGGGGTCGGCTTCGACACGCTGGGCGCGGGGCAGGTCGTCATCCAGCAGCCGGTGGTCAGCGACGAGGTCCATGTCATTTCGGACAGTCGAGAGGGTTGGACCGAGTCCTTCCGGCGACTGCTGGCCGCCTTCACCGGGAGCGACACCCTGCCTGCCCGCTGGGACTTCTCCCGGGTTCGTCCCCAGGGAGCTCCCCTGGAGGGTTTCGGGGGGTATGCCAGCGGGCCGGAGCCGCTCCAACAGCTCCTGGAGAGTGTCGAGGCGCTCTATCGAAGCCACATCGGCCGCCGGGTGGACTCCACCCTCATCGTGGATACCATGAACCTGGGCGGCCGATGCGTGGTGGCCGGCGGCATTCGGCGCTCGGCACAGATCGCGCTGGGGGATCCGAACGACACCGCCTTCCTCGACCTCAAGCTCGACCGGGAGAGGCTGATGGAGTACCGCTGGGCCTCCAACAACTCGGTGCTGGCCTCTGTCGGCATGGAGTACGGTGACATCGCCCGACGCACCATCGTCAATGGAGAGCCCGGCTACTTCTGGCTCGAAAACGCCCGGGCCTACGGGCGCATGGCCGATCCCCCCGACTGGCGCGACCGCGAGGCCGCCGGCTGCAACCCCTGCGCCGAGCAGACGTTGTGGGATCGGGAGCTCTGCTGCCTGGTGGAGACCTTTCCCGCCCGTCACGAACGGCTCGACGACTTCCTCGAGACTCTCCGGCTGGCCTACCTCTACGCCAAGACGGTGACCCTGGTGCCGACACATGATTCGCGCACCAACACCGTGATGGAGCAGAACCGGCGCATCGGCTGCTCCATGACCGGCATCGTCCAGGCCATCAACCGGCACGGTGAGAAGACCTTCTTCGAGTGGTGCGACCGGGCCTACCGCTTCGTCCAGGAGCTCGACGAGCAGTACTCTCGCCAGCTCGCGATCGGCCGCTCCATCAAGACCACCTCGGTCAAGCCCTCGGGAAGCGTGAGCATCCTGGCCGGCGCCACCCCCGGGGTGCACTGGGAGCACGCTCCCTACTACCTGCGCCGGGTGAGGCTGTCCGAGAGCCACTCTCTGGTTGCGATGTGCCGGGAGGCGGGGTACCCGGTGGAGCCGGATCGCTACTCCGAGCGCACCGCTGTGGTCGCCTTCCCGGTGCACATCCCCTACCTGGAGCGAAGCCAGGCCGACGTCCCGCTTGCCGAGAAGGTCGAGCTGGCCGTACGCATGCAGCACTGCTGGTCCGACAACCAGGTGAGCTGCACCGCCCAGTTCGACCCGGACCGCGAGGCCGGGGAGGTCGAAGCCATCCTGTCCCGGTACGATCGCCGGCTCAAGGCCATGGTGTTCCTGCCCGAGATCCGCCACGGCTACGAGCAGCCGCCCTACGAGACCATCACGGCCGAACGGTACCGCGAGCTGATGGCCGGCCTTCGCCCCCTGCGCGGCCTGCTGGGGCACGAGATCGAGCTGGAGGAGCGCTTCTGCGAGGGGGGCGTGTGCGACCTCCCCGGGGATCCGACCCTCGATCGGAATCGGGTTGGACCGTAGTCGGCGCCGTTCCAGGCGGATCCAAGGTTGGCATGTGGTGCGTGGTCCCATCGGGGTGCGGATCCGGACCGGGTTCTGTGGCCGACGGGATGGGCCTTGCCCCGCGCGGTGAAATACAGTCACCCGCCGCTGGCAGCCTCTCCTGGTTCTTTTCGTCTCTTTCTGATAACTGTGCCAGACAAGCAACAGCTTGAGTGGAGCCTACAGAACCACCAATCCCAATGTGTGTGTTCGTCCGAAGGGAGGAGGGGATCATGCGTAAGGTCGTTTTTCTGTCCACCGCGCTGTCCATTGCGGGGTGGTGCGCCGTCGTGCAGGCTCAAACCCATCCGGAAGAGACCATCGACGCCACCAACGTCGTCTGGCAGCTCTACGGCTATGACGTCTACCCGACGGGAACCGCTGCCATCGACACGGCCAACATCCAGTGGGCCGTCGATCACGTGGCGTCGGTCGAAGAGAGTGAGCCGGGTACAGTGCGATTGAAGTCCCACGCTGCCGGCGATGCCGACGGCTTCCTGGCCTTCGACTTCGGGCCGCCTCCCGAAACTCCGGCCCCCGGCTGGTGCAACGTGTACATCTGCAACGACGTCCAGATCGAGGGCGAGATCCGCTCCGACACCTACACGACGGACAACACCACGGCCGAGGATCCCCTCCTGGGAGAGCACCGCATGACCGAGATCCACAACGGATGGGCAAACTTCGGCGTCAACTGGTGGCTCACGCCGTTTCTGTGCAACCTGGAGACCTGTCCGGAGTGCTGCGGTCTGCCCACCTGCGAAGAGGGATTCGCCGATATCGTCCGGATGCGCAACCTGGTCATCCGCAACACGACCTACCTGGCACTGTGGGTCGGCAGCGGCCTCGAGTTTCCAGAGGATGGCCCCTCCATTCCCCATTTCCTCTCCGAGGTCGCGGTCGACAACCTGCGTATCGTCGATGTGAACCCCGACCCCTCATGGTTGTCCACCATTCCGTTCATATTCCACATGGACTTTGGAACCCTCACTATCCGGAACTCGACCATCTCCATCGCCGAGACGGAGGAAACCATGGTGAACCACGTGGGAATTGCCATCAACACCATGTTGACCGGACCCTGGGAGGAGGAGCCGGACAACCCTTGGATAGGGCCGCTTCATCTGGAGATCTCCGGAAACGAGCTGGTGGTTCCCTCGGCCCGCGATGGCTCCTTCGGGATGGTCCTTTGGGCTCCCGTGGACGCGGTCGTCACCGGAAACCGGATCCGGGCAGGGCTGGGCATCGGGGCGATGATCCGGCACCACGGGACCATCGCTGACAACGAGCTGGTGGTGACCAATGCGGGGTTCGCGGGGATCAGGCACGCCCCCTTAGACCCTCCGGTGGAGCTCCCACCGAGCGAGCTGCCGGCCGGCGTCGTTGTCCGAGGCAACCAGGTCACCCTCGATCCCTCCGGAAGTCGGGACATCATCAACCCTTCTACCGGAGTTCTGGGGCTCTTCTCGGCCCACATCGAAGGCCCGGACTGCTGGATGGGAAGCACGACGGACACTGTGTTCCAAGAGAACCTGTTCGTCGGTACCGCCGAGTACGGAGTGTATTTCGGGGACATCGAACTCGACGGGTGCGAGGAGCTGTCCGGCTCCGACACGGTAGCTGACGTGTCTCAAGCCAACACCTTCGCCAGCAACGATTTCTCCGGCCTGGTGGCTTCCGTCGCTCAGGTCTACCTGGGCGAGGGAGCCACCAACAACCGGTTGGGAGACGACCAGGACGACATCGGAAACCTCTTTGGGCCGATCGAGCAGGGGGCCACGGCCGCCATCGAGGTCCTGGGCGACGACAACCGGTTTTTTAGCGACACCTACGACCTGACCGGCTGGCCGGAGGACACCCCGATCTGGCTGTTTAGAGAGACCAGCGGCGGCAACACCGTCCGCGACCCGATCTTGCCCGACTGCGTGGATCCGGCCGACTACTTCGTGGACGAGGGGACCGGCAACCATCTCATCGCCGAGATGGTCTGCCCGGCCGAAGAAGGGGAGGGCACCGCCGACACTCCGCCCGATGTCGGCCCCGACGCGCAGACCGACACCAGCCCTGACGCTGGTGGCGGGGCGGAGGACGAGGGCTGCGACTGCTCGGCCGCCGCTACCGGCGCCCGGCGCCCGGCGGCTGCCCTGTTCGCTTTATCGCTCTTGGTTGTGCTGGTCGGGCGGCGCAGATCGGCCAGATAACGGCCGGTTTGGGTGGCGCCAACCGTTTTTAAGCCATCGGACATCGCTCAAGGCGCGAACCGGTCTATTTGCCTGGAGCCATCTCCTGGTGGAGCGGGTTCTTCCACGTCAGATCGGCAAAACGGGAGAAGTCCCGATCGGTGCTACACAGGATGGCGCCGTGCTCGATGGCCAGCGCAGCCAGGTGTGCGTCCATGACGAGGTTGCCCGAAGCCTGGGAGTTTTGGAGGCACTGCTCCAGGATCTCCCAGTGGCGGGCGGTTGGCTCGAGCATGCCCACGATGGGGCGCGCCAACCAGGACCGGATGTGCTCAACAGCTTCCTCGACCGTCATCGGCTCCATGAAGACCCTGGGGTGGGTGGCGATGCGCAGGAAGGCCAGCACGGTCAACCAGGACAGTCGGACCAGCCGGTCACCGGACAGGCAGCGCTCCCACCATTGCCTGGCGGCGTCGTGCCGAGGCGAGGCAGCGTCGTAGGCGTAGAGAAGCAGGTTGGCATCGACCAGGATCATGAGTGAGCGGGCCCCTCTATCTGCTCCAGCAGCTCACCGATGTTGTCGATGGTCACGCCTTTTCTCAGCATCAAAGGCCTGGTGTGCACCACGAATGGCTCGAGGGTTGCCGTCTCTTCGCGAATGGCCATACCCCGGCGCAGCATCTCGTTGACCAGCGCCTTGAAGCTCTTGCCGCTGCGACCGGCGAGCTCCGTCAAGCGGGCCGCCACGTCTTCGTCCAGTGTCAGCGTCGTTCTCATACTGGAAAGGCTACCGAGTTAGCATCATGATGTCAATTGAAGATCATCACAGACACCCTCTGCGCTATGGGAGAGAGGGAACCGAGGGCATCAGGCACTGGTGCGAGTGGGGGAGGCGCAATTTGTGTGTTACACGAAATCGATATCGAGGTGGTAGACCCCTTCCTCGAGGTGGCTGGCGACGTGCATGCCGGACTTGTAGATGACGGAGAGCATCGGTTTGTTGTCGCGCAGGACCTCGGCGGTAAAGCCGCGGATGCCGTTGCGGCGGGCGATGTTGATCAGGTTTTTCAGCAGGAAGCTTCCGATCCCCTTGTTCTGCCAGTCGTCCCGCACGATGAAGGCCACCTCGGCGCGGTTGGTGGCCGGGTCGAGGTAGTAGCCGCCCACGGCGATGATGTCCTCACCATAGGCCTCGGGGAGGGTCCCCACGATGGAGACCTCGTTGCGGTGGTCGACGTAGACGAAGTTCTGGATCTGTTTTCTGGGGACGCGCTTCATGTGGGACATGAAGCGGTAGTAGATGGTGGCCTCGGACAGCTTGTAGAACAGGTCCTTCATGCGGGGCACATCGGTGGGATGGATGGGGCGGAAGTACATCAGGGTGCCGTCGGAAAAGACGTGGGTGGTGCTCATCTCCTTGGGGCCGACCACGATGTGGCCCTCGACCTCGGAGAACTCCTGCTGGACGTAGCGGGCCTCGATGGCCTCGCGCAGCAGCTCCTCGCGGAACTTGGGGTGAGCGATGGAGATCAGGGCCAGGGCCCGTTCCTGGACGGTCTTTCCGTGGAGGTAGGCCACCCCGTACTCGGTGACGACATAGTGGACGTCGCCGCGAGTGGTGACGACGCCCGCACCTGGGCTGAGGCTGGAGACGATGCGGGAGATCGACTCGTCCTGGGCGGTGGAGGGCATGGCGATGATCGCCTTGCCGCCATGGGCTCGGGCAGCGCCGCGGTTGAAGTCGACCTGTCCCCCGATACCAGAGAAGAAGCGGGTTCCCAGCGAGTCGGCGCACACCTGGCCGGTCAGATCGACCTGGAGGGCCACGTTGATGGCCACCATCTTGTTCTGCTGGCTGATGATGAAGGGGTCGTTGACGTACTCGGTGGGGTGGAAGGAGAAGGTGGGGTTGTTGTCGATGTAGTCGTACAGCCGTTGGGTGCCCAGGACGAAGCTGGCCACGACCTTGCCCCGATCGAGGCTCTTGTGGGAGCCGTTGATGATCCCGGCCTCGACCAGGTCGATGAGGGCGTCGGTGAACATCTCGGTGTGGATCCCCAGGTCCTTCTTGTTCTTCAGGAACTCCAGCAGTGCACTCGGGATGCGGCCGATACCCAGCTCCAGGGTGGCGCCGTCCTCGACCAGGGAGGCGATGTACTCCCCGATGCGGCGGGTGACGTCGGTGAGTGCCAGGGGGGTGACCTCGAACAACGGGGTGTCGACGGGGACCAGCATATCCATGTCGGTGACGTTCAGGAAGCTATCGCCCATTGTGCGGGGCATGCGGGGGTTGACCTCGGCGATCACGAGAGAGGCGTTCCGGGCGGCGGACTTCACGATGTCCACCGAGACGCCCAGGCTGCAGTTGCCCCGTTCGTCCGGGGGGGTCACCTGGATCAGGGCGGCGTCCAGGGGGGTCTGACCCGAGGTGAAGAGGCGGGGGATATCGGAGAGGAAGATGGGGGTGTAGTCGCCCAGCCCCTCCTGGATGATGCCGCGGACGTTCTCGGAGATGAAGAAGCTGTTGACGCGGATATTGTGGGACAGCTCCTCCTTGGCGTAGGGGGCCTCGCCGAAGGTGAGCAGCTGGATGAGCTCCACGTCGATCAGCTCGGCAGAACGGGCGGTCAGTGCCTTCAGGAGCTCCTGGGGCTGAGCGCAGCCGGTGCCGACGAACACCCGTTGGCCGGGCTTGATCAGGGCGGCCGCTTCCTGGGCGGTGTGGATCATGTCGGCGTACTTGAGCTGCCAGGAGGGGTCGAAACTGGGATTCTGGGTATCGTTCATGATGCGCTCTCCACTGCGGAAAGGCTCATGCGGGCGTCGGCGACGATGGGCTCGCTGCCCAGCTCACCGACGATGAGCGGGTTGATGTCCAGCTCCTTGATCTGAGGGAAGTCGGTCACCAGCTGACTCAGGCGTTGGAGGCAGACGGCGATGGACTCGAGGTCAACCGCGGTCTGTCCTCTGAGCCCCTCCAGAAGGGCGTAGGAGCGGGTGCTTCTCAGCATCTGCAGTGCCTCCTCGGAGGTGATGGGGGCCAGGTAGAAGGAGACGTCCTTGAGCGCCTCCACGAAGATGCCACCCAGGCCGAACATCAGCATGGGGCCGAACTGTGGATCTCGGGTCATGCCGAGGATCACCTCCCGGCCGGCGGAGGCCTGCTGCTCGATGTAGACCCCCTCGACCCGTGCACCCGGCCGGCGCCTGCGGATGCGCAGCATCATCAGGTCGTAGGCGTCGCGGACGGCCTGCGAATGAGCCAGGTTGAGCCGCACCCCGCCCACATCCGACTTGTGGATGATGTCGGGGGAGACGATCTTCATGACCACCGGGTAGCCGAGGCGGGCCGCCACCTCGACCGCCTCCTCGTCGGTGTGGGCCAGGTGGCCGGTCGGCACCTGGAAGCCATAGGCCAACAGGATATCCTTGGCATGGGCCTCCGACAGCTGGAGCTGGCCGACGCGCAGGTGGCGGGCGATGATCCGCTCCACCCGGCGGCGGTTGACCGGATACCTCGCCACCACCCGGGGTGGCCGATGCAGCCAGGCGGAGTAATCCACCATGGCCTTGAGGGCGGCAACCGCCCGTTCGGGCGAGGGGTAGTCCGGCAGGTTATGGGCCACCAGCTCGTCCCGCCCCGGCATGACATCGGTGCCCCCCATGAAGGAGACCAGCACCGGTTTGACGCCCCGCGACTGCTCGGCCAGGGCGCGGGCGATCTCGGCGGGGCGGGTCATGGCCTGGGGGGTGAGGATGATGACGATGGCGTCGATCTGGTCGTCGTCCTGAGCGACATTGAGGGCGAAGACGTAGCGTTCCGGGTCGGCATCTCCCAGCACGTCGATGGGATTGTAAACGCTGGCCGCCGTGGGGAGCTTTTCCCGGAGCATGTCGGTGGTGCGCCTGCCGAGCGAGGTGACCACCAGCCCGGAGCTTTCGGCGGCATCGGCAGCCAGGATGCCGGGGCCGCCAGCGTTGGTGATGATGGCGACCCGGTTGCCCATGGGGAGCGGCTGCATGGAGAGGGCGGTGGCGTAGTCGAACAGCTCCTCGAAGGTGTTGGCCCGGACCACACCGGCCCGCTTGAAGGCGGCGCCATAGGCGATGGAGCCGCCCGCCAGGCTGCCGGTGTGAGAGGAGGCCGCCTTGACCCCCGCATCGGTGGTTCCTGCCTTGAGCAGAACCAGTGGCTTTTGCCCCGCCGTCCGTTCGGCGATCTTGATGAAGGCATCGCCCATGGTGACGCTTTCCAGGTAGCCGACGATGACCTTGGTCTTGTCGTCCTGCGCCAGGGCCATCAAGAAGTCGTTCTCGTTCAGGTCGGCCTTGTTGCCGATGCTGATCAGCTTGGCCAGACCGAGGCGCCGCTCGCTGGCGGCATCCAGGATGGCGGTGCACAAGGCGCCCGACTGGGAGACCACCGAGATATTCCCCTTGTGCGGCATCCGGCTGGCGAAGGAGGCGTTCAGGTTATTGTCGGTATTGATGAGCCCCAGGCAGTTGGGGCCCAGCATGCGGATCCGACGACGGCGGCAGATCTTGACGATCTCCTCCTCCAGCCTGGCGCCTTCCTCCCCCACCTCCTTGAAGCCGGCGCTGATGACGATGATCGCCCGGGTGCCGGCCTTGGAGGCGTTCTCCACCGCCTCCAGCACCGCCTTGGTAGGCACGCAGATGACGGTCAGATCGACCTGCCCGTTATAGGAGCGGATGTCGGGATAACAGGTGTGACCGAACACCTCGGGAGCCTTGGGGTTGATCGGCACGACCTTGCCCTGGTAGCCGCCGTGGGCCAGGTTGGCCATGATGGCATAGCCCACCTTCCCCGCTGTGTTGGATGCGCCGATGACAGCCACGGTCTTGGGATAAAAAAGTGGTTCCAGCATGAATGGATCGTCTCCCTGTGATCGCCCTCCGCACCGGAGCGGATTCGGACCTTCCGTTATCACCGCAGTCGTCCCCGTGTCAATCGACCCAGCCAGCACGGTGGCCTGCCTGGGGATCCCTGCAGCAGGCCGCAAGCCGTCGGCCAGAATCGGTAGCGACACCGGATCGGCCGGTCCTCTCTCACAGGTCTTTGAATCGGTGGTGATAGCTGAGCCGAAACAGGGTGGAGAGGTACACCGGGTAGTCGAGTGGCTGGGTGAGGTAGGAATGGTAGCTGACTTCGAACCCAAGGCTCCAGTGCCGCAACGGTCGATAGTCCAGGCCGACGGTCCCACGCAGCCCCAGCTCCCAGGTGTCCCGGTCCTCCATCAGCTCCCCCTGGGTCACGATCAGCTCCGGCGACAGGCTGAGGTAAGGCACCACCACAAATACATCCAGGTTGAACCTGGGGCCCAACCAGGCGGTCACCACTGTCGTGGCCTCAAGGACCTGTGGAGGATCGGCGGGGTCGACCACCGTCGTGTCTTCGAAGTGGTAAGCGACGAACCCACCTGCCGCGATGCTCCAGAAGGGGGTGAAGCCGTAGACCAGCTCGGCGCCGCCTCCGATCCCGTCCAGCCCCTCTCCCAGCTCGGGCAGCGAGCTGTATCCGGGGCCGATGGTGAGCTGCAGCTCGTCGGAGTCGGCACGAGCGATCCCGCCGGCCTGCAAGGCGACGGCCAGGGCGAAAAGGAGCGCCGGTCTGGTCAACCTCTGGGGGCCGTGTCGTCTTGACATCTCGCGCAATTCCACACTATAGTCCCTCGCCTGCTTCGGGTATGTGAGTTATCTCATTGAATTCCAAGAAGTTTCTTTCCCCTGGAGTGCGCTGTGGCGATCAAGGTCAAAAAGAAGCAAACCGCCCGGGAAGAGGCCAAAGCACCCGATCAGATCCTCACCCACACCGGTAGGGTATTCAATTTCATCGAGAAACAGAAGGTTCATCTCCTGATCGGCCTGGGAGCGGTGCTGCTGGTCATCATCGTGGTCACCGCCCTGTCGGGACATTCCAAGCGCAAGCACAACCAGGAGGGAGCGGAGCTGTTGAGAGCCGGCCAGCTGCTGTCCGCACCGATCGGCGAACCGCAAGAGAACGCCAGTCCTTTTCTCCCCGTCTTCCCGACCCGCCAGGCCAGGACGGCCGCCATCGAAGAGGCGCTGGTCTCCAGCTTGACCTCGGTGCAGCCTCCGGTGGCCGCCGAGTTGATCGCCGCCGCCACCTCGCTGGAGGCCGGGGACATGGCGGAAGCCGAGCTGCGGTTCCAGGCAGTCGCTCGAAAATCGACCGGCAACCCGGCCATGGTGCTGGCGTCGGAGGGATTGGCGTCGGTGCAGGCCGAGTCGGGGAACTTCGAGGCGGCCCGTTCCACGCTGGAACAGATGGCCCAGGCGTTCCCCTCCCTTCAGCTTTACACCGATCTGTCGCTGGCCCGGTTGACGGAGGCCTACGGGGATCTCCAGGCAGCCCATGACCTGTATCGCAGCATCGCCGACCGGGTCGCTCCCGGTCTGTCGATGCCCGCCTCCACCTCGTCGCTGATCGAGGCCGCTCGAAATCGATCCACCCTGCTGGAAGTCCTGCTGGGTCTGCAAGCAGAGCAACCGGCGGAGCCGCCTGTTCTCCCTGAGCAGTTGGAAGAGGATCGGGAACCGGAAGCCGAGGCCGAGGAAGGCAGCCTGGCTGGTGAGGCAACCGGGGAGCCATCTGTCCCGGAAGAGCAACCGGCTCTGGAAGGTGAGGGCGCCCACCAGCCGGAGGTCCCGGAGATTTCCGGGACGGCCCCGGAGGCCGGAGGCGCCCACCAGCCGGAGGTCCCGGAAATCACCGGAACAGCCCCGGAGGTTACGCCAAATCCTTAGCTCCGAGGCCAACATGAAGCCTATCCTCCCATCCCGGCCTGGCGCCCACCCGGACCGTTCTGGTGCCCGCAGTCGAAGCTGTGGTTCTCCCCTTTGCCGCTCTCATGATCCCATAGGCTGGCTTGGCGGCCTTTGCGCCATGATCGTCCTGGTGGCTTGCTCGGGCACCCCCTCCATCGACAGGGCCTTGCCCGAGCCCGAACCGGACGTCACCCTCACGGTGGAGTGGCGGCTGCCTCTGGTGGACAAGGGGATCTTTCCCTACCAGCCGAGCGAGTTGGGACGGATCGAGGTGAGCCGCGATGGAAGAACGCTGTTCGTGGGTACCTCGGACGGCAGGATGCTGTCGGTCGACGGGTTCTCCGGACAGATCCTCTGGGAGTATCCCGTTGGAGAACCGGTGGATGGGTGGCCGGCCCTGTCGGGAACCGATCTGTACTTCGGTGCCAGCGATGGGCATCTCTATGCCCTAAACGCCATGGACGGCACGCTGCGATGGCGGTTCGAGGCCGGTGGGAACCTGGACAGCCGCCCTGCGGTGACCGAGCGCCAGGTCCTGTTCGCCAACGCCTCCGGCAGCGTGGTGTGCCTCGACCGGACCCGAGGGGTGCCGCTGTGGACCGTCAACGACGAGACCACCGCCATGCAGATCATGCGGGACCTGACACCCCCCGTGAAAGGCCAGGCTTCCCCGCTGGTCGTGGAGGACCGGTTGTACGTTGGCTTCCCCAGCGGCCGGATCGCCTCGTTGAGCCTGGATCGCGGGCAACAACAGTGGTCCACCGATCTGGCCGCCCAGGAGCTGCGGCATGTGGATGTCGATGAGGTCCCGGTTCTGGTGGGGGACAGGCTGATCGCCATCAGCTTTGCGGGAGGCATGGCCGCCATCGACCCACCCAGTGGACGGGTCCTCTGGCAGACCCCCTTGCGTGGCGCCACGCGACCGGTGCCCTTCGAGGGGCAGCTGTTGACCACCACCGTGGACAGCCGCCTTGTCTCCCTGGATCTCGAGACCGGCCAGCCCCGGTTTACCCTGAGCCTGTCCGACCACTCGCCGGGACCGGTCTACCTGGTCGATGGCTACGCCCTGTTCGTCACGAGCCAGGGCGGCCTGTACCTGGTCTCTCCGACCACGCCGCACCTCTACGCCCGCTTCCGGCCCACCGGTGGGTTCGCCTCCATGGCCGCCGCCCCTGGGGGCCGGGTCTACGCCCTCGACAACGAGGGGGTGCTCTACGCTCTCCGCCTGCGCGGGCGCTGATTCACCTGGCGAGTTGCCGATCGGTTCCCCGAACTTTGCCGGGGTCCCCTTCAGGGATCGGGTGCCCTCTCGTTTGTTCCCGAACGGCATACGACGTTGCCTGCGCGGCTCTCGGCGGCTGACAAATGCCCGATCTTCGTCTCGGAACCCCAGGCCCCGCCTCTTGTCTGGTTCGGCACCCCGCCGTATTGATTCAAATGGTACATATGATGATACATATTGGGACAATACGAGACGTTGAGACGTATCAAACAAGCCCTCCCCCTCGGCTCATCCTCAGCATCCCATTGAAATAATTAACAAAAAAACTTGGCACGCTCCTGGCATACTCCCCCCCAGCCAGTTGGTCTGGGCAGACCAGGTGCAGCCGGACCAGCTTCCACCACCCAAGGACAGGTCGGATGGAAATGCGACCCAGACGCCTGGAAACACGCATCTCGGTATTTAAAGGAGTGTCTCGATGACAAAAATAACTTCCCTCTTCGGTCTTGTGATTGGACTCGGCTTGATCGCCTCCTGTACCCAGGAGATCGACCAACCGGCCGCCAGCGAGCTCGGCTCTGTCGAGCAGGCCCTCTCCTCGGCAGGCATCGAGCCGATCTACGTGCAGGGAAATCCCACCTGCCAACAGCTCGATCTGACCGCCTACTCCTTCAAGGTGGATGGCGGTCCCTTCAATGGGATCTTCACCAGCCCTGATGGATACCTGGAGGTGGAGCTCACCTCTCCGGACGGCATCTTCTTCCAGTGGTCCTCCAACGTCGGCGTGGATGCGGTCATCGCCAAGGGAGGCCCCGAGGCCTTTGTCTACGTCTACGATCCCGAGGGGCTCGGCGACGGCAACCTCTCGCCGCCGATCAATCCCAGCACCGGAATCCCCTATGAGATCAGCCACATCGACTTCTGCTTCGACTACGAGGTGATCGTCACCAAGACCGCCGAGACCTCTTTTACCCGCGCCTTCGAGTGGGAGATCGCCAAGAGCGTGGACCAGCAGGAGCTTCTGCTGTCGGTTGGCCAGCAGATCGAGGTCGGCTACACCGTCGAGGTCGATCTGGTCGGTTTCCAGGACAGCGATTTCGCCGTACACGGGGAGATCACCATCTTCAATCCGGCCCCCATGGCAGCCATGGTCGAAGAGGTGGCGGATGTGGTCGACGGGGAGATCCAGCTGCCGGTAGACTGTGGCATCGAGCTGCCGATTCGACTGCTAGGCGGCCAGACGCTGACCTGCACCTACCAGGGTGAGCTTCCCGATTCCACCGACCGGCTCAATGTAGCCACGGCCATCACCTCCGGAGAGGTGGGCGGTGGCTCCGGCCAGGCAGCCATCGATTTCTCCCAGGCCGAGATCTTCGCTCTGAACGAGTGCGTGACCGTGGTCGACAGCATGGTCGGAGAGCTCGGAACGGTCTGTGCTTCTGACCCGCTTCCGGCCGTGTTCGAGTACTCGGCCTTCATCGGGCCCTACACCGCGGAGCAGAGCTGTGAGGAGATCCTCATCGACAACCTCGCCTCCCTCATGGGCCACCAGCTGGTCGAGGACTCGCCCGGTGAGGTGTACCTGGTGGAGGTCGAGCTGGGCCAGGCGCTGGCTCAGATCAAGGTTGCCGTGGCCTGCCAGACCGGTTGCACCCTGACCCCTGGCTACTGGAAGACCCACTCCGCCTACGGCCCTGCCCCGTACGATGAGACCTGGGCGCTGGTGGGCGAAGACACCCTGTTCTTCGACTCCGGCAAGAGCTGGTACGAGACGTTGTGGACCGCACCGCAGGGTGGCAACGCCTTCTACATCCTGGCCCATGCCTACCAGGCGGCCTACCTGAACGAGCTCAACGGGGCGGACACCTCCGCGGTGGCGGATACCCTGGCGACCGCAGCCTTGCTGCTGGATCTCTACGACGGCTCTCCCCGGCCGATGACCCTGATCCGGGGCGCCGTACGGGCCCAGTTTTTAAGCGCCGCCACCATCCTCGATGACTACAACAACGGCCTGATCGGTCCGGGACACTGCTCCGAGTAACCCTCCCCACTCCCTCTTCTCACTCCGGCCCTGCGCCCCTAGCGGGCGCAGGGCTCTCGCCTTTTTCTGGGTCCCCCTGTTCTTCCCCTCTCGATGGGGACTTCCTCCTTCGGTGATTGGCGATTCCGCCTCTCGCCGCTCGGCTCGATCGCCACGGTGTTTCCCCCGCAATCCCGTTCAAGGTATGATTCATGCGACCAACGGGAGGCCAACCCCATGCGTTTCTTCGCCCACCTGTCCGTTCCGATCGGTCTGGTCGCCTTGCTGACACTGGGTTGCTCGGCCGAACCCGACCCGATCGGAGGGCCGGATCACGGCTTGGACCAGGCCACGCCGACGGATCTCCAGGACCTCGACGGCCCGGAACCGGATCACGGCACCGATCCGGCGGTGGACCCCGAACCGGGCTGCACCGACCGCGACGGCGATGGAAGAGGGCAGGGCTGCTCGTTGGGCTTCGACTGCAACGACCACAACCCCTTGATGTACGAGGGGGCCGAGGAGATCTGCGACCGCCTGGACAACAACTGCAACGGGGTGGTGGACGAGGGCTGTCCCTGCGATTCGGGCAGCATCCAGGCCTGCTACCAAGGCCCAGCCGGTACCGAGGGCCTGGGAGCCTGCCGAGCCGGCTGGCAGGTCTGTATCGGCACCGAGTGGGGTCTGTGCGAGTCCCAGGTCCTTCCCCAGGCGGAGCGCTGTGACCGGGTGGACAACAACTGCGATGGGCTGACCGACGAAGGGCTCACCAACGCTTGCGGCCTGTGCGGCACCACCCCCATCGAGCGGTGTGGCGATGTGCTGGACAACGACTGCGACGGCACCATCGACGAGGCGGAAGCCGGTTGCGATTGCGAGGGCCGGACCAACCAGCCCTGCTACTCGGGTCCGCCTCATACCCTGGGGGTGGGGGTCTGCCGAGGCGGCCGGGCCGACTGCCTGGAGGGTACCTACGGGGTCTGCCGAGGCGAGATCCGGCCGACACCGGAGATCTGCGATGGCCTCGACAACGACTGCGACGGGTTGACCGACGAGGGATTGGCCAACCGATGCGGGCAGTGTGGGGTTCCCAACCCTCGCGAGATCTGCGATGGCCTCGACAACGACTGCGACGGGTTGACCGACGAGGGGCTGGCGCTGCCTTGCGGACGTTGCTCGGCCGCCGGTTTGATCGAGATCTGCGGCAATGGCCTGGACGACGACTGCGACGGTCATGTGGACGACGGTTGCCTGTGCCAGGGAGATCCCGCCTGCTACCCCGGTCCTCCCGCTACCCGTGGTATCGGTGCCTGCTCCGATGGGCAGCTGGCCTGCGACTCCATCGGCGAGTTCTGGGAACGCTGTTCGGGTGCCGTTCTACCCCAGCCGGAGATCTGCGACGGCCTCGACAACGACTGCGACGGTCACACCGACATCTCGCCGCTCGGCTGCAGCATGTGCCAGACCGAGCCGGAGATCTGCGACGGCGTGGACAACGACTGCGACGGGCATACCGACGAGTACCTGAGAAACAGCTGCGGCGCCTGTCTGACCTCGGTCGATCCCGAGGAGTCGTGCGGACCCGATTGCTGCAACGGCCTGGACGATGACTGCGATGGCCTGGTGGACGAGACGCTGGTCAACTCCTGCGGAAAATGCGGGGAGAGCTGTTACACCCGGACCTGGAGCAGCGCTCTCGATAACCTGGACGAGGGGCAGATCAACGGCGTCGATGAAGACCTGTCGGATGGGTTGCGAATCGGAACGCTCCCCTACCAGTACCCCTATCTCTGGGTCGCCAACTCGGGGGAGGCCACCGTCACCAAGATCGATACCGGCCGGTTCGAGGTGATCGCGACCTACCCGGTAGGCCCCGATCCCAGCCGCACCGCGGTGGACCTGGATGGAAACCTGTGGGTGGTCAACCAGGCCTTCACCACCTCCGGCGGCACCCTCAGGCGGGGTAGTGTGACCAAGATCCAGGCCGAGGACTGTACGGGGTTCGACTGCGTCCTCTTCACCCGGACCCTCGGCGAGCCCGGCGCGATCCCCAGAGGTATCGCGGTGGATGATACCAACCATGTCTGGGTGGGCACCTATGAAGGCCGCACGCTGTACGAGCTCGACCCGGACAACGGCCAGATCCTCGACACCTACCCTGTGGGGCTGCGGGTCTACGGCCTGGCAGTGGACTCCGACCGCATCCTCTGGATTTCCAACCTGGAGCAGCCCAACCTGGGCGAGGGGGTGCTGGGGGCCTTCGACATCGATGCCCGCCGCCTGGTACCCGGGTCTCCCTGGTTGATCTCGGGATGCTCCAACCCCTATGGCATCGCCCTCGATGCCGAGGGGTCTGTCTGGTTGGGAAACTGGACCTGCAACAACGTCGTCCGGTTCGACCCGGCCGCGCAGGAGTTCACCTCGTATGCTCCTGCCGAACCGGTGCTGTCCGAGGTGAGGGGAGCGGCTGTCGATGGCGGTGGAAATGTCTGGGTGGTGGCTGGTGCCTCCAATCTCCTCGGTCGATTGGACCCCTCGGAGGAGATCTGGCAGACGTTTGCGACCTGCAACGGGCCGATGGGGGTGGGGGTGGCCGCCAGTGGCACCATCTGGGTGCCTTGCTGGAACAGCCAGGTCTGGTACTACGACCTGGAGGGCGGTTACCTCGGCTCCCTTCCGGTCGGTATCAACCCCTTCAGCTACTCCGACATGACCGGTTTTGCGTTGACCAACCTGGTATTGCGGACGGGAAGCTGGACGGTCCTGCTGGACTGCGGTTACCCGGACTGCCAGTTCGACCTGGTGCGATGGCAGGCCAGTACCCCTTCCGGTACGCGGGTCCTGGTCCGCGCCCGGACCTCCCTGGATTCCGAGAGCTGGTCTGCGCAGGAAGGCCCCTTTGAGCTGTCGCCCGTCGAGCTGGGCGACCTGGTACCTGGCCGGTTTCTCGAGGTCTCGGTCACCCTGCACACCACCGAACGGGCCGCAAGCCCCCTGGTATCCGAGATCGAGGTGCAATGGCAGCGCCCGTGAGCGATCTCGACCACCTCAACGACGCCCGCTACCTGGCCCACCAGCAGTTGCAGCTCGACACCTGCCGGCAGTTTGCGGCGGGGCTTGCCAGGCCTTGCCGCCTGGTGGAGATCGGCAGCGAACGGGGCATCTTCTCCCGCTGGCTGGCCGAACGCCACCCCTCCGAGTCGGTGCTGGCCCTGGAGTGGCGCGAGAAATGGGTTCGCGAAGCCACACGGGTCGCACACCGCCGCGGGCTGGCCAACCTGCACACGCTGAGGGCCAATGCCCGGGTCGCTCTGCCCATCATCGCACCTCCTCGTTCCATCTGGCGGCTGTTCATCCTCTTCCCCGACCCCTGGTGGAAACGGAAACATGAAGGGCGAAGGCTGCTCGACATCCCTTTTTTTCATTTTCTCGCCGGCCGACTGGAACCGGGGGGCCTGCTTTGCATCAAGACCGATATCCGCCTGATCCACCAACAGATCCTGTCCATGGCCCGCGAGGTGGACGAGCTGGAATCGGTAAATCCGCTGGACTGGCCCGACGAGCGCGACTGGGCGCCGACCCAGCGGGAGGCGCACTGCCTCGCTTCCGGGACTGCGGTGTACAGGCTGTACTTTCGAGGGAGGCCAGCAAAGTAGCCAGCTCGGGCCTGGCGGATGCGGCCGACCGTCTAGTCCCTATGCCCGGAGCCTTCCCACTCGAGCAGGAGCGGCTGTCCGCTGCCTTCCAGGTCCAGAGAGGCGGGCAGGGGTTCTCCGGATCCGACCGCGGGGATGGGCGCTACCGAGGTGGGCGCTGGCGGTTGGGTTCCTTCGGGGGCGAAGCCCTGCATGAACTCGGCGGTTCGGTCGGACACCACCCGCTTGAAGAGGAGCACGGCCACCAGGCATAACAGAAGCACCACCACGTTGAGCGTCATCGTGCTGGATTGGCTTCTTGCCCAGAGGCGGCCCTTGCTACGTCGATGGCTCCTGGTCACGGGGGACTCCGACCGGGCTCATGATCTGGACTTCTGGCGTCTGGCTTGGCGCCGACCCGCACCGGGGGCAGCTGATTCGCGCAGCTTGGCCTGGCGCTGCTCCAGCTTGTGATGGATGTAGATCATCACCGGGCTGGCGATGTAAATGGTGGAGTAGGTACCGACCACGATCCCGATGATCATGGCGAAGGCGAACACCTTGATGGAGCCGACGCCGATGAAGTAGATGGCGAAGAGGGTCAACAGGGTGGTGACCGAGGTCAGGATGGTCCTCGACAGGGTCTCGTTGATGCTGAGGTTGACGACCTCGAGCATCGTCTTGCTGCGCAGCATGCCGAGGTTTTCGCGGATCCGGTCGAACACCACGATAGTGTCGTTCAGCGAGTAGCCGACGATGGTGAGCAGCGCTGCCAGCACCGTCAGGGAGACCTCTTCCCGCAGGATGACGAAGATCCCCAGGGTGATCAGCACGTCGTGGAAGAGGGCGACCACCGCTCCCGGGGCGAAGCGCATGTTGAACCGCAGACCGATGTAGATCAGGATGAAGAAAAGCGCCAGGATGATGGCCTTGATGGCCTGGGCTCTCAGCTGACTCCCCACCCGGGGTCCCACCGTTTCCACTCGCTGGACGCTGCCATGGCGGGTCGTGACCTCCTGGACATCGAACGCCTCTTGCAGGCCGCTCGCTATCCGGTTGGCCTCATCCTGGTTCATGACGTCGCTGCGGGTGGCTCGCACGAAGAAGCGGTTCCCGCTGGCCGGCTCGATCACCTGGACCAGCGCGGTCTCGAAACCCAGGCCGTGAAGGGTATCGGTGATCTGCTGGGGGGTGGTCGTCTGGGCCAGGTGGATCTCCATCCCTTCGACCGGGATGCGCTCCTGGCCGAATCGGCTCAACAGCCCGTCTTCGACCCGTCCTTGCAGCTCCTGGAGGCGGATGAGGAAGCGCCTGTGCCGAGGGTTTCCGATCTGGGTGACCTGGGGGTGCTGCAGACCGGCCGCTTCGAGGATCTGGGTGATGTAGACCTCCTCAGGCGATAGCTCCGACCGAACGGTCGCGCCGGCAGGGGGGGTGGGGGCATCGGCCGCGGGGGCAGCACCGGTCCCTTCACCAGTTCCGTCGCCGGTGCCCTCGCCGGTGCCCTCCTCGATTTGCGCCGGCTGCGGAACCTCTTGTTCAGGCTGTAGCTCCTCTTCTGGCGGTTCGACCTCGGCCGGCTGGTCGCCCAGGTGGGCGAAGGCGGCATCGGGAGCCTTGATCTCGATCCGGTCGCCGGAGTCGGCGTCGTAGCTGAACAAGAACCCCTCGCTGCCGAAGGTCTGCTCCAGGGTCTGTCGGATCTGGTCGGCCTGCTCGGTGGTGATGACGCTGATGCGGTTGGTCTCGATGAGAAACTGGTTGTTGTCGGCGCTCCCGTACTGCTGGACCACCGCATCATCGAAGCCGATGTCCCGCATGGTGCTGCTCACCTCGGCCAGCTCCACCGGCTGGGTGAACCGCACGATGATGTTGGTCCCGCCCTTGAAATCGATGCCGTAGTTGGGCTTGACGATGAGGATGAGCAGGATGCTGGCCAGCACCAATGAGGCAGAGATGATGGCGAACAGCTTTCGCTGGCCGACAAAGTCGAACTGGGTTCCCGGTCGTATGAATTCCATGGCGCCCGATCAAATGCTCAAGCGCTGTGTCCGGCTCTTGGCCAGATACAGCTCGAAAAACAGCCTCGACACGAACAGGGCTGTAAACACCGAGGTGATGATGCCCACCATCAGGGTGACGGCAAACCCCTGGATGGGACCGGACCCGTAGTTGGCCAGCACCAGGGCCGCGATGGCGGTGGTGATGTTGGCGTCCAGGATGGTCCAGCGGGCGTTCTGGAACCCCCCGCTGACCGCGTCGCGTGCCGTCTTGCCGACCCGCAGCTCCTCCCGGATCCGCTCGTAGATGATGATGTTGGCATCCACCGCCATGCCGACGGTCAACACGATGCCGGCAAACCCCGGCAGGGTCAGGGTAGCGCTCAGGGCGGCCAGCAACGAGAACAGGAAGAAGACGTTGAGGATCAACGCCAGGTTGGCGATGATGCCGCTCAGGCCGTAGTACAGCATCATGAAGAACACCACCATGATCGCCCCTACGATGATGGCGATGGTCCCCTGGCGCACCGAGTCGGCCCCCAGGGTGGGGCCGATCTGGGTCTCGAACTGGGGCTCGATGGGGGCCGGCAGGGCGCCATGGCGGAGGACGATGACCAGGCCCTCCACCTCCCGGTAGAGGGCTTCGTAGCTCCCGCTGCTTCCCATGTTGATGCGGGCCCGTCCCTCGCAGATCGGCTCTTCGATGATGGGGGCGCTCTTCACGATGTCATCGAGGACGATGGCAAGGTAGTCCTGGTTGTACTCGGTGGTGACCGAGCAGAAGAGGTTCTTGCCTTCACTGTCGAAGGTCAACGAGACGAACGGCCGATTGGTCTGGGGATCATTGATCGGCCGGACATCGGAGATGGTCTCGCCGGTCATCTCCACCCGTCGATTCAACAGCATCATCCGGAAGCGGTTCTGGTCCGGCATGACCTGGCCGGTGGTGGGATGGTAGGAGATCTGCTCCTCGAAGGCGATGATGGCGTCCTCGGGGACGACGGCCGGGTCCGACGGATCGAGGTTTTCCAGGGTAGCGGCGAAGGTTCGCAGCTCCTCCAGGTCGGTGGCCTCGACCGAGCCCCGGTAGTACTCGATGGTCCCCTCCCTGGGGATCAGGCCGGCCACGTCGCGCCAGTAGGTGCGGTCCTGGGGGTGCACCCCCCGGAACTCCAGCTGGGCGGTGGTTCCGATCAACCGCTTGGCGTCGGCGAACCGTTCCTCGCCCAGGCCGGGCAGCTCCACGATGATGTCGGTGTTTCCCCGGCTGCGGATGCTGGGTTCGGCAACACCCAGGCTGTCGATGCGGCTGCGGATGGTGGCGATGGCGGTCTCGATGGCCCAGTCCCGGGTCTGGTCGAGGTAGTCGCTGTTCAGCTCCAGTCGAAACCGGTCGCCCGACTGCTCGGCCACCTCCAGGTTATAGAGGTAGAGGTACTCCTGAAGCTCGTCCTGGGCCTCGTCGCCGGGAAGGGTCACCTCCATCGAGGTGTCATCCAGGACCCGCACCTGGACCTCGTACCCTTTGGCCTGCATCTCGTTCTCGATGTCATGGGCGTAGGTGTCCAGCTTGCGGGCCATGGCGGTGTCCACGTCGACCGTGTACTGGAGGTGGATGCCGCCTTGCAGGTCCAGGCCGCGGGTGAGGCGGCCGGAAAAGATGTTCTCCGTGTACCAGCGATACCACCCTGGCCAGGAATCCCGGTCGTCAACCTCTTCCGGCAAGAAGACCGTAGGGATCAGGATGACGATCGAAGCCACCAGGAGCAGTAACACGAACGCGAATTTATACCACCAGGAACTGGGCATGGCTCCACTCAGGAGAAGTAGGTGCGAACGATCTGGTCACCCCGATTCATCCGCACATCGAGGGCATTGTGCGCCCTGCATCAATGGAGGTCCTGGGGTCTCTCACCCCCGCCTCTTGCGCTTCTGGTCGCTCTCCTCCCCGGCCGAGCTCTCCTCGGCCGGTTTCTCCTTGGAGGGAGCGGATGCGACCGCCTCTTTCCGCTCCGGCTCCACCTGGAAGCGGGAGATGTGGGAGCGCAAGAACTTGATCCGGGTGCGGTCTCCCACGTCCAGGGTCACGGTGTCGGCCTCCAGGTTGACGATCCGGCCGTAGATCCCGCTCGCCGTGATGACCCGGTCCCCCTCCTTCAACCGCTCGAGAAAACGCTGTTGCTTCTGCTGTTCCTTCTTCTGGGGCCGGATGACCATGAAGTAGAGGATGACGAAGACGATGAGAAAAAACGGCAGCATGCTCAGGCAACCGCTCATCGGGTCGCTCTGAGCCGCCTGGCCGCCCTCCGCCTGTGCCAGGGCCTGCAAGAATGTCAATGTCCCGTTCATTCGCCTCTCGTGCCTGGTTCCCCCCGCCTGACGACCGCCCTGGGCTGACCAGCCGTCCACTCCATGCGGACCCTCCCGCAGCGCGCGAGGAACCGCACCCCATTAGCAGAGAAGGGGTCACTGGTCAAGCGACAGGAAT
Organism: Bradymonadales bacterium; assembly: GCA_016931535.1. Taxonomy (GTDB): domain Bacteria; phylum Myxococcota_A; class Bradymonadia; order JAFGEP01; family JAFGEP01; genus JAFGEP01. The sequence goes on from JAFGEP010000106.1 coordinate 116,671, forward strand.
GCCTGCCAACCATCCCTCTCGACAGGCGGATGCGAACTGCCGGAACCGATCGTTTGCAATGGCCTCCCGCGCCTCTTTCATCAAATCCTGGTAGTAGGCCAGGTTATGGGTGGTCGCCAGACGGGCCCCCAGGATCTCGCGCGACACGATCAGGTGGCGAAGATAGGAAAGGCTGAAATTTCGACACGTGTAGCAGCCGCAGTGGGGGTCGATCGGATCGGTGGCCTCGCGAAACCGGCTGTTCTTGAGGTTGATGACACCCCGTCGGGTGAACAACTGCCCGTTGCGTCCATTGCGGGTGGGCAACACGCAATCGAACAGGTCCATCCCCCGCTCGATACAGGCCAGCAAGTTCTCCGGGGTCCCGACCCCCATCAGGTAGCGCACCCGATCCGCCGGCAACAGCTCCCCTACGAAATCGACGGTGTCGTACATCGCCTCGATCTGTTCGCCTACCGCCAGCCCCCCCACGGCGAACCCCTCGAACGGGTGGGGCAGCAACGCCTCGAGGTGGCGCCTTCGATGGGTTTGCGAGGTCCCCCCCTGGACGATGGCAAACAGCGCGCCCGGCACCTGCCGACTGGCCTCCAGCGACTCCAGTGCCCAGGCGGTACTCCGTTCGATGGCCTGGATCAGCCGCTCTTGGCTGCAGGGCAACGCCGGGCAGTCGTCGATCGGCATCATGATGTCGCTGCCGATGACCGCCTGGATCTCGACCACCTTGCGAGGGGTGAACAGGTGGCGGGAGCCGTCCAGGTGGCTGGCGAACAGGACCCCTTCCTCTGTGATCCGGGGCAGCGGCTTCAGGCTGTAGGCCTGGTACCCCCCGCTATCGGTGAGGATGGGACCTTTCCAGCCCATCATGGCGTGCAGCCCCCCGTGTCGCTCCAGCACCTCGAGGCCCGGCCGGAGATACAGGTGGTAGGTGTTGGACAGCAGCATCTGCACGCCGATCTCCACCAGCTCACGAGGGGACATCGCCTTCACCGTGCCCAGGGTTCCCACCGGCATGAAGGCGGGAGTCGATACCGTGCCCCGCGCGGTCTTCAATCGACCGCACCGAGCCTTCCCGTCGCCTGCCAGTATCTCGAACTCGAGCTTCATGCCACCTGCTCCACCTTTTTCCGGTTCTTCGCGCCTCGGATGCACCACACCAGGGGACCGTCGATCAGCACCGCTGGTTCCTCAGGAACATCGCGTCACCATAGGAGTAGAAGCGGTAGCGCCGCTCGATCGCCTCCCGGTAGGCAGCCATGACCCGCTCGTACCCGGCGAATGCACAGACCAAGGTCAGTAACGACGAGCGGGGAAGGTGGAAGTTGGTCACCAGGGCCCCCACCCAGCGCACCGGGACCCCCGGCCGGATGAACAGCTCCGTCTCGAAGCGGCCTGCCCGTACCTCGGACCCCCGGACCGCCTGGTCTTCCAGCGATCGCAGGGCGGTCGTTCCCACGGCCACGATCCGCCGGCCTTCCCTCCGTGCCGCGTTGATCCGGTCGGCGGCCGTCTGGTCGATGTGATACCGCTCCCTATGGAGCTGGTGCAGATCCAGCCGCTCGACCTCGATCGGCCTGAAGGTCCCCACCCCCACGTCCAGGCACAGGTCCACCGTTTCCACCCCCCGTCTTTCCAGGGTCTCGAACAGCTCCGGTGTGAAGTGCAGCCCTGCCGTGGGGGCCGCCACCGCACCCGGCTGGCGGGCGTATACCGTCTGGTAGCGGTTTCGGTCCACCTCTTTCGATACGGGAACTTGCAGTGTCTGTCGCCTCTTCACGATGTAGGGCGGGAGCGGCACCTGGCCACACCGCTCCAACATTGCCAGCAGAGAGCGATCGGTCCGGGTCGACAGAAGCGCCCTCCCTCCGTTTGGAACCTCGACCACCTCCATCACCTCAGGGGCTGTCCCCACCTCGATTGCGCTCCCTGCCCGCAACGGCTTGGAGGCCCGATAGAGAGCGTAGAACAGGGTAGGCCCCGGGGTCTCCCAATCGCCTTCCACCGGCTCCAGCACCAAAAGCTCGACCCGTCCGCGCGTGCCGACCTTGCGGCCCTCCAACCGGGCGGGGACCACCCTGGCGACGTTGCGCACCAGCAGGTCGCCCGACTCCAGCAGCTCCGGCAGCTCGTGGAATCGGCGATGGATCAGCCTTCCATCGGGGTGCACCTCCAACAGCCCGCTGTCGCTGCGGGCATCGGTCGGATCGGAAGCCACCAGCCCTTCGGGCAGGTGGTAGTCGTAGGAGTCGGTGAGGTTCAGGTCCGGCATGGATGGGCAAAGACTCTCTGGCACCCTGCGGCGCGATGCGGTTGGGGGGTCATCGAGACCCTCCGGCGCCGCCCGCGCGTTTTCCTTGTCACTGTGGCCACAGGCGGTCAGGGCAGCTCCGCCTGGATGTTGATCGCCGCGTTGAACCCCGGTTCGGGGAAGCTGGAACCGTGGGTCCGATACCCCTGGCCGGCCAGGTTGTCAACCGAAACCGCCACCCTTCCCCAGTCGGCAAACTGCAGGTACCCCGTCAGGCCAAAGATGGCGTATCCCGGTGTAGCCGCCTCACCGATTGCCGTGCGGTCCTGCTTCAGCGCAAAGTGGCAGCGAGGCCCCGCACCCCACCGGTCGCTCCGATAGGCGATACCGAATCGCCCGGTCAGCGGGGGGATCCCCCTCAACGGCTGGTCGCCTGTCACATCCTCGCCCCGGACCCAGCTCAGCCAGCCGTACAGCACCATGGCTGCCAGCTTGACCTCGGCCTCGGCTTCGAGTCCCGAAACCAAGGCCTCTCCCAGGTTGATCTGCCTCAGGAAGGGAAGGGGAGCGCCCCCGGAATCCAGGTTGGCCGGGTCGAGCTCCCCGGTTGGCAGCAGCGAGATCAGGTCGAACAGAAACCCATGGAAACCCATGAGCTCCACCCGGAACCGCTCGAACTGCAGGCTGACGCCGGCGTCGAGGCCGAGCAATCGTTCCCCGGACAGGTCGGCGTTGGCCAGCACCGTCCCATCGGCGCGCCGCTCGGTCGCATATAGGTCGTTCAGGTCGGGAGAACGGGAGGAGGTGGAGGCACCCACGTGAAATGAGAGGGCCGGAGTCAGCAGGTACCTCGCCGCCACCCCCCCGTTTACCGGGAGCTCCCACATGACCAGGCCCGGTCGCTCTCCCACGGTCGGTACCCGCAGCCGAGTCCAGGCGACACGGGCCTGAAGCTCCAGGACCAGCTGGTGGGTGACCGCCAGCTCGGCATTGGCCAATCCCGCCAGGTCGAACCGCCCCGATCCATCCACCAGGTCGGCGGCCTCTGGATGATCCGGCTGAACCCCTGACAACACCAGTCGGTACAGGTCGAACTCGGCGCCCCACTTGACACGGACACTGCGGCCGATGGGGGTCAACGAGCTTCCCCGCAAGCTGACCTGGTGCACCGTGCCGACCCCCTGTCGGCCGTCGGCCTGTTGGGTCTCCCGTTGCCGGCGAAGATAGGCCAGCCTGAGATCGCTCTGCGCGAGCCGGCTGTGCCAATCCTCGCGGTGGAACCCGATCCAGGCGAAATCCAGCGCCCTCCCGCGCACTGTGGAGGAGGAGTCCGGCCAGGTGGAGACCGGCTCCTCGATCCCCAGCTGGCGTGAGGCGGCGTAGCGACCCCAAAACGTCCCCAGGCTCGTCTCCAGGCCGGCAACGGCGTGCCCAGCCAGCTGGGTGTAGCCCGGGCGATCCTGCTCGCCCAAGGGGTCGCCCGCCACCAGCTCGCTGGTCTGCTGGGCAGAAACCCCTCCCAACAAGGCAAACGGTCCCACACGCCCTTCCGCCCTCACGGCGCCGGTCCGCTCCAGCTCGGCGGAGGCGAAACGGGCCTCGACCGAGCCGTCGAAGCCATCCGTGACCAGGGTCGGTATGGCACTGGTGACCACCACCGCTCCCCCCAGCGCGTCCGATCCAAAGCGGCCCGCCAGCGGCCCACGGTGGACCTCCACCCCGGACAGCGCGAACAGGGAGACCGGCCCCCAGGTGGGGGACAACCCCTCCACCAGTGAAGAGCCGTTCAGCGGGATCCCATCCCACACCAACAGGTTGCGCCTTCCGCCGAGCCCTCTCAGACTCCAGGCGCCGCTGGCTCGGCCATGGCGCACCAGCGCCACACCGGGCGAGTCGGCTATCCAGTCGGCCAGTGTAGGGGAGAACGAGCGATCGACCGATCGCCAATCGGTCGCTCGGTCCCAGAGCCGCACCCGAGGAGCTGTCGCTGCGGGACACGCAGATGACTGTTCGGAAAGATCCGATCGCTCCGGCACCGGCAGCAGGGGAGTACACAGCGATGTCCCCACACCCTCCGAGAAACAGCTCGGATCCGGCGACGGACCGGCGATAGGCTCATCTGCAGGCACCTCGGTGGACCACTGGGGTCCCTGAGCGTCCCCTTCGCCTGGATCCCCTCCCTGGTGAAAGGACGGGTCGTGCCCGGGCGCACCGCAAACCCCCTGGTACTGGATCGCGATGGGGCAGGCGAAGCAATCGTTGGGATAGGTTACTCCGTCCACCCCGCAGACCGGTTGGTAGATCTTGGGACAACGACAGGGGCAGCCGTCCTGGTCCTGTTCGTACCCTTCCCGGCAGCCGGGCCGCTCCGATCGTTCCTGGGCCAACAGCACACCAGGCCCCAGGCCGACCAGGAGCCAGGAAAGGGCGATGACCTTTGGCCAGCCCATCAGTCCCTGAAGTCGATGGAGACCCGGACCGTCGCTGCGGACCGGACCTCGACCATCTGCTCTCTCCGCTCGGATCCGCCCATGGGGCTCACGACCAACCTGTGGCTGCCCGGTGAGACGCGATGTCTGAGGCTGGTACCCCGGCCCACGTGCTCCTCATCGATATAGAAATCGTAACGGCCGGGTGGAGAAACGGAGATGGAGATGATTCCGGGCTCGCTTTCCTCTTCCGGTGGGGCGGTCGATCGATCCCGGCGGGTCCGCTCCGACCTCCGGTCGGTGGCCGCTCGCACGTCTTGGTCTGCGGTATCTGCATCCTCGGGGGAGGGTTGGACATCGGCCGCAGTCTCGACCGGTGGGGTGCCGGCATCGGGCTCGACATCGGCAGCAGGGGGAAAAGGCAACGCGTCGGCATCGGGCTCGACATCGGCCGCAGGCTCGACCGGTGGGGCGCCGGCATCGGGCTCGACATCGGCCGCAGGAGGGAATGGCAGTGCGCCGGCATCGGGCTCGACATCGGCCGCAGGAGGGAATGGCAGTGCGCCGGCATCGGGCTCGACATCGGCCGCAGGCTCGACCGGTGGGGCGCCGGCATCGGGCTCGACATCGGCCGCAGGCTCGACCGCCTCCTCGACCATATCGAGGGTAACCGCGGGTTCGGGTACCGCATCGAGGTCATCGATCTCCGGCAGGGCATCGAGATCGATGGGGGGTGAGATCACACTCAGCCCTTCGGGGACCCCTGCGTCCTGGGGTCCTGCGGGGACGGGAAACGGCTTGATGGGAGCCACATCGGCCAGGCCGATGTCGGGGAGGAGGCCAGGTCCCATGTCTGGCTCGGTCGGGGTCGATGGGGGGAGATCTTCGGTTCCGGCATCCTCGAGGGTTCCGGGGTGCTCGACCAGGGGGGCTGCGTCGGGTTCGACCAGTTGAGCCAGGGTGGTGGGGGTTGCATCTCCCGGCTCGGCAGGGATGATCGAGCCGCTGTCCTCTGCCAGGAGCCCATCTTGCTTTTCGCGATCGGCGAGCAGGGTGACCAGGTAGTAGCCGCTGGCTGCCAGCAGTGCCAGGATTCCTACTAGCAGCAACACCAGGCCGACACCGACCTTTTCCTCGCGTGTCTTGGCCGGAGGCGTCGATTTCTCGGTCTGCTCGGGGAGCTGGGGCGGCAAGGGCTGGGTTGTATCCATCGCCGCGGGTGAGACGACCAGCTGGCGCTCCGATGCCTGCTGGCCGGCAGCCGGCGTGGGTGTCTCCCGCTGTGGTTGGCTGGCTGTCGGCCTTCTGGTCTGGCGCAAGGGGGGTAGGGGAGGGGGGGTACCGGTGGGCTCCATCCGGGAGGGCGGCGTCGCACTCGGTCCTACCGCATGCAGGATCCGCTCGGGGGTAACCTCCATGAGCGTTTCGGCGAAGGCGACCCCCTCGTGGCTGACCATGGCGGGTGGATGCGACTTGCCCGTTCGCATCCCGGACAGGTAGGCCGCCAGCTCCTTGCTGCGGATGACCGTCCCGGACTCGCTCAGGAAGGCCTCCAGGTCGGTCTGCATGGCATCGGCGGTGGGGTATCGCTTGTTCCGGTCCTTCTGCAGGGCTCGCAGGATGATCCCTTCCAGGACGGGCGGCAGGTTGCCGATCAGCTCGCGAGGGGGAGCGGGTTCGTGGTGTACGATGGCGGTGATGGCGGCCAGCTCGCTGTCATGTCCGAAGGGCCGGCGGCCGGTGACCAGCTCGTAGAGCACGATCCCCATGGCGAACAGGTCGGATCGGCCATCCAGCTCCTCCCCCCCGATCTGCTCGGGAGACATGTAGCAAAACTTCCCCTTGACCGCCCCGGTCTGGGTCTTGTGGACGCTGGTTGCAGCCTTGGCCACCCCGAAATCCACCAGCTTGACCACGCCATCCTCGCTGACCAGGATGTTCTGGGGGCTGATGTCCCGGTGGACCAAACGCAGGTGGATTCCGGAGGAGTCACGGAAGCTATGGGCATAGTCCAGCGCGCCGCAGGCGTCCGAGACGATGCGGGCGGCCATCACCGGCGACACCGCTTCTCCTCGGGCCCGAGCGAGCTCCGTGATGTTGTCCAGGTCGCGACCCCGCACGTACTCCATGGCGATGAAGTAGCTGCCCTCGATCTCGCCCAGGTCGTAGATCTGCACAATGTTGGGGTGCGTGAGCTGGGCCGCCAGCCGCGCCTCGTCCAGGAACATCTGGACGAACTTCTGGTCGCTGGCCAGGTGAGGCAGGATCCGCTTGATCACCAGCTCCTTGGCAAACCCCCCCGGGCCCCGCTGCTCGGATAGCCAGATCTCGGCCATGCCGCCTGTCGCCAGCTTCCTCTTGAGGCTGTACTTCCCGAGCTGCGTCGAACTTTGCATGATCCAGTCCCGTCTGCACTCACCCGGCTGGTCGCCATCCGGAATGGACCTCATGGTACGGCCCAAATCGGCGGGGTGTCAACGGCGCGGGGACCCCACCGAGATCGCGGTGCAGGCGATCCGGTGGTCGGTCATATGTTTCTTTTTTTTCCACAGGCCTTGACAAGTGACCTGCAGTCAGTAAACTAATGACTGGAGGTCATTAGTGAGCACGAACAATCCTGGCATCAAGAAGAAGAGAACAACCACCGGGCGGCCAAGGCGACGACGGCTGGCACCCGACGACCGTCGTGCCGAGCTGCTAGACGCCGCAATCGATGTGCTTCGCGAACTGGGGCCCGACAAAGCGCGTGTAGAAGATGTCACGAACGCTGCAGGAGCCGCCAAGGGGACCTTCTACCTGTACTTCCCCTCCTGGGACGACCTGTTGGTGGCCGTGCGCGATCGCCTGATCTTCACCTATGCCGAGGCAGTTCGTGCGCGGTTTGCGGCTGTCCCTGGCATGCCATGGTCGGCCATCGAGGAGGAGTGCCTGCGGTTTGTCGACTACGTCGTTGGGCTCGGTGACCTCCACGAGGCGGTATTTCATGGGCCGAGTGCGAGGCAACTGATCGGCAAGGAGAGATTGGCCGAAGGTTTCATCGCCGAGATGCTCACGATGGGGATAGCCGCCGGGTCATGCTGTCCGGTGGTGGCCCACGCGGCGGCTCCGCTCCTTTTTTCGGTCTTGCATGCGACTGCGGACAGCATCCTGCTTCGCGGCGATCGCGAAGAACGGATCGAGGCTCTTCTCCAACTGCTGCGCGCCTGGCTACGCACATGATGGACAATGGAGGCATTTGCCATGTCAACTTCCCACAAGCACGAACCGGGAACTCCGATGCCGCATGCCCATGCGGCCCACCTCCTCAACCCGTTGCGAGCCCTGGTGCTTTCTCCGAGAGCTCTGGTGCGACGTCTCGAACTGGAACCGGACTTTGCGGTCCTCGAGCTCGGACCCGGCCCCGGGTACTTCAGCCCGGCGGTGGCGCGGGCCCTGCCGCAGGGCAAGCTGGTGCTGGTGGATATCCAGCAGGAGATGCTCGAAATGGCCAAGAAGAGGCTGGACGACCAGGGGGTGGTGAACGTCGAGTACTGCCAGGGCGATGCGCTCGCTCTTCCGGCAGAGGACGGATCGTTCGACGTTGCGTTCCTGGTGTCCGTGCTGGGTGAGGTCCCCGACCGTGCCCGTTCCGTGAAGGAGCTTCACCGGGTTCTGAGGCCGGGGGGTCTGTTGTCCGTGACGGAGATGGGCCTCTTCGACCCCGACGCCGTTCCCCTGGCAGAGCTCCAGGCGCTGGTCGAGGCCGAGGGCTTCCATCGCTACTCGTGCCACAGGCGCCTGGGTCACTTCACGCTGGGTTTTCGCAGATCGGATTGAATTGGCGAACTGGATGTTGTTGACTCAACTTTCGGTGGGAAGATGTTGCTGCGACTCCGCTGATGAGCGGGAGCCCGACGACCAGGAGGCTCTCCGGCTCGAGCGCCGGTATACCGACGATGTGGTCCTGGTCGAGCCGGTAACCCAGCTTCCACGAGCCGAACAAGGTACGGTGAACAAGTAGGCTCCAGTGGCCAAACGGGGCGGATTCGTTGGATCGAACGAAGCAACGCGGTGAAAGACACCCACCGAGGAGGAGCAGAGTGCCAGCTGGCTCATCGATGGCGGTGACGTTGTGCCGCAATTGGGAGCGTCAGCCTCCGATCGCGTGCAGCTGGTCGCTCTCCACGATGCGCACCGGCTCCGTCGCGTCGTCGAACGCGAGCCGCACCAGCGCTTTGCCCACGACATCTGCGGCGATGGGCGCGTACCTTCTTTTCTTCCCAACGACGAAGAAGATGGCGCGGGCAAGCGGCAGTGCGATCCGCTCGCCGAGGCGGAACTCGGGGCGCGCACCCCGATCGTCGAGGAATGACGGTCGCACGATGGTCAGCTGCGGGTAGCCGAGCTGTGCGAGCGCCTCCTCGGCCTGGCCCTTGGTCTTCAGGTAGAAGTTTTTGGAGCGCGGGTTGGCGCCGATGGAGCTCACGACAAGGAAACGCTGCGCCCCTTTCTGCAGGCCTGCCCGGCCGAAGGCGACGACGGCATCCCGGTCGATCGCGCGAAAGGCCTCCTTGGAGCCCGCCTGCTTCCTCGTCGTGCCGATGCAGCAGATGGCGACGGCCACGTCGTCGGGGATCTCGCCGGCCATTTCCGTGGCATTCTGTAGGTCGACCACCTTCGAGACGAGCTTTGCATGCTGCACATCAAGCAGGCGCCGACCGAGGGCAACCACGCGGCCCACCTCCTCTCGATCCAGAAGGTGCGCAAGCACGCGGGAGCCGACGACGCCGGAGGCCCCGATGATGACCACTGTCTTCATAGTCTACTCCCAGACCTGATTCACCAGTGGGGGGTGGTGCCCGAGTTTCTGTAGCTGGCGTGGTCGCGGAGACCGCCCGCGGTTTCTTTTTCGCA
>JAFGEP010000107.1 GCA_016931535.1 Bradymonadales bacterium
CAAATCGGGAATCGCCTCGATGCTCGACATGGACGGCGATGGGAATCCGCTCGACGACATCCTGCGGATGGTCGGCAAAGTGAAGGGTTAAGCCGCAACGCCCTCGGAAACGCAGCGGGAGGTGGAATTCACCGCAGAGCCAACCTGGACAGCCTTGTTTTTTCAAGGTAAAACTCCGTTTCAGCAAGGGGCCCCGGCTGTTGGAATTGCGATTCGGGGAGGCTGAATTGACCAGCTGGACCAGCTGTTCTGGATTTTCCATTCTCGTCTCGATGGCGCTCGCTTTCCTGCTGGGTTCCGCCTGCCACTCGATCGAGTCCGCTCCAGGTGGTGTGGGTGTGGGGAGGAACGACCAGCCCCCCCCACTCAAGATCATCGGGGGTGAGCCGTTTGACGGTCTTCCCGCCGTGGGAGCGCTCACCTACGACGGTTCGCCGTTCTGTACCGGCACCCTGATCGATGCGCGAACGGTGCTGACGGCCGGCCATTGCGTCGAAGACGGCGCGGCGCGTCGCATGCGCTTCGCCATCGGCCCCTCGGCCTGGGAGCCCGAGCAGGAGATCGAGGTCGCTTCCATCGAGCCCCATCCAGGCTACGACCCCGATTCGCTCATCAACGACCTCGGCCTGGTCCACCTCGCCGAGGATGCTCCGATGGACCCGATCGCGCTGATGGATGGCCTGGACGAGGACTGGGTGGGAACGGAGATGCTCTTTGTCGGCTACGGCATGGATGATCCCGATGACGAAGATGGCCTGGGGGTGAAGCGGGCGGTGACCATGCCGATCGAGTCGGTGAGCGAGACCGAGCTCTCCTTCGGGGGACGTGCCGCCAATATCTGTGACGGCGACTCCGGCTCACCCGTTCTGTACGAGCAACCCGAGGGAGAGATGCTCATCGCCGGCGTCGTGTCCAGCGGCGACGAATGGTGTCAGCAGTACGGCATCGCCATCCGGGTCGATCCCTACTTCGATTTCCTCTTTGGCCAACTCGAGGACCCGTGCGGCGGCGAGACCTACTACGGCCGCTGTGAGGGCGACACCCTCATCTGGTGCGAAGAAGGGACGGTCCAGCGGGTGGACTGCGCCGATCTCGACGCCGAGTGTGGGTTGTACGGCGAGGACGGCTACTACTGCCTGGACTAGCGGGCGACCCGATTCGACCGAGCGGTATCGCGGAGCCTGGATGGAAGTCATCCCGATCGAAGGGCGCCGTCGGTTTTTCGCCCACCGCTCTTGCATGCCACAGCGTGGAGCTTGTCGTCCGGCCATGGTCATCCGGAGCCTCGAATGACCTTTCTCGACTGAACCTGCTATGATGTCCGCATCGCTGGCGCCCCGCATCCAGGGGGTTCCCGGTCGATGAGACCGGACACCAAAACGAGACGCACAGCAGATGGCCATCGATCCCCGCAACGCCCGTTACAAGGAGCTCATCCTGGGCGCACCGTATGCGATCTGCATCGAGCGGGCTCGCTATGTGACCCAGTCCTATCGGCGGACGGAGGGGCGGCATCCCGCCCTTCGAGCCGCGCTGGCCTTCGCTCACTGCTGCCGGAACGTCACGGTGGCCATCCTGGACGAGGAGCGGATCGCGGGGAACCGCACCAGCAAGCTGGTTGGCTGCCTGCTGCCGGTGGAACGAGGGGAGATCAACCTGGTCATGGAGCTGGAGCTGGACGCCCTGACGAGGCGTGAGCGGCAGCCGTATCACATCGATCCCGAGGATCGGCGCGAGCTGCTCACGGAGATCCTCCCCTACTGGAAGGGCAAGACCCTGCGCCACCGCAAGAACCAGCTCTGGAAGAGACACGGCCTGTTCTTTCGTCCGGGCCTGTCGCCGTCCAGCCTGGTTGCTCGGGCGCGGTCCCTGGATCTGCGGCGCATCCAGGAGCTCACCGCCTCTCCCAGCAGGAATCCGCGGTATCTCATCCGTGGTCTGACCGAGCTCTTGTACAACAACATCGCGTTGGTCATGAACGCCTTCGACACCCAGGGACACCTGATCTTGGGCCACCGGACCGTCCTTGGGGAAGGGTTCGTCGGCGTGAAGGAGCGCGCTCGACAGCGGCTGGAACGGGCGCATCGGGAGGGGGATCGCGAAGCCCAGGCCTTCCTGGAGGGTGTGCTGATCTCCTGTGAGGCGATACGCGGTCTGGCCGGTCGTTTCGCCGACCTGGCCGCCCGGATGGCCAAGAACGAGACCGATCCGGTGCGGCGGGAGGAGCTGGTGGCCATGGCCGAGCGTTGCCGGAGGGTACCCTACCACCCCCCCACCGACTTTCGGGAGGCGGTGCAGGCGTTGTGGCTCACCCAGGTCGGAGGTCTGCTGTCCTACGGTCAGGCGGCCATTTTCGCGGTGGGCCGGGTGGATCAGACCCTCTACCCGTACTACCAGGCCGATCGGGCGGCGGGGTGCATCACGCCGGAGGAGGCTACCGCCTGGATCGAGGAGCTTCTGCTCAAGCTCGGTTCCAACCTGATGGTGCTGCCCTATCTCGGCAAGCACACCGGCAACGAGTTGGGCTCGGACAGCTGCTCGCCGACCATCGGCGGTCTCACGCCGCAGGGTGAGTCGGCTGTCAACGAGCTGACCCATCTCTGGCTCGACGCCTACGAGAACGTCCGAGCGACGGGAAACAGCTTCATGATCCGCCTGTCGAAGCACAATCCGCCAAGCTACTGGCGGCGGGTCTTCGACACCTTCCGGGTGACCTCTGGCGCCGCGCTCTTCAACGACGAGGTGATCGTCGACGCGCTGCAACGCTGCGGAGTGACTCTGGAACATGCGCGCGACTACGGCCTGATCGGATGCGTGGAGCCGACAGGCGACGGTGACACCTTCGGCTGCACCTCGGGGAACGACATCTCCTTCGCGGCGGCCATGGAGATGGTCATGACCCGGGGGCGGTTGCGCATCATGGGCCGGCGCATCGGCCCCAAGACCGTGGATCCCTGCCGCATCCAGACCTTCGAGGAGCTGTTGGATGCCTTCGAGCAGCAGGTGGTCTGGATGGTCGAAACCGTCGCCACGGCCGTCAACCTCAAGGACCAGGCCTACCAGGAGCGTTTGCCCAACCCCTTCGTCTCCTCGACCCTGGTCGGCTGCATCGAGAACGGGCGAGACATGACCCAGGGCTCAGCCCGTTACAACTTCGCCTCCATCAGCGCCCGCGGGCTGGGTACGGCCGTCGACTCCCTGGCCGCCATCGAGCACCATGTCTTCGCCACGCGCCAGCTCTCCATGAAAGAGCTGGTGGGTATGCTGGACACCAACTTCGCGGGCCAGGAGGTGTGGCGGCAACGGCTGAAGAACAGGAGCCCGGTCTACGGGTGCGACCAGCCCCGCGCCGATGCCATCGCCCGCCGCCTCGTCGCCACCTTCTGCGCGCTCGTGTCGAAGCAGCGGTCCCTCCGCGGCGGCCCTTTCCGGCCCAGCTTCTTCTCCTACGGCATGCACGTATTCGAAGGGATGCTGCTGGGGGCGACACCCAACGGGCGCAAGGCCGGAGAGCCGATCAGCAACAGCTTTTCTCCCTCCAACGGCTCCGAACGGGAAGGCCCGACGGCCATGCTCAAGTCGGTCGCCTCCTTCGACCACCGCCAGATCACCAACGGCTGCGCCCTGAACGTCAAGCTGCTCCCAACCTTTTTCGCGACCGACAGCGGCCGGGACAAGATCATGGCCCTGGTGCAGACCTTCTTCGACGCAGGGGGGATGGAGATCCAGCCCAATGTGGTATCCGATGAGACCTTGCGGGCGGCTCAGCGGAATCCCGAACAGTACCGTGACCTGGTGGTGCGGGTGTCGGGCTATTCGGCCTACTTTTGCGACCTGGGGAAACCGTTGCAGGACGAGATCATCAGCCGAGTCCAGCTCGGTGCCTGCTGACCGACCTGCAGGAACGTTTCGGCGGCCTGCCGGCGTATCGGCAGGTTTTTTTCTTTTTCTGTTGAATAATGCATTGCCCTCTTGCGTCCAAGGATCTGCTTGAATTCCGTCTTGAGATCGCAAGCGGTTCGATATCGAGTCAATCTGCGGGGCGTTGTCGGCCTTTGGGCGTTTGGCGTCCTGCAACGGAGTTGGATGATGGACCTCACCCATGCCGTCTCGTCCCGCGTTTCCGCCCTCACCTTTCCGGAAAGACGTCGGATCTTGGCGCTCCCGATGGCCTTTCTGGCGATCGTCCTGCTCCACTCCGCCCAGGTCGACGCCTCCTGCCCGCCGGCCACCGACCTGACGTTCCTCGACTCCAGCTACCGCACCATCGGCTACATCCGAACCGATGGGTCCATCCTCGATGCAAGCTATCGCACCATCGGCCATCTGAGGGACGACTGCCAGGTCCTGAACAGCTCCTACAGCACGATGGGACGCGTCCAGGACGGAACCGTCTCCGACAGCAGCTACCGAACCGTGGGACACGTTCAAGGTGACGGCACTCTGCTCGACAGCAGCTACCGCACCATCGGCCACATCCGGCCCGACGGGACCCTGCTCGACGCAAGCTACCGCACCGTAGGCCACGTGCGACCCGACGGCTCGGACGCGGACGCCATCGCCGCCAGCCTTTTCTTCTTCCAGCGGGAGCTGTTGTCCATGGGCGACACGCCCCTGCCGCCGGAGGTGATGTACGCCTCCGCCTACGAGCAGTCCGGGTACCTGGATGACCCCTCGGTTGCCAGCTGGATCTGGGTACCCAGCTACGGTCCGGCTGGCGAGATCGTGGCCTACCTGCTGTTGTACTGCCCCGGACAGCCCTGGGAGCCCTGCGAGGTGGTCCAGGTGAGCGAGGTGCAGAGACCCTACCCCACTACCGTGGTGGTCTGGGGACCCGGCGATCAGTACTATCGCCCCTACCCTCCCCCATCGCCGCCCCCGCGGCACTCGCCACCTCCCCGGCATTCCAGTAGGGGACACGATCACCACAGGGGTAGTGGCCCGACGCCAGGGCACCACACCTCCCACGGTCACAGGAGCTCCAGCCACAGGCCGCATCAGCAGTACGGTGGTGATCCCGGGCACCGGATGGGTCCGGCCCCGGACCAGTCCGACTCTCGGGGTCAATCCAGGTCGTCGCGTCGTTCGGGCAGACGAGGCTCACGGCGGCATTCAGACAGTCGATCCCAGGGGGGAGAATCTGCCGAGACCTTCGAGCCGGTGGTGAGGGGGAGTCGGCGCTGAGGGTAGGCTCACCTCAGGTGGTGCTCACGAGAGTTACTCTGCTTGGGGATCGAGTCTGTGTTTGCCCCGCCTCAGATCTGAGGACCGGGGTATCCGATGCTCTGGGCGAGCGTGATGTGCTGCTCGGGCCTAAGTTCCATGAGCTGGGCCACGGCGGCTCCAAAGATTATAGCTCCCAGCTGGGAGCAGTCCATGGGGAAGATCGAAAGCTCGGCCTATCATGCTGTCGGCGGATCGAGAAGCTCATACGGCCAGGGGACTAAAAACCGCCGACGATCACCCGATAGGCCGGCCGGTAGGCCTCCCGGTAGGCAGCGGAATGGTGGACGGCCGGATAGCCCTGGGCAGCCATCTCCTGGCAGAACAGCGCCCAGGGTTCTGGATCGAACGGGAGGGCTCCCTCCCGAGCCAGGCGGCCGGCGGCCTCCAGCCGGTCGGCCAGTTGCTCCCTGCTACCTATCGGTGTTGACATCGATACCAGGAAGGCTCCAGCCAGATCGGAAAGCTGTCCACCCTGTGCCAAAAACGGCCGCAGATGGACCCGGACCACGACCGGCTCCAAGCCGATGGGGTCGACCATCGGCTCCGCCGGTCCATCGCCCATGGTCTCGGCTTCTCGCTCAAGGGCCGCGACGACCACCTCACGATCGGCTTTGGCGTGCTCGCTGCCCAGCGTTCCCTGAAAAAAGAGCTTGTACAGGTCGGCCGGCCGCATCGCCGGATAGCGTTGCACGTGTGACCGTAGGATGGAACGGAAGGCATCGTCCTGTGGCTGGCCATCGGTCTGAGACCGGTGCATGCTTCCTCCCTGCGTCAAACGCGGCAGGCGAGTGCCGACCTCTCCGGTTCGACAGCCGCCAAGCCGATTCAGAGCAGCCTGTAAGACTTCTCCGCCCACAACCAGGCGATGATGGCCTCCTTGATGTGGTCGATCGCTTCCTTCTCGTCCTTTCCCTGGGAAACACACCCGGGAAGTGCTGGACACTCGGCCACGATCCAGCCGTCCTCAGCTCTCTCGAGGCTCACGTTGAACAGCATCTTGAAACCTCGCACTGCATCAGAAACCTACACGAAGAGTATTACGTAGGGTCGAAGCTGACTCAAGCAAAAGGGATAGTCGACTGGACGAACCGATCCCATCGCCTGCCAGGCCGCTCCTGTATAGACCGCAACCAGGCCCCGGTGGTAGAGTCGCTGCACCTGGTGCCCGCAAGGCGGCGCGTCATGGCTCATGCCCGAGGAGGTTTCCCGTGGATCCGTGGAGATGTTCCGTGTACCCGGCCTGGTGGTACCTGCTGCCGATCGCGCTGGTGACCGGTCTACTGGTATTTGCCACCATGAGCATGCGCAAGCGGCCCAGACGGCGCAAGGGTGAGCGGCACCGCCACGAGGATCCGGAGGAATATCCGCTGAAGCCGCTGGGGGTGCGCCTGTTCGTCAGCCTGTTTCCCCTCGGCTTCGGCCTCATGCTCGCCTGGCTCGTCTACCAGCCAGCCTACATCGAGTTGAACCAGGAAGGTGTCGTATACCGGGTGTTTCCCCATACCCATGAGCTGGAGTGGGACCAGGTGGTCTCGGCATCGATCATCTACACCGGTGACCCCGAGCTCACCGAGATGTCCCTGATGCGGGAACGAGAGCGCGGTGCGTTCCGGACCGGACAGAGCAACGCGCGCGACCTGCTCTTCTTCGCCGGCTCCGAGCTGGGCGTAGCCCTCCAGGGCCGCTACTGGCGTTTCCTGATGGCCCCGCGCCAGGAGCGGTGGGAGGAGTTCCACCGTCTGGTGGAGTCGCAGGTCGGGCCGATGGTCTCGGCGGTACCCGTGGAGGTGGAGGAAGAGGCGGGGGGTGGTGAACCGGTGGACGAGGTGGTCATGCCGGAGGGAACCGAGTGACGTGACCCGCGGGCCAAGCCCGTCAGAGGCCAGGTATGCGCGTGTTCAGGGGATCGAAGACTGAAAACCGGGTGATCACGACCGGCATTCTGATCCTGCTTTTCTTCGGCGGGTGCGGCAGCGATCCGCTGGAACGGGCGGACTTCGATGCCGTGTCAATACACGACCTCGACGCCGGAGGCCCATACGATACGTCCGTTTGGCCTGACTCGGAGGCTTCGACCGATTCGGCTGTCGTGGCCGATGCCGACGAGGACATGGCTGCCGCTGATGGCGAGACCGATGAGTCGGAGCTCCGTCCGGCGCTCGACTCCGGTCGGGACGCCGAGCCGGAGGATGGAAGCGACGCACCCGGCGATACCGATGGCATCGGGGACGGTGCCGACGCGGCCGGGGAGGTGGAGTGCGATCTCGATCCGCGCTGCTGTGCGCTGATCACGGCCACCAGCGAGCAGCAGGTCTGGATCGTGGAGCAAGACCTGTCCTGTCTCGACGAGTATGTATCGCTTCTTGTCGCTCGTCCCTTCGATTATCTTGAGTCGTTCTACGAGCTGATCGCTTCGCCTGTTGCCACTGACGCGCTGTTCTCGATCGTCTACGACGAGCTGCGCTTCGGTCGGTTCCGTTTCGATCGTACCGTTGTCGATGCGCTGGTTGCCGGTCTACCGGAGGCCGTGTCGAACTGCGTCGGTGCCTATCGATGCGAAGACTGGTCGGTATGGATCGTGTCGGCACTGTATGTCGGAAGGATGTACCGCTGTCCGGAGCTGGCAGAGCTCAGCGCCTCGGAGCTGCTCATAAGCGTGCCTTATGGAGACTATGACTGTACGGAGGGCACCGCGCTGGCCCTCGGTCCTCAGACGGACCAGGGGGTCGTCGGCTCGTTGCTGAGCATCGCCGAGAGCCATGAGTGGGAGTGGTCGCGCCGCAACGGGATGCGAATCCTCGGCCGCCTTGCCGAGGGTCTGGGCGGTACGGCCGCGCAGGAGGTGGTGGTCGTCGCCATGGCGGAGGAAGTCCTGCAGGTGCTGGAGGGGCTGCTCACCACCGAGGTCGGTGAGGAGGTGCTCCATGATGTCATCTGGGTGCTGAACTCCTTCTTTTTCCCCTTTTTCGAGATGCAGGAGGAGCTGGAATCCATCGTCTCGGATCCGCTCTTCGAATCGTCGCTCCGGTGGCGCGCCATGAACGCCCTGGGTCGGTTATTCTGGGCGAAACCGGAGCCGCTCGACGAGGGAGAACTCGATTTTTTGGTGCAGTCTCTGAGCTCCGACGATCTCTGGGTCCGGGCCGAAGCGGCCTTTATCTGCTGGATTCTCCGCGACGACCAGCTGGAGCCTGCCTCGGAGTCGGCGCTGGTCGCCGCGTTGCAGGACCGCTGGGCGACCGAGAGCGAGCTGGTCGTGCTGGCCTATCTCGCCCTGGCCCTCGATCGGTTCGAGGGCACCTCGCGGTTCGAGGAGCTGCGTGACGACTACGAGACAGAGCACCTTGGGACCACAGCTTCCGGCGACGGGATCATTCTCCGCTCCGGCCTGCCGTCAGACGAGATCGAGCTGCTGGTGGCGGTATTGGAGCAGGAGCGCGCCGCCTTCTTCGACCTGTTCGGCTCTCCCTTCGACCAGCCGATCCCCGGGGACGTCAACGAAACGGTGACGGTGCTGATCTTTGCCTCCCGCGACGAGTACCGCGAGTACATGGAGGCGTTTGTCGGCTATGCGGCAGATGCCGGAGGGCTGTACGTGGAGAGCAGCGCGACGCTCTATACCTGGCAGCGCACACCCGACCAGAGCGTTTTTACGCTGCAGGAGCTGCTGCAGCACGAGTATGGTCACTATCTACAGGGGAGGCACCTGTTCCCCGGGCTGTGGAGCGATCCCGGCTACCACGACGAGCCCAAGGGTTGGGCGGACGAGGGGTTGGCCGAGCTGTTGGGCGGGCTCAGCTTTGACGGGACGGGCGGTTACGACTGTCCCCTGCGGGAGTACCATGCCGACAGGCTCTGTGGCTCGCCATATCGGGATCTGGCGGGGCTGCTCTCCTTGCGGGCTGGCTATGATCAGGAGGGGATCTTCGACTACACCAACGCCTATGCGCTCGCCTTCTACCTGGCGACGGAACGCGAGGTGGTCCTGCACGAGCTCATGCTCTCCTTTCGCGAGGAGTATTACCACCTGGCCGACTTCGCGGCCATCGCCGGCATCTCCTCGGTGGAGAGCCTTCAAGCCGACTGGCATGTGGCCATCGACCGCTGGTGCTCAGCCGTCCTGAAAGAGCGAGGCCCGCGACCGTCTCGTCCGTTGACCGAAGCCGACATCGTCCTGCGCCGTTGAGCTCTGATCCACAGGGCCGGTCAGAGCACCCGGATCCCGTGGTCAGCCGGGATGAGACACTCGGCCGGTCCAGAGGCACGCACGACGAAGGTGTTCTCGATCCCGGCGGCGGCCTCGTCGCCGAAGAAGAACTTGGGCTCCAGGGCGATGGTCATGCCGGCTTCCAGCGGATCGGTGAAGCCGGCGGCCAGCACGGGGAGCTCGTCGATCTCCAGCCCCACGCCATGGCCGACGAAGCGCACCTTGTTCCGGTCCCAGCCCATGAACTCGGCGGCCAGTCCTGCAGACTCGGCACGCGCCAGGGCGGCCTGGTAGATATCCTGAGGTATGGCGCCCGGCACCATGGCTAGGGTGGCCTCGTCCTGGATCTCGAGGGCCAGATCGTGGGCGCGGCGCACCCGCTGTTCCGGATTGCCGAAGGTGTACAGCCGGGTGGCGTCCACCATGTAGCCCCCAACGCCAAAGACGAGGTCCAGAAGGAAGGTGTCCTTGGCCGTGATCTCGAAAGGTCCGCAGAGCTGCGGCACGGCGGAGTACAGCCCCATCATCCCCACCGGGCCGTCAAAGGCCTGCTCGGCCGACGTGCTCTTGGCCGTGCCCATAGCGCCATAGTAGAGCTCGCCGTTCCACCTGCGAACTCGAATGAGCCCCTGGTGTCCCAGCAGCCGCATGCGCCGCTCCAGCTCGGCGGAGACCTCGAGCTCGGTGCGGCCCGGGGCGATGACCTCGGCCGCCTGGTCGAAGATCTCCCCCAGCCGACGGCCCGCCTCTCGCATGGCTGCCAGCTCGGCCGAGTCCTTCACGGCTCGCATGCGGCGGACGAGGCCGGAGATGTCGACCGAGACCGCTCCGGCCAGCTCCCTCAATATCCGGGCGCCCACGGCCATGGGAAGAACATCCTCTTCCAGCCCCAGCCGTTGAGGGCGGACGACCCCCAGTGAGCCGAGCAGGGCCGGGATCTCGCGCAGGGAGCGGATGGGACGGATGTCCTCCAGGGGAAGCCCCGCCTCGGCGCGGGCCCGGCCGATGCCCTTGATCACCCCAAGCGCAGCGCCGCCGTCGGCGGTGACGACCAGCACCCCGTTAGGCACCGAACCGGTGAAGTAGAACAGGTCGGCGTTCTGCATGATCAGGACTGCGTCCAGGCCATCCTGGCAAAGAGCGGACGCGAGACGCGCCACGCGGCCGGCGTTATCAGCGCGGGGCAGCGAGGTGGGGATGGGTTCGGTGGTCATACGCTTCAACCGGTCGTCAAATCCACTTCAAGGACAGACGGCACGAGACAGAGGTCGGCAGCGGAACCAGCCGAGCAGAGCTGGCGTAGGAAGAGACCATACCCGCCAACAACGGTCACCCTTTTGTGACCCGCCGCCGCCCTATCAGCGCGGCCGCTGCCAACAACAGGGCCAGAAGGCTCTGGGGAGAGGGGTGGGAGCGGGTCGGAACGGTGTGGCAACCGCCGTCGTCGTCGCTGCTTTGGGAACCGCCTGACATGTCACCACCGGCGTCGGGGACGGTATCCAGGCCGCCCAGGTCCTCTCCGGAGATCTCCCGGCCACTGGGTCCGATCTGCGCGGGCTCGAACGCTCCGCCGACGATGTCACCGACCACCTCGAACTCTTCGTTGAGGCCGCCGAACAGGTAGACTTCCACCTCGCCCGTCCCCTGGTCAAGGGCGTCGAGCAAACCCTTGGTGGAGGAGGTCTGGTAGAGGGCGGCGGCGGCACCCGCGTAGTTGGGCTCAGGCAGGTCGACAAGCCGAGTCCAGGACTGGGTGATGGCGTTGAAGCTCCAGGCCTCGGCGGTAATCTCGCCCTCGTGGGTCTTTCCACCCAGCAGAAAGGTGCGGGCGTCCAGCCTGGCGGTGGCCGCGAAGGTGCGGCGGCTCGGCCCCTCGGACACCTCGAGGACGGTCCAGCCTTCCTCGGGCAGAGACCAGGTCCACACCTCCTCCTCCTCGGCGGCCAGCACGTAGACCCGCCCATCCCAGGAGGTGACGGAGAGGGCGCTCTCGGCACGAGGCAGATCGGGACCGCGGCTCCAGGAGTGTGAAGGGTGTTCATAGATGTAGGTATCGTTGACGAAGGAGGTGCCGATAAACCCTCCCACGACGATCGTCGTGTCGTTGTCGATAGGAGCGGCCGCCAGCTCGGTGCGGGGGCTGGGGATGTCGCCGCCGTCCTCCTCTTCCTCCCAGGTGTTCTCCTGGGGTCTGAAACGCCACAGGTCGTTCATCAAGGCCTGCATATTGGCGGAACCACCAAAAACGTACATCTCGAACTCATCACCGCCAGGCTGCCCGTTTCGACCCCAGGCACAATGGCCGCTCCGGGCGGGCGGTGGGTCGTTGCTGGGCTGGACCGGCACCCAGTCCTTGTCCTCGAACACGGTCAGATTGAGAATGCGGCCTCCTCCGTCCGAGCCACCGTATACCATCACCTGGCCATCAGGTGTGGCGACAGCCGTACTTCCATAGCGCGGTGGAGGAGAGCCTGCCGGCGGGTTGATCGGCGTCCAATCCCCTTCGGCGTGAAGGAGAGGAGAAACAGCGAGGAGACATGCTGCAGACAGCCAGAAGATGAGCGGTTTCATGTGCGTGCTCCAGTCATGGGGCCTGGTGTCTGCCTGGGCGGCAGTCACCCGCATTATACGACATAAGCTCGAAAACAGGTCTCGGCCAGATCCGATCGGAACCACCCGACCAGCCGAACCAGCAAGCCCAAAGCCAGTCGGGGCGAACCTTCCATGTTCGTTCTGTACCCTGGGGTCTGGCATTCCGTCAACGCTGTTCGCAGCGGAGATCAGGGGAGTTCCCGGCAACGGGCGAACGAGCCTGGACGGCTGGCCAACCTGTGCAAAGCGCCAAGGACAGGGAGGACGAAATGAGTGCGACAACGAGCGAACGAACCTGGACGGCTTAGTGGCTCCACCGGGGAGAGCCGCGGGCCAGGCAACCTGCAGCGCCTGGATCGGTCACAAACAGGCGACTTTTCTCGGTCAACGGGGATGATTGCAGACCGGGCAGACAGAACAAGCCGAGTGCAGCCGCGCCAGGATGGCTAGGGCGCGTATCGCGAGCGGAAGCCCTCCTTCACGAGGGCACCGTCCACGGTTCGGGTCAGCTGCACCACCTGGAGGTATCGCCAGGAGGCGAGCTGGCGGGGGGGTTCGGGCTCTTCGGACTCGAGCGCACGATCGAGCGCTTCCAGGAGGCTGTCTGGGGAGTCCTGGGCTGGGAGGCCATCCAGCACCTCGTCTGCCAGGCGGAGGGTGAGCTCCATCGGCTGGTCGGAGCGGAAGGTCCAGGTTTGCTGTGGCTCGGCGGCGATGGAGGCGATGGTCAAGCCGAGCCACCGCTTTTTCTGGAGGAGGTGGTAGGCGGCAAAGGGGAGCTCGACGACGGCCACGGCCCAGCGGTGGTCCTCGGTCTGGTACAGCTTGAGCTGCTTAAGGAGCAGGGGGAGCGGCTGGTCGGGCTCCGGGGCGATGAGCTGGACGGGTTGCAGAACCTCGCGCGTTGTGACGGAACCGGTGAGTGGTGGTTTCATACTAGCTCATGGGCGCCGGTTGGCTGGACGCAGGACAGCGCCTGCGGCCATCGAGGTACCTTTGTTTTTCGAGGGAGTAGGCTTGGGCAACATCTTCTGGAACTCGGCGCTGATGTCGAAGTAGTTTCCCACCTGGACCTTGGCCTCGACCAGCCCCATGTTGGTCTTGGCGGTGGTCATGGTCTTGAACCGCGCATCGACGGACCACTTGCTATCTTCGCAGGTCAGATCGATATCCAGGCCCACCTGTCGGGAACCGAGGGCGGAAGAGACGGCATAGACCAACGCACTTTCGAGGAAAGCGGCACCGATCTGCTTGATGGCCATGCCGAAGCTGGCCTTCTGGTCGGCTTTTGCGATCCCTCCGAGTGCAACCTGAAAAGCGGCGGCAGAGGCGAAGGTGGTGCCCAGGGCCACCGCCTGGGTCTGAGACAGGCCGCCCGCGGGAAACTCCGATTCGATGCCCACCGTGAAGGCGGTCTTTCCCCCTTCCAGCCACCGCTTGGCGACCTTGACGCCGACAGAGACGCCCTTGCTCTCGAAGGTGGCGGCACCATTGACCTCGACGAAGCCCTTGCACTCGGTATCGCCGATCTCGTCCTTGAGCCCTACCAGCACCTGTCCTTCCACCGAGACCTCGTTGTCGCCGAACCCCAGCGAGATCCCACCGTAGAAGCCGGCAGCGACCTCGAAGCCCACCTTGGTGTCATTGACGAAGAAGGCGCGATAGGCGGTAATCAGCTGTTCAATCCCATCCGCGCCGATCTGGCTGACGGCGATCTGGAGCGCTTTGGTCGGTCCATAGATCGGGATCAAGGTCTCCAGCCAGTCGGTGAGACCGGGTCCCTCTTTGGCCATGCGCCGCATGTCGTCGAAGATCCGCTCGATGCCGGCGGTTTCCAGGGCGCGCTTGGTGAGCTGCTTGATGCAATCGAGAAAGGCGGCCTCGAGGCTCATGCCCTCGAGCTTCAGGCTTCCGATGGCTCCGCCATAGATGTCGAGAACCTTGAGGAGCGAGTAGGATACCCCGAGCTTGATCTCCCCTTCGAGCACCTGCATGCCGGTGGCGTCGATCTCGTAGGAGGCCTTGGTGCCGATCTGGATGTACAGCCCCGGAACTGTGGGGATGGGAACATCGACCTTGAACTCGGCGGAGACGAAGGCCCCGCCCTTGGTGGAGGTGAGGGCGTCGGTGAAGCCGTCCAGGATGGACAGCGACTTGTTGAATCCGCTGCGGTCCTTCTGGTTCGCCTTTTTTACCGTGGGACCAGGTTGCTCCTTGTAGCCCCCTACTCCGGGCAAGTTGACCTTGGGGTGCTTGATCTGCCAGGCGATCTTGAGTTGTTCTGCTTCCCGCTGGCCCAGCTCTGTCTTCTTGTACTGGTCCCAGGTCAGGTAGCCGGTCGGGACATAGTCTCCGTAGGACGGGTCCTTGAAGATCTTCTTCCCATGTTGGGGAAATCGGTCACCGGGATCGGCATAGAGGAACTTGTCCGCCTCCACCTCCCAGGGTTCCTTGTCGCTCCCCTTCACCGGACCGACGCTGGCCATCTGGACCATGGGCCTGGGTGGGGTCAGCCGCTCCTGCTGCTGCTGGACGGTAAGACCTGCCAGGCTGTTCTCGAAGTGCGTCCGGGAATCCTGGGGCACATGGAGTGGCTCGCCGCCGAATCGGTCTTGTTGGGCTGCGCTTTCTTGTCGTTTTACCATCATTTCCGGTCTCCGGCCCTTGGCATCAAAGAAAAGCTAAGGATCGGCCGTCCGCCCCGCAAGACTAAATCCCCAAGCGGAAGTGTAAATTTCATATTTGGGTGTAAATGGTCCGGTATCCCCACCGACGGGCATCCGGCTCGCCCAGGCCGACATTGGCCAGAAGGTTGCTGTGGTATCTCTCACACTTCGGCGGTTCTCTTCCGGTTGATCCGGCTAACCACCAGAGTCGCCAGACCAGCCAGGAAAAAAGCCGGTACGAGCTCGTAGATCACGGAGTCCGAAAGCCCCGAGAGCTTCCAGACAAAGGTGGTGACGAAACCGGTGACCATCCCGGCGATGGCGCCGGCCCGGGTCACCTGGCGCGTGAAGAGCAGCAGCAGGAGGACCGGGCCGAAGGCGGAGCCCAGGCCGGACCAGGCGAACAGGACGAACCAGAAGACCTGGCGCACGTCGCCCAGCGCCACCAGCATCGCCCCTCCACCCACCAGCAGGATGGCGGCTCGGCCCACCTGGAGCGACGCCTTGCTGGAGGCGGCTCGGCCGAATACCTGCTCGAGGAGATCGCGGCTCACCGCCGAGGCCACCACCAACAGCTGCGAGGAGACGGTGGACATGATCGCCGAGAGGATGGCGGCCAGCATCACCCCGGCCAGGATCGGATGCACCATGGTCTGGGCCAGCTGGGGGAAGAGATGCTCGGGATCGGCCAGGGCAGGGGCGTAGATGCGGCCGGCGAGCCCCAGAAACCCGGCGCCGTAGAAGACCAGCACTCCCCAGACCATGGCGATGACCTGGGTCTGTCGGATGGTCCAATCGTCGGCCGCCGCCATGTAGCGGGTCAAGACGTGCGGTTGGCCCGGATATCCGATCCCGATGCCCATCAGGCCGACCACCGCCCCGAAGAGCGCGAAACCGGTTCTCCCCCCCGTCACCGTCACCAGAGCCGGGTCGATCTCCCGCAGCTGCTGGAGCATCGCTCCGTACCCGCCGATCTCGATGACGGTCAGCACCGGCATGACGACCAGGGCGATGACCATGATGAGCCCCTGCAACAGGTCGGTCCAGCACACCGCCCGGAACCCGCCCATCAGCGAGTAGATGATGACGATCGTCGATCCGATGACGATCCCCTGGCGGTAGCTCACCCCGACGATCGCCTCCATCGCCTTGCCGGTGGCGGTCATCTGGGCGGAGACGTAGGCGCCCAGCGACACGAAGATGATGACGAAGGCGACCAGGCGGACGAGCCGATAGCGGTCGCCTAGCCTGGCGACCAGGAGATCGGGGATGGTCAGGGCACCGCATCCGGCTGCTTCGCGGCGCAGGCGGGGGGCCACCCAGTACAGGTTGATGGCGTACCCCAGAAGGCAGCCCGGTGCGAACCAAAGGGCCGAAACGCCACCGGCGTAGGCCATACCGACCGCGCCCAGCACGACCCAGCCGCTCTCCGAGGAGGCGGTGGAGGAGATGGCGGTGACCCAACTCCCCAGCGAGCGGTTGGCGAGCAGGAAGTCCTCGCGGGAACGGGTCAGGCGGCTTGCGAAGTAGCCGATGCCCAGCAGAATGGCCATGTAGGCGATCACGATAGCGACGATGATGCTCATGGACGCCTCCTGCCCAGGTGCAGGGCCAGCGCCGCGATCATCACGGCCAGGGGAACAGCAAGAAGGAAAATGTGCGTGGACATGGCCACCTCTCAAGGGGGGCGTTGCACGGTCTAGCTTGCGACCAGGTCAGCCCCTGCCCTTCGGAACCTAGCCCGAACGGTCGCAGCCTCGCAACATCTTTGGCCTGGCTAGTGGGTCCCCGAAAGCGGTCGGGTATGGGGACGAGAGGCGGTGTCCCGGTCCGCTCGCAAGCTCCCAATCCTGAAGCGGATGGAGCCTTGAGACGAGAGGGGAGAATCCGCCAGACCGAGGAGGGAGATGTGGAGGTTACCTCGCAGCGCGGCTTGGCGACTCCGCGCAACACCTACACATGAAGCCAAGGGGTGGCAAGTAACGTCCCCGCATACTATGGCGTTATCTTCGCGCCGCAGCTTGGGGACCTTGCGAACCAGACAGCCCTGGAGCCAAGCTGTGGCAAGTGTTGTCGGGTGTGATCGGCCTGCGTTGATCATGAACCTACCGCATCGATATCCTTCCGCACGAAACTGACAGCCGGGAATCCGCTTCTTATACTCTTGGTACGCTCTCAGTCTCAGAGCGTTTGTCAGCCAGGTATGTGGCACCACTTCAGGGTGCAATCCGGGTACTGCTCATGGTCCCAGGGCGAAGCCCTAAAAACCAAAAACCGACCCGGGTCAAGCCCTGAAGGGGCGTAACATTCAGGGATCAACGCTCGATGATCACACCCATTGTTGTCCCCGCCCCCCAGCAGCGCTATCTTCTCGGTCATCCGTGCACCGGCCTGTTCCAAGAGTCCACAACGGAGAAACCGGTATGCCAAGGCAAATTCCATCTACCCTGTTGATATCTTTGACCGCCTGCTACCTGTTGATCGGATGCTCCGACGACGAACCGTCCACCGGAGACACCGGAGCCGTCATCGACCTCTCCGATCCTGGCGGTGGCGACTCCCTACTTCCCGAGGAGATAGACCAACCCCCAGAGGAAAGCGATCTGGACAACACCGACCTGGACGATGACGGATTACAGCCCGACATCGAGGATGCTCTCGAGGCGGAGGAGCCGTCCGAAGACGGAGATGCGCAGGTGGCGGACGATCCGGTCGACGTCGAAGATGCGGAGGAAGCAGGCGATGGGGCGGATCAACCGGATGATCAGGAACCGGAAGACCTCCTTGACGACGAACAGGATGAGGAACCCGACGACCTGCTTGACGCCCCAGATACAGAGGAGCCCAAGGATCTGATTATCGACACCGATATGGAAGAACCCGAGGATGCGGTAGATGACGAAGAGGAGGAGCTGTGCGACCTGGACGAGGAGGAGGACTCCACGGAACCCAGCGATCTGGCAGAGCTCGATGACGATTCGACCGAGATCGACCTGGCAGATGCCGAAGACAGTGACGAGGACGGCGGCATCATCGGCGAGATCGTGGTGAACAGCGCCCTCGACCTGACGGAACCGCCGGAGGGGACGGTGACCCTGCGCTCCGCGCTGGCCAGCGCGATCCCAGGCCAGACCATCCGATTCGATCCCACCTTGAGTGGCACAACCATCGAGCTGACCCTCATCGGGGAGGAGCACACGATATTGAAGGGCGAGGTGATGGGGATGCGGATGGAGCCGAGCGGACCGGTCTCGTACCTGGTGGGGTACTTCGAGCGGGACTACGGCAGGTCGGCGCTCTATGCACACAAGGATGTGGTCATCGACGCCTCGGACCTGTCTTTGGGGATCACCCTGGCCTGGACGGGAGGTGCCGCCAACCCGGCGCGGGTGCTGGCGGTCTATGGCGACCTGACGATGACCAACGTGAACATCACCGGCGGTCATAGCGTGACCGAGGCGCTGCCGGTGGTCGAACCGGAGGACCAACCCTGGACGCTGGCGCGCGGGGGAGGGGTGGCGGTCTG
The DNA here is from genome assembly GCA_016931535.1 of Bradymonadales bacterium. Taxonomy (GTDB): domain Bacteria; phylum Myxococcota_A; class Bradymonadia; order JAFGEP01; family JAFGEP01; genus JAFGEP01. Next base: position 18,218 of record JAFGEP010000107.1, read on the forward strand.
GGGAACGGCGAGGCTGGCAGACTGCACCCTGTACGACAACCACTGCGTGGGCGACTTTCAATCCTCGCGGGATCGAGGCGCCTACGGCGGCGGGCTGTACGCCGACATCGTCGTGATGGAGGACTGCGTGGTCAGCGGAAACACCGTGCTCGGCGGAGGGGCTGCCGGCGGGGGGGTGTTCTCGGTGAGCGGGGCCGAGGAAGCGGCAACGGCATCCACCGTGACCCGGAGCACCATCACCGGCAACCGGATCAGCGGGCTGTACGCTTATGGAGGCGGTATCTACACCGATGGAGGCGGTATCGGGAAGAGCAAGCGTCTTCAGCTGACCAATACCACCATCGCCAGGAACGTCGCCGAACCGGCCCCCGGACTATCCCCGTTTTTGCTGGGGATGGGTTACTGGCGGGGCGGCGGGGTGTACATGTCCAATGGTTACCTGAAGATAACCAGCTGCACCATCGTCGAGAACGAGACCTATGGTTATGGGCGGACCGACGCGCTCGGGAAGCGCAACCTGGCGGGAGGCATTGCGGCCACGATCGGCAATGCACACGGCGTGGAGTCGATGGTGATCGGTCACTCCATCGTGGCAGGCAATACCGTCTTCGAGCTGGGAGCAGATGGGTCTCCGACGGCTTCTTACGCGCACGACATCTTCACGGGGTCACTGCTTCATTACCAGAGCCTGGGCTACAACCGGATCGGTGCCATCGACTTCAGCCAGATCCTGGTTCCCGTGAGCGTCTGGGGGTGGCGATCACTGTGTCGCAAGCACTACCCCAAGGATGGAGACCGAAATGGGATTCTGCTCGCCGAGGTGTTGGATCTCACCAGCGGCATCGAGGTCTCGGACACCATCCTATCGGCTGGAGTCGACCCGTCGACGCCGGCTGTGCTGTACTACCGGCCCACGGGAGATGCGCTCGACCAGATCCCGACGGTTCCCTATTCTGCCACGGCGATACACGGAGAGTACCTGGTGAGCGAGGGGGTGACCGACAACTTCCTGTCCATCATGCTCGGCCGGATTGAAGACTACTACGAGCTGAGCGGCTTTGCCGCCGACTTCACGGCTGCCTTCGAGGGCTTTCTCCAGTCGGTGGACCTCGATCCCGATGAACCCGGTGCCCAGCCCTACACCGACCCGGAGGGGGATCCGATCCTGACGCTGGCCGACACCCTGTTTTTTGGACCTGCCGAGACCTGGCCCAAGGAGCTTTGCAACTACCCATACATCGAGTTCTGGCACCAACTGGATGCCGCATTGTTGGAGGCGGAGATCCCCGACATGGGGCCAGAGCTGCTAGGCGACCGGGAATGGAGCGCCCTGTTCCGTAGTGGTTACCTGATGGAGAATCCTGGGATCTACATCGCCATTCGGACCACCGGCACCGCGGCGCGCCTGGCCGATGTCGACCAGCTCGGCGTATCGCGCCCCATAGGTCCACTCGGCGACATCGGCGCCATCGAGATGCCGTAACCGGGCGGATGCGCGATCCAGATCGGGTCAGGTGACTGTCCTGGGGCCAGCTCCTGCCGAGATCTTCGCCGTGGCGACCCGATCTGTGCCAAAAAATGGGGAGCAAATGGTGGTTATGTGCCACTGCTTGTCAAGAACCTCGCCGTGGCGACCCGATCTGTGCAAGAAACGGGGAGCAGTGGGTGGCTCTGTGCCACTGCTCGCCGAGATCCTCGCCATGACGACTCGATCTGTGCATAAAAAGGGATAGATCATCGACCCGGGGGGAGCTTCGGCATACCGGGAACCGGTTGCTGGCGACGTAGAGAGGTGACCCCCCGCCCAACAGGTGGCAGATGGATACAGCGCTTCTTCAACAGATCGCCTATGCGGTAGGGATCGGGGTGCTGGTGGGGCTCGAGCGGTCCATGAAAACCCCTCCGGCCGAAGAGGGCCCCCCGGAGCCGGGATCCCCAGAGAACAGCTCCCACAAAGGACTGCCGGAAAAACAGCCATCCGCCACCGATGATGCAGATGGCTCGGCGAAAACCACGGGGGCTACAGCCGCGGGCATGACGGGCCTGGCGACCGGGGCGGGATCCACAAACGACCCGGTAGATCAGGGCGATTCGAAAGGCACCACGGAACCGGAGGGGACAACCGGCTCTGTGGAGATGGAAAAAAACGCAGCCGATTGGGGACGGGGGGGCGTCGAAGAGGATGCGATCGTCCCGGTCGATGTGGCGCTACCCGTCAAGCTCACGGTAAAGAAGGGGCAGCCCGACGGTTCGGGGGGAACCCGGTCCCTGGATGAAGAGATCGTGGGGGTTCGAACCTTCACGGTCCTTTCGCTGGTGGGTCTGGCGGGTGCCTTGCTGGCCGAGCGTTACGGGCTGGTGGCGCCGGTGATGCTGGCCGCGGTGTCCCTGCTGGTATTGGCGATGTACTGGAGGGTGAGCCACCTGGGTGAGGGGATCACCACCGAGCTGGCCGCCATCGGGACGTGTGGTCTGGGAATGTTGTGCCGGTTCAACCCGCACACGGCAGGGGTACTGGCGATTCTGCTCACGGCGATCCTGGCCTCCAAGCGGTTCACACGCAAGACGGTGGCCAAGATGAAGCGGATGGAGCTGGCGGCCACCCTGAAGTTCCTGGCGGTCATCCTGATCGTCCTGCCGCTGTTGCCGAACAGGCCCCTGGATCCCTATGGCGCCTTCAACCCCTACAAGGTCGGGCTGTTGGTGGTATTGATCTCCGGCATCAGCTTCGTGGGGTACTTCTTGACGCGAATCCTGGGTGCCCAGCGGGGGCTGGGCATTACCGGCATCCTGGGGGGGCTGACCTCCTCCACGGCGGTAACCGCCGCCATGTCCGCCGAAGCCAAGCAAAACCGGTCGCTCCACTCGATCTGCGCCTTCTCCACGCTGGCCGCCAATGCCACCATGTTCGTGCGGGTGCTGGTGGTGGTGGCGGTGCTGGATCGACTGCTGGTCATGCGGCTGGCCTGGTCGGTGGGGGCCATGGCTCTGGTTGCCGCCATTTCGGCGGTGGTGCTCTGGTTGATCGCCACCCGTTCGGCCCGAGCCGAGCGGGAAGGCCGCCAGCAGCTCCGGCTCAAGAACCCGTTCTCGCTGGGGCCGGCCCTGAAGTTCGCCGCCTTCTTTGCCGGCATCATCTTTCTGGCCAAGCTGGCCACGATGTACTTCGGCGATAGCGGGTTGTACGCCGCCTCCGCTCTTTCAGGGCTGGCGGACGTGGACGCCATCACCTTGACCATCGCCGAGCAGGCGCGTGATGGCTCGTTGGTACGGGAGATCGGAGCGATCGGTATCACCATCGCGGTGGTATCCAACAGCCTGGTCAAGTCCGGGATCGCGATCTACTCGGGGGGATGGCGGTTCGGCCGGATCGTGCTCTTGTGCCTGGGTCTGGCCACCATCGTGGGGCTGGGGGTGGCATTCCTGTTGCCGGTGTTGTCCTAGCAGACTCTCTCCTACAGCAGCCTGAGACTTCCTGATACGCCCTTTACAAGGCCGGCGCGGGCACGGTCCCCAGTTTTTGCCATCCTCTCGTTCTCGAGGAAGGCCAGGGGGTTCTTTAACTGGTGGGTTGTTTCGTCGGCTACCGGATTATCCCAGCAGCTGGAAATGCACCCTGGGGGTTTTTCTCTCGACCAGCGGCTCGGCCGCCGCAGCCAACCTGAGCAGGGTATGCTCGGCCCACATCCGGCCGATGGCATGTAGGCCGATGGGGAGGCCGTTCGAGTCGTAGCCGGCCGGGAAGGAGATGGCGGGCAGGCCGGTGAGGTTGCCGACGGGCGTGAAGCGCATGATCTGCTCCAGCTTGGTCAGGTTGGATTCACCGGTTCGAGCCGCGGCCTCGGAGATGGGCGGGGCGGTGCAGGCGGTGGTGGGGGTCAGGATCGCATCGACTTGTTTCAGAACGGTGTGGAAGTGGCGACACAGTCGGAACCTGAGCCTCTGGGCGTGGATGTAGTCGGTTACCGAAAGGAGTGAGGCGAGCTTGAAGTTGATCCGGACATCCAGGCCGTACTCGGTGCGGTGTTTCTGGTAATGCTCCATCTGGCTGGCCGCCATCTCGCTGACAATGGTGATCATGTGGACAGGCCGCAGCAGCTCCAGTTCGGGTAGTTCCACTGGAATGATCTTGGCTCCCAGCTCCTCGAGCTTCCTGCACATTTGCTGGCAGGAGGCCACCACCTCCTCGTCCGCATGGGTGAACCAGGGGTCGAATACCCCGAGAGTGAGGTCGGAAAGATCCCGGCGATCCAGGCCATCGATACGGGGCGAGGGTTGGTGGTAGGTATGCTCGTCGTGTGGATCGGGCCCCGCCATGAGCCCGTAGGCCAGAGCGACGTCGCGGACGGAGGCGCCGAACGGCCCCAAATGGGCCACGCTCCAGCAGACGGGAGCCACTCCTCGCTCGGAGATCCGGCCGTAGGTGGCCTTGAGGCCGACGATGCCGCACAGGGCGGCCGGAATGCGGATGGAACCGCCACCATCGGCGCCCACCGAGACGGGGCACAATCCTCCCGCGACGGCGGCAGCTGAACCGCTGGAGGATCCTCCGGTGGCATGGCCCGGGTGGTATGGGTTTCGGGCGGATCCGTGGTGAGGGTTCAACCCGGTCACTCCCAGCCCGATCTCGTGCATGTTGGCCTTGCCGATCAGAATGGCGCCGGCGGCCCGCAACCGGCTTACGGCAAAAGCATCCTGTTCGGCCGGTGTTTGGCCGTGAATCCGGGTACCCACCGTGGTCGGGTAGCCCTCCTGATCGAACTCATCCTTGACCAGGACCGGTACACCATCCAAGGGCCCCAGGGGGGTTCCCTCCTGGTAACGCCTGGTCGAAGCGGCGGCCTGCTGCATCACGTCCTCTTTTTTCTGAGCGATGAGCCAGCGCATGGGGGGGATCATCTGGTCGCTGTCATCGGTCGCCTTGAGGACGCGCTCGGCGACCTGCTCGGGCGTCAGCCGCCCATCGCGATAGGCCTGGACAAAGTCTGCCGCAGTTTCAAAGGGATAGTGCGGCAAGGAGGCAAGGGGAGGCAGGGATTCCAGGTCTGAAGGGGGGATCGGTACAGCCAGTTCGGTCGGCATATCAGGAGGCGGAGGAGGAAGCAACCAGGGGGCATCGGTTGCTGCCGTGGCGCGTATGTCCATCACGCCCACGTTTCTCAGCAGGGTGCCACCCAGCATGGCGCCGGTCACCTTGTTCTCGATCAATCCGGCCAGCAGTTTCAGCTTACCACCGGAAGCGACAGGGGCTTTGAAAGACTGAGGCTTGTAGGGTGTGCTGCTCATGTCCGATGCTCCTACTCGACTTGACCATCGCCCCGCAGTCGTGCGAGATGGCCAATGGTCGCCACCTGCAGACGACAAGCCAGCAACTTCTGGCTATGATGTGCCGACTGGCAGCCGTAAGGCAGTGCCACTATAAGTATCCGTGGCGCGCGTGCCTAGCCCGATGCTCGATCATCGGAAGTGGAGCCGATGATCCGTGGGAAGACCAGAGGTCGAGATGGGTGTTCGAGGTCCATTGCCGAGTCGGTGGTCGGTCTTACTGGTCATGGTCACGGCTGCAACCGGGTGCATCGCCACCGGTGAGTCGGATGGTCCAGGCCGATCGGACAGGGGGACTCCCGTCGAGGATCTGGAGGAACGTGCGGATGATATCGGGTTCGATGAGCCCCTCGATTCCGGCATGGACACAGATCTGCTGGATGTTCGGGACGGTTTCGACCTGGAGGATCCGTCCGTATCTGATCAGGTGGAGCACGACCAGGGGGATGGTCGCCATGTCGAGGATCTCCAAGAGGAATGGGATGAGCACGTCATCCAGGGGAGCGTGCTGTTGGACTTCGAGGCGACTGTGGCAGGGCGAGGCACTGGTGAGATCGGGGTGATCGACATTGCCGGCAATGTCGGATCGATCGAACGAGACGGAACGCTTGTGGCCTTGCTGTATCAAGAGCAGCAATGGGTCGAGTACGATCTGACCCTGTACCACGCCATCGCGCCAGAACGGGACAACCTGCACGTCATGTACCTCTACTGCAGCGACACTCTGCCCAGCAGTCTGGACCTCATCTGGCACGAATCCTACGACTCGGCGATGGGCTGGCAGACCGCCACCGGCAGCTGCTCATCGGTATCATCTAGCGATCCGACCGAGGTCGAGCTGGTCCGTCTGCGCTCCATGCCACAACCTTCCCAGCTGGTTCAGGGGTTCACCGTGTCGGGGAGCCAGGTATCGCTGAATGGGAGCGGCGGCAGCGTCACCATTGGTGGCACTGGGTATGATGCCTTCCCCTTCGAGGCGGTGGACTGCACCACCGAGTGCAGCGCCGATCCAGCCGACGGCTGGTGGGAGCTGCACATGGTGCTCGAGAACCAGGGGACGGGCGAGGTCTGCTTCACCATCCTCTACCTGGAGAAGGCAACCCCCGACCGGGTGAGCTTGGGCCATGGGTTCTGCCTGGAGTCGCTGACCTTTTTGCCCTCCCCTACCCTGGCAGCCAGCTGGTCGGCCCCACCAAGCGCCAAGAGCCTGGGGATCCACCCGCCCAGCGGTCCGCGCCATCCGCAGCTGGGATATGTGCTCAGACCGGGGCCGGTCTCAAACTGATTTACAGTATTCAGTCTGCCACGTTTTTTTCGCCGGGTGCTTTGTGGCGTGAGCGTGCCTTGAATCGTAGGTTACCGTTTACCGAATGGATAAGGAGCTTTGCCTTGGTCAACAGAGAGATATCGGCCGCATTGGGCAAAGATCCCGCAAGAAAGAGATCTCGGCATCTGTAGCGCTGGATCTTACCACTGGACGTTTTGGGAATGCTGCGCGGCGGGATCAGCGCGATCGCAGTCGGCGTGATACCGACAGTCTGTTCGAGCACGGATTTCGACCGCTGTGCGATCGCCTCCTTTTCTTTCCTGGAGGTGGCTTTGCACTCGGCGACCACCGCCAGGGTATCGACACCTGCCTGGTTTTTGATGGTGAAGGAAGCGGTGCAGCCCCTGCGGATACCTGGGCAATTCTCAACAACCTGATCGAGGTGATCCAAAAAGTAGGTACGACCCTCGATCGAGACCAGATCACACAACCGACCGGTGAGAAACAGTTCCCCCTGCTCAAAGAAACCGGTATCGCCTGTGCGAAAGAACAGCTTATCAGAACCTTCAATCGAGACCAGCCGGGAGGTGAACGCTTCCTCGGCCTGGTAGTACCCAGAGGTCACTGAAAGGCCCCCGATCGCCAGCTCGCCTACGGTGAGTTCAGGGAGAACCCGCCCATCCTGGTCCAGGATGTAGGCTTGGTTACAGGGGAGAACCTTGCCGACAGAAACCAGATCGTACCCCTCATTTTCTTCATCTGAGAGGATCTGGACCGGCTGACCGAACTGGAGCGAGGACCGAAGCACGCGAAGATACCGGGCACCAGGCCTGCCTATGGGCGAGAATCCCCCCACGGCACTCTCGGCGAGTCCATAGACGGGATAAATGGTTTTCCGATCGAAACCATGGGGTGCCAACCGTTCGACAAAGGCGTCCACGGAACTCTTCTGGAACAAACCCGCTCCAAGCAGTAACCATTTGAGGCTGGACAGGTCCACCCCCGCCAAGTCATCATCGGTGATCCTGCGCGTACACAGATCCATGGCGAAGGCGGGAGATACCGAGATGGTGCCTTTGTACCGGCTGATCATCTGCAGCCAGCGGACCGGTTTGCGCAAAAAGTCGAGGGGGGATATCCCCACAAAAGAAAAACCCCAGAGGGGGCAGAAAAAGATGGAGGAGGTGAGCCCCATGCCATGGTACAGAGGCAGCCAGGAACAGAGCACCTCCTCTTCCCAGGTGGTCCCACCCGCTTGGCCCAGGCAGCGCATGGTCGCGAAGATATTGCGATAGGTCAGCTTCACCCCCTTGGGTACCGCCGTGGTGCCGGCAGTGTATTGAAGTAGAGCCAAGTCATCCAGCCCGACCGAGGGAAGATCGATAGACCCATTTTCTCTTTTGAGTTCGTCGAGCGTGATCACACGCTCCAGCGATGGGCCTTTTTCTATTACGGTTCCCAGCAGCCACTTGGCCTTGGGGAGTGTCAACAGCATTCGGGCACCACAGTTGGCCACGATCGCCGACTGGATGGTGAGATAGTGCTCCAACTTGTTCCAGGAGAGGGGTGGATAGACCAGAACGGGAACAACCCCTACCAGGAAGCAACCGCAGAGCGTGCCGAAGAAATCGAGGCCAGGGGCGAGCATTATCGCCAGGCGGTCTCCCTTCCTCAACCCGATCGAGCGGAGCCCGAAGGCATAGCGCATGGCCAGTCCGTGCAGACCGGCAAAGCTCAACCGCTGTTCCTGTCCTTCTCTACCGTCCAGATGGGTGATGGCACTCTTGTCGCCTTGGTGCTCCGCTCGGTATTCCAGAACCGCTCGAAAGGTACCAAAAAAACTCTCAAATTCCGGACAGGTCTCTGTCATTTGAGATCCTTTAATGCTCTAAGTGAATCTACAGTACTCCCATCGCTGCTCCATACCAGCCGGCATGTCGAAGGAAACCGCGATCTCCAAAAGGCTGCCGTGAGCTGGCAGATTCTCGCGCCATGGGTTACAAACGTGGAATACCGTCGTGCCTGTAATAAACTCGCGATTATTTCCCTACAGCACGAACGGCTGCTCCGTCAAGCGGTGTGGCACGCCAGATCCACCGCCCCCCTGCACAGCGCATATCAGCCAGGGTGGGGTGCCGGCGGCGCTGCGGATCAGCCTGGGCGGGCGGTGATGGTCTGCAGGAGATAGCCGCCCCCGCTGTCTTTCCAGAAGAGCAGCACCGAATCAGCTCAACAACCGTTCGGTAGGAAAAGCCGCGTGAAGCCGGTTTGTGTCCTGTTGATCCAGCTCCAGATCGGCGGCGGCGGCGCTGGACACCGCGCTCAGAATACGGGTTGCCCCCGGGATCGGCACGATCCAGGGGGAAAGAGATAGCAACCAGGCCAACGCGATCTGGTAGGTGGAGCAGCGGTGGCGTCTGGCGATCTCGGTCAGGGCCGGCTCCATCCGGGTCCTGAGGTGATGGTGGTACCCCCCCATCGGGCTATGGGCGATCAAGGTGATCCGGTGCTCGGCGCAGTAGTCCACCACACCGGTGAAGAAGTAGTGCCGCTCGAATAGGTTGACGCGGTTCTGGACGGAGGTCACCTCGACCAGCTGACGGGCGAGCTCGATCTGCTCGATGGTGACGTTGGAGAGGCCGATGTGCCGGATCTTGCCTTCCTGCTGCAGGTCGGCCAGCGCACCGACGCTCTCTTCCAGCGGGACGTTGGGATCGGGCGCGTGGAGCTGGTAGAGCGTGATGCAGTCGGTACCGAGCGCTTTCAGGCTTCGCTCGCAGGCCTGCCGCAGGTGGGTGGGGTTGCCGTTGGGAACCCAGTCGCCGCGCGGTCGCACGAGACCGCCCTTGGTTGCCACGACAATCTGATCCTTGCCGTCGGGCCAGGCAGCCAGAGCCTCCGCGATGAGCGCTTCGTTGTGTCCGATATCGCGCTCGTCGATGCAGTAGACATCGGCCGTGTCGATGAGGGTGATCCCGGCATCGAGAGCAGCGTGGATCACATCGATGGCGGTGTTCCGGTTGGGGCGCCCTTCCAGCGACAAGGGCATGGCTCCCAGGCCGACTGCGCTGACCTGGAGATCCGTGGAGCCTAGCTGGCGCATGTGCATGGTAGCTACCTCCGCCTGAGGGAGACCGCCGGGCCACACCTCCGATGGGCTGCGGGTCTCAACGTTGGTGTTTGACGGCTGACGGTCGCAGGGGGCCACCCGTCGAAGTAGGCAGGTGGTTCCCAAAAAGCCCGCCACCCGCACCGGTTCACCAGCTGGCGGCCCTGGATATGGAAAGCCAGCTGGTGGCCGCGAGGCGACGCAACTATAGAATACCCGTGGCGGCTCTGCCTAGGCCGATGCCTGGCCAACTCAGAAAAAGGCCACCGACGACCGGCCAAACAGGGGGTGCCGATCCGAAAGGCTATCGGTGGATGGCGGCTCAGAATTCGAACGAGACGGCGGTTTCCAGCAGGGCGCGGTGGACAAACAGGTCGGTGTGGTCGTGAGGGATGTGCTCCCCGCGGTACACGATGGCCAGGGAGGAGGTGGAGCCGATGGCAAGCGCCAGACCGGCGCCAAACCGCAGGCTGGCAATGGGACGGCCGGTGATGGAGCGCAGCCCTTCTTCCGACTCCTCCATCAGGCTCAACAGGTTGTAGGTGTAGTCGCCAAATAAAAGCCCGCTCAGGTCGCCGGTGATGGGCAGGTCGAAGTGGGCGCCGGTGACCACGCCCGCAGCATGCTGGTTGAAGGAGTCGTTGAAGAAGGTGAAGTAGCGTCCTCCGATGTACAGCCAGCCCGCTCCGTATCCCGCTTTTTCGAGGACATCGAAGGCCACGGCGGCGCCGGTGTCGAACCGCCATTCCTCCTCCTGGACGCCCGGCAAACCGGTGGCTCCCTCGGTTCCCAGAGCCTGGTAGCGACGCTGGTAGGAATCGGCCAGAAAGGGGACGACAAGACCCAACCAGCTCTTGGGGTACCATTGAAACTCGAGGCCCACCGAGAGCACCTCGGCGGATTGATCGATGGTGGTCTCGGTGAACCGGCCATACCCTCCCCGAGCCGCGGCGATGATCCGTTGAGGTGGGCTTACACGCTGCCCCACGGTCACCGTTTCCTGCTCGGGGGATGGGGTGGTGGGGGCTTCACCGAACCAGTAGGGATCGATCTCATCGTAGGGCTCGTCCTCCTGCTCCACCATCTCGGCGGGGTCTACCTCCCCCTCGATCGATTCGCCCGCCTGATCCAGATCCTCCGCTTGGTAGTACTGGGAAGAATCGAGCTCTTCCTCTTCAAAGTGGAGGGTTCCATCCGCTGGATCGGCTTGGGCCAAGTAACATTCTTCCAGGTGAGACCGCTGAGCGCCATCCGCAGGTGGCGGGTCTGACGAGCCCGAAGAGGCTGCAGCCGGTAGGGGAGATACCGCCAGCGCGAAAAGGAACCCCAGGAAGAAAACGGCCGTAGCAGCATGGGTGTTGGACATGGAGAACCGCCCCGTTCAAAGGTGGCTCTCATATTCCATCCCGACTTCACATCCGTCAAGCTTTGGAGCGCGTGATCCAAGTCCGCTGCGCTGGAGCCAGCCGGTTGTCTGTTGCGCGGGGCGTCGACACATCCGTAATCGAGTGCCGGCAGGGGTTCTGGAGCCAAAGGAGAGGCGGAGTGAGAGATGCCCCCGAAAAGCATCCACGGTCAACCCCAGCTTCCGCAGGCATCGAGGTGTCCAGCAGGCAAGCGCTTGCGGGAATCGCCGTGGAAAAAACCACCATGCCAAAGGGAGACATGAGTATTACGTTTTCGACGGTACCGGCGCGCATCATGTCGAAAGGCCTATAGCGCGCTGATACACAGGAGAAGTCCAGCGATACCGGGAGAAGGAGCCATGGTTGCCACAGGCGGAAAGGACCTCAACCAGTCCCTACAAAGTAGCGGGAGCAGGCAGCTGATCGTCTGCACCGGGATCTTTCTACTGAGCCTTGTCTGCTCCTGCACCTTCGACAGGAGCCACTGGCTCTTCGAGGATCGCGACGCCCAGCTCGACTTTCCTCTCCCCGACTTCTCCGAGGAAGAGGAGATCGAGCCGTTGTCGGGGCTGGGCCAGCCGTGCTCGGGCGATGATCAGTGCGAGTCCGGGTATTGTGAGACCTTTGGGGAGATCTCGATCTGCTCCACCCCCTGTACCGACAGCTGTCCGGAAGCCGACATGGCCTGCTTTGAGGGCTGGTGCGTCCCCGACAGCTACTGCGACAACTCGGCGGGCGAGGGGTACGGTGATGGACCCGGGTGTATCGGCACCGTGTGTGACGCCTGCGACGAACACGCCACCTGCGTCCAGAACCCGGACGACTCCTACACCTGCCGCTGCAACGAAGGGTACTACGGCGACGGGTTGTGGTGCGCCAACATCGACGAGTGCGACGAAGAGACCGAGGGATATCCATTCTGCGTGGAGGGAGCCGCCTGCACCGACAGCGAAGGCAGCTACACCTGCGACTGCGGCGAGGGCTGGGAAGGAGACGGCCGGGTCGACGGCAGCGGCTGCATCGACGTCGACGAGTGCGACGAGGAGGCGGACGGTTATCCGTTCTGCGTGGAGGGCGCCACCTGCACCAACAGCTCGGGGGAATACCTGTGCACCTGCCCCGCCGGCTACCAGGGCGACGGGAGGATCGACGGCACCGGTTGCACCGACATCGACGAGTGCGACAGTGAAACCGACCCCTGCGGACAGGGCAGCTGCACCAACGTGGAGGGAGGGTACCTGTGCAGCTGCAACAGCGGCTACACCTCCAGCGGTGAACCATTTCCGGTCTGTACCGACATCGACGAGTGCGAAGGCGAAACCAACCCCTGCGGACAGGGGGGTGGCTGCACCAACACTCCCGGCGGATACGGCTGCGACTGCTACAACGGCTACACCTTGACCGGCACACCCCCCACCTGCGCCGATGTCGACGAATGCGAGGCAGCCGAAGATCCTTGCGGCGCCGGAGTGTGCACCAACCAGGACGGGGGCTACCAGTGCGCCTGCAACGACGGCTATCACGCCGAGGGCGCGCCCTTCCCCACCTGTGTCAACACCGACGAGTGCAGCGGTGACGTCAATCCGTGCGGGACCGGATTCTGCACCGACCAGACTCCGGGTTACACCTGCAACTGCATCAGCGGCTACCGCACCAGCGGCGGCCAGTTCCCCACCTGCGAGAACATCGACGAGTGCGACGAAGAAACCCACACCTGTGGACCGGGGACCTGCGTGGACAGCGAGGGGGGGTACCTGTGCACCTGCAACGACGGCTACCACGCCGAGGG
>JAFGEP010000108.1 GCA_016931535.1 Bradymonadales bacterium
ATCGAGTCTCTGGACAAGAGGTGCCTGCGTAGCAGGCGGAGGGGGCGTCTGCCCCCGCACCGTGTCGGTGCGGGGGAAGTGGCGGCGTAGCCGCCGGAGGGGGCGATCGAGTCTACGGTATTTCTGCTAGTACACGCACACGCCGATGTCTTCGCCGAGGTCGTAGCAGGTCAGGCCGGTCGGGCAGGAGGTTGCCACCGTAGGAGAGCAGATGTAGCCGCAGTAGGTGTTATCATCCCCGGTGAACTGGATGAAGCAGGCCGGGAGGGCGCCTTCATGGGCTGCGAGGGCATCGGGGCAGTCGGCTTGCAGCTCCTCCTCCGTCGGATTGGTCGAGGTGGTGGGGGTGCAGGTCTGGGTGCAGAAGCCGGCGCACTCCAGGCCAGCCTCACAGCACAGCGTGTCCCCGTCGCACTCCTCGTAGGTGACCTGGTCGCCGATGCAGGGCGGGACGCAGGCGCCCAAAAAGGTGCCATCCGGCTGCTCGAGGGGAACGAAGGTCTGGCCCTCGTAGTAGCCGAGCTGCAGGCAGTCGGCATCGCCACAGGGATCCTCGCAGGTGCCGTAGAGGCAGAGCTGGTAGCAGTCGGCGTCGGTCTGACTGCCGATGCAGCCGCAGCTGTTTTCGTCGGTTCCACAGGCTGCGGCGTTGCCGGTGCAATCGGTGCCGGCCGTGGTGCAGGTGCCGATCTCGGCGCATTCCAGGATATCCATCTCGGTGCAGACGCCGACCGGGTTGCCGTACTCGTCCTCGATCGGCTCCTCGGTCTGGGAGTTGACCAGACCGACGCAGTACTCGTTTTCCCCGCACATGGCCTCGCAAAGGTCTGGCCGGCACTCCTGGAAGCACTCGGCCGTGGTCTCGGTTGCACCGACGCACTGGCAGCCCTCGCCACAGACGGCCTCGTCGGTGGTGCAGTCGGTGCCGATGCTGGCGCAGGTGGGGATGGAAGCGCAGATGTTGGGGCCGGTATCCGGCTGCGCGTCATAGGTGACATCCGGCGACTCGGTATCGGAGGTCGGGAGGTCGGGGGTCGTCTCGGCCGGTATATCGGGCGTCGTCGTCTGGTCGCGTCCGCGGTCCGTCGTGGTATCCGGCGTCGTATGGTCGTCTCCGCCATCGTCGCTGGGGCAACCCACAAGCGCTGTGGCCAGGGCAAAAACAGAAACCAGAGCTAAATTCTTCAACATCCCTTTCTTACTCATCGTGAAACTCCTGCAGCATTGGCACGCCAAAAATAGATCACGGGGTCACAGACCGCCTGGTTTCAACCCCAGGTCCTACCTCTCGCGGCTTGTAGTCGAATCATCCACTCAAGTCAAGTGCAGAACGTCCGAGGCCACAGTCGCCAATCCGCGCAAACGGGCAAAAAAACCGTTCGAGGCGGAGGGGGGCAGGCCGTTTTTTGTGGCCTTGTCGAAAGCGAAATGGCGTACTATCCTGTGATCCTTCGAGTGAGAGGAGCCGTGATACCACGCCGTAGAATATCATTACGCAAGTCGTTGTTCATCCTGCCCAACCTGTTCACCCTGGGTGCTACCTTCTGTGGCTTCTACTCCATGCTGTTGGCCGGGCACGCCACGCGCCCCTGGGATTTCTGGGCAGCCGGCTGGTTGATCGGCTTTGCCGCGATCTTCGATGGAGTGGACGGGAGGGTAGCGCGTCTGACCCGTACCCAGAGCGCTTTCGGGCTTCAGCTGGACAGCCTGTCGGATACGGTGGCCTTTGGTATCGCGCCGGCCTGGCTGGTGTACCACTGGGGGCTGTCCGGTCTCGGTCCGGTGGGGTTCCTGGTGGCCTTCGTCTTTGCCGCGGCCACCAGCATCCGGCTGGCCCGTTTCAACGTGATCGCCCAGGAGGGGCCGGATCCCCGCTTCTTCGTGGGTCTTCCCAGTCCCCTGGGGGCTGTGTTGATCGCTGGCCCGGTAACCATCCATACCTCCTTTCTGGGTCAGTTCCGGATCGACGAACCGGCTCAGGTTCCCATCGTGATCGGCTACACCCTGTTTGTCGCCTTTCTCTTGGTCAGCAACATCCGTTTCCGCTCCTTCAAGCGCATCCCGGTAAACCGGCTTTCCCTGGTGATGATGGCGCTGGGGGTGGGCATGCTGGTCTACCTGGGCATCGCCACCCGCCTCGAGATCGGGCTGTACTCGGTCATCGTGGCCTATGTGGCCATCCACCTGGCCGCCGTCCTGATCCACCTGGAGCGCCGCCTGACCGGTCGCCTCCACCGGCCCGTCGCCCTGGACGAGGAAGAGGAGGACCTGCTGGGGCTGGACGAGCCGATCGAGGAGGAAGAGGATGGGGAAGAGGTGGTGGGAAACGGGTTTTAGTGCCCCGGTTCACGTGCTCTCCCAATTCGCATTCCCATCGCCCTCGGTTAGCGGGTATGTCTCGCCCTTTCAGGGCTTCCCGCGATTTTGCACTGCCTTTCCCAGGGCTTCGCCCGGGCTGGCATGTCTCGCCCTTTCAGGGCTCCAGATCTCGCAGTACCTCGAAAATCCGAACCAGGGAGCACCACCCACGATTGGGACTGAGGACGAGATCGCGTGAAATAGCCTGCAAGCCCTGGTCGTCAGGTGATCCGCTTGGCGGTGTCGGCTGTCGAGGGTACCGCTACCAGAGCCTCTGTTCGTAATCCACCCGGACCAGGTGAAGCCCCCGGGGTCCGACCGTCTCTCCGGCCTGGGTCCGATCGGCTGTTTGGAGCAGCTCCACCATGCTGTCGGGCGAGCGTCGGCCCCGCCCCACCTCGAGGAGGGTACCGACCAGGGTGCGCACCATGTACTTGAGGAAGGCGGTTCCCTCCACCAGGAACTGGAGCAAAGGAGGGTTCCCGACCAGCTCGAGGCGGGAGAGCCGGAGTCGAGGCGAAGGGGCATCGCAAGTGGAGGCTCGAAAGCAGGAGAAGTCGTGCTCTCCTACCAGGTGACCGGCGGCCTGCCTCATGGCGTCGAGATCCAGGCGATAGGGCACATGGAGGGTCGTTCGCCGAAAGAGGGGATGGCCGATGCGGTCGGCCCACAGGTCGAAGCGGTACAGCTTGCCACGGGCGTCGTGCCGAGCGTGGAAGCTGTCTGCTGCCGTTTCGCAGCGCAGCAGGGCCACGTCCGGCCCGGAGAGGGCGTTCAGTCCGCGCAGCAGCTCGGCCGCGGTCATGCGGCCTTGGTAGTCGAAGTGGATGACCTGGCCCTCGGCGTGAACGCCGGCGTCGGTACGGCTCGCTCCCTGGACCTTCGAGATCCGCTGGGAGATGCGGGCCAGGGCGGTCGTCAGCTCACCTTCCACGGTCCGCACCGTGGGCTGGATCTGCCAGCCGAAAAAATCGGTGCCGTCGTAGGCAACCAGTGCGCGAAACCGCCCCATAGTGAGGTTCAGAACTCGAATGCCAACCCGAACAGCAAGGTGCTGTCCCCCAGTTGGAAGCTGGAGTCGGAGCCAAAGTCGCTCACGTCGGCATAGAGGTACTCGACAAACAGGTAGCTATTGTTCACTCCGGTATTGGCGTCAAAGGTCCTGGACATCCTGGGAGCCAGGACATCCAGTAGAAACTGGACCCCACCGGCCACATGCCAGCCGAAGGTCTGGCCGCGTCCCTCCTCGATCACCTCGGAGTCTGGGCTGCGATAGGTGGCGATACCCGCCGCGCTGTTGATCCACCAGAGGTAGTAGTCCAGGCCGACCGTGAGGTAGGGCACCAGGGGAATGGAAAGCTCGCGGGGCAACACATCAAAACGATAGGCGAGGTTGAATCTGGTAGGCAGGACGTTGAGATCGGTCTCGTCCACGCTGTTGGTCCCATCCGCCAACAAGCCATAACCGCTAGGTGAGACGAACCCCACCGCCACGCCCACAGAGAGCGCTCCCCAGTGTCTCCACAGGTAGTAGCAGTACTCCATCTCCACATAGAAGCTGCCACCGGGGCCGAACATCCGGGTATAAGGCCCCTCGGTCCCCTCGAACTCGGAATCGATGTCGGCTCGATACTCCCCGAACTTGACCACCAGCTCGCTAGTGATGGGCGACTCCAGCCCCTGGGCGGACACCTGGTGGGCGGTTGCTGACAGCAGGATCAGGCAGGCAACCAGGGTGCCGGCACAGGCCAGGAGAATACGGGACCTCCCCTGCCAGCCGGTTGGCCCGATCCGGACGGGAGCTTCTGGGCTGTTGCTGCATGTCGTTCCCATCACACCCTCCTCCGCCCCAAGGCCAGCGCGGCCAGCAGGCTGAGCAGCAGGCCGACGAAGCCGTTGCCCGCCTCTGGCAAGGCGCTGCAGTACCCTCCGGTTTCCTGGCCTCCTTGTTGCCTGTAGTACTCGAAGAAATCGATCACCTCCTGGGTGGTGGTCGTGACGACCTGGGAGAGCAGGCTTTCGTTGCCGAACTCGTCCTCGCTGGTAACGGCGATCCAGTAGGTGGTGTTTCGCACCAGGTTGTCGCTCAGCACCGCACCTGGTGTCGAGGTGCTGTGGTAGTTGGCGTGTACGGTGGCGGGATCGGCGCCGGCCAAAAGCTCGGTGTTGGAGTAGTAGACCCAGTAGCGCTCGGCTTCGGTCACCGATGCCCAGTCCACCTCGATACTGGATTCGCCAGCCTGAACGGTCAGATCTTGGGGCGGCGACGGTCGGTGGGTGGCCAGCTGAAACCGGACCTCGTCCAGGTCGGTGTCGTCCTCGGTGTCATCGGTCGAGGTGGAAAAGGAGGTGAACACCAGGGCCAGGTCGTAGGTGCTGCCGTGGTTTACCGAGCAGTCGTCCGGATGGTCGAGGTCGCTGAAGATCTCGGAGAAATCGAGCTGACGGGTGAGGGTCTTGGTCGTCAGGCTGGCCTGCTGCTCCAGGGTGAGGCAGCTGTCGGTGGTCTCGGTCGTCAGGCTGCTCAAGGCGCAGGTCTCGTCGTTCTTCTGGACCTTGATGGTGAAGAGCGCATCCGTGGGAGGTTCGCTGGCGAAGCGCCAGGTGAACGAGATGGTGGGATCATCCGGCACGAGGTCCTGGCAATCCAAGAGGTTGATGGTAAACCGCTGGTTGGTGTCGTCTGCGTTGGTGGGCTCGATATTGATCCCAACATCCACGCTGGACACCACATCGCTCACCTGCTGGTCGGCCCAGACCGTTCGGGACAGGGGTACCATGGCCAGCAGGCCCAGGATCAGAATGAGGCCGAACCGTGTTCGCCTTGGTCGCAGTAACTCCGACATTCCTTTCTTACTCCACCATGCCGATCAACGCGGGTCTGTCGCTAGACTCCGAACCAGCCGCCGACAGGCCAGCTGCTGGGCGATCTGGACCGCATTGGTGGCCGCCCCCTTGAGCAGGTTGTCGCTGACCACCCAGAAATGCAAGGTTCGCGCTCGATCCAGGTCCTTCCGAATCCGCCCCACAAAAGTCTCCCGACGTCCTTGCGCAACCCGTGCCAGCGGATAGTTATTCCGAGCCGGCTCGTCTTGTACGACCAGCCCCGGCATCGAAGCAAACCGCCGGCGGACCTCCTCTACCGCAATCTCTCGCTCGAGATCAACCGTGACCGACTCACTGTGGCCCCTGATCACCGGAACCCGCACACAGGTGGCGGCCACCTGGAGATCCGGCAGGCCGAGAATCTTGCGGGTCTCCTGGATCATCTTGATCTCCTCCTGGCTGAAACCGCTGGAGGAGAACTCCCCGATCTGGGGCACCACCTCGAAGGGAAGCGGATGAGCGAATATCCGCGCCCGGGGTGACTCCCCATCCAGAAAGCGGCGGGTCTCGAGCAGCAGTTCCTCGATCCCGGACTGACCCGCTCCGCTGGCGCTTTGGTAGGTCGAAACGACCAGCCGCTCGACCCCCACCGCGTCCACCAGCACCTTGACGGGCAGCACCAGTTGGATGGTCGAGCAGTTGGGGTTGGCGATGATGCCCTGGTGCCGCTCGCATTCAGCCGGATTCACCTCGGGGACCACCAAAGGCACCCGGGGGTCCATGCGAAAGGCGGAGCTGTTGTCGATGACCACCGCCCCGTGCTCCACCGCGCAGGGCGCAAACAGCAGGCTGCGCTCGGCGCCGGCGGAAAAGAGGGCGACCTGGACACCGGCGAACGCCTCGGGGCGAAGCGGCTCCACCTCCACTTCGGTCGAGCGAAAACGCAACTTCGACCCTGCGGAGCGCTCACTCGCCAGCAGGCGCAGCCCAGCCACCGGGAGGTCGCTTTCCTCCAGCTCGCGAAGCATCTCCCGCCCAACGGCACCCGTCGCTCCAGCGATGGCGAAGACCATCCCAGATTCCGGTCGCAATGGAGCACTCCTCTCGAATCCCAAAACACGACCCCGCAGGTTCACAACGCGCCGTCAAGGCCGGTCCACTCCCCAGGCATCACGCCGCTCGCCAAGGGGAAGGGAAACACCGTCAGCCCCAGACATCCCCAGTCGGAAGCGGGGTGAGCATACCAGATGCGCCGGCGGTTTCCCATCCATCTCAAGCCCCTTGAATCCCCCGCGGCGCTGGCCGTACACCTCTACCTATATCAATTGGGTCCCGGCGATCGCCCGACTGAAAGAGCGCCCAGCGGGACCAGTGGTCACATTCGGCTACCTATGACCAAGCGACATGACCATGACGAGGCATCCCCCGGCCGACTGCGGCGGCAGATCCACTTGTTGTCTTGCGACCTGGACCCGGCGGAGGACCGACTGACCGCCCTGGAGGCGTACTCGCAGCTGGTTCAAACCTACGGTTCGCGGGTCAACCTGGTGGGTGATGCCAGCCCTCCGTTCGTCGATACCAAGCTGATCCTGGGGAGTCTGCAGATCCTGCGGCTAAAGGTCCCCTCGGGGCATCTGCTGGACGTCGGCAGCGGAGCGGGGTTCCCCGGTATCCCGCTGGCCATCCTCCTGCCGGATCTGCAGGTGACCCTGGTCGAACCTCGACGGAAGCGGGTGGCATTCCTTCGCCACGTGGTGGCTCGGCTCGAGCTGAGCCAGGTTGGGGTGGTGGATCGGCCGATCCAGCGTTATGACGGTCCCTTGTGCGACTGGGCCATTTCCCGCGCCTTCCTCCCCCTGGAAAAGTGGTTGGCCTTGGCTCCGTCGCTGGTAGTACGGGAGGGTTACGTTGGTGCCTACTCGACTGTCAGCGACTGGAGCCAGGTCAGGATCCCGCCTGCGCTCCGCCTCCTCTCCACGGCGCGGGACGAGACCCAGGCCAACCGGATGGTGGCCCTGCTGCAGACGCCATAGTATATATGGATCACGGCGGCGACCGATCAGCGCGATGACAGGCCAGCGGTCCGACAAAGACTGATCGAGCGGACACGACCGGATGGCTGGACCGGGTTCAGTCCACCGCCAGCAGCTCCACATCGAAAACCAGGGTGGCGTTGGGTGGGATGATGTTTCCCACTCCACGGGAGCCGTAGGCCAGTTCTGGCGGGATGGTCAGCCTGCGTTTGCCTCCTACGCGCATCCCGGCCACCCCTTCTTCCCACCCTCGGATGACGCGGCCCTCCCCGAGGGGGAAGCGGAAGGGTTGCCCCCGGTTGAGGGAGGAATCGAACACCGTGCCGTTGGTCAGCCAGCCGGTGTAGTGCACGCTGACCTCTTGGCCGTATCGGGCTTCGGCCCCCTGACCGATGGCCAGCTCCTCGATTTGCAGACCTGTCGTTGCCATGTGAATCTCCCGGGGTGTGGTGTCCCCTGTGCTCCAGGTGGTAAGCGCAACGGGTGCGGAGAAGGGGGCGCTGGAGGAATCGACCCTTCTCTTTTCATTCTCTGGCAGCCAGTTTCCCTTTTTCAACCTCAATACTTGGTAAAAAAGTTAGATAAAATCATTGGTCGTATAGTTTCCCCATTTTTCAATCGACATAAAGCAGAATATTATGACCGGGATCATCCCCTTATACTGCGGATTTCCTTGGGAACTCGCGGCAGCCATCCGACCGCCAGGTTGCGTGCTGTCCGTATTGCGCCAGGCCGGTCTTCAGACCCGCATCGATGGCCAACAGGAGGCTCGACTCCCTAGGGTCGGCGGTCATGGGCGTCCAGGCCTCCCTCGGCCGGCGTCGGTTGGTCTGCGGCCGAGTGGCCCAGCACAGCGTCGAGGGGCAGGGAGAGGGGAGCGGGGGGCACGAAATCCAGCCAGAGCACAAAACCGGCCGGCATGGACCGCTGGCCACCACTGGGCAGGGTTCGCACCCGGCCGTCCCCGAACAGGATCTCGGGGAAGGTGGTCTCCCCCTCGCGAGCCAGCCAGAACGATTGGTCCAGCTCCAGCCGAACGAGGGTGGCTGCCAACGCCTGGGGATCCGCGCTGGCCACCAGAAACAGGTCCTGCCTGCCGTCCACCCCCATCACCATCCCCTGGCCCTCCGGGATCAGGGGATGGGCGGGATCGAGCATCGGCAAGGGGATCGACTCCACCCCCTCGCCCTGGAAGTTCAGCCGGCCATCTGCCTGGATACCCAGCCGACCTTCCACTTCCTGGGTCACCAAGGGGATCAGGAACTCTCCCTGGTCCCCAAGGAGTCTCGCCTCATCGGCCGCCTGGCGGTAGAAGGTCAAGCGGGCCCGCACATTGGCGAGCGGGATCCGGACTACTTCGACGACCCGTTCGGGCTGGTCGCACAGCGGTCTGTCCGTCAGGGTGGTAGCCACCGGCACAGCCAGCAGACTGGCCAATTCCCGGTCGAGCTCCTGGCCGGTGGAGGTGAGGCGTCGATAGGGGATGGGGGATGTGTCGGGGCAGCTGGCCGGCAATGCGTCTTCCAAGGGATGGGGGCGGGAGACCAGGTAGAAGAAGTCCCGGTTATCCTGGCGGACATAGCGGGGATGCCGCACCAGCGGTAGCCCCGAGTACAGCTTGCGAGCCTCGTACTGGTCACCCCGCTGGTCGAATACCTGGTAGAACTCGAAGCCGGTGTGGCCCGGGTTCATGTCGAGATGGATGCCGAAGTCACAGCCGGCCGCTACCAAGGCCTGTGCCAGCCGCTGCCCATCCAGGAAGTTCCCATAGGCGTAAGCCAATGCGCCGTTCTGCAACCGGCACAGGGCGGTGCGAACCGTCAGCGGATTCCCCACCACGAACCGGGACTGTCCCGGAGCCCAACCCCAGCGCAACCGCTGATCGGGGTTGGCCACCGATCCCTCCACCAGGGGAGGGAGGTTCTGACGCAAGGAGACCAGGTCTCCGGGAGGCTGCCAGCTGGCAGACCATCGCCCCATCGCGACGCGATCCCCTTCCAGGGTGGCCACCGTGGCCACATCGGGGATGGTGGGCACCAGGACCAGCCCCTCCACGATCATCCCATGGGTTCCGTGGACGGACTGGAACCCCCCGTTGAACGCGCCGATGAGGCGGTCGATCTCCCCGGCCCGCCGCGGGACGAGTCCCGTGCCGAGCCCGCTGGTGGTGGGGATCGGCTCTTCGGTGCCGGCCACGATCCCCAGGCGGACTCGTTCGGGGTCCCAGACCACAAAATGGATCTCGGCTTCCGGCCGATCGGGATCGACCCGGAGGCGGGCCTGGTAGAAGAAGGGCACACCATCGGGAGCGGTGGACACCCCCCGTTCTACCGGGAACCACTGGCCGTCACGCGGTGGTCGGTCGGGGATCATCGCCTGGATGCGGGGGGGCGGTAGCCTCCCGCGCAGCTGGTCCTCCCCTCGCAGCAATCCCAATCCGGCGCCGATCGATTCCGGGAGCGGTCTGAGCTTGACGAAAACCCGCTCCTCATCGGGAGGTTCCCCCTGGAGGCTGGGCATGGTGAACAGGTGGTACCGGCGCAGGGTGTCCAACAGGTCGAAGGCGATGCGCTGGAGGACCGCCATCCGGTCGGGGCCGATAAAGGGCAGGTTGCGGACCAGGTTGACCGCCTGGAAGATGAAAGGATCGGCGATCTTGGGTTGTCGGACCGGGATCAAGCCGCACGCCTGCTCGACCGACTCGTCGGGTCCGGCCAGGTCCAACAGTGTGCGCGAGTGGTTGGCGCACCTCACCGACAGCAGGCCGTCCTCCATGAACTCGAGCGCGAGGTGGGCCGGCGGCAGGCCAAAGTAGTACTGGGTTCTCGCGATCCCCTGCAGCTGCCCGTCTCGCTGGAGATTGGTCAGGGCGTTGAGGAACCGCAGCTCCCAGGGCCAGCCTACCGTGGTCTCCGGTGGCTCGCCTGCGAGATCGAGGACCACCAACGAGTCGTGCCGTCCGCGCTGGTACGCACTGAAAGCCACCCGGGATCCGCGCGCCACCAGGTTGGTCTCCTCGACCTCATCGGTGGCCGTCAGCTGTCTCAGGTAGCCGAAGCGTACGGGTACGCCAGCGGGGCTGGTGGTGACGTCCAGGCGGTAGATATCGGCCCGACGACTCGGCTGGCGAGCTGTAAACACCAGGATGTAGTGATCGGATGCCAGCACCGTGGTGGGAAGACCCCACTGACCCGAGGTCAAGACGACCATGTCGCGCGAGGGGTCGTCAACGGTCAAGCGATATCGGTTCGACAGGTAATGGGCCGTATGCTGCCTCAAGGTGAGCTGGGGGTGGGAACGCTCTACCTGGCCCAGGTCGGCCCGATTGGGCGCCAATGCCGCCTGGACGAAGACGGTGATGGCGACCACCAGGGCGGCCACCGCCAGGCTGCGTAGAAACAGCCTGAGCGCCTCAGCCATGGTGCTGGCCTGTTGGTTCACCTCGACTTCTCCCACCCGTGGGCTGGCGGTCGGCTGGGCTGCCAGCAGGCTAGTTATCCGTGATTTCCCGTTTTTCCTCAATGGCGACCGAAGCTGCCCGATCGACCGCCCCCCTTTTCGCTTGACGGCCTGTGCGGCCCCGGTACACTTTCCTCCGTTGCTGCTGTGGAGCCGGGCGTCCCTGCTCCCCCTAACGAGGCTAGTGTGCCGTCGGAATCCGGCTTTTCTTCTTGCTCTCGGCGCCATTTCCTGGCGACCCTGGCCCGGACAGCCGGAGTTCTGACGTCCGGCCTGGCGTCGAGTCTTCCCGCGCAGGTCCACGCCCTGGTCGAACCGGCCGCGGTCACCGAGGTCTCGCACGGGCTGCGGGGGGTGACACTTCGCCTGACCATGGCGCACGGTCCGTTTCCTTGTCGGAGTGAGCCCTATACCGATGCCACCACCTGGGTCTTCGTCCCAACCACCTACCGCCTCCCCTCCGACCAACGGGTGGACCTGGTCGTACACTTCCATGGTCACAATACCACCGCCCAGGAGTCCATGGAGCGCCACCAGCTCAGGGAGCAGCTCTTCGACAGCCGGCAGAACGCCATTTTGGTCATGCCCCAGGGTCCGGTCCAGGCAGCCGACTCCAGCGGCGGAAAGCTGGACCAGCCCGAGGGGTTCCTGGACTTCCTCACCGAGGTGCGAAAGACCCTGCAGCTCACCCGGGTCGGCCGCGAGCTGGGAGATTCCCGGCTGACGCGAGGGGCACGGGTGGGCGTTGTGTGTGCCTCGGCCCATTCCGGGGGATACCGGGTGTTGGCCCGCTGCGCCTCGGTGGGGGGGTTCAATATCAACGAGGTCTTCCTCTTCGACGCCCTCTACGGAGAGGTCGAGACCTTCTTCACCTGGGTTGCCGAGCGAGCCGATCGTCACCACAGCCGCGAGCGGCACAAGCTGTGCAGCTTCTTCTCCGACGACCAGGTGCAGCGCAATAACCACAGGTTGATGCGGCTCCTGGAGGAGGCCGGCATCTCCTACACCCTGGAAGAGCGCGGTTCCACCATCTCGCGGGGTTCCTTCACCCGCAGCCGTTGCGTGTTCTTCGACACGCGCCTCTCCCACGGCAGCACCACCCACCGAGAGAACAACCTCAGGGACTGCCTGTACGCCTCCTGCCTTCACCGGACCCTGGAAACCGACTGGTTCGACGACACCGAATCCCCTCGAACCATCGAGATCCGGGAGTGAAGCCCCCTACAAGCCAACTGGATCCCGACGCCAAGCTGCCGCTTTCGTTTGTCTGTAAAGTCACCCGACAAATCGTGTTAGTTTTTTATCATTTGTATTGATAAAATACTGATGTATATTGGCTTCTTTTACAAACCTATTGTCACCATCAATATTCGCCGAAAATCTGCATCTACTTTTCTGGGCCCAAGCCAGGAGACCCTGCCATCGACCAGGAGGGCGTCGGGTCTTGTAGTGTCCCTCGCTGCCCGCAGCCTCACTGGTTACGAACTCATTTTCATCGCGAGAGGATATTGACATCGCCCCTCAAGAAAGAGAGGCTGATTTCAGTATTGGTGGCTTGGAGTGTAATCGTCCTCTTCAGGTGTCGAAAAACCGTGGACCAGTACCTCACCTATGCCGCCCTGAAAACCAAGGACATCGAGTTCGTCCTCCATCAATGCACCGAGGCAGCCAAGACCCTGGGGCTCAAGTTCCAGGTACCCAAGGTTCCGACGGACGCCGCCCATGTCTGGGTCGGCGTGTTCGACAATGGGTGGGTGTTCTCGCTGGCCGATCCCGCCGTCTGGGAGCTTCTGGACATCTTCTCCAAGGTCTCCAAGGGGTACGCCCTCCCCTATCTCTCCGGCTCCACCGAAGGGGACTACAAGAAATGGAGCTATGAGTACATGGAGGGGGGGAAGGTCCTGCACCAGTTCTATGCAGACCCCTCTACCCGGTTCGACAAGCGGGAGTACAGCAAAGTCCAGGGCGACCCCTATGCCATGGAGAAGATCTTCGGGGTCTCGCTCTTCCAGCTACGAAAGCTGTTGCGGCAATTCGAGACCGGCCCGGTGCAGGAGTTCCTCAAGGCGCTCAAGTTCGAGATCCAGTACGCCCGGCTCCTTCGCTTCGTGGTGATCGAACAAGACACGGAGGTCCACACCCCCCGCGATCTTTCCACCATCCTGACTCCCAACCAGATCGAGGCCATGGTTGGGAAGACCGGCATGTTCAAGGGGTTGGAGACCGAAGAGACGATCGACGCCATCAGGCAGGCCGACAACAAGGGCTTCTCGGGCGCCGCCAGCATCAAGGCGACCCGTTTTGTCGCCGAGCAGGACTTCAACGAATCCTACGAGCTGTTCATCCGGCTCCGACGCGAACGGCTCTTCGACATCGCCTTCACCGTGGCCGACAAGCTGGTCATGCGAGCCAAGAACGGCGAATTCGATCGGTTGCCCGACATCCAGCGAGACCTTCGCATCGCGACCATTCATGGCTTGCGGGGTATGGCGCTGGCCGACCTGGGGCGCAACGACGAGGCGGTGGTCGAACTCAAGGACCATGCCCTGGCCTTCAACCGCTACATCGGCCCCCAGAATCGCGCCAGCGTGGCCAGCGTCCTGGGCAAGATCCTCGTGCAGCAACAGCGCTACCAGGATGCCCTCGATCCGCTGCGCCTCCGGCTGGCCGAGCGCCCCCTCGATGCCACAGCCTGGTGCAACCTGGCCACCGCCGCCTACCACACCGACCGGCCCCAGGAAGGGCATTGGGCAGCCCGCTGGGGCATCGCCACCGATCCCTCGCTGGCGGAATGGTCGCAGCTGAGAACGCGTCTCGCTCTGCGCGAGCGGGATCTGCTGCCACCTCGAAACCCCGATCTGGCGCGGACCAGGCGGGCCGAAGCCCGCAACCTGATCAAGGCCGGCCAGAAGATCCAGGCCATCGAGAAGTACCGGGAAGCGTTGAACCACAACCCGATGGACTCGGACAGCGTCTGGGCCCTGGCTTCCATCCTGGCGGAGGCGCTCCGCGAAGAGCTGGTATCGCTCGAATCGGTAGACTTCGAGCTGGCCCGCGCCTGCGAGCAGGTCGCTTTCACTACTCCGGCCTGGCCCTGGTCCTGGGGAACCCTGGTCGAGATCTGCCTGAGGAGGCGGGATACGGTGCGAGCCGCGCAGGCTTGCGATGCCTTTGCCCGGGTACACATGACCAAGATCTCCGACGGCCTCGACCTCGGCGTCTGGATCACGCACGTCGAGGCCGAGCTCGGAACCTGCATGCTCCAGACCGTCGCCGATCGTTTCGTCGAGCTGCGAACGCGCGGAATGGCCACCATGGGAGAGCGGGATACCCAGCGACACCGCTGCGACGCCATGCTGGGATGGGCCCTGTTGCGGGCCAATCGGCCTCACGAGGCGCTCACCCCCCTCATCGAAGCCACCGGCTCCGATCCCAACGATGCCGAAAACTGGGCCAACGTGGCCGAAGCCCACTACCGCATGAGAAATTCCCTGGCCGCCGGCAAGGCTGTCGCCCGGGGGCTCAAGGTCAATCCGGAACACCCTCGCCTCAACGAGATGCAGCGATACCTTCGCCAGCAAGGGCAAGGCTAGCCGCTCACCCCCGTTTTCTGGAAAGCCTTCCAGTGGTTCGCAGCGACTCGCTCAGCGCCAGCTCGAGGTTTCTGATCCAGCTCGACCGCTCGTCTCCGGGATCGCCATCGAGCTCCTCCCATTCCCTCTCCTCTAAAAGCCGCTCGGCCGGCTCCCGTTCTCCGTTGACCAGGAGCCGGTAGCGGGCTCGAGCCAGCTCGGAGATCTGCTCGTCCTGAAAACGGGCGTCCAAGATGGCCAACAGCTCGGCAAACCCTTCTTCCACCTCGCCCCGTGGCAACCCTCCCCGGCGCAGGACCTCGTCATTCATCGCCAGCATGGCGACATACTGGTCGATGGCGACCAGGACCGGCACCATCCACTCCGGCACCGCCTCCACCACCTGGAAGAGATGATCCTCGGCCTGGGCGAACTGTCCGGTCAGCACACAGCAGTCGGCCATCGCCAGCTTGGCCTGGACGTAGAGTGCAACATAGGGGCCCACCTCCCGATCGACCGCCCGCTGCGCTGCCGCCAGCGCGCCCTCTACGACCTGGAAGGCCCGATCCGTCTGTCCGGCGGTACGATGGAGCCGAACCAGGTCGAGCGACAGGAGCACCTCATCCGCCAGCACCGCATCCGTCGCGCCATCGGTTAATCTTTGAAGACAGTCGAGCGCCTGCTCCAGATCGCGGATGGCCCCCTCCAGATCGCCCCCCAGCTCGCGCGTTCGCGCGCGGTTGCGGAGCAGGGCTTCCCACACCCTGCGATCCGCCGGGCCCAGCGTCTCCTGCTGTGCCAGGCCGTGGAGCCGCTCCAACGCCTCGCCCCAGAGCTGCTGCGCTTGAGAGGCATCCCCTCTGGCCGCGGTGATCGAACCCCAGTTCAACAGGGAGGTCACGTAAGCCATGACCCGCTGGAGCGAGCCTTCCCCGTCTTGGGGCCGGCTGAGCTCACAGGCTTTGGCCAGGTGCTCCTCGGCTTGGTCGAGGGAACCGAGTGTACTGAAGACCAACCCCAGCTCCCCGTGCAACGCCGCCTGGAGCTGCCGGAATGCTCCCTCTTGCCGTTGGGCGGAGACCATCGACGTCCTTTCCACCTCTTCCAGCAGCGACTGGAGCTCCCTGATGGCCGCATTCTGTTCCCCGGCCAGGGTCCGTTGACGAATCTGTGCGAACTGCCGGGCCCAACGGTCCGGGTTGCCCTGTGTGCCATCCGACTCGGACATGAATCCACCTGGTGTGTTGCATCCCGTGTAACCATAACATTTTAATCAGTTTTACAAATTTCGCTTACAAACATACTGAAAAGTAACAACAAGAACCCGGCGGTTGAAACGATCTGGGACCCTTCAGGTACTGTCCGTCATCTGGAGAGGGCGACCCATGATCCGAATCACCAAGCTTAGCGACTATGGAACCGCCATTCTGGCCGAGCTTGCCCAAAGCCCGTCCATCGCACGGTGTAGCGCTCGGGATATCGCGATGCGCTCCGACATCCCCTTGCCTATGGTCAGCAAGATCTTGAAAATACTGGCCAAAAAAGGGTTGCTGGCCTCCTACCGAGGGGTGAACGGCGGTTACGCCCTATCGAGAGCTCCCCAGGATATCTCGCTCGGCGAGATCATAAGCGCCCTGGAAGGCCCGGTATTCCTCACCCACTGCTCCGAAAATGGGGAATGCCCCTGCGGCCGGAGCGGATACTGCCCTGTCCGAGGTATCTGGCCCGGGATCAATCGGCGCTTCCAAGAGATCCTCGATGGAACCAAGCTGGCCGACATCCTGCAAAATGGTGCCAAGCCACAACTCTCCGCTCTGTAAGGACCATGCCACCGCGTAGGTGGGAATGTCCCAGACAGACGTTCGTAAATTCATCGTCTGACCCATCTGACCGCATCGAACGGCAGCCGCCATCCCCACCGGATCGTCTCCACCTGCCGGGTGTCACCAGGTGGTCGTTGCCAGCAAAGCGACGGCCGGATCAGGGCGGCCTGTCTGTCTCCCTCAGCCCGTGCGCATCCAGGAGATACCCTGCGCCGCAGGCAGGACAGGTCACCGCTTCCTGGCTGCCGGCCAGCCTGTCGAGAACCAGGGACTCCGATCCGTCGGTCTCCCAGCGGATCAAGGTCGTGCCACATCGACAGACGTATCCCACCTGGCGGGCCGGGACACCCAGCGCCAGGCCAAAGTCGGGCACATCCCGGGTGACCACCGCTCCCGCCCCCACCAGTGCATGGCAGCCGATCGTCACGGGGCAGACCAAGGTTGCGTTGGCCCCGATGGTGGCTCCCCGCCGGATGCGGATCTCTCGGAACTCCGACTTTCTCTCGATATGAGCCCTCGGGTTGACCACGTTGGTGAGTACGCAGCTCGGGCCCAGAAAAACCTCCTCTTCGAGGATGCAACCCGCGTACACGGAGACATTGTTCTGGATCTTGACCCGGTCTCCGATCACCGCCGAGCCGGCCACAAAGCAGTTCTGTCCCAGAATGCAGTCGCGACCGATGCGGGCCCCGGCCATGACATGGCAGAAGTGCCAGATCCGGGTTCCAGCGCCGATATCCGCGGGCTCATCGATGACCGCGGTGGGATGCAGAAAGACCGAAGCGTCCAACCGACCTCCAGGGAATGATCAGGTGGCATCCTCGCTGTGTTTCCGGCCTTCAATCAAGTTGTCCAGCAGGGCGGCGCTCTCCGGCGTCAGCTCGGTGAAGACGATGCCCATGCCGGTCCGACCCGGCGTGGTATCCACCCGTACCACCTTGCCCTTGCCCTCGATGAGGTAGAAATCGTCGGTGAGAATGGTGAACTTGAGATCGACCTCCGTCCCTACCGGCTGCGGGTCCCTGGACCGCACGAAGACCCCCCCCTTGCTCACGTTGGTGACATACTCTTCCACGAACTGGTCGACGGTGGAAAACTCCTCGTTGACCGTCACCCGTTCGTGTATGCGCTTCTCGGATTGCGTGGTCATCCGGTTCGACCCCCTCATCCGGCAGGAACGGTTGGCCGTATCTTGCTTCGCCCCGCCCGGCCTGTCAATGAATGCGGCCTGCCTGTCTGGTCCCCCTCCGTCCCGGTCGACAACCTCGGCGGCGCGTCGCCCCCCACAAGGCCAACAGGGCGATGGCCCCCATGAGATGAACCGCTTTCACCTGACGCATCGGCACCTGGGCACAGCACCCCTCCTGGCCGGATGTCGTCTGGGGCTCCAAGATATCCTCCGACTCTTCGGCCAGATCGAGGTCGGCCACCTCGGGTGGCGGTTCGACGGCCTGGTCTCTGGCGTCGGATTCCCACTCCTCAGCAGGGTCGCCTACCTCCTCGACCGGCTCCAACGAACTGTCGGCCGGCTCCTCCGAAGAAGCCGGGATGACCGCTGCATACAGGGACAACGGGACGATGGGGGCGGTTGACCGATCGGTCAAGAACCTGACCTCCCCCTCGTAGGTCCCCACCGGGTACTGGAAGGTCACGGTCACCAGGGTGGAGCCGAACAGCGGTTCCTCCTCGGGCGAGGGGGGGTCGGAGAGGGAGATCTCGGAGCGCTCGTCCGCCTCGGGGTACAACAGGCCATCCCGTTCCATCACCAGCTGGACCTCTCGGATGCGGGTCGGATCCAGCGATCGGGTGAGGGTGCTGATCTGCTCCTGGATGATCTCCCCCTCGACCACGGGCGGTATCGAAATCGGCGCCGGCGGATAGAAGCTCAGGACCGACTCGATTCCGCGGCCTCTCAGGGTGCTGCCACCCAGGGACTGCTCCGATGCCATCACAGACAGGGTCACCTCGCTGTAGAGCTGGAGCGAGGGCCGAAACTCCACCCCGATCACCGCCTCTCCCAGCGGACTCAACTGGAAAGCCAGCACCGAAGTGCAAAGCTCCTCCATGGTCATCCCCTCGGGGTCCTGCAGGCAGAAGTCCCGGATATCCCCACTGGCAATCTCCAGCGTCACATCCTGGTAGACCGGATTCTCGTTGAACAAGATCAGGGAGGAGCGCTGCCTCGCGCCGACCTCCACACGGCCAAAATCGAGGAGATCCGGATAGTTGATGCGCGGGGGGAGGTCCTGGACGCCGGTCACCCGCAACGCCTCGGGTAGAGTGGACTGGCCAAACTGGCCCTGCACGGTCACCGAACGATAGCCGGTGGCAGCCTCCGAGGCCACGGCGATATCCACCACGGCTCGTACCGGAGAGATCGGATCCAGCTCGACCAGCTGAACCTCCTCCCCCGCCGAGAAGGAGGTGAGGCCGTCGAGATTGGTACCGTCCAGCGTGAGCGCCACCTCGCTCCCCTGGGAGACCTCGCCCGGTCGGATGGACAGAAGGGTGAGTGGGCCGGCCTGGACAGTCAACGCCTGGCTCAAGGTGAACCGCTCCTCACCCTGGCCGAGAAAGGTGGCATCGCGCCCAGTGCCCACGGGAAGCGCGGTCTGCAGTACCTCGATGGAGAGATCCAGTGCCGTGGGGTCGAGCAATTGGATAGACCGGACGAGTATCCCGTTGCCCAGCAGCACCGATTGCACCGTATCCAGATTTTGTCCGACAGCGTGCAAGATCCGCGCATCCCCCCTGGTTGCGGTCGAGGGGGTGAGCGCATCGACCGTCAAGGCCCCAGGAACGACCGTCAGGGCGCTCTCCAGGGTATCGGCCTCTCCCGCCGCACCCCACAGGGTGACATCCCGGCTGCCGAGAGCGGCCAGGTGATCGGCGGTGAAGGTGACCGTGGCGCGGGTCGGGTCAACCGAGGGGGTGTACTCTTCGACCAGGACGCCGCCCCCGCCATCCACGGATTGCACCGCGTCCAGGTTGAATCCCACCAGGTCCACGATCTCGGCACGATCCCGGACAAGCTGTTGTGGCGACACGGAAAGCAGCATGGCGGGACCGGCAACCACCTCGAACGCCTCAACGATCAGCAGCTCGGTCCCCGGGACAAAGGAGATGGCCAGATCTCTCGGTCCCGCGACCGCTCGTTGACTGACCGCCAGCTCGGCGACGATCTCCTCCGCGGCAACGGAGAGGATCGACGCCTCGATCCGCCAGTCCGAGACGATGAGGTGGTCGGCCTGGTCCAGCTCGGTGCCGATCAGCTGCAGGGTGGTCCGCCCGCCTCGGGGCACCGAATCGGGGATCACCTGGGTGACGGCCGGCTCCCCGAAGGCCGATCCGGCCAGCAGACAGATGGCAGCCAGGGTAGCCAGCCAACTCGACCTCGCGCACCATCGCCGGTTCATGACTCTCGCTCCTACAGAATCTGTCTTTTTCTAGCACAGATCGCCCTGCAGCGCGAACGGGAACCCGGTCGTCTTGCGGTCGGACCGGTCGATGTCAATTGCACGGCAGGAGAGCCGAATGGGGAAAGGTTGCGACCCTACTGACGGTTTTCTATCATGGTTCGAGCGGTACAGCTGGTGGCGGCCCAATGGAAGACCGGGAGAGGGAGCAGAAGCTGAGCAACGAACGGCCTTTTTTACGGGAAGACCGATTTGAGATTGTCTGTGAGCGATAGCGGCAACGGCGAGCCGTTGGCGGTCCTGGTACTGGACGGTGCCATGGGGACCCGCCTGGGGGAGCTGGGGCATCCCCTGGTCCGGCCGTTGTGGTCGGCCGAGCCGTTGCTCACCGCTCCTCAGGTGGTCCGGGAGGTTCACCGCCAGTACATCGCCGCCGGGGCGGATATCCTCACGACCAACACCTTTCGAACCAACCTCCGGACGTTCGTCGCCGCGGGTCTTGGCGAACTCGAGGCGCGGCGCGCCACCGAGCTGGCGGTCCGCCTTGCGCAGGAGGCGGTCGAGCGGTCTGGTGGTCGCTCGATCCGCATCGCGGGGAGCATCGCCCCCGTGTGTGACTGTTATCATCCGGAGATGGTGCCGGGTTTTGCGGAGCTCCTGTCGGAGCACCGGCTGCTGGCGGTCTGGCTGGCGGAGTCCGGCGTGGATCTGGCCCTGATCGAGACCATGAACACGATGCGGGAGGCGGTGGCCGCAGCGCAGGCAGCGCGGGAGGCGGGGCTGGAGGTCTGGGTCTCGTTCCTCTGCGGGTCGCAGGAGGACCGGCTGCTTTCGGGCGAGCGGCTGGACGAGGCGGTACAGGCGGTGGTTGGCGAGGGCGCCACGGCGGTGGGGGTCAACTGCCTCCCGGTGGAGCTGGGAGCGCCATGTCTCCGGCGGATCGGTTCGATCACCGACCGGCCGATGTTGGTGTACGCCAACGGGGGGAAGGTGGAATCGGATGGGCGGTGGAGGGTGGACGAAAGTCTGACGCCGGCAAGGTATGGCGAGTACTGCCGCCTCTGGATCCAGGCTGGGGCAAGGTTCATCGGAGGCTGTTGCGGTACAGGGCCGGCCCACATCCAAGCGGTCAGAAACACCGTGGACAACCGGA
This sequence comes from Bradymonadales bacterium, assembly GCA_016931535.1. Taxonomy (GTDB): domain Bacteria; phylum Myxococcota_A; class Bradymonadia; order JAFGEP01; family JAFGEP01; genus JAFGEP01. Next base: position 20,641 of record JAFGEP010000108.1, read on the forward strand.
CTGGCCGCGCGTAGAGTCAGAAAGCGACGGCTCATGGGGGTGATAATACCGTGAACGAGGGGTACAAACCGGTCGATCCCAGGGGAGCGGTACTGTCTTTCAACCAGGGTGCCCAGGCGGTCGAGGCGGGCGATGAGCAGACCGCTGTCAGAGCCTGGCAACGGGCCCTGGAGCTGGATGGCGCCCTGGTCCCGGCCGCCCTGAACCTGGTCACCTATTATCAGAAGCGGGGGGACCTGCAGGGAGAGCTCCAGTACTGGAACCACGTCATCGCCTACGATCCCTACAACACCGATCACCTGATCCTGCAGGCCGCCGTGCTGCGTCAGCTCAAGCAGTACCAGCGGGCACTGGACAACTATCGGCGGGCCATCTCCATCTATCCCTACTTCAAGTTCTGGTACCACGAGCTGGCAGACATCTACGAGGAGCTGGGTGACCTGCGTGAGGCGGCCGCCTGGCGACAGCGGGGGGACTCCCTGCAGGCGGACGAGGCGGAGATCTGCTACGAGGATGGGGTGCGCCATGCCCTGGAGGGCCGCTGGGAGAGCGCCCGCACCCATTTCGAGGCGGTGCTGGAGGATTTCCCGGCCAACCTGGACGCTCGGCTGAGATTGGCCGAAGCCCTGGAGATGTGTCACCAGACGGATGAAGCGCTGCGCCAGTACCTGCTGGCCATCGAGCTCTCCGAGGCGGGCAAGGGGTTGGTATTCTACCGGCTGGGAGAGTACCTGTTGCGCCTGGGCAGGCTGGAGCAGGCTCACCGGGCTTTTTTCGACGCCTCGCGAACCGCCCCCCTCTACTACCGCGCTGCCCGGGCCCAGCTGGAGGTCGAAGAGGCCTTGAGGAAGCAACAGCAGGCACAAGCGGCACCACCGCGCCCTGCAACCCAGCCCCAGACCGGGCCCCCTCTGGCCCAGATCACCAGACCGGCCGAGCCGGCCGCTCCCCCACTGGCGTCGGGGCTACCCCGGACTGAGCAGTGGATGGAGGTCCAGTTCTCCGAGGCTGCCCCCGAGGAGCCCCGGCTGCTGACCCCCGAGGAGATCGAGATGGAGCCGGTGGAAGAGGCCGCACCGACCCTAGCCGGGCTCCCGGTCTTCACCACGCTCAACACGCAACTGCCCTGGCACTACCAACTCCGCCAGGTTCTCGATCAGGCCTTGAGCGGTCTCGATCCCGCAGGCCTCGAACCTCGGGTGGCCATCGCCTTCGAGCCGGATGTGACCCTGTCGGGCGCGTTATCTCTCATTCTGTCGGAATTGAAAGCCGCCCATCGGAAGCTTCGGGCCGACGCCCAGGAATCCCACATCTTGTTGATCCAGGCTACCGGCGCCGATCCCAGACGATGGGAGGACGGGGTGAGCTATGGGTGGCTGGGACGCGAGGAGCATGTGAGCCTCGATCCGGACCGTTGGGGAAAACGGTTCGAGCAGATCGGACTGGCCCGAATACTGGAATGCGCCCACCGGGCGGGAGGAAAGCGGGGCTTTAGCTGCCTGTTGCTCGTTTCGGCGGGGCGGCGCCGGCCAGAAGCGTTCGATCCCAGGACGGTGGCGCAGCAGATCCCGCTCCATGCCTTCTGCTTCATCCATCCCAGGTATCACTATATCGATGTTCGCCTGGCATTACAGGAGTCGGTTTCGAACTACATGGAGATCACATTGTGACGCTGACGGGAGCGGGTCGATGAGAACAGCCTGGAGATCATTGCCCGCTGGGCGTGGATCGCTCGAGGCGCAGGATTGAATCGGGAGGGAGATGTGGCGGTCCAACTGCGGGTGAGTGGCGGAAAAGAGGCCCTCAGGACGGTCTCCTTCTCGGCGCCTGTGATCACCATCGGACGCTCCCACAAAAACGACCTGGTCCTGCATGACGGCCTGGTTTCCCAGTACCATGGCGAGCTGGTGCAATCGCACGAGGGGTATATCTACCGCGATCTGAAGAGCCGCCATGGGACTGTGGTGGTCCTGGATCAACACCGGTACAAGCTTCACGACCGCGACAGACCCCAGGAGATTGGCATCGGGAGCAGCGCACAGCTGCGGTTGGGAGAGATGGTAATCCAGGTGGAGATCGACCTCCCTCCCCCCAGCCGACAGAGGGAACGATCCGCGGCCGATGTCCAGGGGACCTATCCGGCCCTGAGTACCCTCGACCTGACGGAGCAGACCGACCACATCCTGGCGCGGGCCTATGATTCACTGGAGGCGGTGACTCGACGGCTATCCAGCCAGGATCCCCGCATGGCCAGCATCTTCAAACTCAGCCGGAACCTCAACGCCGCCACCGACCTGCAGCAGATGCTGGAGCTGATCGTCGAGTCCACCTTCGAGGCCTTTCCCGCCGCCAACTTTTTCGCCATCACCTTGCTTTCTCAGGGGAAGGACCCCGCAGAGTTCCATCGAGCCATCCCGTTCATCAGCCGATCGAGACAGGCCGGCAAGATCGACCTGGTCTCCCCCCTGTTGAGCACCAGCCTGCTCGACCAGGTGGCCAACACCCGGGAGTCGGTCCTGTTCGTCCGGGATTTTTCCGACCGGGACATCAGCCAGAGCATCATCAATGCCCGGATCACCGCCTGCCTGGCGGCACCGCTGGTGGGACAGCACGCCTTGATCGGCGTGATGCAGGCGGACACCCGCGGATTGGGCGGGTTGTTCGGGTCAGATGATCTCGATCTGTTCACCGTCATGGCCAGCTATGCGGCCTTCGGCATCGAGCGGGCGCGACTGAACCGCAACATCCTGGAGATGTTCGAGGGGATCACGCGGGCCTCCACCAAGGCCATTGACGCCCGCGATCCCGCCACCGCCGGACACTCCGACCGGGTGGCGCGGTTGTCCGTGGCCCTGGCGATGGCGGTCAACGAGGTCCAGGTGGGACCGCTGAAGGATCTGCATTTCACCGACCAGGATCTGCTGGAGCTGCGCTACGCCGGGTTGCTGCACGACTTCGGCAAGATCGGGGTGCGGGAGGCCATCCTCACCAAAGGGCAGCGCTTGCATGACTCCCAGAAGGAGGCGATCGTCGAGCGGTTCCGTTCCATCGCACTCTCTCGGACCAGCGAGGTCTACCGGCGAGAGCTGGCTAGCGCCATCGAACGCGGCGTTGCTCCCGATCCGGAACGACTGGCTCAGATCGAAGAAGAGATCGGCCAGATCAGACAGCACCTCGCCGAGACACTCCAGCTCCTCCTCTCCTCCGTGAGCGCGGAAAGACTGCCGCCACAGGTCGCCCAACGGATCCGGGAGATCGGCAGGCAGCGTTACCTCGACCTGTCCGGTGAGGAGCGTCCCTTCCTCACCGAACCGGAGATCGCCAGCCTGTGCATCGCCGAAGGAACCCTGACCACCGGGGAGTGGGAGGAGATGATGTCCCATGTGGTCAGCAGTCGGGAATACCTGGAGCAAATCCCCTGGAGCCCGGAGCTCAAGCAGATCCCGGCCATCGTCGCCTCCCATCACGAGAAGTTGGACGGCTCCGGCTATCCCGACCGAATTACGGGGTCCGACATTCTTCCCCAGACGCGCATTCTGACCATCTGCGACATGTTCGATGCGCTGACGGCCATCGACAGACCCTACCGCAAGGCGCTCGACCGGGACAGTGCGATCCAGGTCTTGCGGGAGGATGCCAGCCGCGGTCTCCTCGACAGCGACCTGCTGGAGCTGTTGATCGAGCAGGTGTTGCCGGCCACCACCGGCAGGTAGCTCGACAGCGGCCTGGCCGGCAGGGTGGACAGGCCTTCGGAACGGGGAAAGGTGGGGCACCCAGCATCCACCACCTGCCCAGCAAGCGGCGCCCCCTGAGGGGCGGGGGAGTGATCGAGCCACCGGAGGTGGCGGATCGGGGGCACCCCGCAGTCCTGATTGGTGACCTGACCATCGGACGGTGAAGAGAGTCAATCTTTACCAGGTGAATCTCGTTAAGGGAGAACGCGCCAACC
>JAFGEP010000109.1 GCA_016931535.1 Bradymonadales bacterium
ATCTTGCACAATTGGGAGTGTCGGGAGGGGTTTTTGTGCAAGAAAGGGGGGCAGACGGTTGGTCTGGGGGTCGATCTTGCACAATTGAGAGTGTCGGGAGGGGTTTTTGTGCAAGAAAGGGGGTCAGACGGTTGGTCTGGGGGTCGATCTTGCACAGCCAGGGACCGTTCCAGCCTTCGACCGCCGGTCGCCGGAGGGTCGGACCAACCATGGCCTGTAGGTGAGGTGATCGTGCCCGCATCCTGTCTACCACCGCCGATTTTCTCAATTGCTGAGCGCGGAGCGGACGACCTGGTTCGCGCCGCGCGGGGCCGAGGTGGGAAGGCGATCGGGTACACCTGCGCGATGGTGCCAAGGCCGATCCTGTCGGCCGGTGGCCTTTTCCCCGTCCGGCTGCGCTCCCCAGAGGTAATGGGCACACCGCTGGCGGACACCTACCTCTCCAGCGTGACCTGTCAGTACGTGCGGGCGTTGCTGGAGCTGGCAATGGAGGATCGGTTCTCGGATCTGGATGGCTGGGTATTTGCCGCAAGCTGCGACCACCTGCGCCGTCTGGCCGACAACCTGCTGCATGTTGCACCGCCAAATTTCCTCCACGTCCTGGACGTCCCTCATCGGGTCGGTGAGGAGGCGATCACCTGGCTGGCCGATGAGCTCCGGAATCTGTGCGTGAAGATGGAACACCAGTTCGGGGTGGATCTATCCGACGAAGCGCTCACAAAGGCGATCTGGCGCGAGAACGAAGTGCTGTCGCGGCTGGAAAGGATCGGTAGGTTGCGTCGAGACGATCCACCGGCCCTCTTTGGAACGGACTTCCACCGCCTGCTGGCAGCCTGGCAGGTGACGCCGCCCGCCTGGTTCGCAAACACGCTGGGTTCGCTGGAGAACGCCCTGGATAGCTCGACAGACCGGCCGCCCGCCCGTGCCCGACTGATGGTGTGCGGGAGCCAGATCGATCAACCCCGCTGGATCGAGGTCGTCGAATCGGTCGGGACGGTCATCGTGGCCGATCGCTTCTGCTTCGGCTCGATTCCGGGCCTGGAGCCGTGGCCTGTCGGTGTGGATCCGATCCGATCCATGGCGGAGTGGCTCCTGGTCGGCTCCGCCTGTCCGCGGATGATGGAGCGGTTCGATTCTCGACTGGAACGGATACAGCAGGTCGTGCGGGAGTATCGCGTGGATGGGGTGGTCGTGCAGTCTCTGAAGTTCTGCGACCTGTGGGGGATCGAGCTGGCGGCGTTGACCCGGGCCTTGAGAGAATTGGGCATACCGGTGCTGCGCCTGGAACGCGAGTACGGCGGAGGAGGGGAGGGCCAGCTTCGCACCCGGGTCCAGGCGTTTCTGGAGAGCATGGGACGATGACTTTCGATGCTGCTGTTATCTATCGCTTGTCCATGCGGCATCAGCCAGCTGACGGGGGGAGGCGAGCGGCCGTTTCCTTTCCAGCAACTCTCGGCCCGGCGGCCGGTTGGGAGAGGGCACCGGGGGGATGGTATCGGCCGTTTGGAGGGGGGAGGCGAGCGGCCGTTTCCTCCCGCGCAGCTCCCCGCCCGATGGTCGGTGGTGAGAGCACACCAGAGGGTTGGCAGAGGCTGGATGGAGGGGGGAGGCGAGTGGCAAGTCCCTGTCTGGTTTTCGGTACCGCTTGCGCGGTGGCCGGACAGACTCGAGAGCTTGGATCGGCGGTTTCGGGTGACCGCTGGCTTGACGGGATCGCAGCCCTTGGCATCGGTGCGGCAGGACCGAGAGAGGCATGCCCGTGATTTCTTCCCTCTCCAAAGCCAAACCTCATACCCTCCGCTCCCGCGCGGTGACCGGGGCCTGCAGGGTCGCCAGCTCGGCGTCCATCGCCAGCCTGGGGTTTCGACTGGGCCCCTGGCTCTCCTGGAGATCGGTTCGGCGCTATCCCTGGCTCAAGGTGCTCCTCCGGGTCAACGAGCTGGCAGCGCGATTGACGGCGGGCCGAGCCGGCTTCTACCAGGAAGCTGTGGCGCTGCTGCTCGCCAATGTCACCGCCAGCATCGTCGACTCGGTCCAAGGTGCCCTGGCGATGCCACAACGGACGGTGCTCCACGAAGACCTGGTTCCGCCGGAGATCCTGCGCGCCATGGGGCTCCACCCCTGGATGGCCGAGTTTCTCGGCATGGTCCTGCCGATGGTCGATCCGCACGCAGTGGAGGGCTACATCGACGAGGCCGAGAACCAGGGGATCCCCGCCGACTCGTGCAGCCTGCCCAAGGCGACCTTGGGGCTCACCCTGTGCGGGCAGATGCCTCGGCCCAGGGCGGTGGTGACCTCCAACATGCCCTGTGATGGCGGCATGATGCAGTACGTCCTGCTAGAGCGCGAGCTGGGGGTCCCGGTGTTTCGACTCGATGTCCCGCACGATGTGAGCAGCGACCGCGCCGTCCACTACTTCGCCGGCGAGCTGATGCGGCTGATCCGTTGGCTCGAACGCCACACCTCGGCCCGCATGGACTGGGATCGCCTTCGCGCCATCTGCGAAGAGCGCAACCGCGCCATCGAGGCCGAGCTCGATCTGTGGGACCTGCTGCGCGCCCGCCCCGCTCCCCTCGCCGCCGAGCCGGTCTACCTCACTCACCTGATGTACACCGTCGCGGAGCCGGGCACACCGCGCGGAACCCGGATGTTCCGGGCGATGCTCCAATATGCGCTGCGCAACCACGAAGCCGGCCTCGGCGCGCTGGCCGAGGAGCGCCATCGGGCCGTGCTCTGGAATCCGCCTCCCATGGTGTTCATCGACCTGTTCAACTGGGCGGAACGGGCCCATGGCGTGGCCATGGTGATGGACATGCTCACCTTCCACCACCACCCCTTCGTGGACACCCGTACACCTCGGTCGATGCTGGAGGACCTGGCCAGAATCATCATGCAGGGTCCCATGGCTCGCCACACCCGGGGCCCCGCCGAGAACTTCTTCGGCGACCTGTTTCATATCGCCGAGCGGTTCAGCGCCGACATGATCTGGCTGGCCGGGCACGTGGGGTGCAAGAACACCCAGGCGCTGGTCGGCATGCTCAGGGAACGATGCAGGATGAGGCGCATCCCGCTTCTGATCATCGACTACGACCTCTTGGACCCGCGCGCGGTCAGCCCGGCGGACATTCAGGGACAGGTCGATCGCTTCATGGAGACGGTCATGGGCGAGAGCCGTGCGGATTTCCACGGAACGCGGGAGGGCTGAGGTGTCAATCACCCCACCGGCCCGGCTTTCAAGGGTTGAATCCCTGCACCGCACCCCTCGGACGGATTGGGACACCTCGATCGCAAGGTGGAGTGGGTCCTCAGTCGCAAATGGCCGCCCAGGGGAAACACGTGAGAGGCTCGACACGACGAGAGGCAAGAGATGACCAGGCTGTACGCGGGGTGCGATGTTGGCTCGACCACTGGGAAGGTCGTCATCCTGGATGACCATCAAGTCGTTGCCACCGCCCTGATCCCCAGTGAAGTCGATCCCGCGGACACGGCCCGCCTGGCGCTCGATCTGGCGGCTAGCTATTTGCCCGACCCATCGGCCGCCCGGTCTCTGGCTCGCCTGGTGGGAACCGGCTATGGTCGGAACGAGGTGCCGTTCGCCGACGAGAACATCTCCGAGATCACCTGCCATGCCGTTGGCGCCCAGGCCTGCAATCCGTCGGTGCGGACCGTGATCGACGTGGGCGGACAGGACGTCAAGGCGATCGCGCTGAACCCGGACGGCACCGTGCTCGACTTCGCCATGAACGACAAGTGCGCCGCCGGCACCGGCCGCTTCTTCGAGGCGATGGCCCGCATCCTCCGCATCGACCTGGACCGGCTCTCCGAGCTGTCGGCCGCTGCCGCCAGCGTGGCGCCTATCACCTCGCAGTGCAGCGTGTTCGCCGAGACAGAGGTCGTGAGCCTGATCGCCAGGCGGACGCCGCCACCGGACATCGCCGCCGGCATCCAGCTCGCTGTCGCCAGGAGGGTGTACGCCCTTGCCCGTCGGGTCGGAGTCCAACCAGCTGTCGCGATGACCGGCGGATGCGCCAAGAACCACGGGCTCGTGTTGGCCCTGCAGCCGCTTTTACGCCAGGAGCTGGTGCCACTCGACATGGATCCCCAGCTCATCGGGGCTCTTGGAGCCGCGGTGCTCGCGCGCAGAAAGGGGATGGGTAGATAACCGGGCATGGCCACTGCGAGCTCTTGAGACCATGAGCCGTAGCCAGGGAGAATCGAGCGCATGAAGATTACCAGGAAACACGTGGATGTGGCGGTCGTGGGGTCCGGGCCGGGTGGCGCCACCGTGGCCCGCCAGCTCGCCCGGGCGGGCAAACGGGTGCTCCTGCTGGAGAAGGGGCGCTACCACCGCTTCATCGGCAACCACCTGAGCGCTCTGTTCACGGTCGACAAGATGGGGATGAACTGGACCGCCGAGGGGTTGAACATCGTGCGGGCCTTCACCGTCGGCGGATCGACCCTCATGTACTGCGGCGCCGCCGCCGATCCCCCCGACTGGCTGCGCGATCGGTACGGAATCGACCTCACCCCCTATGCCGAGCAAACCCGGCGGGAGCTGAACCTCCAGCCTCTCCCCGACGAGGTGGTTGGAGTGGCCGGCCTCCGGATCCTGGAGGCCGCCAACGAGCTGGGGTACCACTTCCACAAGCTGGACAAGTTCATCCGGGCCGACCGCTGCCGGTCGGTCTGCGGCGGCACCTGCATGCTCGGCTGTCCCTACGGCGCCAAGTGGACGGCGCGGGAGTACGTCGAGGAGATGCGGGCCGCTGGTGGAGAGCTGGTGGAGCGCGCCAACGTCCAGCGCATCCTGATCGAGGACGGCGTCGCCACCGGCCTGGTCGCCTCCACCCCGCGCGGAAGCCTGACCGTCGATGCTGATGTCGTCATCCTGTCCGCCGGTGGGCTGGGCACACCAGCCATCCTGCTGCGGTCGGGCATCGAGGAGGCCGGCCGTGGGATGTTCGTCGACCCCCTGGTGTTCGTCACCGGGGTCTCCCGGTTCCGCGGCACCTGCCTCGGCCCTCCGATGACCATCGGTACCTACGAGCTGCTCGACGAGGGCATCCTGCTCTCCGATCTCATCGACCCCTGGGGCATGTGGCTCCTCATGACGGCCCGCAAGAACCCGTCCAAGCTGCTCCAGTTCTTCTCCTACCGCCGCCAGCTCTCCCTGATGGTCAAGATCGGGGACGAGCGCCGAGGCACCATCACCGCCGACGAGCGGATCTCCAAGCCGCTGTCCAAGCAGGACCACGCTCGGCTGGACCGCGGCGCCTCCCTGGCGCGCGAGATCCTGGTCCGCGCTGGCTGCGATCCGAAGAGCATCATGGTCGGACCGGTGCGGGGCGCCCATCCCGGCGCCACGGCCCGCATCGGCGAGGTGGTGGACAACAACCTGCAGACCCGGATCCAGAACCTGTACATCAGCGACGCCTCCGTCCTGCCCGAGGCGCTCGACCGCCCGGTGGTCCTCACCGCCATCAGCCTGGCGAAAAGGCTGGCGGAGCACCTGCTGAGACAGACGGCTGGCGCCTGAATGACGGGGGGTCTCAGCACTACGTGACGCCCAACGCATGGAGTGCTCAGGAGACGCCAACACAGGCGGAGCCTGGGGGTTTTTCGCAACCCATCCGCTCAAGCCCACGCTCTCGGTCACGCTGTTGCGCCAGTAACCGCCGGGGGGTGGCGGAGTCTCGGAGGTGAGGCGAAAGGCCCAGGCGACGCCTTGTTCGTTTTCTCAGAATAACTGTTGCTGCCGGGAGTATGGGTGGGGTGGAGGACGGATGATGAACCAGTCGCTCGCAACACCGACCGGGGATGCTTTGGGGCTTGCAGTCTCTCCCGATACGGGGTTACTCAGGATGATCGAGATGACAGGCTCCTTCGACCAGTTGCTGAGCGAGGGGATGCGACGGGGCTACGTCGCCGCCTATCGAATCCTCGCCGAACACGAGGAGGCACAGGAGGCGATCCAGGAGGCCGCGGCTCGCGCCCTGGCGGCCAGGCGGCGCTACGATCCCGCCCAGCCTTTCTACCCCTGGTTCTATCGCATCTTGAAAAACCACTGCCTGGACCGATTGAAGCGGCGAAAACGGGGGATCGAAACCCCCCTCACCACCCAGGAACCCCCCGGGTCGAGCACGGCCGAGAGCCCGGTGGAACGGGAATCCCTCGCCTCCGAGCGGATCCAGGCGGTCACCCGCGCCATCGAGGCCCTGCCGGCCGAGCTGCGAGAGGTGATCGAGCTGAGACACTTCCAGGATCTGAGCTACCAGGAGATGGCCGAGATCCTGGACTACCCGGTCGGAACCGTGATGAGCCGCCTCTATCGGGCTAGAAAGCAGATCAGGGAGCTGCTTCTTGCGGATTCCTCGGATTTCAGCCCAAAAAGCCGCATCGGGAGGCCCTCATGACCCACGATCGACCCCACGAGCGCTACGAGATCCTGCTGGTCAAGGCCGTGGACGGTCTGCTCAGCGCGGCGGAGCGGCAGGAGCTGGACGGCCACCTCCAGGCCTGTGCCACCTGCCGGGCCGAGCTGGAGGACTTCCACCAGATCAAGGAGACCACCGACATGATATCCCAACGCATCCTCGAAGAGGCGAAGATCGAACCTCCTCGTCCCACCCGGGCCGCCAGGCGGTGGCTGTACACCGGTTTCATCCTGGTGTTTGCCGGGATCCTCCTGCTGATCGGTTGGGCCCTCGCCAGCCTCTTCTTGGATCCGGAAGTACCCTCGATCATCAAGGTAGGAAGCGGCCTCGCAGGCCTGGGCGCGCTGATGCTCTTCGCCTGGGTGGCCTTCATCCATATCAGAGGAAAAAGACACGATCCCTACACGGAGATAGACCAATGACAACCGAGCAGAGCCTCATCAAGTCGTCTACCGGCGCCGTCACCGGCTTCCAGCGCGATATCCTCGTCACCACCACCTCCCACCTGGTCGGAAAACGGGTCGTGCGCGTGTTGGGACTGGTCCGGGGAAACACCATCCGGGCTCGCCACATCGGCCGTGACATCATGGCCGTCTTCCGGAACGTGGTCGG
>JAFGEP010000110.1 GCA_016931535.1 Bradymonadales bacterium
GTCGAGGTCGTTCCGGATTCCGCTCGACGCCCACCGCGGGGTTCACATGACCCTCGGGGAGTAGCCCCCATATCACCGCCTTGTTCCAGATGGTCCTGACAAGGTCGAGCGTTCGATTGGCGGTGCCGGGGCTTTCCTTACCTACCTTATGATGCAATGCTGCCATGTCCGCCCTGATGATGGAAGCGGCCTTCAGCGTCCCCCAGACGGGGAGAACGTGCTTGTCGAGCCGCAGCTGGTCATCATGCCAGCTACGCTTGCGGTCCCGCGCCCACCGTTTCATGAACTCGGCGCACAGGTCGGCGACCGTGATTGCATCACGTTGGGCTCTCCGTTCCTCGACCGGATCATCTCCCTGGTCAATGCCCACGATGTACTTCCGGGCCTCTTTCCTTGCCAGGTCAACGGTCCAGGTGCCAAAGTCTCCGATCACCAGTTGCCGTTGCCGGCCATTCACTGTGCGGTACTTTACGATGAAAGCCTTGCGCTGCGAGGGGTAGACCCTGAGGCCGAACCCTCTTACCTCATCATCCCACAGGACGTGGCGTTTGTTACCAACGCCCTGGTATACAGCTTTCTCGCATATTAGCTTGGTAAGCTTCATCATCGACCTCCTTTAACCCGGCTTTCTTTGAGTCACCATAGAGTCACCAAACTAGGTCGAAACGGGTCATTTCTTACGGTAACATGTAGAAAGAGTTCAGCCAAGTATCATGAGGCCAAGTAGCACTTTTTCGGAAAGAGTAGTAGGGAAGCGAAATGGCCTTTACCGGATTCCTAATCCGTTGGTCGCAGGTTCGAATCCTGCCGGGGTCGTCAATCCGTTCAAGTGGTCAGGATACAGGCTGGGTGTCAGTGCCCGCGGGGGGTACACAACCGGGGGTCGTCACTCATCCTCGTTGGCCTCCTCCGGCGGTTTCGAAGGCAGGAGCACGAGCTTTCCGAGGCCGTTCGAAGGGTTGAACCCCATCGGCCACCGGGTCCGGTCATCCCACTCGGCGCTCCTAAGATCGATGGCTTCCGGGTCCGGCTCATCGGCGTTACCGAGAACCTCGAGTTCGTTGTACACCCGCAGGTCGGCGCCCGCCAGGTTGGCGCCCGAGAGGTCGGCTGCCACCAGGTAGGCTCTCTGCAGATCTGCGTCCTGGAGGTCCGCATCCTTGAGGATCGCCCGTTCCAGGTCCGCCCGTTCCAGGTCGGCCCGCTCCAGGTCGGCCCTCTCGAGGTCGGCTCCCTCCAGAATGGCCCCCGACAGGTTGGCGCAACGGAGATCGGCTCCGGCCAGATTCGCATTCCGCAAGACGGCCCTCGACAGGTCGGCGGCCTCCAGGTCGGCGCCCGACAGGTTGGTCCCCGAAAGGAACGCCCCCGACAGGTCGGCCCGCAACAGGTTAGCGCCCGACAGGTTGGCCTGTGACAAGTTCGCCCCGGACAGGTTGGCTCCCCCCAGGTTGGCCCCCGACAGGTCGGATTCCACCAGGTCGACCAACGGCATCAGCGCCCGCGACAGATCACTCTCTGCCAGGTTGGAGTGGGACAGGTTGGCCCCTGTCAGGATCGCCGTTGACAGGTTGACCAGGGATAGGTTGGCCTTCGACAGGAAAGCCTCCGACAGGTTGGCCTCCGACAGGTCGGCCTTTGATAGGTCGGCATTCCGGAGGTTGGCTCGCGACAGGTTGGCCTGGGACAGGTTGGCCTTCGACAGGTCGGTCTCCGACAGGTCGGCCCCCGACAAGTCAGCTTCCAACAAGCTCGCTCCCGACAGGTTGGCCTCCGACAGATCGGCTTTCGACAGGTCGGCCCCCGACAGGTCGGCCTCTTGCAGTCTGGCTTTCGACAGGTCGGCTTTCGATAGGTCGGCCCCCGACATGTCGGCCCTCGACAAATCGGCTTCCGACAGGTCGGCTTTCGACAGGTTGGCCTTCTTGAGAATGGCCTTCGTCAGATCGGCTCTCGATAGATCGGCTTCCGCAAGGTTGACCTCGAAGGAGTCGATCTCTTGCAGCCTGGCGCTGGTCAGGACCGCTTTCGACAGGTTGGTCGCCGTCAGGGTTGCTCTCGACAGGTCGACTTTCAGCAGGAAAGCTTCCGACAGCTCGGCAACGGTCAGGTCGGCGCCTGCCAGGCAGGCCTCCGGCAGGTGGGCCTTGGTCAGGTCGGCGCCTTTCAGGCTGGCAGATGCCAGGTTGGCATTGGTCAAAAGGGCGTTCGACAGGTCGGCGAGGTGCAGGTTGGCCCTCGACATCTCGGCGTTTTCCAGGTCCGCATCCTTGAGGCAGGCCCTCTCGAGGTCGGCTCTCGACAGGTTGGCCCTCGACAGCTGGGCCGTTGCAAGGTAGGCGCTCTTTAGGTCGGCTGCCTCCAGGTTGATGCCCTCCAGGTCTTCCCCCTCTTCATTCCTTCGTTCGATCTCTCGGGCGATACGCGATTTTCGGGTCGCCATGCATCACCTCTGCTGGTGGTGGAGATCTCGCTGCGTCGATCTGGTCCCACACCCTATAAATACCCGGAGTTGCGGCACGCTACATGCCAACCGGGGTCTTTCTCTGGGAGCTGTCGGTCAATCCCGAGGCCGGTTGTCACCCCGTCAGCGGAAAGCGCTCGATGACCTTGTAGATGGCGCCCTTCGGGCTCAGGATGCTCTGGAACAGGGCCATGTCCTTGACCTGCGAGGGGCCGAACGGCATCTCGCGGTAGGGCTCGAGGATGGTGGTCAGGTCGACCCTTCCCTTGCGCGTCTTCAGACGGCCGATGGTGACGTGGGGATGAAAGGGGCGATCTTCCCGGGGGATGCCCACTGCGGCCAGGCCATCCTCGATGTCCTGCTGCATGGCGAGAGTCTCGTCCGCCCCCCGGGTGGTACCCGCCCAGATGATCCGGGGTTGCCTGGGGCCAGGAAAGCAGCCGATCCCGTAGGTCTCCATCTCGAAGATGGGATGGCGACCGGCGACATCCCGCACAACCTGGCTCACCGACACGATCTGGTTCTGCTCCATCTCCCCCAGGAACTTCAGGGTCAGGTGGATATTGCTGGCCTCTGTCCAGCGTGGAGTGGCACCGGCCGCACTGACCGGACGGTGCAGGTCTTCCTGCACCAACAGCAGCTTTTCGACCACCTTGATGGCCAGGTCGAAGGCGATGAACATGCGCATCAGACACGCCTCATCAGGTGCTCCGGCAGCCGGTTCTCCAGGCTCCAGAGCAGACCGGACAGCGCCGACCAGGCGGATAGCGTCCGGATCTGGTTGCGATCCCAACGGTACAACTTCAGCTCGCGCACGTACAGGTCGGCGGGGGTCGCCATCCCGACAAAGACGGTTCCGACCGGCTTGTCGGGCCGGCCTCCCTGGGGTCCGGCGATGCCGGTCACCGACAGGGCAACCTCCACGGCCGCCCGCTCTCGGGCGCCGGCAGCCATGGCGGCTGCAACCTCTGCCGATACCGCCCCGCAGCGGTCCAACAGCTCTCCCGGGACCCCCAGCCGCCCCATCTTGGCTCGGTTGCTGTAGGTGATGAACCCTTCCTGGTAGTAGGCCGAGGACCCCGACACCGAGGTGATCATCTGGCCCAGCATGCCGCCGGTACAGGACTCGGCGGTGGCCAGGGTCCAGCTTCGCTCCACCAGCCGCCGCCCTAGCCTTTCCACCAGGCTCTCCTCCCCCTCGGTCACCAGGTAGCTGCCCACCCGGGCCATGATCTCGCCCGCCAGCCGATCGAGGGCTGCTTCTGCCGGGTCCCCCTGACCGCGGACGAACAGCTTCACCTCGGGAAAGCGGGGAATGTAGTGGAAGCTGAGCTCCGGCGTCTGCAGCGATTCGACCGCAGCGGCAAGCTGGCTTTCGGTGATGCCGAAGAAGCCCCAGCTCCGCTCGCAAAAGCCGCCTTCTCCAGACGACAAGGCCCCAAGGACATGGGTTTCCACGAACCAGCGGAACTCGGCGGGCACTCCGGGCACGAAAGCCAGGGTGACCGCCGGCGTGACCATCCGGAAACCGGGTGCGGTGCCGACCTCGTTGGGCAGGATCTCCGCTCCCCGGGGAAGCATGGCCTGGCGGCGGTTGGTCTGGGGGAAGGCCATCCCCCGCTCCAGGTATCGCTTTTCCAGGTTAACCAGGACCTCCGGCACCTCAACCAGCTCGGTTCCCGCCCAGCGGGCGGCGACATCCCTGGTCCGGTCGTCCTCAGTGGGGCCTAGTCCTCCGGAGACCAGCACGAAGGAAGCCCGGCCTGCCGCCTCGTTCAGGGCATCCAGGATACTTGCGGGATCGTCGTGCACCACGGTGGCGCGCGCCAACCTCAGGCCGGTACGGGTCAGACGCTGGCCGAACCAGAAGGCGTTGCGGTCGGCGGTCCGGCCATCCAAGAGCTCGTCGCCGATACAGAGGATCTCGATGCGGTGCTGTGGTTCCACGTGGTCCATCCGGTCGATCTGCGGCCCCGGGCAACAATCTGCGGCCCCGAGCGGCGGAGCTGTAGGGAAACAGACAAGGAACTCTACATCACCTCCGGCCTACCTATCCAGCCCCTCCGCTGCACCAGCGAGGCTGGATGGAGTTTGGCCAGGTTCCGCACAGCCCTGCTATCCATCCAATGCACCAGCGAGGCTGGATGGAGTTTGGCCAGGTTCCGCACAGCCCTGCTATCCATCCAATCCGTGAGCGAGAGCGAGAGCCTGAGCGGGAGCGGGAGCGTGATCGCAACCCGATCGCGTCTACCTGATGGGGTGGAACAGGCTGGGCTCCGCGATGTGTGCTCAGGGAGCTACCCGGCGGTCTCCTCCGGGTTCGCGGGCTCCGTCTTGGCCAGTGGCATCGCGAAGTGGTCTCGGATCATCTTCTCCAACTCGGAGGAGATCTCGGGATGCTCCTTGAGAAGCTCCAGCGAGTTGGCTCTCCCTTGCCCCAGCCGTTCACCCCGGAAGGAGTACCAGGTTCCGGCCTTGTCGACGAAACCCAGGTCGCTGGAGATATCGAGGATGTCTCCCAGGCGGTAGATCCCCTGGCCGTAGATGATGTCGAACTCCGCCTCGCGGAAGGGAGGGGCCAGCTTGTTCTTGACGATCTTGACGCGAGTTCGGTTGCCCTGCTGCTCCTGGCCGGACTTGATCGAGCCGATGCGGCGCACGTCCACTCGGATCGAGGAGTAGAACTTGAGGGCCTGACCGCCTGTGGTGGTCTCGGGATTGCCGAACATGACGCCGATCTTCATCCGCATCTGGTTGATAAAGATGAGGCAAGTGCTGGACTTGCTGACCGTACCGGTGAGCTTTCTGAGGGCCTGGCTCATCAACCGGGCCTGCAGCCCCACGTGGCTGTCACCCATCTCCCCTTCCAGCTCGGCCTTGGGGGTGAGCGCCGCCACCGAGTCGATGACCAGGCAGTCCACGGCGTTGGACCGCACCAGCATGTCGGCGATCTCGAGGGCCTGTTCTCCGGTGTCGGGCTGGGAGACCAAGAGCTCGTCGCAGTTGACGCCCAGGTTGCCGGCATAGGTGACGTCCAGCGCATGCTCGGCGTCGATGAAGGCGGCCACCCCGCCCGCCTTCTGGGCTTCCGCCAGGGCATGCAGGGCCAGGGTGGTCTTGCCCGAGCTCTCCGGGCCGAAGATCTCGATGATGCGACCGCGGGGGTAGCCTCCGATACCCAGTGCGATATCTATGCTGATAGAGCCGCTCGAAATGACGGAGATATTCTTGAAGACCGCCTCGTCGTCCCCCAGCCTCATGATGGCGCCGCGCCCGAACTGCTTCTCGATCGACTTCAAGGTCAGGTCGAGGTTCTTCGATTTTTCCTTGTCTTTCATTGCCGCCCGCCCTCTATTTCCCGGGTGTCAGCCAGCATCCCCGGGATCGTGTCTGCGATGCTTTCGGCTCCAGCCAGCTGGTCGGACTGTGGGCCCACTGAACAACGATTCAGTATCACGAGCTCGGCCAGCTGGCAAGATCGGTGATGACTCGGTCGTGATCCCAACGTAGCCCTTTCTACCCGTCCGCCTGTTTTCTGTCCACCGGTGTTCGGCGGGAGCCAGTCGGTTGTCGGCTGTCTCAGGCCGGCATTGCCGGGTTTTTACAGTTGAACGGGCAAGGCCAGGGATCTGTGTACGGTAGGCTCCGACCCCGGTTGCCATGATCGCTCACGCTCAGTCGCTCACGCTCACGACTCAAGGTCAGGGGTGTGAAGCCTGTTGACCTGGCGGAGGTGATCGCGTCATTCTTGGCTGTCGTGTTGAAGGGCGGCGATGGGAGCCGTCGAGGAGAGCTGTCCACATGAACTTTTCCCGCCTTGGCAAGCAGGCTGTTTTTGCCTCGCTCTTCGCCTTGCTGGCGATTTGCTGCAGCTCGTCACCTACGCGGGTGGATCCGGGAGAGCGCTCGGACATCCCTTCTGAGGGACCGACACCCGGCCCGTTGGAGGAGCAGGTTCGGCAATACGTGCTCGACATGACCGAGCGGTTGCAGGCCGACAATCCGGATCCTCATGACAAGGCCTTGAGCATCGGCAGGTACCTTACAGCTCACGACGCCGAGATCCGCAGCACGGTGCAGCAGCTGAGGGAGCGGATCGATCAGATGAGCCCGGCTGAGAGGGTGTACTACGAGGAGCAGTTCTCCCTGTACTTCGAGTCTGCTACCCGCATGTGGCACCAGGTGCTGCAGGAGTTCCGCGAAGCGCATCCCGACGACGCCACCTTGGTGGACGGGTTGATGATCCGCTTCGATTGAGACCGAAATCTCTACCTGCACTGCAGGCGTTGCAGCACCCGGAGGGGCCGCCAAGGGCCACCTTTCCCGACGGGATGGCGATCAAGCGGATTCTGGCGGTGCTGAAGGATCCTGGATGCCGTACATGAGGGCGCGAAGTTGAATACCATCGAGCCGTTTCTGACCCATCTGTTCGAACGGGCTCCCCGGGATCTGCCCGCCCACATCCCGTTTCGAGAGTACCTCGAGACCTGCATGTTTCATCCCGAGCTGGGCTACTACGGCGGCGGGAGGGTGCGCATCGGGAATGAGGAAGACTACTGGACCTTTCCGGTGCGTATGTCGCCGGTGTTCGGAGAGATCCTGTCGCAGCGGGTGATGGAGCTATGGCGGGCCATCCGGCCCAGGGTAGAGGCGGCCGATGGACGGTTCACGATGGCCGAGGTGGGGGGGGGACGAGGGGAGCTGCTGCGCGATCTGCTGCTGGCGTTGCGGCAGAGGGCTCGGTCGGATCTGGAGGCGGCCGCTCTGTTGGAGCGGATCGACCCCCTGGCGGTGGACAAGAGCGCGAGCCTGTTGACCGATCAGGCGCAGACGTTGTCGGAGCTGGGGGTCCGGTTCGCCAACGCCTCCATCGCCGAGCTGGAGACGGCCTTGCCCAGGCCGTTTCACGGCATGCTGTTCGCCAACGAGGTCCTCAGCCTGCTGGCGCCGGAGCTGCTGCGGATCGAGGAGGAGGCGGTCTGCCGTCTGTCCGTCTTGCCCTGGCTCAATCCGGTGTTGAAGGAGATGACGGGGGACGGCCCCCTGATGCTGGACATGACGGCGCCGGATCCCACCTTCCGTCCGCTGGTGCGCAACAGTCTCCCCGACCTGATGCGGGCGCTGGCAGAGGATCCGGTGCTGCTCAAGGGGTTCATCGAGGGGAGGCAGGCTTCCTGGACGGGGGTGCTCGATCCGATCGACCTGGAGCAAGAGACCGCCATCGCCGGCTACCTCGATTTTCTGCAGCCGGCCATCGACCGTCTGCGGGGTCTGAGCGCCTTGCCGGCCTGGGTGCTGTTCGCGCCGGAAGGCGACAAGACGCTGGCTGGCCTGGCGCGGGTGTTGAGCTCGGGCGCCGGCGCCTTCTTGACCATCGACTACGGGGGAACGGCCTATCACGTCCTGGACAACCACAGTAAGCACCCCCACCTGAGAACCTACAGCCGGTACCTGGAGGAGGACGAGACCACCAACGAGCAGGGGGTGCGCCGCAAGGACATCCACAACCCCTTCTACGCCCCGGGTTGCGCCGACCTGACCTATGACCTGGATTTCACCTGGGTGGCACATTGCCTGAAAGCCCGGGGGCTGGGGTTGTGCTGCTTCAGCCATCAGGGGGCGCTGGCGGGAGGGGTGGACCTGTGGAGCAAGCCCTACCAGGACAAGCTGGTCGCCGGCCGCTTGCGGGAGGGGTACCAGGGGGTGGAGGCGGTCATCCATGCCCACGGCCTGGTCAAGCGGTTCCTGGGCGGCTCCGGCTTCCGCCTGCTGGTGATGGCCACTGACGGGCTGGAAGGGACCTTCCCGTCGATGGGACCCTCCGATCCCCTGTTTTTCGAGGATTTCGATGGGCTCACCGGTGAGTTCGACCGGCCGGCGTTCGACAAAGCGCTGATGGCGCGGTTGGTCGACAAGGGCTTCTCATCCGAGGACGCCCGCTCCATCACCGATCGCTGCCTGGAGGCGATTCACCCCACCGGCAGCCTGGTGGACGACCTGGGCGATGTCTTGATGTACGACCACCGTTTCCTGGTGATGGACCTGTTGAGGAATCGGCCATCGAAATTGCCGGGGTAACGGCATGCGGTCTGGCAGCGCTAGACCGGCCGGTAGGAGTCACCCACCTTCTGGACGCGCCCCGTTCTCTGCAACAGCTGGATCCCGGCTGCCATGGCGGCGCGAACCCGTGTTCCCATCCGCCCGAACCCAAACAGGCGGGCCAGCTCCGCAATGAGATCCTCGCCGGTGATCGCACCGGCCCGGCCGACCACCCAGGCGGCGGCGTTGGCCACTTCCTGGGGACACAGGTGATCGGCATCGCGCCGGCTTTCCGGATCGTCCGCCGACGGCACCCGGAACTCCCGCCAGCTCGTCGGGTCCTGATCGGGGCGCCAGAAGAACCGCTCTGCAAGCACCGGTCGCTGTGCCTGGGGAAGCAGCCTGGCGGCCTGTCGGACGAAGTCCACCGACCTCTTGGAGATCCGTTCCAGCTCCCAGCTGGCGCCAACTCGTCGGGTCGCCTCGTCCTGGTGGATGGGCGCCTCGGTCCGGATCGCCTCGGCGAGGCGGATTGCGGCCTGGCGGGTGATGGTTGGGGTCGCCCACAGCTCTCTGGCGCCGAGCAGTGGGATCTCGGCACGGCGGTAGGGGTGGGCATTCGGTGGCAAGGCGGGCTGTGCGGCGGCCGCCTCGAGCAGGGTCTCGATGTTCAGCTGGACGGCCTTCCCCTCGGGAGGGTAGGCCGCAAGGGAGGGGGTGCCCCTGGCATCGGCCTGCTCCGGGATCGGGGCCGAGGTCGGGACGTGAGGGGCCGCTAGTGGCGGAAAGGGTTGTCCGGTGGGAGACGGCGGTGGGGCCGCTTTGGAGGGTGCTGGTTCTGACGGTGTTTCCGGCGCGCGAGTCTCCATCGGTCCTGTGGCTGGTGCGGGCTGTCGAGGGGATTCGGCCTGCGCGGTGGGCGCGGTTGGTGCAGGCTGTTGGGGGGATTCGGCCTGCGCGGTGGGCGCGGATGGCGCGGGCTGTCGAGGGGATTCGGCCTGCGCGGTGGGCGCGGTTGGTGCAGGCTGTTGGGGGGATTCGGCCTGCGGGGTGGGCGCGGATGGCGCGGGCAATGCAGGCCCGGCGGGTGTGGCCGCACCGGCCGGTTGGCTGCGCCGTGGCGAGCAAGAGGCCGTCTGGAGCACCAGCTGCAACCGTTCCATGATCCGCTGGGGTGCATGCCACCAGTCCAGTGACCAGATCCGGAAGAGGCGCCAGCCCAGGGACTCCAGCACCGCCTGGCGGATTCGGTCCCGGTCCCGGGCGGTCTTGGCCGAGTGGTAGGTGGCGCCGTCGCACTCGATGCCGAGCAGGTAGGAGCCGGGGCGCTGGGGATCCTTGACCGCCAGGTCGATGCGATAGCCGGCGCAGCCGACCTGGTGGTCGACCTGCCATCCTTCCTGTCGCAGCTTGTCGGCGATCTCCCTCTCCAGCGGGGTTCCGCCGGCAGCCTTGGGGTCCAGGACCACCGCCTCGTTGATGGCGCGCAGCCCTTGCTGGGCGTAGGTGAGGAAGGTCTTGAGGTGGGCGGCGCCGGTCGCCTGGGTGCGGGCCAGGTCGATCTGGTCGGGCGTGAGCCGGGAGAAGACGATGAGCAGCTCGCGCGCCCGGGTGATGGCGACATTGAGGCGGCGCTCGCCCCCCTGGCGGTTGAGCGGTCCGAAGTTCATGGTGAGGCGTCCGGCCTGGTCGGGGCCGTAGCATACGCTGAAGAGCATCACGTCCCGCTCGTCGCCCTGGACGTTCTCCAGGTTCTTCACGAACACCGGCTCGTTGACCGACCGGGTGAAGAACCGCTCCAGCTCGGGCCGGCGCAGACGAAGGTCGTCCAGCAGATCCTCGATCAGGTGCTGCTGGGCCTGGCTGAAGGTGACCACTCCGATGCTCTTCTTCGAGAGCTCGGCATCGGCCAGTCGGCGCTCGATCTCGGCGACCACGGCCGACGCCTCGCCCTGGTTGGCCCGGGTGCCCGCGCGGTCGTAGAAGCCGTCGGGCACGTGGCGCCACTTGACCCCCAAATGGTCGACCGCCTGGTCGGTGGCTGGAAAGGTGTACAGGCTGTTTCCGTAGTAGTGGTAGTTGCTGAAGGCGATCAGGGTCTCGTGCCGGCTCCGGTAGTGCCAGCGCAGCGAGCGGGTGGGGAAGCCGGCCCGCACGCACTCGTCCAGGATGCTCTCGAGCTCTTCGATCTCCTCGTCGGCAGGCGGTTCGTCGCCATCCTCTTTTTGGAAGAAGGTGGTGGGGGGGAGCTGCTTGCTGTCGCCGACCACGACCACCTGCTTGCCGCGCGCGATCGCTCCGATGGCGTCCCAGGGCGGTATCTGGGAGGCCTCGTCGAACACCACCACGTCGAAGAGGTCCAGGCCGGGATCCAGGTACTGGGCCACGGAGAGCGGGCTCATCAGGACACAGGGTTTGAGCCGGGTCACCAGGTGGGGGATGCGGGCGAACAGCTTTCGCAGCGGCATGTGCCGCCGTTTCTTGGCGAGCTCCTGCCGCAGGACGGCCATCTCCCCCGGGGCGTTCAGCTCGGGCAGGCGAGAGGCCAGCCGGGCTCGGATCTCCCGGCGGGCGATCTGCTGGATCTCTCGGTCGAGACGGCGAAAGCGCTCGATCCGCTCATCGTGCACCGTGCCGGTGAAGGTCTTCAGCGGCTCGCGCGTGCTGACCGCCTCGTTCAGCCACCATTCGGCCAGCCCCTTTTCAAAGGCGGGCCGGAGCAGGGGACCAGCCAGCTGGCCCAGAGCATGAGGTTTGAGGATCTGCCTGGTCAGCGGCCCCCAGGCCTCCCGGACCGAGGCGACCCAGCGGCACCACTCCCGCAGATCGGGGAGCGCCTGCCGCCAGCGATCGAGCAGGTCGAGCAGCTCCGAGAGACTGGAGACTCGTTGGCGAAGGATGTCGCCCGGCGCGACCTGGAGCTGGGACAAGAGCTCCTCGCGCGCCGCCAGGAAGATGGAGTAGCTCTCGCGAAAGGTGCGAAGGGCCGCCCCACGGGGGTTGCCGGCAGCCAGCAGCTCCCGCCGCTCGATGGCCAACGACACCAACGCCCGGCGCTCCTCCTCTCCGGCAAGCATCGGCTGGCCTTCCATGTCATCCGACATCTCGGACAACAGGGGGCGAAATGCGTCGGTCCACTGGAGGGCCCGGTCGACCGCCCCCCAGTCGGTCGCCAGTCCGTCCCACAGGTGCCCCAGGATCGGGCCGGCCTGGGGGGCCTGCTGCTCGATGAGTGCGTCTCTCTCCCGCGCGGTCAGCGCGAGCTCGAGGTCGGCCGCGATCTGGCGGTTGGGCGGCAGCTTTCTGCCATGGCTCACCGTTTTGAGCAGGCGTCTGGTGCCAAACAGCAGGAGGAACGCGATCAAGAAGAACAGGTGGGCAAAGCGGCGAAAGCGCAGCGCCAGCCGGTCGAGGTCGAGGTCCAGCAGGTCGGCGCTGAAGTGCTCTTCGACTTGCTCCCAGGCGGCAGTGCGATCGGTCACCGTCTCCTTCAGCTTGGCCACCCGTTGCCTGCTCTCCTCCCAGTCCGGCATTTCCACCATCTGGCGAGGGGGCGGCGGGGCATCCAGCAGCAGCTCGGCCAGACGGTCCAGCCGCCCCAGCGAGCGATCGGAGCGATCGCCAAGCAGCACCCCGGCCGCCCGCGCCGCCTCGGCGGCTTGTGACTGCAGCTCGGTAGCCAGCCGGTACAGCCGGCTCATCCGATTCTCGATCTCCTGCTGGGCATGGGGGCTCCAATCGCTCCAGGCCACCGATCGCCAGGGATGGTGGGCGGGGTCGTCGACATCGCGGGAGGCGACCTCGACCTGGTCCAGCGACTGGCCAATGGCCACCACCCGCTCGCGCGCAATCGACTCCGGGCGATCCACCGCAAGCTGCAGGCTTGGCACCTCTGTGGTATCCAGGAGCCGAAGGAGGGCCTGGTAGGGGGACTCCCCATAGGGACCGGGATCATGCAGGGCCTGGCTGTATCCGTTGAGCTTCTCTCGCAACCGCTGGAGGCTATCGGCCTGCTCGGCCCACTGTTGTGCCGTCCGCTCCTTCTGCAAGGCCAGGGGAGCTGCGATCCGGCGCACCGCCTCCAGCTTGTTGGCGTGGTTGGAGTGCAGCTCGAGGCAGAACTCCTCCAGGCCGGCATTCCTCAACCGGTTGTACACCACGTCGAGAGCGGCCATCTTCTCGGAGACGAACAGCACCGTGCGGCCGTTGGCGAGAAGGTCCGCCACCAGGTTGGTGATGGTCTGCGACTTGCCGGTGCCCGGCGGCCCCTGCAAGACGAAGCTGTTTCCGTCGGCCGCGCCATAGACCGCCGCCAGCTGGGAGGAGTCGGCGTCCACCACGCACAGCTCCTGGCTGGCGGGGCGATCATGGTCCATCGAGCCGATGTCGGTGAAGGGCGCCGCCAGCGGGTAGGACCCCCCGTACCCTTCCATGATGTGGTGGAAGATCGGGTTGGCGTCGAGGGTGGCGGTGCGCTCCTGGAGGTCAGTCCACATCAGGTGCTTGGTGAAGAAGAACTCCGAGATGGCCACCTCCTCCCGGACCTCCCAGCGCTTCACCGGCATGACCGCCTGGCGGAATCGCTGCATGATCTTGGGGATGTCGAGGCCGGAGTGGTCCTCGGGCAGCTCCTGGAGCAGGCGGGTGTCGAGACCGAACTCGGTCTCCAGCTTTTTCAGCAAGGTGATGTTGATCCGCGGGTCGTCGTCGGTGAGGCGGATGCGGTACGGCTCCACCATGCTCCCCCGGATCAGCTCCACCGGGTACAACAGGATGGGAGCGCGCCTCGGCTCGGTGCTGGACGGGGATTCGTACCAGACCAGCACGCCGAACAGCAGGTACAGCGTGTTGGAGCCCGACTCCTCCAGGGAAGAACGGGAGGCCCGAAAGAGCTTGACGAGACGCTTGGCCAGCTCGCCCTCGGGCAGATCGGCCACGATCTCGCCCCGGCGAAAAGACTCACGGACCAGCTGCTGGAGCGGATCCTCACCGGTACGCTGCGCGATCAGCGCTGTGCTGCGCGGCCCCTGGAGTGTGGAGGGATCGGGGCAGGGTACCAGCCTGAACGGCTGACCGGCGGCCAGCTCGTCCTCCAACAGGCCGATATCCAGGCTCAAAAGGGGAACGCTTCCCTTGCTGGTCGGCTTGTAGTTCAGCAGGCGGTTGCGCAGCGAGAGGTCCAGCAGCTTGGCCTTCCACCGGTCCAACCGGGTGGCCGGCGACTCCCGCTGCTCCTGGGCGCGATGGTCCTCGATGAACTGGATCTCGGGCAGCGAGACCTGAGAGACCTCGGCGGCGGCGCTCTCCGTGGGCTCGATCAGAGCCTGCCACCCCGTTGGCCCCAGCTGCAACGGCAGGGGCCGGATGTGACGCTTGCGGGCAGCCAGGATGTCCACGGCGCAGTAGAACGGGTCGCTATCCTCGAGCAGCCGGCGACCGGCGGCGACGGCTCGGTCGAAGGACACGCCGGTCGCCACCGGGGAGGAGTCGAAGACCAGCGCCTCGTGAGCATCCACCCGCTTGCGCAGGTTGACCGGGTCTGTAGTGCAGCCTTCCGGAAGGAAGAGGTCCTCCAGCCAGGTGCCCACCCAGGCGTGTTCTCTTGAAACCAGGAGAATCGGGTTCAGGCCCGCCTGCTCCAGCGCTGCGGCCAAAAGGACGGCCAGATCCAGGCAGGTGCCCATCCGCTCCGCCATAAGCTGGTCCGGCAACCGGACCTTCTGGCCCGTCTCCTCGAAGCTGGCCGGCGGATTGATGTAGGTGACCCCGGTCGCCTGCACGGCCGCGTAAATCGCTCCCGCCATGGCCACTACCCGCTGGGGATCTCTGGCCTGGTAGCCGTCGAGGGCTGGATCTCCGGTGAGCTTGGCCAGGGTGTCCCTGGCTTGCTGCAGGAGCCGGGCCACCGAAGGCTGGTTGGGAAGCACGAAGGCGGCCAGGATCTCGGGGATCGACCGCAGCCCGCTCCACTCGTTGAAGGCCAGCACCTCGAACGGCAGCAAGCGGGAGGCGACCGGTCGGCCGCCGGCCTGCAGCGCGACCAGGATCGTACCCCTCTCCCGCTCGAGCTGGGTGGAGAGCCGTTGGGCCGAGAGCTCGATGTCGATGTCGCTCAGATTGTAGCTGCTATGCGCATCCACCGCGGCGATCCGTCCCGACCAGGGGGCGATGACCGGCGGGTCGGAGCGGATGGAGATCTCGATGTCCGTCACCTGCTCGGCATCCAGGTTGGTGATCCTCAGGGCCCGGATGACCGGGATGTCGTTCTGTTGCAGGGCAAAGTTGACCCGCGGGTCGTACTCGACGGCGAGATCCAAATGCAGGTCCGGTTCGGTCTGTCCCTGGCCGTCTTTGGAGGAGAGCGGGTTCACCTGGGGCTCTTGGTCGGGCATGTCGCCTCTCCTGCCGGACTCCTTGGCTGCGGATCCGGGGCCTTTGTCCACGCGGTCGTATCTTCAGGCCCCGCTCGCCCTGTCGGAGCCGATCGAGGTGACCCGATTGTCCCCCATGGTCCGGGGGATAGGCAAGAGTGGGGTAATCCAGGGTCTGTTGATGTTTGGCAAGCCTGGATCCAAAGGCCGGTACAACCCTCGTTGAGGGTGTTTCTGCTCTCTGGGACCGTGCTGCGCCTTTCTGGGTGTACTTGTGAATACTGCTTTCTAAGAATTTCCCCTAAAGATTGTGGGGCCCTTGACCCGAGGGCGGGTGCTGGATACAGTGCATCCAGGCGGGCCGAACGATGCGAACTTCTCTCCCCAATGTCCATTTCGAGCTAGTTGGCGGGTCCGTCCCCACTGCCAGGTAAGTGTTCTTTGTGCTATCCAGGATTCGAGGTGCCTGCATTCAATCAGGGTAAAGCCAGTGGCTGTACGGTCGTAGTGGTAGCCTGGTGAGAGCAGAAGGACGAAGCGACATAACCGAATCCAGAGCCTTCCAAGGACCCGAAACGATATCGTGGTCGATATCATTGGAGGGGGGCCGAAAAAGGATGAGCTGGTCAAGCTGGCTCATACGTTGGGGGTTGAGAAACGCGTCAACTTCATCGACTGGATCGATCACTCGAGGCTCCACGAGAACTTGATGAAGTATCGGGCGCTCGTGTCACCCAGTCTTGCAGATGCTGGCGCAACCACCGTGCAGGAAGCGATGGCCATCGGCTTGCCGGTGATCTGCCTCGATTGGGGAGGACCTGCACTGTATGTTGACCAGCATACCGGCATTCTGATCGAGCCGAAAAACGAGGCGCATGTCGTCGAACAGCTGGCCAGTGCCATGGATGCGCTCTGCGAAAACTGCGCTCTGGCCGAAGAGATGTCGATCAAATGCCGAGAAAAAGCGGAAGACTACCGCTGGTCCAAAGCGATCGAGGAATGGACAGCCATCTATACCGGTCTTTGCGCAGGGAAACGCCAGAGGTGGATCCCCTCCGGCGAGTCGCGCGAGAAGAGTGTGAGATCTTGATCATCGAGAATCCAAGGGACATCGGCGGAACCTCTCGGGCGTGGTCCGCATCTCTCCTGAGAAAAACCTCCACTCGTGAACTGGAACCTGCGTATGACAACTAGCGGTACTGAGCATGGAACACGAGGCTACCATCTGCCCGCCTTGGACGGTGTCCGTGGGGCGGCGATACTCGCCGTGGTTGCCATGCACTCGATCGCGTTGTCCGGAGTGGAAGCGGGCGATGGCCAGCTGGAGCGGCTGGTTCAACAGGTGGGCATGAAAGGTTGGGCCGGGGTCGATATGTTCCTGGTGCTTTCGGGCTTTCTCGTCACCTGGATCCTCCTCAAGAACAGAGGGCAACCGGGGTATTTCCGCAGTTTCTACCTGCGGCGAGCGCTCCGGATTTTCCCGCTGTACTACCTGTTCTTGGCGGTCGTCCTGGTCATTCTCCCCTCACTGGTGACTGTGGGGCCAATTTACCAGGAAGCGCTGGATGAACCGTGGTGGCACTGGTGCTACCTTACCAATATCCAGATCCTGCTGCAGGGAAGGTTTGCCAGCCCGGTGATCGACCATGTATGGATGCTGGCGGTTGAGCTTCATTTCTATGCGATCTGGCCATTCGTGGTGCTTTTTGTGCCTGCCAGGCGGCTTCGCAAAGTGCTGTATGTCGTCATAGTGGGAGCAACGGCATTGCGGCTGGTGCTCCTGGAGATGGGCGTGAGCACGGCCGGGGTGCGCGTGTTCACCTTCTGCCGTTTCGATGCCTTTGCCCTCGGCGGCTTGGCCGCCACATTCCTGCTTCAGGACGAGCTCCGGAGGTTCTGGCGTGTCCTGGTCCTTCTCGCGGCCATTACGGGGCTACTCGGTGCGCTTTCGCTCGACCGAGAGTTCTTCCACTACGTTGCGGTCCAGGGGTTCATTCCACTGGTCTTCGTCTGGATCATCACCCAGCTGGTACGCGAGGACGGGCTGCGGGTGCTCAAGTCACTCTTCGAGTTCGCTCCCTTGCGCACTTTGGGAAAGTATAGCTACGGCATCTACCTTTTCCACGAGCCGCTGTTGACCTGCCTCGCCCCGGCTATCGCTTCGGCTGTGGATCGGCAGGGACGGATGCCGGTCGTCGTCTGGCTTGTCGTATTTGTGCTCTTTACTGGATTGACGACTCTCCTCGCCTGGATCACCTACCACGGATTCGAGAAGCACTTCCTCAAGCTGAAAGACCGCCTGGCACCTGTCGCCAAGTGGACCTTCACCCCAACCGCCACATCCGAGTGAAACAGGTAGACCTTCCTTCGGGATATCTCCGGTCGATGTCTGAAATGACCTGCCAGGCGGTCAGTCGAGCTCGGTCACGAGACGCTCGTAGAACCCCGAAAGCGCACGGACGGACGCTTGCCAGGTGTATCGCTCCTCGACCAACCGGCGTCCCGCATCGCCTAGCTGCTCGGAGAGCCTTGAATCGACGAGCAGCCGGCCGATCTCCCTCGCGAAAGGCTCTGGATCATCGGCTATCAGTATGTCCTGTCCCGCCGTGACTTCGAGACCCTCTGCACCGATGGTCGTCGAGACGACCGCCTTTCCCATCGCCATGGCTTCCAGGATTTTGAGCCGGGTGCCTCCCCCGATCCGGAGCGGAACGACTACGACCGCCGCCCGCTCGATATACGGTCTGACGTCGTCTACTGATCCGAGGATCGACACGTCTGGGCCGGCCAGCTTTTGGCCCAGATCCGGTGGACAGCGGCCCAGGATCTGAAGATCTACCTCGGGATGGTGCGCTTTCACCCGGGGAAAAACGTCCCTGAGAAAACAGGATATCCCTTCGAAATTGGGATAGTAGTTGATGGCACCAAAGAAGAGGAGCGTCTTCGGTCTTTGCGTTCCCATCTCTGCGGGCTGGAAGTACTCGACATCGACCCCATTGGGTACGATGGTCGTTCTGGCCTCGGGGACATGGCGCTTCAAGATCTGCTCGTCCCGCCTGGAGGTCACCGTGCAGCCGTCGACCGCGCGCCAGGCACGGCATTCCTCCAAACGCACTTTCCGCCAGTTGACCAGGGAGTAGACCTTGCGTGAAAAGCCGACGTCCCCTTGAGCGGTTCGACGCAGGATATCGTACTCGATGTTGTGCTCATCCAGGACGAACCGGGGAGGGCGCGCACCGCCCCACCTGGCGTTTCTTTGGCCATGGATCGAACTTGTGTGCGTCCGGAGGATGTATGGGATCATGTGACCGTGGCCGACATGAACGATGTCGAACCGTCCGTTCTGAAGCAGGCTCTGAAGCTTGTGAAGAAAACCAGGGTCGAGATGTTGATGCCATTCGAAGCTGTGCCAGTCGAACAGGGAACGAAGCTGCCAGAGACGTTTTGCCACCGTGCTCGTCCCGGAGCGAATGACGGGGATGGTGACGACCCTCTGGCAGTATCGGCGTGCCGCATCGAGAGAGACCGACTGGTCCCGGGATGCGTCGACCAGCGACAGCAACGTGATCTCGTGCGACGAGGCCAGACCGGTCGCCAGCTCATGGATCCGACGCTGACCACCGAATGTCGGAGGGCTGGGCAAGTAGGGGGTCAGAAACAAGATGCGCATGGTCGGCGGCCCTTTGGGCAGGTAGACCGGTCTGGACCTTTTCTCGGTTCCCGGCATTCACAAGTGGCGCTCATCCTATTCCACTCCCCGTCGAACGGGTTCGCAAGGCATTCTTCAACAGGGAAAGGTCCCGTGATCCGATCCCTCTCGTCAACACCACCAATCCCGCAAATGCGACCACGGCAACGCAAAGCCGCAGGGCCAGGTGCATGTCGCCCAGACCATACACCACAACGGCCATCCCGATGGAAGCGATCGAAGCCTTGGCCAGGTCCAACAGCAGCCCGGCCTGGATGGTCCCTTCCGGGATGAGGACCAGGGCTGCGACCAGCATCACCAGCTCGGCGACCGCGACCGCCGCCGCGCATCCGATGGCTCCATTGCCCAGATGAGTCTGGGCCAGGGGAACCAGTAGCGCGTTGATGGCGATCAGGACGACAATCGAAATGGCTTTCGAGTACGCCAGGACACGCTGTCGATTGGCCGCCATGATCGCCGTCCCCAGCGTGACGTCGATGAACAGCAAAAAAAGGAACAGGCTCAGCGTTTGCAGCACGTCCGCGGCCGGCCGAAATGCCGCTTCGCCGTAGACGATGGCGATCGCATCGGATGCAAAGAGGTAGACGCCCCCGGCGGTCAAGGCACCAACATAGACCATGTACTTGATCGCCGTCCGGGTGACCTTTTGGTATCGCTCCGGTTCGCTGCCGTACAGCCGGGACAGGGTCGGGTAGAGAGCCGATCCGACGATGGTCGTCGGGAAGATGAGGACCCCGGTGAACTTGATCGCCGCTCCATACCATCCCACCACCTCTTCCGGGGCGAGCTTCGACAGCATGATGGCATCCACCGTGGTGTGAAGCGTGGCGACAGCGGTCCAGAGGAGAAAAGGGAGTCCACCGAGAAGCAAGGTCCTCCCGGCGCGCACACGGATACCCGACAGGGTCACAGGAAGCCCGCGCAGGATGCGGACAAAAACCACCATCGCCAGACCAGCCCCGAGGATCTGGGCCAGGATGATCCCGTTGAGCCCGGCACCCAGCACGACCGCCGCTACCGTGGCCACAGCGATCGAGATCTTCAAGGCGATCTGAGAGACGGCCTCACAGTCCATCCGCTCCAGACCTCGAAAAACGACGCTGAAGCCACCCCCAATGGAGTTGACCAGGTAGAATACGACCATGATCAGGATGGCATCGCGGGTTCTCCCCGGGTATCCCAGCAGCCGGACCACTCCCCAGACGGGCAGAAAAACCACTGCGGTCGCAACGACTCTCAGGGCGATGCCGGTCGAGAACAGCTCGCCCGTCAGGCTGCGATCGCGGGCGACCGCCTGCACGACGTAGTAGCCTTGTCCCCAGTCGACCAGGATGAAGGCGGTCTGCACGAAGGCCATGGAGAGGTAGAGGATCCCATAGTCCTCTGCACCGAGGTGGCGCGCCAGCAAGGCGGTGACCCCGAAGGAGATGAGCGCCGTGACGGCGTTTCCTCCGGCCAAGAACAGCACGTTGCGGGTGATCACCTTGCCCGTCTCGGCCAAGGCGGGAGCATGGGTCATCGCGAGCCTCTGCTTGCCGAAGCATCTGCCTCGGTCGTTTTGGGCTCCTGAGCCCCGAGGTCGTCGAAACGCCGTACCGCCAACGCGATGCCCGCGACCACGCCGAGGAAGAGCGAACCCCTGGAAGTCCCGATGTAGAAATCGAAGCTGGCCATGATGAGCCCCGAGGTAAAAGCGGTGATCGCCAGGAAATGAAGCGACTTGTAGTAGGGTTCGACTTGACGCCTCAGGCCGTGGCAGGATTGGAGGATGAGGGACCCACAAAATGCCAGGAAGAAAAGCAGCCCGATCGGTCCCGCGCTCATCCACAGGCCGAGCAAGGTGTTGTGGGGATGATACTGCCAGAGCTCGAAGCTGGGGTCGATGTCCGCCAGAGGCACATGAAGCTCGAACGGATGCCCAAACCCGAGCCCGAACGGATGACCGGCAATGGTCCGCTGCAGGTTGATGTCTTCGGCCAATCGATACATGTTCGAGTCGTACTCGGCCGATCCGACCGAGGCCATCAGGATGGATCGAACCTGCTCCAGGGGGTAGCCCAGCGTCGTATCCGGTCGATCCCAGTAGATGGCGCCGTAGACACCGAGGACCACGAGGAGGGGCAACCCCCACTTGAGCACCACAAGTCTCCGCCCCGCCAGGAGGATCGGCACCAACACCAGGCACACCGCGAGCGCCACGTAGCTCACCCGGCGAAGGTTGACGATCAGCGCCATGGCGATAAAAGGAAGGCTCACCAGGAGCAGCTCTCTCTGTCCCACGTCCACCCGGTGCAGGAATAGCACAATGGCCAGCAGGATGGCGGCGACGAAGAACATGGAGTCCTCGTGTCCCAGGATGTGCTCCCATTCGCCGAACGCCATTCTGCGGTCGACAAGGAAGATCCAGTCCGCCTGCAAGGCCTTGAAGACGATGGGAACGAAAAGTACCCAGACCACCCGTTGAACGTGGGCCGGGGTCTCGATGAGCTGGGGTACCAGCAAGGCGAAGGCCACCAGGTGAACAAGGCCGCGAATCTGCCAGAAGGCCGGCCGCAGGCCACCCCCTGTGGCAAGACCGTAACCCAGCATGACCCCGAGGCTGAGTAAAAACAGGATGGCGAGGGTGAGCTCCCCCGAAAACCAGGGCCGGCGTTTTTCCCTGGTCCAAGTCACCAGCATGCCAACAGCCATGGAGACCCACAGGACCTCGACGCTGTTGATGGCCAGAAATCCCATCCGCCTGGTGCCTTCCGGAGAGAGCAGCTTCCACCAGTTGTCGAACAGGATGGCTCCCAGATCCGTGGTCCATCCCGAGAGGGGAAGGAAGGGTTCGTTGGCCACCAAGACGGCAGCCACAACGACATAAAGTCCCCACAAAGGCCGCGTGATCGTCAACCAGGCCATCGCGATGACAAGACCGACAAGGACGGCCCCGGATTCCTTTCCTCCGGCCATGACCAGCGAGAGCCCGGCGACCAGACCTACCAGTACGGCCGACGCGATCTCGAAGACCAGCGAGGTGCCGGTCTGGTCTTTGCGTCCTGCCGTACCCTGGGATTGCCGAGGCGCCCCTTCTGCCATCGCTGGAACGCTCCCCCCTCAGATGTCCAGGTAGAAACGCACCAGCGTGAGCCCGATCAATAGCGCCGTCACCAGGAGCAACAGGAGGTAGCTCCTGAAGGTGACACGGCGACTGACAGTACCCACGACGATGCAAAAACCGAGGAAAGCGCCGACCAGGGCCAGAGACGTTCCCCGGTAGCCCCGTCGAACCAGCTCGGCCGCAGGCGCCACCTCCTCGAGCAGTGCAGCGAAACGGTCGTCATCGGGCGCAACCTCGAGCCCCTGGCGCGCCAACCGTTCTGCTGTGCCATAGTCCCTCATCCAGGCCGCCGTCTGAGCTCGGCCGAAAAGCGCCTCGGCACCCCTGGGATTCTCGGCGATCAAGCCATCGAAGATCGGGATCGCCTCGTCGTGTCGTCCGATCCAGGAGAGAGTCCGTGCGAGGCCCAGGCGCGCATCGGGGTACCCCGGCGCCATGGTCAAGATTCCCCGATAGACATCGACCGCCTCGTCGGTCCGCCCTTCGGTCCAGGAAAGCACCTCGGCGAGGTGCAGGCGGAGATCCAGGTTCTTGGGGGCCTGAGCGACCCGCTGTCGATAGCCTTCGATGGCCTCGGCCCGTCGAGCCGGAATCTGGGATATCAACATCAGCCACCGATCTCGACGCGCCTCGTCGTCCGGATCTCCGGCCAGCAGCGCGTCCGCTTCCACGGAGGCCCCGTCGAGATCCCCCAGGGCCAGCAAGGTCCAGGCAAGTCCTTCCCTCGCGTCGGGATCGGAGGGATCGCTCGCGAGGACCCCCTCGAACTGCTCCTTGGCGGCCTGGTAGCGTTCGTCGTCAAGCAGCCGGTATGCCTCGCGAACGCTTGTTGCGACCTCGAGGCCCTCGGATGGGGCCGACTCGCAGCGAGCGTCATTCGGGAGCAAAAAGAGGCCGAGCACGAGAGCCAGGGCTACCGCCAGATCGGCGCAGGGCGCATCCGGCGCCAGCCGCTGTCTCTGGCCCAGCGTTCTGTCCGGACACCGCCTGTCTCCCTGTCGTGGCCGTGCTTGCATCATGTCCCTTCTTTGGCATTCCCCGAGCACCGTTTTAGCGCAGCGCTCCACAAGAATGGAATGGCAAAGGGCAGGTCCTCCAGCAGGTAGCGTCTGGCGAGACGGCGTGGTTCCTGGAACAGGCGATGTACCCACTCCAACCCTGATCTCTGCATCCACTTCGGTGCCCGGGATACCTCTCCGGCCACAAAGCTGAAGCTGATCCCCACCGGAATCCACCAGCACCCCGGAAGCAGGCCGCGCAACTCGACAATCAGCCGCTCCTGCTTGGGTGCCCCAAGGGCAACGAACACGATGTCCGGTACCGCCGCAAGCAACGCTCCTTTGATGGCTTCCATCCGGGTGGGATCGTTCTCGAACCCAGGCTCGGGGCAGCAAGTGCCGGCTATCCGCAGTCCATCGTATCGGGAGCGGAGCACCTCGGCCGCGGCTCGAGCCGTCCCTGGCGCCCCGCCCAGCAGGAACACCGAGAGGCCTCGAGAGGCGGCTGCGCCGCTCAGGCGCCAGATGAGATCGGAGCCCGGGACCCGCTCCGGCAGCGGGGTGCCCTGCAATCGGGCGGCCCACAAGAGCGGCATCCCATCGGCCACCACCAGGCTGGCTGTCTCGACTAGCCTGGCGAACGACCGGTCCCTTAGGAGCCGTCGAAGGTGGTCGATGTTCGGGGTCGCCACCCATCCACCGTGACCTTGTTGAATCTCGTCCAGGATATGGCCCACGCACCGGTCCATCGTGATGGCATGCAGGCGCAGACCGGAGAGGGTGATCCGGGGTAGTGACGGTTCACTGGTCATCGGAGGTCGATCCACCAGGGGGCTCTCGCTCGGTGCGAACCCAGGCTTTCTGGCGCCGAATGAGAAAGCCGATGTAAATGGGTACCTTACGCAGCGCATACCAGGGTATGGCCAAGGCCATCTTCCAGGGGAACTGCGATCGTCCGAACCTTATCCATGCTTCGACGATTGCCGCTGCAACCAGGAACAGGGCGACCAGCCCCAGGATGGTCGGGATCCAGCTGCAGCCGAGCAGGCCGGCCAGGACCGAGAGCCCAAGCAGAACCGCCACCAGAAGGACGAGCAGGGAGAGTGGGGGAACGCACAGGTCCAGCGCCATCGCCAGTAGCTTTGCGTTTCCAGCCCTGAACGCCCGGGCAACCAGCCTGGGAACCTGGGACAGGATGGTGGCCAGGTGGCCGTGCTCCCATCGTCTCCGCTGTCCCGATCGGACCGCTGGATTTTTGGGGAGATGAGTCGACACCACCGCCTCGTAGCAGTAGAGCGGGGGGTGACCCGACAGCGCCAGGTCCAGCCCGAGCTGCAGGTCCTCCACCAGGTTGTCGCCGGCAAAGGATGCGGACCGGATGAGCGGCCAGGGAAAGGCCATGCCCGATCCCACCAGCGGACAGGGCAGGCCGAGGTTGTCGAGACCGGTCGGCCGCACCACGTTCTTGACCAGGCAGGCGAAGGCGGAGACCGAATCCATGGGGTCGGGCCTGGCCGGTGACTGGAAGAGGTACCTGGCCTGGACCGGGCGTTGTGTAGTCGCTGCAGCCTGTACCAGCGCCTCGATCGCACCGTCGGCCACCAGGCAGTCCGCGTCGAGCATGACCAACACTTGCGGAGGATCCGACTCGAGCTGGTCGAGACCCCGTTGCAGGGCGTATCCCTTGCCCTGCCGTTCCGGCTCGTCCCGAACGATCACCTCTGCGCCGGCCTGGCTAGCGATGGCGGCCGTATCATCCTGGCAGTTGTCGGCGACGACCATCAGCCGGTCTCCGCTTTTGAGCTGCCCGTGGACCGATTCGATGGCCGCACGTATCACGCCCGCTTCATCGTGGGCCGGGATCAGTACGGTGACCCTGGGCCGACCCTCCTGGGTCGCACCGCACGACCGCCTCGGCAAGAGGGCTGCGGTGCACTCGACCAACAGCACGAGCGACGGGATCAGAAGCACGACAAGCCCAAGGCCCAAGCCGATCTCGATCAGGATGGTCATCGGTCTGATCCCCGCGATGGCTGCCGGCGCCAGGCCCCCCCTTGCCCGCTGGTACCCGGCGCCGACCGGCGCTCTGGAACCGGTCTGGATGAGATTAGCTCAGTAGGCTCCCTCACCCTTGATCACGACTGGAAGCGTACGCGCAAGAATGGTGATGTCCAGTTTGAGGGACCAGTGGAGCGCATAATAGCTGTCGAGCTCGATGCGTCGCTCGAAGGAGAGCCGATTGCGTCCCGACACCTGCCACAACCCCGTCAAGCCCGGTCTGATCGACAGGATGATCCGAGCCTTTTCCTCCAGCTCAGGGAGCTCTTCGATCAGGTAGGGACGCGGTCCGATCAAGCTCATGTCCCCCTTAAGCACGTTGATCACCTGAGGCAGCTCGTCCAGGCTGAAGCGCCTCAGGAAGTGACCCATACGAGTGACCCGGGGATCCCTTCTGATCTTGTGGTAGGCGAGGTACTCCCCCGAGATGTGAGGGCTGGATTCCATGATCGCCTTGAGCTGGCCCGAGGTGTTCTCGTGCATGGACCGAAACTTGTAGAACCGGAACGTCCGCCCCCCCCTGCCCACGCGTGAGCACGGGTACAGCACCGGTCCCTGGGAGTCGAGCTTGATCAAAAGGGCGATCAGCAGGAGAAAAGGAAACAGCAACAACAAGATGCCCAGAGCAAACAGGATGTCGGCAGGCCGCTTGAGGTACCAGCGGTGTTTGACAGGATTGCGCTCATCCCGCGCTTCCAAGGAGGACTGTTCTTCTGCCCTGTCGATATCCGAAACCATGTGCCTAGCCCCGCCGGGATCGGAAACAACCGGCTCGACCAAATGGAATCCAAGACTGGAGTTACTCTATGAACCCGCTCGACGATAATAGTTTACTTCCGGGTCTCCGTGGGTGCAATGATACAATACAGGTGGAACGCGTCGCTCTACCCTCGGGTGCTGGCTTCCCGTCGGGCGATGTGGTATGGGCGACGGTCTTCGAGCCGATCCCTGGTTGGCGGTGAGGGTATGAGTTTCGTAAGGAAGCGTCAGTCAGCCGACCCGGGGTGGCCTTACATTCAGCACGCTGGAGGCCTGCTGCGGTTTGTTGCCGTTGGCAGCGCGGGATGGCTGTGGGTGCTGTTCCTTGTCCTGGTCGGATCTCCGTCCATCGCCCAGGGGCTGGCAGCGGCGACGCCGGGTGCTTCGACGGTTCGATGGGGCGATGTGGCCCAGGCCGGCCAGGAGCTTCGAGAGGAACCCGTCACCTCGCCACCGGACGGATGGGAGGCAACGGTTTCCGAGGGCTTTGTCCTCCTCGAAGGGGGTGATCCGCAGGCCGCGGCAGCCGTCTTTTTGGCCGTGCTGGAGGAGGACTCCGAGAACCTCCTGGCGCTGGAAGGCCTGGTATGGTCGTACCTGGCCTTGGGGGAGATCGGTCTGGCCGTCGAGGCGGCTGACAGGCGCCGGTCGCTGGATCCCGACGATGCGGTGTGGCGGGAGCACTGGCTGGCGGTGGTCAGCCAGGATCCTGCTCGCCACGACGAGGTGCTCGACGAGTACCGGGCCCTGGTGGCTGCCCGACCAAGAGACCTGGAGCTCCGCCTGCAGTTCGCCGAGTTCGCCCTGGGGGTTCCCGACCACCGAGGAGAGGCGATCGCCCAGTATCGGGAAGCGGTGGCGATCGACCCCGACCGGAGGGAAGCGGTCCTGGGGTTGGCGCAATGTCTGCTGTGGGAAGAGCAGCATGCGGAAGCCATCGAGTGGTTCGAGCTGCTCTTGCAGCGCGATGATCAGGATACGGATGCGCGGATGGGGCTGGCTCAGGGGCTGAGCTGGAGCGGGCAGTTCGATGCGGCGGTCCTGGTTTTCGGGGACATTCTTGCCGCCGATCCCGACAACCGGGAGGCGCGGCTCGGTCTGGCCCAGGCATTGAGCTGGGGGGGGCGCAGCCTGGAGGCCATCGAGCACTACAGCCTGCTGCTCGCCGCCGACGGGGATGATGTCGAGCTGTTGCTGGGTCGAGCCAGAGCGGCGCGATGGGATGGAGACCTGAGGCTTGCCAGGCGAGATGTCGACAGAGGCATGGCATTGGCGCCGGCAGATGCCCGATTTGCCGCCGAGCTGGCCCAGCTCGAGCTGGGCGAGGGAAGGCTGGGACCGGCGCGGCGGGCAGCGGATCGGGCACTGGCCCTGGATCCTGGTGACCCGGTGGCGGCCGATGCCCAGGCTGCGATCCGACACCTGACCCGACCAGGCTTGGGAATCCACGAAACCTACAGCGAAGAAGGGGGAGACTTCACGCGCCTGGTCCATTCCTTGAGGGGGGCGTATTTCCCTTGGCCCGATACCAAGCTTGACCTGTATACAGCCTGGACCCAGTTCGACGATGCAGGTGGTTCGCTGGACCGCTGGTCACTCGGGCTGGAGGCGCGCCAGCGGCTGCCGCTTCACCTGAAGCTCGGCCTGCTCTACCGGATCCACATCCTGGAGGAGGGATCGCCGACCCACGAGGTAGGTGGTGAGCTCAGGGCTCGTCTCGGCAAGCTGCCGATCGAGATCCGCGCGGTGGGGCGCCATCGGGCGCTGGTGGATGCTCCCGGCGACCGGGAGGTGGTCGCCTTCTTCGACGGCGTGGGGACGGGAGGCACGACCCTCATGGGAATCCGGCAGCGCCTGCAGATCGCGGAGGGTCAGCTGGGGCTGACCGCCATCCCTCTCGATGGTGCCTATGTGTACGGTCTGGGGTCCCTGGGATGGATCGATGACGACAACCGCAACGTCCAGGTGGCGGCGGGTGCCGGAGTCAACCTGTTTCGGCTGGCAGATGTGCTGACCCGCTTCGATCTGACCGGGTTCTACGACTTCTACTACCTCGCCTACGACTCCAAGAGCGACCTCTACTACTCGCCCCGATCGCTTGAGGTCCACTCCGGCGGGGTGAGCATCGCGTGGCGCCCGCTCAACGACTGGGAGTTCGGGGCGCACGCCTCGCTGCCGATGATCACCGGCGGCGGCTACTTCACCCTCACCCTGGCCGATCGGCTCCGGCTGGCCGGCCGCATCCAGCTCTCCGACCAGCCGTACTACAGCTCCCTCAGCAGCACGCTGGGCATCACCCTGTGGTTCTGAGTCGGTTTGGCGCTCCCTGGTTCGGGGCTTCGCCCGGCCTGGTCTGTCTGGCCCTTTCATGGCGCCAGCTCTTGCAGTGCACTGTATGCCAGTAGCAGAGAGAACCACCCGCCATTGGGCCGGAACTCGTGGACCGGTGCCCTAGTCGATCGGGCCATCCAGGCTGGTGCCCCTCTCGACCGCCTGGTGCACCGTGTGGTGGACCTGACTGTTGAACTCGCGGTTGAGCTCGGCGGATACACTGGTCACGCTCCCTATTGTCCTCAAGGTGCGTTCATCCCGATGACTCACCGCAATCGAGCCCACCCAGCGGCCGGCCTCGAGATCCCACAAGACGACGTTTCCACGCCAGAATGCGGGTGTAAACGTGGTGCGTGAGGCGCTCACCGTCGCACTGATCGCCTCCTCCGTGCGGACCACGGCGACGTATCGCACCTGGGGTATCCGGGCGAGTCGCCGCTGGATCGCCTCGATGGCATTAGCACGCGTGTTCGGAGGATTGCGGGGCGGGTCTCTCAGATCGTCGATGAGCCCCGTGAGATCCGAGTCGGTCTTGGGCCTCACCGTCGTCGCATCGCTCCAGTCGAAGCGATCGCGATGGCGATCCTGGTACATGTCGGTGCGCAATCCGTCGAAGTCCACCTCGGCGACGATCATGGTGTTCTCCGACGTGAGTGCTCCTTCTGGCAGATCGAAGCCGTTGCGTTCGGTCGGTGCGGATCCGAGCTGAGCGCGGACCGCCGCGATGCGCTCGACGAACGCGGTGATCTCGGCGCGGTGCTCCTCGACGATGGACTCCACCGAAAGCGTCGCCTGTCGGGAACAGGCCGCCAGCAGGCAGACGACAACCGCGAAGAACCCCGTAAACCAGCAAAGCCCCTTTCTCATGCTCCACTCCTTGAAATATCAGATGTCCAGTGTTTCACCCCGATGAGCGTCCCCCTAAGCGGGTGTCCTGGTCGACAAACGTGCTCCTCCACGCAGGGGCGGTAGCCAGATGACGGGTGATATCTCCTGAGCAGGGTATTCTGTCAACCTCCGAGCCCGAGCCGGGCGTGATCGGGATCCGTTGATCAACGGTTGAGGGGTCCCAGTCAACCATGGTCAACCGGCCCAACACGCGGCGCGCGGGGCGTGGTTCAATCCGAGTGCGAACCCTGTCAGGGGTTTGTGGCCGAAGGATTGGGCCATCCCCAGCGCAACGCATCCTGATCACACCCGCCCGAGCCGGGCGGGATCATCGACCGTTGGTGGAGCTGTGAGCCAGGCAAGATGCGGCCAAACCCAATGTCAGCAAAAAACGACAGGGTAAGAGCAAAATTATGCTTGACACCGGCAAGTTTCTACCTAGAATGGGGGCGTGAGTGGAGAGGAGAACGACTGGATGGAACAGGAAAACGGCAGATCATGGGAGTTTCCCGCACGCATCATCTTCGGGCTGCTGAGGCCGGCAGTGCGTATAGCCCGCCACTTCAACCTCTCGTTGAAGAAGCTCAGCGGATATCTCGAGATGGCCTATATCGACCAGTTGCAGCGGGAAGAGAAGCTCTCCAATAGCGAGATCGGGCAGATCATCGACAAATCCATGCGCACGGTGGGCTACCTCTTGCAGCGCTACCGGGGGGACTTTTTGGTTTCGGCAGAAGACACGGCGCTGCTGCGGACGGTCGAGGCCGAGATCCTTCGTGGAAGCCAGACCAGGACATCCCTCGAGTCGATCCTGCAGGCCAATGAGCGGGATCGTCTGCCCTGGGCGTTGCGGACTCTGTGCGAGTCGGGGAGAGTTCACCGCCTGGTGGACAGCCAGGAAGATCGCTACGAGGTGTCGAACCGGTTGTGCTCCTGGGTGAGCGCCGACATCGAGAGGAGAATCGATGGTCTGAACCATCAGATGGAGGCTACCGCGTCCGCAGTATTCAGCAGGTTCATCCGGGAAGACAACGGTACGAGCGCTGTGCGCACCTATAGCTTTCTGGCTCGGTCCGAGCAGATTGGACCGATGATCGAGCAGCTGATCCAGACCCTCAGGGCCCAGTGCATCCAGATGGAGGAAGAGGCGCTGGAGAAGGGGGATGGCAACCGTTATCTCGTCACGTTTGCGCTGGCACCCGAGTGGAGCGCCCTTACCGAGAAGGAGAGTCGAAAATGAGTCGGATGAAAAGGCTTGGATGGCTTGTGATGGGGTTTTGCCTGTGGTCGGGATGTATCGAGGACACCACCGAGGTCACCGAGACCGGTTATGTCCCTGAAGACATAACTAAAAAGTTCGTCGATTGGGCCGCCCTGGCTGGCGAGTCGGCCACGGAGCTGGAGAACGAATGCCTCGCAGATCTGGAAGAATGGCATGACGAGGCGGGTCGGGCAGGGTGTCGGACAGCGGCCACAACTGGTGAAGGTACGATCTGGAGACGCCAGGACGATTCCAGCAACTACCAGGCAGCTACCTTCAGCTTTTTCTACGGTGGCCACACAGGGGACGAGTGCGGCTGGATCGGCTCCGACATTCTCTGGAACAATGGGGGTGATGATCTCCTGGTGGGATTGGCCGGTGCCGACACAGGTCATTTCATCGACCTGGGCGACGAGAT
This sequence comes from Bradymonadales bacterium, assembly GCA_016931535.1. Classification (GTDB taxonomy): domain Bacteria; phylum Myxococcota_A; class Bradymonadia; order JAFGEP01; family JAFGEP01; genus JAFGEP01. The sequence goes on from JAFGEP010000110.1 coordinate 30,400, forward strand.
CCCCTTTGACCAGATCACCTGGGACAGCATCACCGAAGACGATCTGGGTCTGACCGAGGCGGATGTCGATGCATTGTTGTACCACTACTCCCAGCGAACGCCGCAGGTGATCCGAGACCAGATGCCGCTCGCTGGGAACCATCGCTACTTGCTGCGCGTCTGGCATGGAGAATACGAGGTGTTTCTCAAGTTACTGGTCACCGATTACCAGCCGGGTGTGCAGGCTACCTTTCAATGGGAGGTGCTGCACGAACGGTCGATCGAGGAGCTTTGCGGACGATATGCCGACGCCTATGGCTACTGGCTGATCAACGAAAAAGGGCGAGACGAGGGCAGTGTCACCCTCTACGACCGCTCCACCTGGGGCGACTATGTCAAGGCGACCCTCAATGCCCAGCAGGCGACCCGAGACAACGTCTTCATGACATTGAACACCTGGGACGTCATCTTTGAGGGCACCTTGCAGGGGTTCGACTGGCGTGACTCGGATGAGGTGGCATCAAATGAGACCATCGCCGACATGGGTGCGGTGGAACTGGAGACGGTTGGTCGTGACGATGCGGATTCACTGGATTTCGAGAACGAGGTCGTGCCCCAGGTAGGCCACACCTACTACATCCGATCACATGTCTATGGCCGCGATGCGGAGCTTGCCCTGACGGTCACCGACTACCAGCAGGGCGACCTGGTGACCTTTGAATGGCGAGAGCTGTACCTGGCAGGAAGCACATATTGAGAGCGCTGAACTGACCGGAGGGTGAACCATGAATAAGCTCGTTTTCTGGATTGGACTATTGACTCTGGGTTTTTGTGTCACGGCATGCTGCAGCGAAAATGGCAGCGATATAGGCGACCCATACGACCAAATGGACACGCGTTGGCTCGTGCCTGCGACGGATGGGGGCGATGGCGGTGCCGGTGGGGCGCTCCAGATCTACTACACCAACTGGTCCTCGGAGATGGGGCCGGAGGATCTGGACGATGTCCTGGTGCTGAACGGCGGCCTGATGGGTGATGGGGGACAAGGCATGAATGGCGAATCGGGAGTAGCAGGACTAGCTGGGCTGGATGGCTCCTGTGAGGTCTTGCAGAGCTCCAACCTGCTGTTCGACGCCACGGACATCGAACAGGACATGGTGATCAACGTGGGTGTGCCGGGCGAGATCGACACCCTGTCGCTGGTGGATACCGCCTCTCCCACCGTGATCACAGTGGACAGCTTGCATGTCGGCTCTCAGGGCTCGCTGGTGTTCACCTGTGATATCCGCATCAGGGCGCGTGAGCTGATCGTCGATGCCGGCGGCACCCTGGCCTTCCGCCAGAGAGATGGACAGGATTGCCTCATCGGCCTCGGTGGAGCCCAGCCGCCGATACTCGGCCAGCCCGGCCTCGCCGGCGGTCTCGCCCTGGTAGATACCGAACTGCTCGACCTTGCCGGGACCCTGGATCTGTCCGGCAATGACGGCGCGACCGGCGAGAAGGGCGGAGAAGGTGGCAGCCTGGTCATCCTGGCCGAGGAGATCCAGATCCGAAGCGGTGCGCAGATCCTCATGCGGGGTGGACGGGGAGGAGACGGCCTGGATGAGCAGGATCTGTCTCGGTAGGAAATATGTCAATCGACGACTTGAGCCCTATTCCCCCCTATTCCCCTCGGCGACCCGCGACCTTTTTCCGCCTCTGTTCATGGCTCGGCCACAGGACGACTTCGCCAAGGTTTTTTCCGATGCCGTTGTCGGAGCAGGTTCTAGTGCCAACGCCTTCGCTGCAGAACTCCTGGCTCCCGAAGCTCTTCTCCGCTCCAGACTCGACCGCGTCAGCCAACTCAACGAAGACCAAGTGGCAGAGCTTGCAGCCGAGATTGACGCCCCATACAAATGTGTATGGCACCAGCTCGAGAATCACTCGATTGTCCGGCTCGTTGGAGCCCGCAGACACTAACCCCCTCCCCTTCTGGTGATGTCTGGCGAAGTGGAGGTGTAAGGGGTGAGGTGCGTCTTGCGGGGACCGGCGGGATTGTGCAGCCGGACGGCCATGTTGGGGGGTGTCTGGGTACGCAGTGGGTACGCAGAGCAAGATCGGGTTTGGGGTGCCCTGCGCAACCCCTCGATTTTCCTTATGGAGGCTAAGGGACTCGAACCCTCGACCTCAGGCTTGCAAAGCCCGCGCTCTCCCAGCTGAGCTAAGCCCCCGGCGCTGACTGGTGGCCAAGAAAGACGAATCGGGCCCGAAAGCCCGATCTGGTTTCTGGCTGGTGGTCAGCCCTATGGACCTGGAAAGACTCGAACTTTCGACCTCACGCTTATCAGGCGTGCGCTCTAACCACCTGAGCTACAGGTCCGCCGCGGTCGATCGTGCCCCTGGTCGGAGCCTCGGCGGTGGCTGCCGCCGACGCCCGCCCGAAAGACGGAGGCAGTCTACTGGGAAAGTTGTGTCTGTCAAGTCGGTCTTGATCCTTTGGTGAATCTGGTGAACCTCCTTGCGATGAAGACGGGCTCGCCCTACACTCGGCCAAACCGCGAAGGTGACGGATATGGCCATCAAACGGCAGAAGAAAGGTCAACTCGGGGGGGGAAATACTGGCAGCTCGGTCTGGGGGATGGCGCTGATCATGCTTGGACTGCTGATCGCGCTGGCCTTGCTCGTCTTTTTAGCCGAGCGGAACACCAACGCCGGTCTGGGGGCGACCCCCTGGGAGCAGTTCGGGAACTCCCTCTGGTTGACCATCGTGACCGTGGGCACGGTGGGCTATGGAGACATCGCGGCGGTGACCTGGCCCGGCAAGCTGATCACCATCGGGATCATCTTCACCGCCGTCCTGGGGTTGGGCTTTCTGGTGACGCGCATCGAAACCGCGGTTGGCGAACGCCACCGCATGCGAGAGCTGGGCATGGATGGAACGACCTTCCGCAATCACACCCTCATCTGCTACTGGACCTCGATCTCGGCCGTTGCGCTCAAGGAGCTGCTGGCAGCCGAGCGCCAGGTAGCGGTCATCACCGAGGATCAGAACCATATCCCCCTCATCCGGCAGCTCGGTGATCCCCATTCGCTGTTCGTGACGGTGGGCGATCCGACCAACGAGGACACGCTTGTGCGGTGCAACATCAAGCAGGTGCACACGGTGATCGCCGCCTCGGACGAGGACACCCAGAACCTGATCGTGGCCCTGGAGGCCAAGCAGCTCAACCCCAAGGCCCGGATCATCGTTTCCACCAAGCGTTCCGAGCTGAGGGCCACGTTGACCTCCAGTGGGGTCACCTACGTCGCCTCGCCCTACGAGATGTCGGGACGGCTGGTGGCCAGCGCCGCCTTCGAGCCGGAGGTGGCCCTGTTCATCGAGGATGTCAGCTCGGGGGCCAAGGATGGGGAGGAGGGGTATGATCTCCAGCAGTTCGCTCTGCCCGAGGGGAGCAGGCTGTGCAACCTGTCGGTGGCTCAGATCAACGAAGCCCTCAAGCAGATCAAGGGGCCCTTGCTGGTGGCCATCGCCAAGCATGTCGGGGATGGGCATTTCAAGGTGCAGCCCCATCCGTCCGACGAGATCGTCCTGGAGGCCCGCGACAGTCTGATCGTGCTGGGCAACGAGGAGCAGAACGGCCGGGTTGCCGACATGCTGGGGGTTCTGCAAGGACGTTAGCGTAGCAAAAGGAGGAGGAACCGATGGCTGCTTTGGGTATTGGTGAGATCTTGTTGATCCTGCTCATGGGCGGGCTGGCCCCCAACGACCTGGAGCCGTTGGCGGCCAACCAGGCGCTGCAGTATATGCCCGCCCAGTGCGAGGCCATGGCCTTCGCCGATCTTCGGGGGGCGGAGACCACGCTCAACGGGTGGCTCGAGATGATCAGAGGGCAGACCTGGTTGATGAGTCAGCCGGAGGTGGCTGCCAAGGTGGCGGAGTTCTCCCAGATGCTGGCGATGGCGCACACCCAGGCGCCCCTGATGTTGGGATTCGATCCGTTCACCCAGCTCAGCTCGTTGAGCGCCTGTGTCCGTCTGGGTCGAACTGCCGAGGGGATGCCTCGGCCCGAGTTCCTGGTGGTGATCCAGGGGAGCTTCGAGCCCTCTGCGGCGGGGATGCTGGCCGGCCAGATCGGTTTGCTCCAACAGACCCAGGTGCCTACGGGGCAGATCGTGTACGGGGTGACGGAGGGGGAGATGATGGTCAGTCTCACCGCGATCGCTCCTGGCGTACTGCTCCTGGGGACCAAGGCGCTGGTCGACCCGCTGCTGGCCACCGGAGGATCTCCGCCGGTCCAAGCGATCACGCCGGGTTCTCTGGGAGGCCGGGTCACCGAGCTGATGATGGGAGGGGCCCACAGCTTTTTTGGTTTCCAGCCTGGTCCCGAGCTGCGGGCCATGATGGTCGGGGAGATGCCGGCCAGCCTGGCCGAGCTGGTCAGCGGCATGGGCCGGGCGGTGGTGGTCACCAGGCCGGGCGCCTTCACCTTCGAGGTCACCGCCTTGACCGCCCCCATCCAGCACCGATACGAGCTGCTCCTGGAAGGGATCAAGGAGTACATACTGGCTTTCAACCATGGTCTTCGGGCGTTCCTCTGGGGAGGGGCGGGCTTGCTCTCTCCGAACGACCCGGAGCTGGATCCGCTCTTGCGGTCGATGCTGGCGAATCGGGAGGAGATCCTGACGTTCGTTGAGGGGCAGCTCATGTCGGCCGATCCGGAGGTCCTGATGCTCTCCGATCCGCTCACCCTCACCACAACGCTCAACGTGAACGGACCGGCGATTTGGCAGTCTCTTTCCGGCACCATGATGTTGGGGGGGATGTTCGCCTTTCTGTCGGCCAGGTCTGATGTTCCCCCGCCCTATCCTGCTCCCAATTCCCCTCCCCCCCCGAATCCCTAGGCGGGGGTTCCCACAGTCGATCCCCATCAGAAACCTGACAAGATCGGTGGCGGGTGTCAGAAAGCTGTGATCGAAGGGGGCTGGTGAAGCCGGCCGGCGATTTTCCAACCTGTTGATGTTTTTGGGAATATTCTGGGAGCCTGGGGTTGGCACCTCTTTTGCTTGCTCGATCGGTGCGGTCTGGTCCTGTCGAACCCAGACCGCACCTGTACCGCCTGACGCCTGCACGAAGGAGGAAACGAACATGTCCCGATCCAACTCGATACGACGATTCGGTTATCTGGCCGCCCTTGGGGTGTTTTGCCTGGCCCTTCTCCCTGCGGGTTGCGGCGGCCAGGAGACGGATCCCCAGGGGCAAGGTCCCACCGGACCCACGGGGCCGACCGGACCCACGGGGCCGACCGGACCCACGGGGCCGACCGGGCCGGAGGATCCCCAACCCGACCCCATCACCGGTCAGACCGACTTCGTGTCGGCGGGACAGCAGGCAGGGAGCCATTCTCAGGACAACAGCTACGCCGGCGGAGATGGCGAGGCGGTGCCGACGGCTGAGGAAGACAGCTCACGGGATGAGGAGCGGACGGTGGAGGAGGGCGACATCTACCGCGTCCTCGGCAACCAGCTGATCTTGAACCTCAACTCCTATCGAGGGCTGCAGATCATCGATTTTTCCGATCTGGCCAATCCCGAGGTCATCGGGCGAGTTCCCATCTCGGGTTATCCGGTCGAGCTGTACGTGGTCGGGGAACGGGCCTTCATCCTGATGAACAACTGGACCGGGTACTGGGGCAGCCGGGACGACGTGGCGGTCGAGACCTACTACGGTGGCGTGGTGGCGGTGGCCGATATCAGCGATCCCAGCGACCCGATCATCACCGATCACCAGCGGGTACCGGGCTGGATCCAGACCAGCCGGCTGACCCGCGGAGGGGGCCACGAGGCGCTCTTCGTGGTGAGCAACGACTGGGCCAGCGGCTCCGGGACCACGCGGGTCCGGAGCTTCACCGTCTCGGGGGCGGGCAAGCTCGATCCTCGGTCGGAGATCGACCTGGGCGGCTACGTCACCGACATCCAGGGTTTTCCCTCCCACCTGACGGTCGCCACCTACGACTACGACTGGTACACCCAGAAGAGCCGGGTGTTCGTCATCGATATCTCCGATCCCTACGGGACGATGGTGCTGGGCCAGGATGTCGAGGTGGCCGGCTACGTGCGCAACAAGACCAACATGGACATCTATAATGGGGTCCTGCGGGTGGCTTCGGACAATCGCTGGTGGGGCTGGGGCGATGACAACGCCAACCACCTGCAGACCTTCGACATCACGGACATCCAGAACCCGGTGGCAGTGGATCACGTCACCTTTGGGCCGGGCGAGGACCTGTACGCCACGCTCTTTCTGGGCAACAAGGCGTTCTTCGTGACCTTCCGGCAGATCGACCCCTTCCACGCCTTCTTCATCGACGATGCGGGGAACTGCACCGAGATGTCCCAGTTCGAGATCTCGGGCTGGAACGATTTCTTCCGGCCGGTGTTCGACGAGACCCGGCTGATCGGCATCGGCGTGAACGACGATGCCGGTCGGACCATGGCGGTCAGCCTGTACGACATCACCGACCTGTCCAACCCCGACCCGTTCATCGGTCGGGCCGAGGTGGATGCGACCTACAGCTGGTCTGAGGCGCAGTGGGACGACCGAGCCTTCTCGGTGCTGGAGGATGCGATCCTGGTAGAGGCGGAGGACGGCACCCTGGAGACCGGCCTGGTGCTGCTGCCGTTTACCGGCTACGACTACACGACGGGCGACTACACCGCCGCCGCCCAGATCTTCACCTTCTCCGAGAGCACCTTGACCCGGCGCGGGGTCATGGAGCACGGGACGCCGGTGCGCCGCACCTTCCTGGCCCAGGACGACGTCTCGGCCAACCTCTCGGAGATGGCGCTGAGCCTGTTCGACCACAGCGATCCGGACGAGCCGGAGGAGCTGGGCCGGGTGGATCTGGCGCCTGACTATGCCGATTTCCTGGTCTTCGGCGACTATGCCGTCCGGCTGAAGAACAACGGTGGGTACTGGAGCTGGTGGTACTGGGATGCGGGCGAGGGCCTGCCCAATACCGCCGAGATCATCCCCTTGAGCGAGCATCCGGATACGGCGGTGCCGGTGGCCACCATCGAGCTCCCCTCGAGCGCCTTCATCCAGAAGGTGGGGGATCTGCTGGTGTCGATCTCGACCGTCTGGCAGTACTCGGGTGACACTGGAACCTACCTGACCACCATCCAGGTGGACGACCTGCGCAATCCCACCCGTCCGGTACACCGCGGCCGTTTGACCACGACCGAGATCGAGCCGAGCTACTACTACGGCGGGTACTACCCGGAAGATTGCTTCAATTGCGGGATGCGATACGCCGGGTACTATTACAACCCCTCCTCCTACGTGGTAGGAGAGGCGCTGGTCTTCGCCAACAATATCTGGGAGAACCGGCTGCTGGGGCACGAGGAGTCGTGCAATCGCTACCCCAGCAACTCGGACAGCTGCTACTACTACTACGACCTGGAGGACGGCTCGTCGGAGGGGGTCGACTCGGGGGATGGCTCTTCCGAGGACGAGGAGTGCGCCTACTACAGCGGGGGCATCTACTGCAGGAGCCTGGATGGGGCCGAGGAGGTCTGCACGGGCGCGATCTATCGCTGCGTCTACGATGAAGACGGCAACATCACCTGCGAGGAGGTGGATCCGGACACCATCGAGACCTACGAGTACTGCTACGACTACGATCGGTACGAGTACTGGACGCACTTCGCCTTCGACGTGGTGGACCTGACCGATCCCGACGCCCCAACCCTGCTGGATGAGATCGTCATGCCGGTCGAGGAGCGGGCGGCAGGGCTCCTGGCGGATGGCTCGGACCTGTACGTCAACTACAGCATCCCGGAGGAGGTGGAGGGGGACAGCCGGCCGTACCAGCGCTACTTCTTCAAGGTGCTCGATCTGAGCGATCCGGCCGCCGCTCAAGTGGGTCCGTCCATCAACATCCCCGGCATCCTGCTGGCGGTGGATGGGGACACCCTCTTCACCAAGGACATGGTGTGGGGTGCCACAGTGGTGGAGAGCGCCATCAACAAGCTTCGGGTGGTGGACGACCTGGCCTACCTGCAGGCACGCCGGCGGTTTCCCGACCAGGAGGTGTACAACATCCTGCTCGATGGCCGAGGCCGGGTGCTGGTCAGCCATCGGACCGCCTGGCAGATCGCCTACAGCCAGCCCGATTTCGACTACGACGAGTGGGTGCAGAAGCTGACCATCCTTGATGCCGGAAGCGCCAGCTTCGCAGTGCTCTCCGAGTTCTCGGTGGATGTGTGGGCGAGCCTCCAGGCGGCTCACCTGGGACGCGCGCTGTTCACGGTCTCGGGCGGCATCCTGGTGGTCAACGTCGCCGACCCGGCCAATCCCTTCGCCCAGGCCTACTTCCCGGTGATGGGTTGGCCTAACCGGCTGGTTCCCCACGACACGGTCATCGACTTCGCCGCGGGCCGATACGGCATGTATCGCTTCAGCCTCGACGAGTTCAACCTGTTGACCGACTGATCGGCAACGCGGCTCGCCTCTCGACCCTCCCCTGACCGCCAACCGGGCCAAGCCCCTCACCTTCCGCCAAGCACGGGGCTTGGCCCCCCAACCTATGGGCTGTTGCCAGCCAGCCGTGCATCGAAACCCCGGATTGGCGCTTGGCCCCCCCACTATGGGCTGCAGGCATCGGGCAGCTCCAGGATCTCGATGGACACCCGGGTATGCCCCGGACCGATGAGATCGATCTCCTCGGCGGCCCGCCGGGAGAGGTCGATGAGGGTTCGCCGTCCATCGGGTCCCCTGTCGTTGATGCGGACCACCACCGACTGCCGGGTGTCGCATCGGATCACGCGGACCACGCTGCCGAAGGGCAGGCTGGGGTGGGCGGCGGTGAGATCGTGCATGTCGAACCGCTCTCCGCTGGCGGTGGTGCGTCCGTGATGGCGTTGGCCGTACCAGCGGGCCTCGCCGGTCAGGTGGCTGCGGCTGACACCGGGGGGTGGGTCGATGGGGTCGCCGACCTTTTCACCGGGTGCCGAGCAGCCGGACAAGGCGAGGGCGAGCAGGAGGAGAAGGGCGAATCGAGGGCGCCGGCGGGAGCTGTGGTGTGGCGAGGCGGGATGGCTGCGGGTCGAGCAGCGACCTCCGCTTGTTGGCCGGGTTTTGCTCCAACAACCGGATGGGAAGGGGGGTCGAGGCGGTAGCGCCGGGTCAAAGCGCGGATCCATGGCTAGCTCCTGGGCAAGGAGAACGGCAGCTCGACGATGGGAGGGTCTCCATACAGCCAGCGGTAGATCCAGTAGGTCATGAGGACGCGCTTGGTGTAGTCGCGGGTCTGCTGGTAGGGGATCTCCTCCACGAAGCGGTCGAGGTCGAGCTGGCCCCGTTCGCTCAACCAGCGATCGACGTTGCCTTCCCCGCCGTTGTAGCCGGCGATGGTCAAGGCCGGGTGGCCGCCATAGCGACTGCTCAGCAGGGAGAGGTACTCGGCGCCCAGGGCGATAGAGGTGGCTGGGCGGAAGAGATCGGCCTCCCTGGGGCGGCGCATGTCCAGTCGTTCCGCCATGCTCCGGGCGGTGGGCAGCATGAGCTGCATCAGCCCTCGGGCGTTGGCCCAGGATTCGGCCCTGGGGTTGAAGCCGCTCTCCTCGCGCATGATGGCGTAGACCAGGAAGGGGTCGAGCTGGCGTGGCTGGGCGGCCTCCTCGATCTGCTGCTGGAAGGGAAGCGGGTAGGCGAGGTGCCACTGCTCCCGGGTGTCGGCGTCGGGGTAGCGGGTGAGGAAGGAGCGGATCAGTCGCCGAGGGATGTTGTGAGAGATGTGGTAGGCGTGGGCTCGGTCGTACAGGAAGGTGACGACCCACAGCAGGCCGTCCTGGTTGGGGTTTTCCTGCAGGAGCTGGTCGAACTGGCGCTGGGCCAGGTCGAGGAGGCCGAGTCGCAGCAGCATGAGGCCTCTCTGGAAGGCGGGTTCCTGGAGGATCTGGGGGGGTTGAACGGGAACGGCTGCGGGGGGTTCGGTCTGAGGCTGTTCGTGGAGATCGGCCAGCAGCTCCTCGGTCCGCTGGGGAGCCAGGGTCGCCAATCGGTTGAAGGCGAGCAGGGCGTAGTAGCTCAGAGGCACCTCGCGGATGACCGTCTCGTAGCCTTGCTGGGCGGCCCGGTCATCGCCCGAGAGCTGGAGGGCTCGGGCGCGGAAATAGGCGATGCGGCCGCGATTGTAGAGGCTGTCCTCTCCGGTGCGCAGGGCGATGGCGTCGGCGAAGGAGATGGCATCCTGGTAGCCGTTGGCCGAGAAGGCGTCCTCGAAGAGCAGCCAGTGGGCGTCCGCCAGCATGTCGCCGGTAGGGAAGCGATGTACCTGCTGTTCGAGCAGCTGGAGAAAGCGGGTCCGGTTGCCGCGCTGGCGTTCGATCCGGGCCTCGTAGAGCATGGCGTCGTCGGCGTAGGTGTGTTGTGCATGCTCGCTGTAGAGGCGCCGGAAGGCTTGGATGGCCTCTTCATCCCGATCCACGTTCCACAGGGCCCGTCCCAGGTTGTATAGCGATTTGACCACCAGGTCCTGGTCGGCGCAGCCCGAGTCGACGATGCGCTGGTAGAAGGGGATGGCCTCGGTATGACGGCGCAGCTTGGAGTAGCTCTTTCCGATCAGGAAGGCAGCCTGGCAGCCGGCAGGGGTGCCGGCCCCCAGCCGATCCAGGTCGTCGCACAACAGGTCGATGACCTGCTGGCTGCGGTGCCGCTGGAACAGGGCGTCGGCTCTGGTGAGGATCTCCTCGTCGGTGAAACGGGAGAACCCTTCCCTCGACTCCTCGGGCAGGTGCTGCAGGATCGCCTCCAGCCGCTGAGAGGCGGTCTGCTCCTCGGAGCTTCCAGGGTAGCGGTTGGATACGCGGTGAAAAAGCTGGGCCGCACCCTGGTAGTCCTCCAGCTCCACCCGGGTTTCGGCCAGCTCCAGCTCCACCTGAGCCAGGTAGTAGGCGTTGGGATAGCGCTCCAGGAAGGTTTCCAGGAGGGGGACGGCCTGCAACGGCAATCCGAGCTGTCGCAACGCCTGGGCCTCCAAGAAGGTGCTCCTGGGACGAAAGACCGAACGCTCCGAGACCAGTCGCGCCAGCCGGACGGACTGCTCCAGGTGGTTCAGCGCAAGGGCGGACTGGGCGGCAAAGTAGTAGGCATGGTCCGCCAGGACGGCGACCATGGGAGCCACGGCGGACAGAACCGACTCGGCGGTCTGGTGGTCGCCGTTGTGGTGGGCCAGCACTCCCAGCAAGAAGCGGGCATAGATCAGGTCCGGATGATCGGGGTTGGCCTCGATCCACTCTTGCAGTTCCACCTGGCACTGTGGCCCGTCCCCGGCGCTCAGCCGGGCACCCACCTGGGAGGGGGTTCCCGAAGGGAACATGGGGGTGATCGCTTCCTGGCTCAGCATGGTCGGTCCGGCCTGGTGAGGATCTCGAGTCAGGGCGCGAACTTGCGGCTGTTGGGCCTGGGATGTGGACATCAGGCCTGCGGCCATGGTCAGGACAACCACAACCTTGGTCCATCTCGACTTCATGGTGTCGTCCTCGATGGCCTGGGTTTCTGGCCGGCACGTTGACTTACCGCCCGTACCGGCAGTCCACCCACCTTACCGAGGGGACGATCCAGTGGCAAATTCTGTTGGGAGGGCGGCCGAGGGTGGGGGTTCACAGCCGGGAGGCCACCAGCTCGGCCAGGCGCTCGATGGCCTGGTCCTGGGTACACAGCGTATCGTCGCACGACAGCGCGATCACGCGATTGTGACGGCGGGACATGAACACCAGCTGCCTGATACCGGCAAAATCGGCGCGGAAGAAGCGGTCTCCGATGTTGCCGCTTTTTTCTTCGGCCCCCACGTAGGTTTCACGCAGCCGATTGTAATGGCGAGAAGTTTCCGCCGCGCCCCGCAACTCCCATACCTGCAGGCCGGCGCCAAACTGGTCCGGAGGGCTGATGCGCTGGGCGTTGTACCCTTCGTCGGGTTGTTGACCTTCGAGCGGCTGGACGTTGAGCACGCCGGTAAAACCGGTGATCTCCCTCAGGTCGCTGCGGTTGAGCAAGTTGTCGATGGCCAGGATCTGGGGTTGTCGGGAGGAGGCGATGGACTCGGCAAGCAGCGCGGCAACCCGCTGAGCATCCTCGGACAGCTCGGCTTCTGCCGCGCTTGACGGGGTCTCCTGCCGCTCGGTGGTTCCAGGTGGCTGGGCGAACTCAACGGCGGTCTGGGTGGATCCCGGAGGCTCAATGGCCTGTGGAGGTTGTCGGGGTTCGTCTTGGCAGCCGATCCCGGCCAACGATCCGACCAGGAGGAGGCCGGTCAGGGTGGTTCGCAGATGGCTTGTGAATCTCATGGCTTTTTTCCAACGCTGCAACCCATCGATCGGTGCGGTGCCTGGCGCGCAACCCCTTCTGAAGTCATACCCATCACCCAACCGCAACGAGCAGGTGCACGGAAGATATTCCCCCGAGGATCACTCGGCGGGAGGGGGGGTTGCCATCCAGGGCTCGGGGTGGGAAGGGATGTCGATTCTCCATCGGCCATCCTCGCGGATGAAGGGGATGGCATGTTCGTTGCGGTCGATCTTGATCCGCACCGTGGCCTGGAGATCTTGTCCCTCTTCCGCTTCTTCTTCGGGGAGCTCGACCGCCAGGATCTCGGGGCGGGTGCCGTCGGAGTTCAGCAGCCCCCGGGCGATGTCGAACCAGGAGCCGCGCGGGGTGCCGTCGATGCGTTGGGCCCGCCATTCGCGTCGCAGGTTTTCCTGGCAGCGGTTGGAGAAGTTCTGCACGAAGCGTGCATTGTTGGCATCGGTCAGGTTATTGACGTACAACTGGGCGGCCTCGATGGCGTTGCGCATCACCTTATCGGGGGGTGGGTCGACGGCGTCTTTCAAGACGAACAGGTACAGCAGGACGAGACCAGCCACGATAATCAGGATCGGTAGCAAGACAGCCAGTATCTTCTTCTTCATGGCCTGGATCTCCTGTGGCGCCCCGAGCTCGTCGATCGTCTCGTTCCGGTTCCCTTGCAGATATGCCCTCGAAAGGTAGCCGGAGTCAAGATGACCAGCTGGAGATCCCGCAGTGGTCAAGGAGAGGGTTCAGCCTCGTGGCACACCGGTGCTATGATGTGCGGTCGGGCTGGGTTGGTGAACTGGGTATGCAGGAGTCGAATTCCATGAAGCGAGGGCCGTTGTTCGATCTGGAGGTCTACGCCCGTCGGCGCGCCCGACTGCTGGAGCAGATGGAAGAGGCGGTGGTCTTGCTGACCGCGGCGCCCCCACGGATCAAGTCGCATGATACCGAGTATCCCTATCGACCATCGAGCGACATCCTGTACCTGACCGGCTTTACGGAGCCCCACAGTGCGGTGGTGCTCCAGACCGGCGCTGCCGGTTCTGCCTTTGTCCTGTTCGTCCAGGACAGGGATCCGGAGAAGGAGCGGTGGCAGGGAGATCGGCTCGGTGTGGAGGAGGCGGCCGTGCTCTATGGCGCCGACGAGGTGCACCCCATCTCCAGGCTGAAGGAGGAGCTTGGCAGGCTGCTGGCGGGCAAGCGGCACCTGTACTACCAGCTGAACCTGGACCGGGAGATGGATCAGACCCTCTTTGGCGCGCTGGATCAGCTCCGAGGCACCCGGGTCAAGCCCGACCGGGCGCCCAACGGCATTCTGGACCCGCGGCGTTTGCTGCACGATCTGCGCCGGATCAAGGGTCCGGAGGAGATCGAGATCATGAGGCAGGCCGCGGCACTGGGGGCCGAGGCTCATCGGGTGGCCATGAGAAGCAGCCGGCCTGGGCAGATGGAGTACGAGGTGGCAGCCGGCTTCCAGTACCTTTTTCAGCGCCGGGGCGCGGTAGGCACCTCCTTCGATACCATCGTGGGGGGGGGAGACAACGCCACGGTGCTGCACTACAGCAGAAACGACTGTCGGTTGGCGGAGGGGGACCTGGTCCTGATCGACGCGGGTGCCGAGCTTCACTACTACGCCTCCGACATCACCCGCACCTTTCCGGTGGGTCGGTCCTTCTCTCCCGCCCAACGGGACGTCTATCAGGCGGTCCTGGAGGTGCAAAAAGGGGTCGTCGCACAGGTGAGGCCAGGCGCGAGCATCCACGAGCTGAACCGATGGGCGCGGCGAGCATTGACCCAGGCCATGGTGGATCTGGGGCTTCTTACAGGCGAGGTCGACAGCCTGGTGGAGCAGGAGGCGTACAGACCGTACTACATGCACGGTATCGGCCATTACCTGGGATTGGACACCCACGATGTGGGGACCTACCTGATCGAGGAGGAGAAGCCGATGGCCCTGGAACCGGGTGTGGTCTTCACCGTGGAACCCGGTCTGTACATCCCGAAAGAGAGCGAGCAGCCGCCCCCCCATCTGCGTGGCATCGGGGTGCGGATCGAGGACGATCTGCTGGTCACCCCCTCGGGAGGGGAGGTGCTCACCGGGCAGGTGCCCAAGGAGATCGACGAGATCGAGGCGCTGCGGCGAGAGGCGCTTGCATGAAGGGGACCTGGTTTTGGCACCGTGGGGCGGTCCTGTTGCTGGCGTTGGTGGGGTCGTCCTGGTTCTGTTGTGCGGGCCCGGCGCAGCAGCGTTCCGGCGAACAGGACACAGCCCAGCAGGCGCTGCTGTACGAGGCATATACCCTGGCCCAGCTGGCGCGGAGCCGGGACGACATGGAGACGGCGCTGGCTGCCGCCCGGCAGGCGGTGGGGCTCCGGCCGATCGACGCCCACTTGCAGTTGATGCTGGGCGAGTACCTCCGCTGGGCGGGTCGCTCGGAGGAGGCGGTTGCGGCGCTGAGCCGCGCGGTGCGTCAGTGTGCAGAGTCCATGGATCTGTACCTGGAGCTGGCGGTCAACCAGGAGCTGCTGGGTCTCAATGACGACGCCGAACGATCCTACCGGCTGGCCGTTCAGGAGAACCCCGACCTGCTCCTCCCCCATGCCGCCTACGCCCAGTTCAGTGCGCGCCACGTGGGGCTGGAGCGGGCGGTGGAGATCCTCTTGGCGTACCTGGGGCAGCATCCGGAGGATGCCGATGGTTGGCGCATGATGGGGGATCTGTACCGGGCACTTGCCGACTGGGAGAGGGCGTTGTCCGCACTGCAGACCGCCAGCCGTCTGGAGCCGGAGAACGAGGGCATCTACGTGGTGCTGATCGCCACGGCCCGGGAGCTGGGGCGGGCGGATCTGGCCGAGCAATACGCCCAGGAGTGCTTCCTCCGCCACCGGCAGGGGGTCGACTGCCGAATCGAGCTCATCCGGACCCTGGACAGCGGGAACCTCGATCCCCTGGTCCGCCACAATCGGACCTTTGCGATCCTGCAGGTGTTGAGCCGAGCCATCGGGGCCAACCTGGTCCGCCTGCGCCAGGTGGAGCTGCAGCTCACCCGGGAGCTCGACGCGACTCGGGCCTATCTCTTTCTGGCCAGCATCGCCGTGGATCGGCGGCGCAACTCCCGCATTCAGAGCATGACCGCCTGGTCCGCCTATCGCCTCGGTGAGGCCTATCTGGCCATCAAGTACATGCGCCGGGTGATCGACATCCGGCCGCGCAGCGCGGAGGCTCTGAACTTCATCGGTTACAGCTACGCCGAACGGGGCGAACGGCTGGACGAGGCGGAGGAGTTGATCCGGGCGGCCCTGGAGATCTGGCCCATGGACGGCAACATCCAGGATTCGCTGGGTTGGGTGTTCTACCAGCGGGGGAGATATGTCGAGGCGGTCAAATGGCTATACGCCGCCTACCTGCGGGTGCCCGACGTGGCCGAGATCGCCGAGCACCTGGGGGATGCCTGGGCGGCCCTGGGGGAGGTCGAACGGGCGCTGGAGATGTACACGAGAGCTCTGGAGACCGCGACCGATGACCGAGCTGCCGATATCCAGAAGAAGATCGATGCGCTGCCGATCGAACCCACCTTGTGAGCCGATGGCAACGGCCTCTGTCTGTTTTTCCGCTGCGCTGCTGCTGGTTTCGTTCTTGAGCGGCTGCGGCTGTCATGGCCCGATCCCCCCACCGGATGACCAGCTGACCGAGCCCCGCCAGCTGATCGATCTCATGAGGGCCCGCCTGGAAGGGTTGCAGTCGGCCCGGTTCCGGGTGGTGAGCGAGGTCTACGGAGACGATCTGCGGGGAGCCAACTTCCGGCAGGTGGTGCTGGTCCGCCAGCCGGACGACCTGCACATCCAGGTGTTGAGCCCGTTCGACCAGACGCTCAGCGTCCTGGTGTGCGATGGCGAGCAGCTTGCGCTGTATGACCTGGAGGCGCAGGTCTACTATCACGGCAGCCCGACCCCCCGGAACATTGCCCGGCTACTGCCCTTTTACCTGAGCGCACCCGATATCGTGCGGGTGCTTCTGGGGGGACCGCCGCTGGATCTGTTTCATCCCGACGAGAGTCGGTATGCGTTGAGCTGGGACGGCCGGAAAGGCAGCTACCTCTTGCGGGTGCCCCTTTGGCAGGAGGAAGGAACGGTGGACCTGTGGGTTCACCATGGTGACTGGTTGATGGAGGGGGCGATCCGCCGCGATGCGGATGGCCAGCAGACCTTCGAACTGCGGACCGGCCATTTCGAGCGGTCGGGCGATGTGCTGTTGCCTACCCGCCTGCGGGCGCTTCTGCACGGCGAGAGCGAGGTGGACCTGTCGTTGACGGTGGAGTCGGCCGATGTGAACGTCGCCCTGCGGGATGAGCTGTTTACGCTGGCTCCTCCCGCCGGAGTTCGCCAGGTGGACCTGGATCAGGAGCCGTAGGAGGGGTAGGAGTACACCAGCGTCCACCGGCTTGAGAATCTTGGAGACGGACACTAGACTGCGGTGGCCTGTGCAGGGTTTCGCTCTCTGCAATCTCTCCGGATGGTAGGGGTGCACGCATGACGACCACAATACCACGCGCCAGGTGGGGTCAGACGGCGGCCTGGGCCGTCGTCGTTCTTCTTGTCCTGGTGGGTCTGGCCAACTCCGTCTACCTGCTGGATGTCCATGTCACTCACAAGCTGGGGAAGGAGGTAGAGGGCTACTGCGACATCAGCGAAGGGATCAACTGCCTGTCGGCGGTGGACAGCCCCCAGTCCACGGTGCTGGGGGTACCGGTGCCGGTGTTCGCGCTGGCGTTCTATGGGGGTCTTTTCGCCTTGCTGGTTTGGGTCGGCGTGCGGCGACGGCGCCAGGACGCGATCTGGCAGCCGATCATCCTCCTGTTTGCGGGATCGGTGGTCTACTCTCTCTACTTGCTCTATGTGCTGATCTTCGAGCTGGATGCGGTCTGTCCCGGTTGTCTGGTGCTGGACGTGGTCAACATCGCGGGGCTTGTGCTCAGCTGTGCGGCAGGAGCCATCGGTCCGGTGCGGCTGGTGAAAAGCCTGCCGGCGACGGTGTTCTCCTCCTCCGGCCTGCGCATGGCGCTGGTTTTTGCTTTCTCCTTCGCCCTGGTGTTTGTGGCGGGAACGCAGACCTCCCGTGCGCTCTACCACAGCCGGCTGGGGGAGGCGGACCGGCAACTGGCGGACAGCCAGGAGC
The DNA here is from genome assembly GCA_016931535.1 of Bradymonadales bacterium. Classification (GTDB taxonomy): domain Bacteria; phylum Myxococcota_A; class Bradymonadia; order JAFGEP01; family JAFGEP01; genus JAFGEP01. The sequence goes on from JAFGEP010000110.1 coordinate 47,883, forward strand.
GCTTCGGTGCCGTGACGTGCGGGACCGAGCTTTGGGCCGAGTCCGGGCCCGCCGCAGCGGCACCGGTGGCTGGAAACCCCTCGGCATCGGTGGTCATCCTCGATTTCTCCGATTTCGAGTGCCCCTACTGCACCCGACTGGAGCAGACCTTTGCCGATATCCTGGCGGAGCGCGGTCACGAGGTCCAGATCCGGTTTCTCCACTATCCGTTGAACGTGGACTGCAACCCGCACGTGTCGATCCGTTTCCACGAACAGGCCTGTGTCTCTGCCCAGGCATCGGTGTGCGCCCAGGAGCAGGACCGGTTCTGGGAGATGCACGACCTGCTCTATGCCAACGCCCGCCGGCTGACCCGACCCAACATCGATCGGATGGCCATAAGCCTCGGTCTGGACATGGCCCGCTTCGAGGCCTGCATGGATTCGGACCACAGCCTGGAGTTCGTGCGCAACAATGCCGTGGCGGGTCATCAGGCCATGCTGGATGCCGGCATACAGGAGTTCGGTACCCCCTTCTTCTTCGTCAACGGCTTGCCCGTCCGCGGTGCACGGCCCAGGCGTTTTGTCGAGGCCATCATCAACGCTGCACTGGAAGCCAGCGCGGGACATCACACCGAGGAGCACGCCGTTGACGATGACACACCCTCGATCGGCAGCGGGGAGGGAACGGAGCTTCCGACGACGCCAGGGGATCGGACGACCGAGGTCGAGAGCGACCGGGCGCCAACCGTCCCCTCTTCGGCGCCTGCCCCCAGGGATCTGCCCGGATACCCCAGCCGGGAGTAGAATTTTGGGGGCTGGCTAGGCAAGCTCCACCCGGAGGCGGTTCTTCCGCTGCTGCCTGGCGGTCCGGGAGAGCTGTCTTCGACTGGATCGCGGAAGCTCACTCACTCCCGACAGGATGACCCTGCCAACGGTGCCCAGGCTTGCCAGGTGATCCAGCAGGGGCTTCACCTGGTTCTCGTCTTCGGCGGTCAGGACCAGGTCAACCTGGTGGGACAACGGGATTGGGGGGTCTGGACCCACGAGCACGCGCGCGGTCAGAACCCCATCCGGCATGTCGGTGGTCAGCGCTTTGCTTTCCCACATCAGCTCACCCAACCAGGACCAGATGGACGCCATGTCTTGCACCTCCGGCATGCCCTGTTTTCGGCTGGATCATCCCCTTGTTGCCAGCGGCCTTGGGGGCAGGGGATCACTTTGACGTCGGGGCGCTCCGCCGGGTTGGCGTGACCGGCCCGTGATGGGGGGGCGGTTCTCAGGGCGGTTCCCAGGGGATGGGGAACGGGGGTCGGTAGCTCACCTGCAGGCGGTAGTGGCTGGTGGTCGAGAAGGCCTCCGGATCCGCCGCCGCCACGCCGATGTAGAGCGCTTGGGGGCTGGAGATCTCGGCGAAGAGCGAGAGCTGCTCTCCCCGCGACGGCCCCTGGCGGTTCCAGCGCAGCCTTTGTTGCAGCGCGCTGTCGTACAGGCGGATCTCCAGGTCGAGATCACCACCCTCCTGGAGGTCGATCTCGATCAGGGCGCCTCCCTCCCGGGTGCCGGGGGCGTGATAGAGATCGACGTCACCAGCCCATCCGATCATCCCCACGTGCTCTTCTCCGGCTCGAATTCTGCCGGCATCGAGCAGGGTCTCGTTGGGTTCCCTCTCCTCGTTGCTCAGCGGATTGCGGGCCTGGACTGTCAGCCGGTAGGGCGATTCCAGGTTGTAGCGGGCGGGTGCCCCCTCGATCCAGTACTCGCGGATCTGGAGGTACAGGTGGCGCCCAGGGATAGGGTGGTTGGGGATCGACTCCGGCTGCCCCTCGCCCCCCGAGTTGACGATGACGAGGGGTTGTGGGGAATCGCCGTCATAGGTCTTGAGGATCAAGTCGAGCCCGGGGACCGCCGAGACCTCGATCTGCCCGATCACCTCCTGGCCGGTCTGGTTCTCGATGAGGAAGAAATCGACATCCCCCCGTTGTCCCACTGCCGGCATGGAGATGGTACCGGAGATGGTCTGGCCCAGGCGAACCGTGGTGGCCTGAGCCAAAGAGTCGTTGGGTTCGCGTTCCCAGCCGAGTCTGGCCAGGTTGGGGCGGAACAGGAAATACCAGAGGGCCAGCGCACCTCCGGCCAGGATCGCGATCAGCAGGAGGTTGGAAAGGAGACGTCGACGCTTGAGCCGAGTCTCGAACTGGAGGAAGTCCTTCCGGGTGGAGAGCTCCGCCTGGTCGAGGAGCTGGGCATCGAGCCTGGGCAAGGACTGGATGGGCAGCACCCGCTCCGGTTGCTGGATGGCCTGGATGAACTCCTGAGCGAAGTGGGTCACGGTCGAGTGGCGATGGTCCGGTTGTTTGCTCAGGGCCTGGGCGAGCACCAGGTCCACCGGCTCCAGGGCGGGATCGAAGCTGCTGGCGCGGGGGATGGGTGCGCTCAGGTGCATGCCCAGGACCGCTGCCGGATTCTCGTGGTGGAAGGGGGGGTGGTCGGTGACGACCTTGAAGACCAGGGCGCCCAGGCTGTAGACGTCGCTGCGGAGATCGGCATCGCCGCCCGAGATCTGTTCCGGGCTCATGTAATAGGGGGTGCCGATGAGGGTTCCCCTGGCGGTGTGGAGCAGGGACTCCTCGGGGGGAACTCTCAGCTTGGCCAGACCGAAGTCGAGCACCTTGACGCAGGGGGGTTCGCTGGGGGCGGGGGCGGTGCAGATGAAGATGTTCTCCGGCTTCAGATCCCGGTGGATGATGCCGTGCTGGTGGGCCTCGTTGAGGCTGGTTGCGATCTGGCGGAGGACAAAGGCGGTCCGGGGCAGGCTCAAGGGGCCGTGGTTGCGGAGGATCTGGCCCAGATCCTGGCCCTGGAGGTACTCCATCACCAGGTAGATGAAGCCGTCGCTTTCGCCGTAGTCGAAGACACTGACGGTATGCCGGCTGGTGAGCTTGCTGACCGCTCTGGCCTCGCGGGTGAAACGGCGGACGATGGATTCGTCGCGACTGAGATCACCGTGGAGCAGCTTGAGGGCCACGATCTTCCCCATGCGGATGTGCTCCGCCTTGTACACCGAGCCCATGCCCCCGATGCCGATCCGGCTGACGAGGCGGTAGCGGTCTCCCACGACCACGCCGATGAGGGGATCGCGGAAGGCCAGCTCGCTGCCGGCCCCATTGGCCAGATGGTAGCCGCAAGTTCCACAGAACTGGTAGTAGGAGGGGACCAACTCGCGGCATCGGCTGCAGCGTCTTGAGGACTCCGGTCGCGGTTCGGTCCGGGCATCGGCCGACACCAGTCTTCCCAGGTCGTCTGTCACCAGTCCGGCCGGCACCGTCTGGGCGGCTTTCCGTTTGCTGTCGGGTTCGTCCAAGGGGATCGAGGCCTCCCTTTAACCAAGAGGACCAGAAATCCCCAAGTTACACCAAGGAGAAAACAGCGGCCAGCCCGACCAGGACGTGATCGTCGAGCATTGGTGGAAGCAACAGGATTTTACCAAACTGTCCGATCGACCGCGGCCTTGACGACCTGCGCGGTTGCTTCACCAGACTGTACCGTGACTTACAGGGGGGTAACCGCGGCATTCCCCTTCTTTAGGGGGAGGAGTTGACGGCGGTTGCCAATCCGTCAGCCAGCAGATGCACCGAAAGAACAGCGGCGCGCGATCCGAGTCAAACCCAACCAACCGGCTCAACCGACGGCGCGCGGTCGCCGTGCCGGTGTGGTTGCCCTGCCCAGGGTTCGCCGAGCGTCCCTTCGACCGAATACCATCTGGTTGGCATACGGGTCTTTATACCGTATCTTGGCTGGCAAGAAAATAGATGATTGTACAAGCCGAATTCCGACACTCAATCGACACTCGATCTGCGTCGGCCCTTCTTCGTCTCTAGGTGAACGCGATGAGCCAACGAGCTGCTCCATGGATCCCGGCGCATCTTCTTCTGGTGTCGCTGCTTGGCTGTGCCCTCACCCTTGTGGCCTGTGGCGACGACCTGGCGGATCTGGCCGACGCCGGGGACGCGGGGGAGGTGGCCTGCACGTGGGAGGGTTGTCCGTGCGACGAGAATGCGGAATGCATTGGCTCGGACCTCTACTGTGTATCGGGCGTTTGTGAGGTCCCGTGCACGGTCGGCGATCTGGACTGCGCTTGCCTGGAAGACTACTCCTGCAACCTGTCGGAAGACGGCGTTCAGCTCGCCTGCGACAGCGGTGTGTGCGCTATACCCGCTTGTGAGATCGGCGAGATCGGCTGCGCGTGCTCGGCTGCGGGGGGTTGTGGAGAAGGTCTGGTCTGCTCCTCTGCCTCGGGTCTCGAACGGTGCGAGGTTTCTGGCTGCAGGCTCGGGAGCCTGGAGTGCGGCTGTCCCCTCGATCGGGTATGCGATTCGGGTCTTGTCTGCCAGGACGGGCTGTGTCGCACCGTCGCCTGCGAGCCCGGAGCCTCCGGCTGCGCCTGTCGAGCCGACTTTGGGTGCAATGCCGGGTTGATCTGCGCCGACGGCGATATCTGCGAGTCCATCGACTGCACGCCGGGCATGATCGGTTGCCGGTGCGATGACGGGGCGTGTCGGGCGGCGGACGCCTATTGCGACTCGAACGAGCGCTGCCAGCTCACCGGCTGCCCCGAGGGAAGCGAGGGCTGCGCATGTTTCGAGGACAACTCGTGCGGCCTGAGCTCGGAAGGCGAGCCGCTGTCCTGTGACGGCGGCACCTGCGTGTACAGCGCCTGCCTTCGCGGCGATGTCGGGTGCATCTGCGAGCTGGACGGCGGCTGCATCGACCGCGGTGTCGAGTGTGTCGACGGTCTGTGCCTTCCGGTGGGATGCTCCCCGGGCGAGGAGAACTGCTCTTGTCTGGCTGGGGGTTGCGACCTGGGCCTCTTCTGCCGCGACGGTCTCGTCTGCGTGGACGACGCGGGCTACCTGGGCGGTGAATGCCTCGATAACAACCGATGCCACCGGGGCAATCGATGTCAGGCGGGCGTATGCGTACCCTGCCTGCTGGGGTCGCAGGGATGCGCATGCAACGACGAGGACGGCTGTAACGCGGGTTTGACCTGTGGGGCCGGGATCTGTGTGACGGCCACCGGGTTGTCGCGCTCTCCTCCCTCCGACCCGGCGTGCCATACTCCATGCACCAGCGACGCTATCCTGGAGGATGGAACCGAGGTCGTGTGTCCAGCCAACGGATTGCTCGATGGTTGTTTCTTCGGCCTGGAGTGCATCGACGGCTGCTGTCGCGCACCGGGCAGTGACGCTTGTACCTGCGCGGTCGACGCGGACTGCCCCAACTTCCAGGCCTGCCTGTCGGGTCTCTGTCAGTCGAGCTGCGAGAACACGGAGGATTGTGTCGCGGGTGCAGGGTGCTACCAGAACGTTTGCAGGCTCAGCTGCGTCGCCTCTGGAGACGACTGCCCGGACTCGACGTATTGCTCCACGCTCGACGGCCAGGTGGGCTACTGTCTGCCATCGGCGGATCGGCCCGCCGACCCGGAGCCGGCTGCCGTCGGCTCCTTTACCCTGAGCACCCCCGCGATCGGATTCACGAACAGCAACACGGTGGCCGAGTTCTCCATCACCAACCCGACCGCCCTGACCGCCCGCTTCACTGTGCAGAAGGCCAGCCATCGCATCATCCGAGAGGACGGCACGGTCGACGTCGTGTTCTTCGATGAGAGCGAGGACTGTATCGGAGGGGACTGCCCGCTGTACTGGCTCGACATGGGTGAGGCGGGGTCGACCGAGTCGACCGTCACCTACGACGTCGTCGTGGAGCCCCACGGCGAGGTCTGGATCGCGCTCGAGAACGCCGACGGCGCCGGTGTCACCCGCTGGACAGGCGTCATCGAGGTGGTTCATGAGTCCCTTGGCCGCCAGGAGATCTTTCTTGGCTATGTGGAGCAGCCGGTAGGCCACTGGGCGGGCAGCATCTACTATTTCGGGGATTTCGACGATCAGGGGTTGGACGAGTGGTTGAGCTGTGAGGGGCCGGGATGTCGCGCGGACATCGACCTCATACGCGGCATGGGCAACGCCTTCATGCGGGTCTGGGCGAACTTCCGCAAGGGCGTCGTTCGATTCTCGACTTTCAACGCCGTCATCGCGGCCACCCAGAGCGAGTCCTGGCGGTCGGCCGAGCTTCAGGCCGATTGCGAGGCCGAGTACGGCGAAGGGTTCATCTGCTACCCCTACTCGGGTGGCGTGGGGAGATATGCCAACGACCCCCGGGCAACCGTGCCCCGGGGCGTGGTCGAGCTCCCCATGGCCTTCAACATCCGGCCCGCCACCGGCGACGAGCTGGCGACGTACTGCGGCCCATCGGCGACCGACTGTTTCCCCTACATCGGCCGCATCGAGAGCAGGGAGGCCCTTCAATACGCCGGAAACCCCGCCATCGTGCTCGACTTCGGAGGCGATCCCGCGGGCGCCGGAGCTTGTGATGCAGAGGGCGCGGGAGGATGTCTGATCTATCTGAGCGACCTCGAAGCGACCATCCTGGTGGGTGGTCGGTACGCCTCCGACAGCGGCTGCGCGGGCGACGACTTCCAGTCGGTCTCGATTCCCTGGCTGCTGCCGGGCTTTACCGTCGGCTCCGCGATCGACGCGCTCACGGGTCGTCGGTCGGCGACCGAGTGTCGCAGCAACGCGTTCCCCTATGACGTGAGCGCCGCCGAGACACCCGAAGAGGCTGCGCGCCTGCGGGCGTTGAACGCCAGCTTCGCGGCATCCAACCCCATCCCGGACGGCCGTGCCCGGGTGCGCCGGCTGGAGCTCGTCGACGGCATGCTCATCGAGAACCGGACCCTGTATGTCCTCTTCCGCGAGCGCACCTCGTCGTTTCTGGAAGAGGGCGGAGACGACCTGGTGAGCTACGGCCTCATGACGCTGACGCGCCAGAGCGCCGATCTCGACGAGAGCGCCTATGAAGGCAATCGCGTTCCGGCTCCCGCTCCCACCGCCAGTCGGCTCATGGGCACCTCGTGCAACGAATTCATGGAGGAGCTGCACGCCGCCTATCCCGAGATGCCCCCCCAGATCGATCCGTCGGTCGATCTGGACGCTGTGGTGGCGGTGTTGCTCGACGGGGTGGTCACGAGCGACGAGGACCCCGAGACGATCGACTGCGCCATCGGGCACACTTGCGAAGAGGCCGTCCACTACTTCTGCGAGGACACGGGTTTGTTTGACGGAGGCCCTTCCGATAGCCAGGTGGGCTCCTACGATGACGACGGTCGCTGGGTCCCCTCCTCGGCGACCAAGATCCCGTGTCCCATCGGAAGTCGAGTAACGTTCTTCACCGTCGATCCGGCCCAGCTCTCCCAGGCCGACATCGCCGCCGAGCCCTGCCAGACCGAGCAGGTTCCCTGTGCCCACGACGGCGACCTGGACTGTGGCACCTGCCGCGAGACGCTCGATCTGTGGGTGGCCAACGGCAGCTACGACATCCGGCTGGACCCGCCGTGGCGGTGCTGGGCGACCCTCCAGGGCACCGAGCAGCACGAGGTCTACTGTAGTGAGACCCGGATCGATCTGCGCGCCGACAAGGAGTTCTTCTCGGCCGGCGAGGTGGAGGCGGTGTTCATGCCCATCGAGGCGGACATCGACGACGCGTTTCGGTACCGCACGCGGTTCCAGAACCGCACCAGCGGAGCCACGGTGGGGTTTGTGCCCGAGATCTGTGTCCCCGGCTCGAGCGCGATCCCCTATTGCTACGATCCGCCAGCCATCGAGTGGGTCGAGACGCGCGTCGCCTGCGCGCTCGATCTCTACGAGTGGTACTTCGACGAGCTGAGCGACCACGCCCAGACCGATCTGGTCCAGTACTTGCGGGCGAACTTCGGCTACGAAGGGGGGATCGACGAAGAGACCGGCTTGCCCAACGCGACCCGCTACGGCTTCGAGCACCTGAGCGCGGAGCTGTTGATCATGCTGGGCGACGACGCCTACGCCGACGCGATGGCGTCGCGCTTCGACCTGGCGGGGAGCGGGGTGGCGGAGTTCGCGGGCTCCTCGCTCGAGCCCGGTGGCATCGACCTCTCGGGGGCGGCGGGGTTCGAGATGGAGCGCCTCTACGAGGCGACGCAGTACTACCAGCTCGCGCTCGATCGCTTCTACACCATGAGCCCCACGATCGGAGCGGCCATCGGCTCGCCCGACAGCTTCATCACCCAGGCCACTGTGGTCAGCTACTTCGATCGCCTGATCCGGGCCTCGACCCAGAAGGCGCGTGCCTTCAGCGAGATCGCTCGGCGCTATCAGAACCTCAATCGGCCCGACCTGGCTCGTCGCGTCATCGAAAGGGGGTACACCGGAGCGTATCTCGAGTCGACCGTCTTCAATCACCTCATGCAGCAGGTCGTGACCGACATCCCGGTGCAATACACCTCTCAGATCGAGCGCCAGGTGGACGTGGCACAGCTCACCTATCGCATCACATTGACCGAGATGCAGGGGCGCTACGCCGACATCAGCGACGAGCTCAACTACTTCGGGTTTCCACCCGACTACGTCCCCTTCCCGGTGCTGGAGGTCACGATGGCGCGGGACAATCCGGTCGAGGTCATGATCAACCGGTCGTGGATGCGTCTGAACATCGCCCAGGAGGCAGAGCAGGCGGCCCTGGCAAGCAGCCGCGCCTTCGAGACGGACAGCGCCGCCTTCCAGAACGAGCTGGCACGGATCCGGACGACCTACGAGGCCCAGCTCGCCGAGATCTGCGGCACCTTTCAGGGTGACGACGGTCGCATCTACCCCGCGATCTCGAGATATGCCTACCTCAGTGAAGCGACCCGTTTGCTCGGTAACCCGTGTGGGCAGGTCGGGACGGGGGCCATCCACCAGGCGATGGGCCAGATCCAGATCAGCGTCACCGCGCTCCGCCGGGTCCTCACCACCATGTCCAACGTCCATCAGCAGTCCCGCATCGAGCAGGAGCGGTGGCAAGCCCAGTGTGATGCCGCCAGGGACTACATGAACCGCGAGATCGCGATCATGGGAGAGCGATCCTCGATTCAGGGAGAGATCGATCGCAACCAGACCACGATCCAGCGTACGCAGCGGGGATTGGCGGAGCTCCAGGGGGCGTTGAGCATGGCCACCTCACCGTGGAGCCCGGGTTGGACCGCCGCTGCCTACACGGTTGCCGCCGGGGCCGCCGAGGCGGTCACTTGGACCCGCGAGGACCGAATCCTGAGTGGTGAACGGCGCGTCCGTGCGCTGGAGATGGAGCTGATCCGCCTGCACACCGACCTCGAGTGCGACCAGCTCGAGATCGACGGCCTGGCGCATATGGAAACGATCATGTTGCAGGTCGCCGAGCTCGAGGTCGATGCCCTGCGAGCGCAGTACGAGATCGAGCAGAGCATCGCCCAGATGAGGCAGCTCGCCAACCAGGCCATCCGCATCGAGGCGGAGATGGAGGAGATGGAGCAGCTCACCATCAATATCGAGGCGGCTCGGAACAACCCCAACTTCCGCATCTACCGCAACGACGCCATCATCCGCGCCGACCGCACGTTCTTCTCGGCGGTGCGGGAGGTCTACATGGCGACTCGCGTCCTCGAGTACTACACCAGCCAAAGCTACGCCAACCTGGACCAGCTCTTTTTGGTGCGCATGGTCACTGCCGGTGACGTCAACCTGCAGCAGTACCTCATCGAGCTCGAGGACGAGCTCCGCTTCTTCGAGGACCAGTACGGGATGCCCGACGCTCGCCTGGCCCGCCTCTCGCTGCGCGACGACATCTTGCAGATCCCGTATCTCGACAGTGGCGGCGAGGCGCTGAGCGAGAACGAGCGAGACGAGCTGTTCATCGAGCGGTTGACCGACACCAGCTTCCTGGATGAGAACGGGTACATCGTCATCCCCTTCAACACCAGCCGCAACGACATCTCCCCTCTGACCTGGGGCCACAAGATCCGCTATGTCGAGGCGGAGATCATCGGCAGCATCGTGGGGGATCCCATAGGGCGCGTCTACTTGCGCATGGCGGGAACCGGCAGCGTGGTCGGACGGCAGGGCGACTGGTCGTACTATGCATTCCCCGAGCGGCTCAGCGTGATCAACACCTTCTTCAACTCGGATCGGCTTTACACACCGGAGGTCTATCAATCGAGCCGCCTCAATGGCCGTCCCTTTCTCAACTCCCGCTGGGAGCTGATCGTCAACCAGGTCGACGAGAGCGTGAACGAGGACATCAACCTGCGATCGGTCAACGACATCCGGCTGTACATCTACTACAGCGATTTCACCGAGTTCTAACCGGGTTGCCCAGCTACGAAGCGATGAACATGAACTATCGAAATCGTACGGTCACCATTCAGCTGCTGCTGCTCCCCGCTCTGCTGGCCGGCTGCGGGGACGAGGTCGCCGAGGACGAGTGCGTCACCAGCGAGCAGTGCCGCGAGGCCGAACACGAGCCGGGACTGCTCTGCGTCGAGGGAACCTGCGTGGAGTGCTCCGGCGACTCCATGTGCGTCAACGACGAGGTCTATGGCGGCGGGGCTATCTGTGACGGGGGAGAGTGCATCCCCTGCGTCGCCGGCGAGGTGGGCTGTCGCTGCCTCGATGGGGACCTGTGCCTCGAAGGGCCAGGATGCCAGGATGGTTTGTGTGCCCCGTGCGAGGTTGGAATCGAGCTCTGTCCCTGCGACGAGCTCGGCCTTTGTACGGATGGCCTCGTCTGTGAGGACGGCGTCTGTGTCGAAAACGACTGCGAGCCGGGGACGCTGGAATGCTCCTGCCTCGATGGGGAATGCGGAGAGGAGCTGATCTGTCGCGACGGCGTCTGCCGCGCCTGCCCGAGCGACGTCGAGGGGTGTCCCTGCGACGCCGAGAACGCTTGCGGGGGGGGCCTGGTGTGCAATACGGACACCCATCTCTGCGAGCAGGAGCCCGAGCCCATCCCCACCTGCGAGCCGGACGCGGAGGCGAGCATCCTGGCCGACTGCCAGTCACAGCATCGCCAATGTGTGGCCACCGCGACCTGGGCCTACTGTGGCGATTGCCTGACCGGTTACCTCGAGGAGAACGACGCCTGTCGGCCCCTCCTGACCTGTGGCGACCTGAACTGCGCCGCGGATTTTCGCGTATGCACGGCCGGAACCGAGACCTCTGACGCCCGCTGTGGGAGCTGTCTCGACGGGTACCTGGAGGAGGGCCGTCAATGCTGGCTCGCCAACTGCAGCGAAGATGACCCGGGCAGCATCCTCGAGACCTGCGCGGCGTCCTTTCGCGAGTGTGTCGTGGCTGCCACGGGTGAGCCCGCGCAGTGCGGCGGCTGCCTCGCTGGCTACAAGGGGTCCTCGACCGGGACCTGTGTCCCGACGTGCGCGACCCTGGCCTGTGAGGCGCAGTACCGAGAGTGCGTCGACGGCGACGTCCCCGCGTGCAGCGGCTGCCTCGGGGGGTTCGAGGAGGACGACGATGGCTTCTGCGGCTCCACGACCTCCTGCACTACCTCGGACGAGTGCCCGGAGGGCACCTTCTGCGTGGTGTCCTCGCTGGCCGCCGCGCCTCGCTGCGAGCCGCCACGCTGTGGCATGGCCGCCATCGGCGAGCCGGGTCAGGCCATGGATCCAACGACCGGCATCTGCTACCCGTGCAGCCCCTGCACCAACCTCGACGACTCGATCCCCGAGGGATTGACCGGCAGGATCTGGCCCTTGACCACGGAGGCCGGAGACTGCGTCTGCGAGACCTTGGATGACTACTTCTTCGACGCCACCATCGGGGGCGACTACGGCGCCGCTCCCTGCGATGCCGACCGGGATGGATGGGTTCGCCGAACCGCCGAGTCCTATCTGCGCCCCGACTTGTCCGACCTCGCCCTGCGCGACAACGCCCGGTGCACGCTGAGGACCATCGATCGGGTCGTGCTGCGAAACGAATTCGGTCAGGAGCTGGCGATTCGCATCAGCCATCCCGACCTGGGGCTGAACACCGCCACCGTGGCTCTCTACGAGCCCAGAGCGACCGACGATCAGGCGCAGGCCCTCGAGCTGCAGGCGCCCTACGGCGACAATTCGCTCAACGCCGCGGAGCTCAACCCCTTCACCAGGTTCTGCGTCGACCGGCTGGCGGACTACAACGACAACGGCATCTCGGACCTGACCGAGCACGACCTCGCCAAGAACACGACGGGGCACGGTTGGATGCAGCCGTTCACCGAGTTCAGCTACTTCGGCGAGATCTACCACGGATGGTATGCCGACCCCGACGACGGAGTCGGCCCGGGTGCGTGGATCATCGAGGAGGTGACGCGTTGCGGCGACGATTTCCCCCTCGAGTATAGCGCCGACGCAAGCCCCTACTGGCGAACGTGCACCAGGAGGCGGTCGTCGAGCTTCAACGACGAGGATCACATCGGTCTCGAGTTCGCTCGATGGAGCTGCGGGTGGGATGATGCGTCGAGCCAGCCGGATCCCGAAGTGTATCCCAACGGAACCTGCCCGCGCCACAGGAAGGGCGATAACAGCCGGCCCTTCGTGACACTCCCGACGCCGCTCGACGAGGATCCGCCCGCGCACGGCGTCTGCGATCCCGGGCTCGACCCGTCGGTCGACGATGGAACCTGGCGGGGGATGGGCCATCACAGCCAGTTCGCCTGTGTCGAGATCGTCCGCGACGATGCCGCGACGGGACCGGAGCAGCTCGAGATCTATGACCTGGTGGCCAACTACCAACCCAACGCGTGCGGCGTGCAGCGTTGCACCGAAGGAGAGCCCGACTGCGTGGACTCGGTTCGGCTGGGACCCGAGTCAAGCGATCCCCTGGCGGACCGCAACGCGTACGCGCCGCAGATCGATTGCCAGGCGCTGCCACCTTCGAGCGAGATGCTGGGGCAGGTCCTGTGGGTCGCGTCCGAGTTTGTGAAGTACGACGTCCCTAGCGAGTACGTGCGCGGCTGTATCGACGAGGGCGCCGAGTGGCCCGAGCTGTGTCCCGGGCAGTCCGAGAACCCCTTCGGCTCCATCGCTGACGGGGTGCTCGACAGCTTCGGATCCCTCATCTGCGGCTGCGGCTACAACTACGGTGGAGTGAGCTGCAACGTCGGCTGCCCCGAGGAATACGTCCACTACGGAGGCGACTGCACGGAGGAGGACGCTACCAACGGGTATTGCCCCATCGCCGTCAACGAGTACGGCACCGGCGGTGGGCGACACGGCTACTGGCTGTGCGGCGAGACCTCCGGCTCCACGCCGCAGTGGGCCATCCCCAAGACGTGCACTACCAGTGACGACTGCCTGCCGGGGCAGGCCTGCGTCGATGACACCTGCGAAGCCCTCTACACGTTCCGCGGCGGGGTGCAGATGTCTTCCGTGGAGCGGACGTTGCTGGCCGTCGGCACGGGAGCGCCGTGTGTCGACGACTCCGAGTGCACCGAGTCCAACGAGCGGTGCATGGGCGGCTTCTGCTACCAGGCCGAGGCGATCGGTGGGGCGTGCGACGACACGACCCCGTGTCCCTACGGCTCGTTCTGCGCCAGTGGCGCTTGTTACCGCGCTACGAGCTTCACTTTGCATTGACCGGACCACCAGGGAGTAGAGACCATGCAGGTTCTGAATCATCGCGTTCGAGGGGCTTTCGGCAGTACAGTGCTTGCCTTCCTGCTCGCACTCTCTACCTCGGCCTCGGCTCAAGACTTCGGACCGCTCAATCCGCCTCAGGTCATCCCCTACGACGGGGTCCTCGAGCTGCACGGGCTGGGCGTGTCCGGTATCGTCAACATGCGTTTCACCCTGGACGATGTTCCTGCGGTGGACCGCGAGACGGGCTTTCTCTGGCAGGACGTATACGAGGTGGCGGTCACCGCCGGCCGCTTCAGCGTCCTTCTGGGAAGCCACGAAACCATGCCGCTGCCCGCAGAGGTCTTCGAGGTCGACGAGCTCTACCTGGTGGTCGACATCGACGTGGACCAGACCGAGGTCGTGGAGTGGCTCGGCCTGACCAACGCCCAGCGGATCGTCCCGGTCCCCTATGCGTACCGGACGGCCGAGAGCCGGGACTTCGTGATCCATGGCGAGGCGGTCAGCGAGGTGGATGACGGCGCTGGCGGAATCGACTACTTCTACATGGTGCCCCGGGGCGCCATCGTCATGTGGTCCGGGGCTCTGACAGACATCTCCGACGGCTGGGCGCTGTGTGACGGGTCCAACGGGACTCCCGACCTGAGGGACCGGTTCATCGTCGGTGCGGCGCCAGCGGCCGATCCGGGCGCGACCGGAGGGGCCATCAGCCACTCGCACATCGTGGATCCCCACACACACGCCATCGGTGAGCACACCCACCCCATGCCCCATACGCATACCCTGAGCCATACCCATGATGTCGATATTCCGCCAGCCTGGGTCGGCTACGTTCCCAACTACGATCCCGAAGGCCAGAACGGTTGGGTAGGCTCTGGCAGCGACACCAGTCCTCATGCCGCCGGTGTCTGGCACAGCCATGAGTACAATCCACCAAACACCACCTCCACAGAGGCCTCGAGCACCACCACCTCGTCGCCTTCAGTTGACTCGACCGATCTCCCGTCGGACGTCGACACGGACGTTCCGGACGACCCGGTCGGCACCGACACCATCGACCACCGGCCGCCCTACTTTGCGCTGGCCTTCATCATGAGACTGTAGTAGGCGAAAGGCGACAACAGCGGTTCGGCGAAAACGGGAACGAAATGCGAGGGCTGGAATGATGAGATCCAACACGATCTGGATGCGCGAAAGACGAGTTTCGTGGCTGATGGCGATCGGCTGCCTGGTGTCAATCACCGCCTGTGACAACGAACCCGAAGGGCCTCCCGATGCCGGTCCCTGTACGCCGGGGACGCGCGGCTGCGAGTGCCGGTCCGATGGTACCTGCGATACCTACGCCGGCCTCCCCATGACGTGCATGGACGGGGTTTGCATCGAGACGGAGCTGCCCGAGCCGGGCGAGCTCAACGGGGAGTGCAGCGCGACGATACCTTGCGGGACGTACAACGGCGAGCAGCTCACCTGCATCGACGGCACCTGCCAGCTCTCCGATTGCCTGAGCGGAACGACGAACTGCCCGTGTGGCGTCTACGGTGCCTGTGACGACGCCGACGCCCGCTGCGAGGAGGCGTACTGCCGCCTGCAGGACTGCACCCCGGGCACCGCCGGCTGCGTCTGCGATTCGACGGGGGCCTGCGAGGGCGGACTGGAGTGCGACGACGGATACTGCAGCCTCGGGGCGCGGATGGAGCTCGTCGTGAGCAGCCCCGATGTGCGATCTTGCGAGGTCCTGCTCGCCGATCCGGACGAGGCCATCGGAACGGTCCTGTACGCCTCATCTGTCACCGGTCGCGACGATCGCCAAGGCGACCGGTTCGCCGTGGCCTGGTTCTCGAACACCGATGCCGCCTTTGCCCCTGGCGCCCTGAAGATCGAACTCGCCTCGCCGACCGCCTCCGCAGCCAACCTCGTTGTCGTCGAGAGCACCTGCTACGACCGGCTGGGCCAGGAGGTCGCGGGGGCAGAGGTCGGACTCGGTGATTGATCCTGCCCTGGGATGATCTTCAGTTATCGATGAAATCCCTCCGTCAGGGCGTTGGATTGATCCCGAGCCTCGCCGCGAGGTTCCCCGCACTGATGAAACCACCCCCTTCTTGGGGCGCCATCGCGCCAATGGATCCCTGCGCCGCTTGGGGTGCCACCCTGGGGATGTCTGCGGCCAACTTAGGGGCATAGGGACGCGCGTGTGCTTGGGGCCTCAATGCGATATTGTGCGGCCCTTGTGGTCCAGCATGGGGGGCCGGCGCTGGTCTGACCCCCACACGCACCCGTTGTGCGGCCGGGCCGGCCGGCGGGTGCAGTGGCCTCGCCTGACCAACGGGCGCCGGCGCTGGGCCGGCCGGTGCTCCGACCCCCAACTGGACCCGTTGTGCAGCCGGGCCAGCCGCCGGGTGCATCGGCACTGCATGACCAGCATGCGCCGGCGCTGGGCCGTGCTGTGGTCCCATCCCCACCTGCACCCGATGTGCAACCGGGACGCGCGCGCGCTTCATCGGCACTGCCCGGCCTCCACCCTCCTTCCCATTCCGCAGTCCCAACGGGTCGAATGTCGTCACCGGATTATTCGCCACGTATGCATAGCCCACGGTCAACTCGTCGACTCGGCCAATGGCTCCGGGTGTGGCGATCCGATAGAGCGGGTCGGCGCTCAGCCAGCGACCCACGGAGACATCGAGAGTGCGAAACTGGAAGTGCATGAGACCGCTGGCGTCGGCGAGCTGCCCCGTGAATCCGTACTCGTCGACGTATCCGGCGGTTTCTCGGCTCGTACCGAACGGGTAGTACTGTGTTCTGCCCAACGCTTCGCCATCCTCGTCGGTTGCCAGGATGGCGCTCCCCAGGTGGTCCTGGTGCAGGGTCGCGTCCTGCATCAGCAGCCGACGCACGCTCGATGTCAACAAGCGGCTCACCGGCGAATGCGCTCCCTCGACCGCGACGATGCCCTGGTCGGCGGCGTGCGCCAGCCAGGCATCGGCCACCGTGATTTGACCGTCTGCATCTCCCTGGGGGGCGAGGTCGGTCAGGATCATTGCCGCCAGCCTGTCGCTCTCGATCCGCGCCACTCGAGATCCGCCCGCAGTCGCGCGAAGGAGGAGATCCAGGATCGGGATGCGTACATACAGGACTCCGATCCCGTCCTGGACCTCGAAGTCTCCTCCGAGGTAGTGGGCGATGTGGTCTCCTCGGAGCCGCATCACGCGCATCTCGTCGGCGCCGTAGACGGAGCGGGTGACGGTCTTCGTTCCCCGGGTCACGTCGGTCAGGCGTCCGAGGTAGTCCCAGGCCATGTCGTTGTTTCCTCGGCCTGTTTCATGGCCCGCCTGGTCGTAGGTCATCGCCAGTGCTCCCGCCTGCTCGACGGCGTTGGGTCCGAAGGCGCCATACTCGTACTCGCCCACGTGCTCCGGGCTCGCCGCACCCAGGCTCGAGGTGCGGCCCAGGATGTTTTCGATGAGGTCGTACGAGTAGTTGAGGGTCTCTTGGGTGGCCCGCCCTGCGTCGAGATCCCCTTCCACCAGTCGATACCAGGCATCGTAGGTGTAGCTGGCTGTGGCACTGGCCTCGTCGGCATCCACCTCACGACCATCGGTGATCCCCACGATGTTTCCCACCCGGTCGCGCTCATGGGTGAGGTCCAGCAGCACCGCATCGTCGGGTCCCGTCGTTCTCAACGCACTCAGGCTCATCCGGGCGTCGTAGTCCCGTTGGTTCGTGGTTCCGTTCGCGAACGCGATCGTCGCCGTGAGGCCGCGCTCGTCGTAGGCGATCTCGTCGACGAAGCCCTCGACCGCGACGAGCCTCGATGCGTCGTCGTAGCGACGCTCGATCTCCCGGCCGTCGGGATAGGTCGTGGAGAGCAATCGGCCCATGTTGTCGAGGGCGTAGCGCGTCTCGAAGGTGAAGTCCTCCAGGGTGCGCGCGTCGTAGATCTGGCGGCCGCGCGGATCGTAGCCGTAGCGCTCGACGCCGACGGCGTTGGGGTCGTCCAGACCGCGTAGGGGATAGGCCACCCCGGCGAGCTGGCCGGCCGTGAACGAGCAGTCGACGGGGGCGCAGTCAGCGGCCCGATCGTAGGTCCACTCGATGAGCGTCCCGTCGCGTTCGGCGCCGTCCCATCGTTGCAGCCTGCGGTTGGCGCCGTCGAAGTCGGTGTGGACCACCACGCCTCGCGCATCGACCTCTTCGATCAAGTTGCCGGCGTCATCGTAGGTATAGGTCGTCGTCCCGGTGTTGGGGTCGCTCACCTCGCCGACGCGGCCCAGGAGGTCGTAGAGTTGGACCTTCTCGTTGCCCTGGGCGTCGAGGTATCCGCGCAGGTTGCCCAGCTCGTCGTAGGTCAGCTCGACCACCGCGGGCTCGCCGCCGGCTTCGAGGGTGCGCTCGATCGCCCAGACTCGGTCGAGGCCGTCCGTCCTCTGGACCGTGGGCGTGTTGTTGTGGGGGCTCGATCCGTCGCTGTCCTCCTCGTCGTACACAAGGACGGCCAGTGGCTCGTAGACCGTCTCGACGGTCGAAGCCTCGCCGCGCTGGTCGGCGTCGGGCATGACCTGCAACACCGCCCGATAGGCGGCATCGTATCGCGTGGTGACCTGCCTGATGCCGGTGGGCTCGGTCTGGTCGCAGGCATCGCTCGTCGAAGTGTAGGGCTGGTACAGGCGGCGCTCCGCGCCCCGCTTGTTGAACACGCGAAAGCCGGTGACGAGGTACTCCGACTCCGAGACTCGGGTCCGCTCCTGGTATAACCTGCCCCGACCGTCGAAGCACTGGATGCGCTCGAGGTCCAGCTCCCCGCCGACCCGCGAGCGTGCCGCGATCGTCACCCGGCTCACCGGGTTGCCGAGCTCGAAGGTGAGCGCCTGGGTCGGAGAGGTCAACGTGTCGCCGCCGGGCAGGACCATGGACGCAAGCAACCCGAACTGGTCGTAGGAGAAAAATGTGCTGTTCCGCTGGGTCGGTGGTGCGCCGCCCTCGACGATCATCCAGCTGGTGGCCTCGATCAGCTTGCGGAACAGCAAATCGTACTGGTAGTCGCGTCTGAGCCGGTATGCTCCTTCCTCGTCCTCCAGCAGCACCTCGGTGCGGATGACATGGAGCCCGTCCTCGTCGTAGGTCCAGAACCGACGGTGGGTCTGACCGCCGACCTCTCCGTTGGGGTCGATCTGCTCGACGATGTTGCCATCCTCGTCGTGCCGGTTCCGCTCCACCGCAATCACCTCCTCGCTGCCGACCTCGACCCGCGCGGTGATCAGCGACACCCGTCCCTCGGTCAGCTCGCCGAGGGGCAGGCCCTCGAAGGGGTCGCCATCGTAGTAGGTCAGCCGTTCGCTGTAGACGTTGCTGTCCGGACGGCCGTAGACCCGCTCCCGATAGACGTTGTGGAGCATCCAGCGGTCGGTGGAGATGTCGGTGGGATCGACGAAGGCCCGCTCGGTGTACCGCTCGTCGCCCACGCACGACGGCCCGCACGGGCGGCCGAAGACCGATGCGTCACGGTCACAGGCATCGCAGGTGCCGTCGCCTGCCGCGGTCACCCCCAGCTCGCTCTCGAGGATCCGATTCCCGTAGCCGTCGTACTCGTACTCGACGTCGACGGTCAGCCACTGCGACTCGGGCGCACCCTCCTTGAAGACCGTGGTCCGGCCCACCTCGCAGATGTAGCGGACGGCGAACTGGCCGGCGGCTTCGAGCACGGATGGCTCGGGCACGCCGGTGAGCGGGCAGTCGTCGTAGTGGGGGGTTTCCTCGTGGATCCGCCGCCCTGCGCTCGAGATCGCCTCGTGGAGCAAGAGCCCGTTGTAGTAGGGATCGGTTGCCCCCACGTCGTACTGTTGCTCGGTCAGCCCCTCCTCCTGGCTCTCGTCGCCCTCGAGCGCGACCTCGACCGCCTCGTAGCCGCGATACTGCTTCTCGAAGCCGTCGTAGAAGCCATCGTGGTAGGTGTAGTCGGTCACCTCGTGGACATCGGTCAGCTCGTCCCAGGTATCCATCCGGTCGACCACCACCATCGGCATGGGCAGGGGGTGCAGCCAGCTCCGACCGGCGCCCTGGTCGCGGGCCATGTGCTGCACGCTCGTACCGTACGTGATCTCGGTCACCATCCCTAGCCCGTTCTCGATACGGCTCAGCAGGTTCGGCCGGACCGGGAACAGCTCGAGGTACTCCACGCTCCCGTCGGTGTTGTCGACCCACACGACGTCGGTGGAGCCGTTGCCGTTCATGTCGGCCAGCAGCACCGCGATCGAGTCGGTTCGGGTCGGGATCGTGCCCTCGACGTCGTCGCTGGTTAGGGTCCGCACCGGCAAGAAGTGCGTGCCGTTGCGGCTCAACGCGTAGGTCACCTTGTTGCCCAGCACGATGGACGCATCCGCCAGGCCGTCTCCGTTCAGGTCCTCCAGCTCGACGAAGCGAAGGTTCGCGGCGTCTACACCCAGATCGAGCGTGACGTCGACCTGCTCGCCCCACTGGCCCCAGCCCAGGTTGAGCCGATAGCTGAGGAACCCGGGAAACACCACGACCGGATCCAACAGGCCGTCTCCGTTCATGTCGGCGAACTGCATCCGGTGCTCCGAGAAGCCCCAGCCGATGGTGCTGACATCGTCGTCGGGCACGAAGCCCGGCGAGGTGCAGTCGTGGCAGTTCCGGTAGATCATCGTGCTGTCTGCCAGGCTCCGGATGACGTCGATGTGCTTGTCGTTGTCGTAGTCGAAGAAGCGGATGTGGTCCGGCTCGGTGTCGCTGTCGTCGCCGGCGTCATCGAAGGTCGGGAGCTGGGAGATGCCCACCGCGCTGTCGTCGTCCTCCCAGTCGCCGCCGCCACGGTTGAGCAGGACGTCGCCCGACAAAGCGTTGACCAGATCGGCAAACCCGTCCCCGTTGATGTCCAGCACCTGGACGTAGGGGGAGGTGAGTCGATGTCCGCCGGAAGTCCCCACCTCGCTGTTGTGCGGGCCCTCGAAATGATGGCTGCCATCCGCCTCGAGCACCGAGAGGTAGATCCGGTGCGCGCCGTCGAGCGTCGAGTCGACGATGTCGGGCATGGCGTCCCCGTTCATGTCGATCAGGGTCGCATTACCCGCGCGGATGTCCACGCCGCCGCTCAGGTTGCCCATCGACACCATGAACGGGGTCCGGCAATCTGGGCCCTCTTGTGCGCACACCCCGCCCAGCGCCTGGGAGTACTGGAAGGTGAAATGGATGGGAAAGGCGTCCCCCTCGGCCCCGAACTGCTCCACCTCCATCAGCCGCGTGAACCCGCCCGAGGACGTGTAGTCATCGTAGGTCAGCCGGTACTCTCGGACCTGTTGGTCGAACGAGTAGACCGTCACCGCCGCCAGGCGGTGCTCCAACAGCTCGTTCACCCCGCTCTTGCAGTCCGACAGGAGGTCGACGATGTCGCCGTCCTGGCGCGGCTCGTAGGTGAACTCCACGCGGTAGCGGGGGTCGCCGCCGTCGTCGAAGGAGTACTCGATGCTCTCGATGAGCGGCACCGGCTCGCCGCCATGAGCGCCCCCGTACATCCCGTAGGTGTAGACCGTGCGGTGGCCGAACACGTCGACCATCTCGGCGAGGAGGTAGCGAAAGACGCCCCCGCTCCCGAAGAAACGGCTGCTCGGCACGATCTCGCCGCTGGAATCGGCGCCGAAGGTGCCCACCCGACCGTCGGGATACTCCACCGTCCAGTACCCGCCTTCGCCCGCTTCCCGATCGTGCCACTTGTAGCGGTTGAACGAGTGCTCGAGCCGCTCGCGGTAGACCAGGGCGCCCGAGTCGTCCTCGCCGGGCAGACGGACCAAGAGACTGCCGCTGCCCATGACGAAATCGTCGCCGTCGTCGTAGACCGGCAGGCCATAGAGCGTCGACCGCTCGATGGCGGGGATATCGAGGCTCCACCCCATGCCCACCACCGAGTTGGAGCCGCCCGAGCCATACGTCAGCGAGAGCTCGGGGGCCATCCCGGTAAAGTAGGAGGGAACCTCGAGCGGAAGATTCCAGTGCATCAGCCCCATGTTGCCGGCGACCTCGACGTTCTCGCCCACGCCCTCGAGGGAGCCGGGGCCCTCCGGTAGGCTGACCCGGTCATCGGAGATGCCCTGCTGGTTCAGCCCCCAGGCTGCCCCGGGAGAGAACATCAGGCACGCAAGTAGGAGGGGCGTTCGACATCTCGATCGTCGAGATGTCCGAGATCGAAGGTTGCCCAAACTACACCTCACATTTGCAGGGCTGCCATTTCGTGTCGTATTGATACACCAACTTAAACCGATTCAAGCGCGTCTGTCCAGCGCGAGCTCACTGTGGGTGTGATCATCGAGCGTTGCAGGATCAACGCAGGCAGATCACACCAGCCCGACCAGGACCGTTAGGGAGCGGGTTTTTTCCATTGAAATTGACCATGTTCCCATCTACCCTTCTAGGTAGAGACCAGCATGCTACCGCACCAGAAGCTGAGGATGGTGCAAAGGAGCCGTCATGGGCCAGCCCGATGCGATAATCGAACTGAAAGGGGAGAATCACCTGCTGCTGGACCTGACCCACGAGGTGGAAAACCTGGTGGAGCTGATGAGAGATCTCTCGGGTCCACCCGACGAGGAGATCATCGATGACCTCCTGGATGCCACCAACTTGCTGAACGTCCGGATGCGGGCCCTTTTCGAGGAGGAGGAGCGGCTGATCTACCCTGCGGTGCGCGCCTGCCTGGGGAACCAAGGGAAGTTGCTCAAGAGCTGTCTGGCCGAGCACAACGATCTCAAGCTTTCCTTGACCACTCTGGCCAAGGTCACCGACCAGCTCGAGCTGCAATGGAAGCCCTCCTACATCGAGCAGATCTGGGCCGTCGTGGATCACATCGCCGAGGTCTACGAACAGCACATCGAGTGTGAGAAGCCGCTCTTCGATCGGATCGCCGGACAGCTGACCCTGATGGAGCACAGAGACCTGGTCACCAGCCTCAGGCGGCGTCGGACCTTGCGCATGCCCGCCTCCTGATCGCCAGAGGGGCTCGCCCTTTCCACCATTCCTCAATCGCTTCTCCATGCAACCAACCAACCCCCACGCCAGCGAGGAAGATGCGGACCCTGGGCCATTTACGGCGCTGGAGCAGGTGCTCGATGGGAAGGAGCTTCCGCCGAAAACGAGAAGGGACCCGCTGGAACGGCTGGCAGGGCGACTGCACCGAGGGGAGATCTCCTGCCAGGAGTTCGTCGAGTGGGCAGATCTGCGGCTCACTGGGGGCAAGTCCGAGAAGAGGACCAAGGCGAGCGGTCGGATGGGTGAGGGGAGGCGCGAGGCCGGGGCGCATGCGACCCCCTGGTCGCTGGCCTGCTGGATTGCCGACCAGGTGGTGGGGGCCGGTGGGTCGGTCCTCGACCCCGCTTGCGGATGTGGCCACCTCCTGGTGGCCGCGGCCCTGACCGGTCGGGTCGGGAGTGATGCCGGATCCTATCATGGTTGGGATATCTGTCCCCAGCGTGTGGCTGCCGCCCGAATCGGCCTGTGGCTGGCCACCGGCAGGAGGGGGTGCATCGGCGATTTCTGCCAGGTCCGGGTGGTCGATGCGTTGCTGGACGCGCCGGAGGTGCGGGTGGGGGGGATCGTGGCCAACCCGCCTTTTGTCAGCATCCGGGCGCTCACGCGGAGCCGGGGGAGGGGATACGTGCAGTCGTTGCGCACTGCTTACCCGGGGCTGACGGGCAACTTCGATCTCTATCTCCCTTTTCTGTTGCGTTTTCGGGAGTGGCTCGAGAAAGGAGGGCGATACGCCAGCATCATTCCGGCCTCCTTCTGGAGCAGCCAGTATTCCCGCCGCGCCCGTGAGGAGCTCTGGCCGAACCTGCGCGCGGTTTTTCGGCTCTCCGATCGCTCCGTCTTTCCAGGTGCCTCTGTCAGCCCAGAGATCATCGTCGGCCAGGCGGGGGGCGATCGGCTGCTCTGTAGCCCGAAGGTATTTCGGCTCATCCCTTCGGATCAGGGGTATCGATCGGAGTTGGCCGAGGGCACCGTCCATGCGTTTGGGCCGCCAGCGGCGAGCCACAAGAGCGCCTCGGGGTCCCATTTGGCGACGGCGTTGGGGGAGGTTGCCGAGGTGCAGGCGGGGACTCCAGGCTACCAGGCCCGGACCATCTCCCAGGCCTTGATGGAAAGTGGGTCGTCGGCCAACGAACCCGATACCCTGCCCTTCGTGGTGTCGGGATGTATCGATCCCTACCGGTTGCGCGCCGTCCCATTGAGGTTCATGGGGAGACGTTGGACCAGCCCGGTGCTGCCGTTGCGGGTGCTGACAGCAGGGAAACGAGAGCTGTACGAGTCCCCCAAGGTCCTGGTAGCCGGAGTCAGCCGAGGTCTGGAAGCGGCCTTCGATGATCGGGGCAGGGCCCTGGGGGTCAGCATCTACGCCATCCGCTCGCCGCTGGTGCGATGGGAGTGCCTGCTCGCCTTGCTGAACAGCCCAGCGATGGCCTGCTGGTACCGACGTCGATTTGCCGGCAAGGAGCTGAGTGGGGGGTACTTCGGTGTGAACCGCTCCAGCCTGGTGGAGATCCCCATCCCCGACGCCTGGCTTGCCAACCCGGAGGCGACCGAGGAGGTCTCCCACCTGGTTCGACAACGCTGCCTTGTGGAAAGCGGCCCGCAAGTCGCCGATCTGGACCGGCAGATCGCCGGGATCGTGGAAGATCTGCTGGGTTCTGTTTTATTGTGAACGAACGGCATGGGGTGGGAAACGCGGGTCCGAGGTCCATCCATGCCGTCTGGGTGCCACAGTCGGGCAGACGGCAGTCGGTTTTCTGACCACACCAAGGTCGACGTCCGTCTGGACGGTCTGGCCTGGGCGACTCGACCGCCACGACAGGTACCCGAGGTGAGGCTCATGGGGCGGTGCAAACGGACAACCAGCTCAGCCAGGGCGGTGGGGATCTGCGGTTTTCTGACGGTCGTTCTCGCCCTGCCCGCCGCGGTACGAGCCGACCGATGCGAGGCGCTGGGGGTAGGCGACCGGGACCGGGAGGAGATCGAGCGGCTGGTCTCCCGGATGACCACCACCATCGACATCGGGGTGCTGATCGCGGGGGGGGTGCTCTTTGGGATGGATCCGGTGGGATCCGAGCTGGAGGGGGTATTCCACCTGGCTGTGACCGGTGGGATGACCTATGCCATCGGGATGGACATCGACCGCTACTGCTCGGATCCGGAGGCGCCGCTGCCCGCCGGTCTGGGTTGGCAGCTTTTGGTGGCCTCCAACGATTTCACCGACCTGGAGCTGGGAGCGCTGGTGCGCTATCACGGGGAGCTGAACCTGGCGAGCCCCGATCTGCTGCTGGAGCTGGGCGGGTTGTACCGGTTGGCCGAAGGCGACCGGGATGCGCCCGGCGTGTTGGTGTCGGTGGGGTATGGGACCCAGGTGATCGGGGTGCTGGCGCAGGGCCAGCTCCTATTCGACGAGTCGTTCACCACCCTCGTCGTGGCTGGAGTGAGGCTGGACTGGTACCTCTTCCGCCTGCTTTTCTGAGGGCATTTGCGCCTGCCGCCAGAGAGCCATCACCGTCCGGACCAGGGGATGGTCGCGCCAGCCGGCGGTGGAAGCGGGTCTGGGGGGCACCCACGGTCGTCTTGAAGAGGGTCGTTCTTCCCAGGCATCGGCGATGCTCAGGACCAGGGTGCGGTCCTCTCCGTACAACACCAGCTCGGGCCGGCCCCCCAGCCATCTGCGGCCCGTCCGGGCCTCGATCTCCTGGATGGAAGACCAGCTCATCGTCACCCTTCGGCCGAGCAGACCGAAGGGGAACCGCGCCTTTCTCGTCAACTCCAGTCCGTCCGGGTCGAGCTGGAGGTGGATTCCGGAGCGATAGTACAGGTAGAAGGCGCCGTAGAGCCCCAGGATGAGAGCCAGCAGCACGGTCATTCCGGCCAGCAGGCGGATATTGGGGTAGAGCGAGAAGAGGTCTGACAGGCTGAGGTTCCAGGCCACAGCCCGCCTGCGAACGCCGAGCAGGGTGATGACCGCCAACGCGGGCCCTGCCATCATGCCGGCCAGGATGACCACCCGCTCGGCGGGGAAGCAGGCGAAGGAAAAGACGGTTGGCGGTGTCAAGGCCGCCAACCGTTCAGGGTTCGAGCAGCAGCGCCAGGAGCTCATCACAGCTGTGCTCCCCGGGAAACAGGACGGACTGGATCTCGGGCGCGCTCATCACCCGGATCCAGGTGGTCATGTGTTGAACGAACAGGTCGGTCGGCCCGTTTACCAGGGTGTCAACGGGGCATGACCAGCGGGCCGCCATCACCCCCATGCACAGGACCACGACCCCTGCCCTCACGCTGCCGAAGACCATGGTTCCGCGGGAGAACAGGTGGTTTCTGAGCGAGAAGAGGACGAACTGCAGGCTTTTTGGGGGGATGTCGTTCCAGGGAGCAAGAACCTGGCGGTCCAGGGAGCCGACCTGGAGTACCAGGCTTCTCAGGTTGCTTCCGAATCGGCTCAAGGGCCGATCGTCCTCGGTATCGAAGCAGCTTGCCAGGACCTCCTGCAGCAGCTCGGCCACCCGCTGTCCGAATCGGGCCTGTGCCGGCGGGCTGGGCAGGCGCGCTTCGAGCGGTGCGGTGGGAGGTGAGGGGCCATCCGGGTGGGGGGCTGGTTGATGGGGAGCCCTCAACACCCGGTCCGCCAGGGCACCCATCACCGAGGCCAGGCTCAGATCCTCCGCTTGGAGCAGGGCGAGGAGAGCCTGCTCGTGGTCCAGGTTCTCCAGGAAGGTGGCGGTGGGAACCAGCGACTCCGAGTGGTTGGGGTCGAGCCCCTGGATCAGCGCTGGCGGGCGCCAAACCCCCCACTGCTGCATCAGCTCTTGGGGTGTGATGACGGCTGCCTCCTGGTAGCTGCGATGGGCCAGGTAGCAGCGGGGGGAGAGGGTGAGGCGGGTGCCGCTTTCCGTGCGGATCATCCGCAGGGGGAACATCCGGCAGGGCAACGGCTTGCTATGGGGTCCCCAGCGTTGATGAAGGCGGCAGAGCCGGTCGGGGGAGAGGAAGATACAGGCTCCGCCGGGGAAGTTGAGCACCCGCTGGCCTTTCCCCTCGTAGCTGACCTCCACCGTGGCCGGACCCTCGGGAATATCGGGGTGGTCGACTCTTAGCTGGTCGATCTGTTGGTCCAGCTTTTCCTCCTCTTCCTCGGTGATCGGGCCCACCAGGTGGCCTTCGCAGGATCGGCCGCAGCGCAGGCAACGATGGCGGATGGGGGCGATGGTGGCAAAGTGGTGCTGTACCTCGGCGATGCCGGCTGCCTCGAACAGCCGGACCATCTCGATCATACCTGCGGGGTCGGGCAGCTTGGCGCCCAGCCTCGTGATTGCGCGGTGGATCTCCTGCAGGGTCCTCTTGCCGTCCATCAGCAGCAAGACCGGCAGCGTACGGGCCGGAACGATGGAGCCGGCCCCCCGGTGAGAGGGGGTCAGCCGATAACGCAGACCGTCCGGCGCATCGACAGGTCTGATGGACACGCCGGCCGCGATTCGGGGTATCGCCAGCATGGACTACTCTCCCAGAAGGCCTCGGAACACCTGGTAATCGTCGGCGTCATCGAAGAGGAACTGGTAGGAACGGGCGACGTTGATCATGCGATACCAGTAGGCCATCCGCCGGCCCAGCTCGTCATGCACCCGGTCGCCATCGGTCCACTCGGGGGTGGTCCACAGCGCGCCGATGAGGCCGATCAATGCGACCTGGATGCCGGTCTCCACCTGGGGAAAACGGCTGGTCTCGCGCAGGTAGACAAACTGACTCAGGCTGAACAGGAGGTAGGCGCGGACCGGATCGACCGGCTCGATCCAGGGCGCGGGTGGCTCCGGCAGGCGGGCGAGATCGGCGATGAACCGCCGCACATGCTGTCCATAGCGGCTGGTCGGCAGATCCAGGGGGCTATGCCGATATCGCTCGGGAAATCGGCGCAGCCGCCTCGAGACCTCGGCCAGGTAGGCTGAGGGTAGCGGACGCCCGCTTTGGAGTGTTCCGGTGGAGCTGTTGATGAGATCGGTGAAGGAGAGGCCCTCGATCGCCACCAGCGACAGGAAGTACGACTCCTGCTGCAGGTTGTTCTCAAATATCGGGGTGGCCCGCAGGGAGCGGACGCGCGAGGGGTCCAGCCCCACGATGGCTCCCGGGGGTCGCCGCACGCCGACCGATTCGAAAAACTCGGGCAGAGAGAGCGGCTCGGCCGTCTGGAAGGAGCGATGGGTCATGGTGCACTGGGGCGAGATACCGACCCGAAAGCCGGCCTCGGTCTGCAGGACCCGCACGGGAAAGAGCTGGCAGATGAGCGGTTTGGACCGCAGCCCGTAGTGGCGGTGGACGGCGCAGAGCCTGTCCTTGCCGAAGAAGACGCAGTGACCCGGGAGGAAGTTGATGGCCAGCACCGGCTCCTGTTCGTCCTGGACCTCCATGGTGGCCAGCCCATCGACCAGGTCGGGCTCCAGCTGCTTGAGCGCCTCCCGCTGCTCATGGAGCCTTTTCGCCTCGGACAAAGACAGGGGGCCGACCAGGTGCCCTTCGCAGCACTCGCCGCACTCTCCCCCGTAACAGATGTGCCGGAGCGGCAGGAAGGACTCCACGTGCCATCGCATCGCCACGGCGTTGATCCGCTCCAGAGCCTGGAAGATCAGCAGGACATCGGCGGGGTCTTGCATGGAAAAGCCGAGATCGACCAGCCTGTCGTAGATGTCGCCCATGGTCCTCCTACCGTCGGCCAGCAGGACCACGACCAGCATCCCGGGGTTGAAGTTGCCGGACAGGCTGCGAGGGGGCGGCCCGGTGAGGGTATAGGCCAAGGCCCCCGCCTCATCGATCGTCCAGCTCACTGTCGTCCGGCCACGGGGTATCGAAGGTGTAGATTCCATGGCTGCGCAATATACCAGGAGGATCCTGCGATCGCCAGGGTAGCCCGACGCGCCGGCCTTCAAGGTGTAGGGGCAAGGGTGGCTTCCACCTCGACGAGGGTGCGCATCAGCGCCTCCTTGACCGGCTCCGGCCGGGGAATGGCCAGCCGCTTGCGAAGAGCGTCGAGCTGGCGGGTTACCCGCTCAAGATCGGGGCGTTCCATGGCCAGCCGGAAAAGGCGTGGATGATCGGTTGGCCGTGCACCGGCCAGGTTGACCGGCGGCGCTGCAACGGTCTGGCGCTGGGCCTCCGGTTGGGAAAAGACCATCTCGATGTCGATTCCGGGCTCCAGCTCGTTGAGCCGGATCAGCTCGCTGGCCAGAGCGGCCAGCTCGATCGGCCGTCCCATGTCGACCAGCAGCACCTCGCCGCCCGATCCAACAGCCGCTGCTTCCAGTACCAGGGTAGCCGCCTCCGGTATGGTCAAGAAGTGGCCGGTGGCACCTGGATCTCCGACGGTGACCGGACCGCCTCGGGCGATCTGGGCCTGCATCTGGGAGAGGATCGACCCGGATGTGCCGAGCACCTGGCCGAACCGCACGGTGAAGAAATGGGGATCGCCCGCTCCGGACAGGGCCGCGAGGACGATCTCGGACAGCCGTCGAACGGCGGAAAGGACGGAATCGGGGTGCCAGGCCGAATCGGCGCTGAGGTAGAGGAATCGGTCCACGCCCTTCTCGCGGGCCAGGTCAGCCAGGATCCGTGTGCCTTCCAGGTTGTTGGCGATCGCCTCGTGGGGGTTTTTCTCGACCAGGGCCCAGTTCTGGTAGGCGGCCGCGTGGAGGATGACCTCCGGTGCGGTTTCATCGAACAACGACCGGAGTCGCTCCCCATCGCTGACATCACAGAGCCACGGAACGGTCTGGAGTGACGGGTACTCCTCACCCAGGCCATGGTGGACAGCGAACAGGTGGGGCTCCGCCCGCTCCACCAGCAGGAGTCGGGCGGGGGTCAAGCTGGCGACCTGCCTGCAGAGCTCGGTGCCGATCGCGCCTCCCGCTCCGGTGACCAAGATGGTCTTGTCCGCGATGATGGGCAGTAGCCGGTCGCGATTCAGGGCCGGCGGACGGCGCCCGAGGAGCTGGTCGATCGACAGGGGGGTAAAACGGTTCAGGTTGACCCGGCCGCTGATGATCTCATGGATCCCCGGGATGGTCTGGGTGGCGAGTCCAGCCTTCCGGCATGCTTCCTCCATCTGCCTGATGTGGTGCCGGGGGGCGTTGGCGATGGTGATGATGGCCCGTCTGGCTTTTGTCTCCCGGACGATTCGATCGAGCTGGGAGGTGGTTCCGCGCACGGCGACCCCATGCAGCTCGGTCCCCACCTTGGATTGGTCGTCATCGACGAAGCCCACCGCCTGGATCCCCAGATCCGGCCGCCCGCTGATCTCTCTGGCCACGACCAGGCCGGCGCTGCCGGCGCCGACCAACAGCGTGGGAACCGGAGCGAGGTCAACGCTGTGCCTGGAGGCTTCGCGTCGTTCTCCGATCAACCGTCGCAGGGCGCGGGCTGCCAGGATGGCTAGCAGGACCAGGATGAAGTCGAGGAGGATGACGCCGATCGGTATCTGGACGTACTGCAGGAAACCGAGGCGCTTGACGAGGCGAGCGCCGATCAACCTCATGCCGAGCAGGAAGGTGGAGCTGAGGGCAAGGGCCAGGACGATCCGGTTGGTCTCGCGCAGTCCGAAGTAGCGCCAGGAGAACCGGGGGGCGTCGAGCAGGACCATGCTCAGGTATTGCAGCAGGATCACATAGGGCCAGAGAAACAGGGCTCGCTTGAGGTACAGGTAAGGGATGACGCCATCGAAGCGCAGCAGGAAGGCGACCCAGAAGGCAGCCGACAGCAAGAGCAGATCGAGGGTGCTTTGAAGTGACCTGGTCCCGATTTTTGGCATGTTCGATGCTCTTTTTCCGACAGACCGCCGATCGCAATCCGGGTTGGCGGCTGTCGGGACAGGCCGCGGCCCGCCTCACTTCCGCAGTGACCGCTCCGCCGCCCCTAGGTCCAACCCGCCTTTTCCGTTCCTTGCAGACCGGTGCTGCGGTCATCCGGCGGGGCCTTGTCCCGGCCTGTCACCTCAATGTCCTCCCGTTCGCCCGGGTACCGAGAGTACCGCTTCGACCACCCGATTTTGGGCGTCCTCATCCAGGCTGCTCCCACTGGGCAGACAGAGCCCGTGGTCGAACAGGCGTTCGGATACCTCTCCCTTGCAGGTCCGGCAATGACGAAAGACCGGTTGCAGGTGCATCGGCTTCCATACCGGCCTGGACTCGATATCGAGCTGTTCCAGGTGCAGACGGATCTCTTCCCGGCTCACTCCGAAGCGCTCTTGGTCGACGGTCATGGTGGACAGCCAGAAGGTGCACAGGCCTTTGGGGTTCTCCTCCATGAAGGCGATGCCGGGTTGTTGTCCAAGGTGGCTGCGGTAGAAGGCGTTGATGGCCCTGCGGGTTTGCACCCGTTGATCGAGATGCGCCAGCTGTCCGCGTCCCAGGGCGGCGAGCAGGTTGCTCAGGCGATAGTTGTAGCCGATGGCGGAGTGCTGGTAGTGAGGCGCCGGATCGCGCGCCTGGGTCGCCAGGTGTCTGGCCTTGGCGATCCATTCGGGGTTGTCGGAGAGCAACATCCCACCCCCGCTGGTGGTGATGATCTTGTTCCCGTTGAAGGAGAGCACCCCCAGATCCCCCCAGCTTCCCGCCGCCTTTCCCCGGTGGGTGGCCCCCAGCGCTTCTGCCGCATCCTCGATGATCGGTGTCTCGTAGCGGCCGCAGATGGAGCGGATCGCCTCGTAGTCGGCACATTGCCCATACAGGTCGACCGCGATGACCGCTCTGGGCAACCGGTTGACCGAGGCGCATCGCTGGAGCTCGCGCTCCAGGAGTTCGGGATCCAGGGTCCAGGTGACCGGATCGGCATCGATGAACACGGGGATGGCGCCGACATAGGTGATGGCAAAGGCGGTTGCCGCAAAGGTGAGTGTGGAGGTGACGACCTCGTCGCCCGCTCCCACCCCCAGCACCAGCAGGGCCAGGTGGAGTGCCGCCGTACCGCTGGACAGGGCCAGGGCGTGTTTCATGCCCACAACAGCCGCCATCTCCCGCTCGAACGCTTCCACCTGGGGTCCCAGGGGGGCGATCCAGTTGGAGTCGAAGGCGTCGACCAACAGCGCTTTCTCGGTTTCCCCCACGTGGGGCGGTGACAGGTAAATCCTCGGCATGTTCGGCTGCTACCCCTGGGCGCGTCCGGTGGCGGCCGGCCCGACAGCGGGGCGCGCCCCTCTCGTCCGGCGCCGCCCCCGCCGGTCTGGTGTAGCAGATCGGGGGCGCGGTCGCCAGGCATCATCGACCGTTCGAGGTGGCCACCTGTTGCCTTCAGCCTCACTGCTATGGTAACTCGGCTCCAGGCGGGTGGGGGAGGTCGTCGGGGGGCTACCCGCCCTGTGGGGGGCACACCAGGAGGGATCGATGGGCTCCGTTGTTATCGACTCGGCCGAGGGGGGGGTGAGCAGACCGCCTCGGTCCTACTTCACACTCACACCGGACCAGCTCTCGGAGCGGATCGCCGGGTTGAAGGCCGATCTGGGGTCCGAGGTGATCATCCTGGGGCATCACTACGTGGGAGACGACCTGCTGGCGTTTGCCGACCTGCGCGGGGATTCCTATGGGTTGGCCAAGGCGGCTGCCGGCGTGAAGGGGGCGCGGACCATCGTCTTTTGCGGGGTCCACTTCATGGCCGAGGCGGCGGATATCCTCGCTCCCCCCGGCAGGGTGGTGGTGATGCCCGATCCCACGGCGGGCTGTCCTTTGGCCGACATGGCGGACATCGACCAGGTAACGGCCGCCTGGGAGGCGATCACCGAGCGGGCTGAGGGAGATGTCATCCCGGTCACCTATGTGAACTCGTCGGCTCGACTCAAGGATTTCGTGGGGCGCCATGGGGGAGCGGTCTGCACCAGCTCCAACGCCGGCAAGGTGATCGACTGGGCGCTTTCCATCGGCAGCCGGCTGTTCTTCTTCCCCGACCAGCACCTGGGCCGCAATACGTGCCATACCCGCGGCATCCCGCCCGACCAGATGATCCTGTGGGATCCAGACCAACCGTCCGGATCGAGCACTCCCGAGCGGATCGCCGAGGCCCGCGTGATCCTCTGGAAAGGGCACTGCCTGGTCCACCAGCGGTTCACGGTCGAGCAGATCGCTACCTGGCGTGCCCAACGGCCCGGTATCCGGGTGATCGTGCACCCAGAATGTCCTTTCGAGGTGGTACAGGCCTCCGATCTGGCCGGTTCCACCAGCTTCATCATCGACCAGGTGGAAAAGGCCGAGCCGGGATCCGCCTGGGCTATCGGCACGGAGGCCAACCTGGTCAATCGGTTGAAGCACGACCATCCGGATCGGTTCGTCACCAGCCTGAGCCCGGTCCCCTCCATCTGTGTCGACATGCATCGCAATCGGGCCCCGCACCTGCTGTGGCTCATGGAGCATCTGGCCGAAGGGCGGGTCATCAACCGGATCACGGTTCCCGCGGAGATTGTCGAAGGTGCCCGGATCGCCCTGGACCGGATGATCGAGATCACCGGGGGGTAGGGCGGCCCTCTGGAGAGGCGACGTGGGTCGCTCACGATCAGTCGCTCACGGTCAATCGCTCACGCTCGGTCGCTCACGGTCAGTCGCTCACGCTCAGTCGCTCACGCTCAGTCGCTCACGCTCAGGCTCAGGGTGCGGTCTCTTCCTGGGGGAGGTGGGTCACCAGGCAGCTTGCCCTGGATCGGCCGTACCGCTGCTCGAAGGGGACATAGAGCAGGCAGCTGTTGCGCAGGCAGACCTCCTGGCAGGTCTCGTAGCGCTCGGAGTGGGTCACCTCCTCGGTGGTCCCGTCGGTGGTGGAGACGACCCGGTTGTAGGGCTCGTCGCCCTCGGTGGCGGAGTGGAGGCTGGTGACGATGAACTGGGGGACCCCCTTGGCCCACATGCCCAGCCCCTGTGTTTGAGCGGATTGCTGGGCTTCGATCAGCGGAGGGGCACAGGGGCCGTCCATGCAGAGGAGCAGCCCGAGCCCGCCCGAAACCATGGCCAGGGTGAGGTCATCGCAACGGACCAGCAGGCGGCCATACCGATCGGGCGCGCCCTGGACGACACAGCTCCAGCTGCCGGCACGCGCGACCTGGGTCGCCTGGCCGGAGATCTCGTACAGCTCGGCGGCGCTCCACTCGCCCCAGCGGTGAACCGGTCCGTAGCTTTCCAGGGCGTTGTATCCGGCGATCCGCACACTGCTGCCCTGGTGTTCCCCTTCCAGGATCTGGAAGCTGTCTCCATCGGACCAGCGCACCCGGGTAGGCACCCCATCCAGGGTGACGGTGGAACCGGTGCGTTCCGCCTCTTGTGGCGTGGCGTTCGGGATGTAGGCCAGGGCGATGACGACGGTCAGCCAGGTGAAGCGAATCATGGGGGAATCTCCGATGGTTATGGGGAGTCGGCGGCGGGCAGCACCACCTCCCACCGTATGCGCCGGGGCCGCACGGAGGGGTTGTCAGCCGTCAGGTTGATCGAGGACCCTTCGACAACCAGGTCTTCTCCCGGTGGGGTAGAGAGGTAGAGGACCGGGGGATCCTCCGTGCTGAGGAGGTAGCATCCCGATTCGCACAGGGCCACATCGGTGACGCTCAATGCTCGGTTCAGCTCGATGCTGTTGACCGTGAACGGCGGCTGGACCTCCCCCGTCACGACCAGGGATAGAACCGTGCCATCGACCAGGGTGAAGGTGGAGGAGCCGGGAGTGCGTACCGCCCGGACATCCAGCAGGTTGGCCACGTCCGACGGCCCTACCACGTCAAAGCGGGACTCGTTGGACAGGGTTTCCACGGCGGAGTCGAAAAGGGGCACGATGCCACCATCGGCGAGGAACAGGGGGATACTGTCCAGAGGGGCCTCGATGCGCTGCCAGGATGGCCCCTCGATCAGCTGGCCGGTGTCCCAGTGGACGTACAGACCTTGCGGGAAGTAGACATTGCGGCTCTGGCTTCCCCTGGTGAGCACCGGTGCAACCAGCAGCGAGCTGCCGAGATAGTACTGGTCCTCGATGCTCCAGGCCTCGGCGTCCTGGGGGTGAGAAAGCCCCAGGTGGCGCATCAGGGGTGCGCCGCTGGTGGCCGCCTGTAACGCCAGACCGTTCAAGTAGGGGGAAAGTCGGGTGTGGAGCAGGCTATATCGCCGATAGGCATCCAGGATGTCCTCATGGGCGAAAACCGACCGGCTTGTGGGCTGGGGAGCCAGCTTGCGCATCGAGGTAGACAGGGGCAGATCGCCCAGGGTCATCAAGGGTGAGAGAGCGCCGAACTCGATCCATCGGATCAGGAGCTCCCCGTCGATCTCACAGGTGGGGGTCGTCCGGGCGGGGTCCAAGAAGGAGCCATAGAAGGGAAGACCGCCAAACCCGAGGTTGAGTCCGGCTCGAACCGCGCTACCCAGCCCTCGATCCGGGTCGAGACAGGGCTCGAACTCCTCCTTCAGGACCAGCGAGAGCAGGCCATGCGAGCCGGTATAGCCGCCCGGTGCAGCCAGGAGAAAATCACCTGGCCGTTCCCTGTTCAGTAGAGAGACGGCGGCTTGTTGGGCCAGTCCGGCAAACAGGTTGTGTACCTGCCACCCCTCCTGGCCGTCGTACAAGAGGGCATCATCGGGAACCATGCAGGGGAGGTCCAGAAACCAACCGTCGTAGCCGACCTCCAGTGCCCGTTCCATCAACGACTCGAACCAGCGGGAGGCGACCGCGCGGGTCAGGTCGATGGTGGCCACCTGTTGGTCGAGGTCGCCCGCCAGTGGAAGCAGGTAGGGTTGCCCATTGGGCGCGGTGATGAAGTACCCCCAGTTGGCGCCGTTCCGGTAGTCTTCGTAGACGGCTGGAGCTTCGGCCGACAGGTGGGGCATTGTGCGGCCGATCACCCGAAAACCCTGCTCATGCAGGAGGGCCACCGATTCGGCGATCTCCTGCTCCCGCCCACGCTCTGAGCCATCCGGCAGAAAGGTGAGGCGATCGTCGAGGATGGTCACTGCGATTCCTTGCTCCCTCAAGAGATGCCATAGCGGCAGATCCGGTGTGGCCTCGGGATTGAGTCCGGAACGCCAACGGGGGCCGAAGATCCAGGCGGGCGGTACCGCGGGCCTTCCCACGAGCCCGGTGAGGTCTCTCAAGGTTCGCAGCGGGTCGGTGTTGACGAAGACGGTGTACTCCAGCCGGTAATCGGATACCTCGATGCGCCAGTAGTCTTCGAGCAGCGAGCCCAACTCGAGCCGACTTTCGCCGGCCTCGTCGGCCCAGAAGCCGTATCCCCTGGAGCTGAGGAGCATGGGGAGGGGCAAGAGGCTGGCGTGGTAGGTTTCCCCATCGGCGGTGGCTGCGGTGCCGGTCGGGTGCTCCATCCAGGTGGAGTAACTCTGGCCGCGTCGGTCCACGCCAACCGAGGACGCCCCCAATCCAAACAGCCGTTCCTCCTCGGCCAGCAGAAAGGTCTGGGAAAGGCGCTCGAAATCGAGAGCGCCGTCCTCTTCCAGCGCCATCTTCACATGCAGGCGGTTGTCGCTGACCGTCAGGGTGATCTGTAGCCGTATCCGAGGTTCCTGGCTGGCGCCAAGGGTGATGTGCACCCCTGACGCGTCCACCGAGGCCTCCAGGGTCCGATCGAAGCTGATCCAACGGGAGCTGGCGGTATCCGATGTGTTCTGGCCGCCAACGGGGGTGGCGGTTGCGGTCCGGGCGGCGGCTGGGGGGCCATATGCGTATTGTTGGCCGTCCTCAGGCCGAGCGATCAGCTCGGGGAGAGTGGCAAAGACGACCTCGTCGCTAGGGTTGAGGAGCTGGAAAGAGAAAGGCGAGACCGTGACCAACAGCTCCACGGCGTTGGTCTCCATCACCACGGTCTCGAGTGGGCCATCGGTTTCCTGGCGATCGGCGATGTCGGTCGGGAGATCGGCACCGGCATCGAAGGCGGTGTCGCCCTGCGGACCGGGAGAGCTGGCGGAATCACCGCAAGCCGGGGTGAGCAAGCAGCAAACGCACAGCAAGAGGAATTGTCGACTGGTTTTCAAGCTGGCCATCCCTGTCCGGTGACGAGAGGTGATCGCACCGCTGGGCCTCATGATAGCAAGTAGGGGTGCACTTGGTCGAGTTTGGGTGCATGACCAGCAAAACTGTGGGGGAAAACCACAGGTCACAGGGAACAGATCCTGCTGGCTATTGGTGGAAGGGTGCATCGTGACCTGTGAGTGGGTCAGGGGTTGATCACAGGGAAGGCCCTGCGGTGAAGCCGCCCTGAACCGGGACAGCGGCCTAGAACCGACGGTCCGTCCCCATCCGACGCTGTACCACCTGCATGGCGTTGGACTTGGCTCTAAGGATGTCGCGATGGCTCATGTTGAGGCTCACGGCGATCCGTTCGATCTCCTCCACCTCCGAGGGGTCGATGTGACCGTCGGCACCGGCCACCAAGAACAGGCAGTTGAGGAGGGTCTCGCGTTGCGTCGGATTGGACAGGTTGTAGAAGGTGCGGGTGATGGATTTCAGATCCATGCCCCGCAGGGTGTCGTCCACGATGGTTTCCATGATGACATCGATGTCGGTGGGACTCAGGGTGGTGCTTTCCTTGAGGAGTGCGGCGATCTGGACCTTCTCCTCCTTGGAGAAATCCTCGTCGGCATGGGCGATGCGGCCGAGCAGGGCGCTGAGCGAGGTAATGTAGGCCACCTCCTTGGCGCTCAGCTCTCCGCGGCCGATGTGCAGGTCGATCATCTTGGACTTGACGGTGTGCATGATGCGGTTGCGGACGAAGTCATCCAGGTTGTCCGCGTAGGTGCCCTCCTCCGGCGGACTGATCCCCTCGTTCTTCAGCAGCTCGCGGGTCTTGTCCAGAAAGGAGCCGATGTCCCGCATATACCCGAGCATGCTCTTGAGGTTGGCGAGGAAGACCTCGTCGTCGCTGTCGGACCATTCCAGTTCTATCAGGTCGGAGATGGCCCGCCCCAGTCCATCGCGTTCACGAGGATGGAGATTGGGGAGGAGGTCCAGGTAGGCATCGACCAGTCGACTGGCCTCCCGTTCTCTCAAGGTGTTGGACAGGATCGGTTTCAGCTCGACCAGCTCCTCCTCCGAGAGGTTGAGGCGCCGCAGGTAGTGCTTGAGTACGTTGAGGAGGTCCGCGGTGATGGTTTTTTCGAGCCACACGGCGCCGACCAGGCCTTTGATGAAGGTAAGGCGATTTTGTTCGTTTCGATCCATCAGAATCATCCACAGGAAAGAGGTTTGCCCAACGTGTGTCAGTGAGCCATGGTTTTCCCCGGTTTTCAAGGGGGAAGCGCAGCGGTCGTTCAGGAAGAAACGGAAGCCGGGGAGTCCTTCCAGATGATGACCTTGTTACCC
This sequence comes from Bradymonadales bacterium, assembly GCA_016931535.1. Lineage (GTDB taxonomy): Bacteria > Myxococcota_A > Bradymonadia > JAFGEP01 > JAFGEP01 > JAFGEP01. The sequence continues at coordinate 85,716 of JAFGEP010000110.1, forward strand.
CCCAGAGCCTTGGCGGCCCGCAAAGCGGTTTCCGCGTGGTTGAGCAAGTTGGTGCTCTTGATCGGCTGCCTGGGGTCCAAGGTGGCTCCCCCGATGCTCACCGTGGTGGAGACGTTGTCCGCATGGCACCGAGCCAGGCGCTCTCTCAGTCGTTCCCCGGCACTCTTGCCCGACGGTTGGGAGGTGGCAGGCAGAATGCACAAAAACTCGTCTCCTCCCCAACGAGCGGTGAACTCCTGGCTCCGGGTGACCGAGTTGAGCGTTTTGCCCATCTCATGGATGAGCTCGTTGCCGATCCCCCTGCCATGGCGCTTGTTGATCTCCACCATGCCGTCGATGTCGATCAGCAGGATGGTCAAAAAGGCCCGCCGGCTCACGCTGCGCTCCAGCTGAGCGTCCAGCTCTCGAGCGGCCGTCGAGCGGGACATCAGGCCGGTCAGGGTGTCCATGCGGGTGGCGGTGCTGGACAGCTCCCGTTCTCTCATGTCGGACAGGGCCTGATTCACCCGCGCGACCAGGGTATCCGGGTCGATGGGCTTGACGAGCACATCCTCGACCAGCTCTCCTTGCCTTCGCAGCGCCATTCCGGCCGGATCCACTTCGGCAGTGAAGAGGATGGGCAGGCGGACCCGCCTGGGATCCCGCCGAAGCTCGGCCGCCGTGGCGAAGCCGGTCATGAGGGGGAAGTTGAGGTCGACGATGGCACAGTCGATGGGGAACTGCTGTAGCAACCAGAAGGCTTCCCGCTCGGTGCGTGCCGTGAGCACCTCGAAATGCAGGGCCAGGGAGGAAGCGATGTGATACAACGCCTCCTTGTCCGGGTCGATGATCAGCACCCGTCCCGTCTTGGCCGGCAACGGATTGGTGTCCTCACTGGCGGCATCGTCCAGCAGGGCGGGCAGCAGGATGGTGTAGCGGCTCCCCCCCTCCCGGTAATTGACCACCTCCAGCTGTCCGCCGTGCAGCTCGGCCAGCTCCTTGACCTCCACCAGGCCGGCGGCGGTGAAGGACACCGGTTCTGCCTGGTAGGTGGCGAGCTGGGAGTCGAGCAGGTCGGTCAGGTGGATGTGGAGGTGGAGGTCGTCCTTCAGCTCGATGGTCAGTGTGAGGGGATTCTGTCCGCTGGTCGATTTGAAGGCTCCGAGCAGGAGCGAGGTGATGAGGGAGTTCAACCGACGGGGATCGACCTTGCGAATGCCGAGCTCTTCCTGGATGTGGACCTCCAGCATGAAGAACCCTTTTTGAGCCAGGTTGCGGTACTCCTCGCTCCAGGCCTGCAACAGCGGGGTCAGATCGCAGGGTTCCAACACCAAATTTTGCCTCTCCCGCTGTCTGGCGATCAGGACCTCCTCGATCATCTCCAGGAGACGGTGGCACTGCTTTTCGATGGCGGAGACGGTGGTCCGCTGGGTGTCGGTCAGTGCGGTGAGGTTGCGCATGGTGCTCAGGTGTCCCTGGATGATCCCGAGGGGAACCCTGAACTCGTGGGCCGACATGGCCAGCGTCTTGTTGCGGTCGTAAAAGGCGGTGCGCAGCTTCTCGTTGGCTTTCTCCAGGCGATTGATCTCGGTTTGGTAATCGAGGTGCTTGTTCCGAACCAGCTCGTGCTGCTCCCGCTCCTTGAGTATGGCGCCGATAGCCTGGCCCTCCACGACCGCGACGGTGTGGAGCAAGGTCAAGGGCCAGTCGCCGGGCCGTTCGCCTCCGAGACCGCCCAGCCACTGGACGCCCACGACCCGACGTTGGTGGACGATGGGCACGATCAGGCCCGCGGAGCTTCCCATGGTCTGCTCTTGGGAGGGCTTGACGAGAGGCCCCTTCAGAATCGGCAAGGGGCGGTCCGAGCTGGTCAGCCCCGAGTCCTCCACCTGGCTGGTCAGCCCATGGCGAGCCCAGTCCAGGGCGCGGTCGAGGATGAAATGGACCTGCTCGGAGAGGTGGTCTCCCGGGATCTTCTGTCCCCGGTGATCCCGGTCATAGGCGTCGGCGGCACAGACCAGGGCGAGCTGGTCTGTGCTGTTGTCCATCACCAGACAGGCGCATTCGGCGGTGTTCAACCGTCCGGCCAAGAAAGAGGTGAGCCGGTCCAGGATCTCGGTCGGACTGGAGCCGCCGATCACCGCCATGGTGATGGCAAACGCGTCCCCGATGGCTTCGTCCCGCTTCTCGACGGACAGGATCTCGGGTTTTTCGGGGGGTGCCACGGTACCAAACCTCACAGCCGGATAATTACATCGGCGACAGCAAGGAGCAACTTCAATCGAAGTGAGCCGATGCACCCGGCGGTTTTTTATTTTAACCGAGGGCGGTCAGGGTGGTCTTGAAATGCACCTTGGCCACCTGCGCCAGCGCTTCTTTGCCATGGCTTGCCACGAACTGGCGGGCCGCCGCGATCACCGGCAGGCCGGCTCCCTTGGGAAACGTCATGGAGTAGCTCTTCGACAGCGCCTTCAGCCGTCGAAGAAACTCGTGGCGGGCCAAAATGCTGGCTACCGCTACAGCCGGATCCTCTTCCGCCTTCGGCCGCTGGAGTAGCCTGACCTCGCGGCCTCTGGTCATCAGGGCCTGGATCATCCGGCTCTCCGGGCCGAATCGATCCACCAAGACCGTGGTGGTGTCGGGGTGGCGGGCCAGCAGATCCTCGATGGCCCTGGCATGCGCCCAGGCCAGCAGGCGGTTCAGGTTGTTGTCCATCTGTTGGCGCAGGGTGTTGTATCGGTCCGGATTCACCACCACCAGGGAGTAAGGGCACAACGCTTTCAGACCGGGCGCCAGGGCGTTCACCTGGGGATCGGTCAGCAGCTTGCAGTCGGCTACCCCCAGCTCGGCCAAAAGGTCCAGCTGAGACCGCTCCACCCGCGTGGCACAGACGACCAGTGGGCCGAAGTAGTCCCCTTTCCCCGATTCGTCGCTTCCGATCCAGGCCTGCAGCTCCTTTTGGTCCAGTTTTTCGACCGCCTTGCCGAAGCGCGCCGCTCCCGCGCCATCCAGAAACTGGCTGGGCGACAGCAGTTGGGACCAGCTCTCCACCTGGGCGCCCTGGATGACGAGCTTGCCCGACCGGTAGAAGGTGACCGCGCACTCCGGGGATTCCGCCCGCCAGAAGGCATAGGGTGCCTCGGTGAAGCGAAAGCCCCGCTCGGCCAAAAAAGACCTGAGCTTGGGCTCCGACTCCGGTGAGTAGGTATAGGTTGTTGCGCCTGCCATGTGGTGCACTCTCCCACCACCCTCTTCTTATCGCATTCCGCCCCATCTTCCCACTCACTACAGAAAACTGAGGTGCCCGCCTTTCCAAAAGCGTGAACCTGAACGTGAACCTGAACGTGAACCTGAACGTGAACCTGAACGTGAACCTGAACGTGA
>JAFGEP010000111.1 GCA_016931535.1 Bradymonadales bacterium
AGGTATCGGTTGCGCAGCGGAGGTCATCGAGCTGGCACTCGTCCTGGCAGATCGGAAGGCATTCGCCCCCCTCGCAGACGGTCTGGGGCGGACAGGTCAGCGCGGTACCCCAGGCGGTGCAGCCGTCGGCTCCCACCTGGCACTGCTGGTAGGACGAATCGGAGACACAACGCCTCTCGTCGAGCAGACAGGCGTCGGTGCAGACAGGCACGCACTCGCCGTCCAGGCAGACGTGATCCGCTGGACAGGGCTGAATGGAGCCCCAGGCAGGGCAGCCATCCTCTCCGATCTGGCAGATCCAAAAACCGTCCCCTGCGCATGCGCGGCTGTCCACCTCACAGGGATCGACACACGCAGAGACACAGGCTCCCTCCTCGCAAACCTCCCAGCTGGCGCAGGGTACAATCGGGCTCATGTAGGTGCAGCCAGTGGCAGGATCGAGCAGGCACTGTTGGACCCCGTTCTCTACGCACCAGGCATCGCCTTGGGTACAGCTATCGACACAGGTCGGGGTAAAGATCAGGTCGAGCTGGTAGGCCCCCGTCGTGCTGGACCAGGTGTCGATGAACAAGAAGTACTCCGCTGGATCGAGATCCGCCTCGATGTGGCTTCCGTAACTGCCGGGGGGGGTGGCGTCGTCGTTGCACGCGATCTCGCTGGAGCTGCTGGAGCAAACGGTGCGCAGATAGAGAACCGTGTCGAATCCGGTGGCCTCCGCCACCAGCCGGGCGGGCGTCGCCACGGTAAACCGGTAGACCCGCTCGACGCCATTGCCCGCACAGCTGCCGCGGGTGTCTCCCAGGTAGCCGGCCGACAGATCCCCGGTCAACAGCTGGCTGATCGGTTCGATCGCCGTTGCATTGAAGCAGGTGTCCCCGTCCGGGGTGGCTGACGGTTCGGTGAAGGTGAGCGCAAGCGTGTAGCTCCCCACCGAGCTGCTGTAACCGTCCATGAACAGGTAGTAGCTCCCCGGATCCAGCGTGGCGGCGATGTGCGAGCCGTACCCCCCCGGCGGCGTGGCGTCGTCGTTGCAAGCCAGCTCGGATGCGGTGTCGAGGCAGCTGGACCGGAGATACAGCAGGGTGTCGAAACCGCTGGCCTGAGCGACCAGGCGCCGCTGTTCGGACAGGGTGAACTGGTATACCCGATCGGCCCCGCCACCCCCGCAGCTTCCCTGGTAGTCGTCCTGGTATCCCAACGTCAGGTCACCGGTGAGGGTCTGGTCGACCGGTTCGATGGGGGTGGCACCGGAGCAGACGTCTCCTGGCATTCGATCGACGCAGGTCGCGTCGGCACACTGTTGGTCGGCGGCGCAGTCGATCGCCAGATCGAGGCGGTTGCGGCAGCTGTCGAAGGTGTAGACGTCGCCCTGGGAGCACTGCAACAAGAGGTCGGGTTCACAGTGGCCCGCATCGGTGCAGTGGTGGCCCTCGATGCAGCCTTCGGGCCCCTCGCAGGGACTGGAGCACCAGGTTACCGACGGTGCCTGGGGCCAGGATTGGCACGACCAGCCTTCCGGGCAGTCGCCAGCCGAGTCGCAGGGGTCGCACCAGCCGTCACCGGTTCCTCCGCCGCACAGACGGGAGCTGGGCCAGGCCTCGTTTTCGCACAGATCCTGGATGGCCTGGTGCACGTAGGTGATATCTTCGCCGGTCCCGCCGCCATCGGCCGGCAGTACGTTGACCACTCGGCAGTCATCCTGCCACACATAGTCCGGTTCTCCGCGGACGAGGATGCCGACCACCCGCAGGTCGGCATCGAAAACGCCGGAACCGGAGTTGCCGCCAAAGGTGTCGGTGGTCGCGACAAAGTAGTCCAGGGTGGAGGCCCGCGCGTCCACCACCTGGCCGCCGTCGTCGATCTTGGCCGGAAGACCGCTGCCAAATCCGATGATGGGCACCGACGCTCCCACCTGGAGGGCCGCCTCCTCCAGCCGGACCGTCGCTGGCTGGTGAGGAGAGGTGACCTGTCGATCGAGCTGGAGGATGGCGTAGTCCACCGTGCTCGTGTAGCGCTGGACCACCAGCCGCTGGCACTCGTAGACGTCCTCGGCGCGGATGGTGGCCAGCTCCCCTTCCGCCTCGTAGAAGTAGTTGAATACGTAGCGGAATCCTCTGCATTCGCTGTCACTTTCCACGCAGTGACCGGCGGTGAGCACCAGGTCGTCGTCGATGAGCGTACCGGAGCAGTAGGCGGCCGTGGGTTGGTCTCGAAACCGCTGGTCCTCGCAGAGGTTGTAGTAGCTTCCCAGCGTGGGAGCCAAGATCCCGATATCCTCGGGGTCGCTCATGTCCAGGTCCGACGGGGGGACCAAGGCGACGATCGACTCGGCGGTCAGCTGCCGCAGAGCCTCGTCGGGATGGGCGTAGTAGTCGGTCCGGTTGTCCTCGCCGTAGACGACCGGCTGGCTGCCTTGGGCGAAGGTGTCCAGCCGGTTTTCCTGGCTATCCGGCTGGCAGCCCGGCAGGAGGCCGAAAAGGCAGAGGAGCAAAAGGTAACGGATCGAGACGGTGTGCATGTGTGATTCCGTGGAGCGTGAGGAGGGAGTAACCTGCTCGCTAGACGGCCATGGCACCCAGGCATGTAGTAGAGTAGCGGTTTTGCGGACGGATTAGAAGGGATTTCCCCGGCGCCGCTCCGGGTGTGGCGGGCCTCGATCTCGAAGTGCTCCTGTCCGTGTCGGCAGGCAGGACAGAGGCTGGGGGCTCTTTGCCTTTCAAGCGCTGCCGCTCAACTGGAGGCACCCCAACGCGCCAGCCCGTTCACCTCCTGGAGCAACGGCGGCATGTGGTCGAAATGCGCCCGCGACTCGATCGCCTCCTTGACCGAACCGGCCAGCCCGGTGTCGCCATAGAGATTGGCACCGACCATCGTGCCATCCCGGCAGACGAAGCGCCGATAAACCCCCTCCTCCGATTCCTCCACCACGGTGTAGCTGGCGTCTTCCGGCTGAAACTGGCCGATGCTGAAGAGATCCACCTCGAGCACCTTCAGGCGGGTCGAGGGGAGAAACCGCTCGAACTGCGCGGCCCCACCCACCGCGTTGACCCCGGCGACCAGCCCCTGGGCATAGGCCGCCGGCCAGATCCCGTAGAGCGTTCCTCGGTGCTCGGCCACATCTCCGGCGGCAAAGATGGTGGGATCGGAGGTTGCCATCCGGTCGTCTACGATCACCCCCAGGTTGACCGCCAGTCCACTCCGGCGCGCCAGGAAGCTGTTGGGGCGGATGCCGGCGGCCACCACCACCAGGTCGGCATCCAGAAGCTGGCCATTCTCCAGGCGAACCCCGCGGACCATCTCGTCCCCTGCGATCTCCTCCACCTCCACTCCACAGTGCACCGCGATCCCCAGCTCCTCCAGGTGGCTCTCCAGGAGGCGCCCGGCCGGCTGAGCCAGTTGACGGGGCAGCAGCCAATCGAACCCCTCCAGCACCGTCACCTCCAACCCACGCTTGGACAGGGCTCCGGCCGTCTCCAGCCCCAAGAGGCCGCCGCCGATACAGACGCACCGCTGCCCGGCCTTGGCCCGGGCCATGATCCGGTCGGAATCCTGCAGGCTCCGGTGCACCAGGACCCCCTCCCGAGTCGCTCCCGTGATGGGAGGCATGAATGCGTGGGCGCCGGTAGCCAGGATCAACCGGTCGTAGGCCAGCACCCGCCCGTCCCTCAGGTGGATCCCGCGCCCATGGCGGTCGATCTCGCCGATGTCTCCTCGGACCAGCTCGATCCGGTTTTTTTCGAACCAGTCCATCGGTTGCATGGGGAGATCGTCTCGATCGATCTCGCCGGCCAGGTAGCGGGTCAGGTTGATGCGGAAGTAGGGCAGCCCCTCCTCTCTGCCGACCAACAGGATCTGGAGCCCTGGGGCCATCTTTCTGGCCTGCTCGGCAGCGGTCAAGCCAGCCACGCCCGCTCCGGCCACCACCAACGACTGGCCTTCCATGGGGTCCGCAGCGACCCCTGTCCCTTCGTCATAGGGCTCGAACAGCTCTCTTTTTGCCCCACACCGAGGGCACAACTCGGGTGGAGAGGCGCCATGATGGGTGAAGCCACAGATGGCACATCGCCAGCTCGCCCCGAAGGAGGGTGCGGGAGGCAGGGCGACGATCTCCAGCAGAGAGAACATCTCCTGACCGACGCCGCACACCGGGCAGGTGTCGGGTGGCTCCAATCCGTGGTGGATGAAACCGCACACCTCGCATTTCCAGCTCTTCACTGTTGTCATTCGCGGTACCTCGTGGGGGCAAGGTCGACCCTACCCGCATTCAGCCAAGGCGGCCGTCAACCTGTCGGCCCCCAGGTGCGCCACAGGACGCATGAACATCCGCTCCAGAGCGATGGCTGCCTGGTTGTCGGGAGTGTCCCCTCGATCTCTCCTGTTTGTCGCCAAGACGGTTGAAGACGCCCTGTGATGTGGTGTCAACCTACCATCAACCCATGCCGAAAGAAATCGCTTCGCGTCAACCAATATGGCCACCCCACGCCCGCTCTCCCCGAGGTTCCGGGGTATGGTCGAGTCCGGCCGAGACCCCTAACGGCTTGCAGGGGGCGCCCCACCGTCGTACAAACAGCAGGCTGCCATTTCAGGGCGCAAGGACGGTACGGCCCATGTCGGACACCCCCCCCCAGGATGAAGGCTCCATCACCGAAACCGTGGATCTGAACCGCTCCAGGCCTCCGGTGGTCCACGTGGACTGGCGGCCGGGAGAGGTCATCGCCGGCCGCTACCAGATCCTGCGCAAGCTGGGCTCGGGTGGCATGGGGATCGTGGCCCAGGCGGATGATCTCTTCTTGCGCAAGCCGGTGGCCATCAAGGCACTCCGCCCCGACGTCGCCGCCGACCCCATCCACGTCGAGCGCTTCCGCAAGGAGGTCGCCCTGGCGCACACGGTCACCCATCCCAACATCGCCCGGACCTACGACCTGGGGGAGTTCAACGGCATCCACTACTTCTCGATGGAGTACCTGGAAGGTACCCCCTTGAATCAGCGGCTCATGGATCAGAAACGCCTGACTCTTCGCGAGGTACGAGAGCTGGTGATACCGATCTGCCATGCGCTGGAGGCCGCTCACCGAGCCAAGATCATTCACCGCGACCTCAAGCCGAGCAACCTCATGCTGGTAGACGACCCCCGCCGGGTGGTCATCATGGATTTCGGCATCTCCGGCGTGCTCGGCGCCCACGAGCATCACGAACAACTGGCCAGGGACATGCCTGCTCTGACCGACTGGGAGGTCACCAGCGTGGGTATGGGAACCCCTCAGTACATGTCCCCGGAACAATGGCTGGGAGAACCTTGCGGGCCGCAATCGGACGTCTACTCCATGGGTTGCATCCTCTTCCAGTGTCTCACCGGCAGACCCCCCTTCCGAGGGAACGACAAGACCTACTACTTCAACGCCCACGTGACCGAACCAGCCCCACGGCTGCGCTCTATCGACCCTTCCCTTCCCAAGAGGGTGGATGCCGTCATCGCCCGTTGCCTGGAGAAAGAGCCTGCCGACCGGTACCCCAACTGCCGCGAGCTGTCGGAAGCGATCGCCGGAAGAGGCTCTCTGATCTCCTGGTTGCGGTTCGGCCTGTGGGCGGTCCTGTTGGCCCTCCTGTTGGCGGGGCTTGCCTGGGGCACCATCGACATGGCCGAGGAGGCCATCAAGACGGAAATGAAACCGGCGGTGGTGCGCCTGGCACAGCTCGTATCTCAGCAGTTCACGCCCGACCTCCTGGAGACGATCCGGATCGATTCTCCCCATGGCTCCCCCGCATTTCAGCGAGCGCAAGAGACGCTCATCCCCATCTTTCTGGGCGAGGCTCCCCCCGACACCCCCCTGGAGCGGGCCACTTTCCTGGTCTACCAGGTTTTTCAACAGGTGCTCCAGGACAACCCCGGGGTCAAGTGGATCTACATCCTCAGGAAGCTGGACGACTCCCTGGTCGAGGAGCAAGGGGTCTGGTGGGAGTTTGTCGTGGATGGCGACCCCCTCCCCGAGGACCTGGACCACAACGGGATCCTGGAGGGCGAGGAGCAGGGAGCCATGCCCGGACATCGCTATGACAGCAGCGACGTGCCGGCCATGCTGCGATGCCTTGCAAGCGGGCAACCGGACAACGATGACGACTTCCTCACCGACGCCTACGGCTATACCCTCTCCGGCTACGCCCCCATCGGAGAGCAGACCGGACCCGGTGGCTATATCCTCGGTGTGGACGTAGACAACTCGCGCCTGCAGACCTTCCGGATGGTCATCATCTCCCTGTGCACCCTGGTGTGGTTGGTCCTCCTGATCCTGACCAGGATCTTCGAGTTCCGCGCCATCCGCAAGCGAAGCGAGCCCTACTACACCCCTGCCGAATGAGCCGACCGTTGCGATGCACCCGACCCGACTGGCAGAGCTTCCTTGTTTTTTGCCCAGACCCGCTGGCTCCCCGACCGCTCGACCGACTAAGAACGGGTGAACCGATGCGCACCACCTCGTTGTCCAAAATTCTACGCCAACCGGTCCGAGATGACCTGTCGGTGGCAATAGGGATGAACCGATGAGCGCGATCTCCCTGGCCGTCACACCCCATCCGTGGCTCGATCTGGGCGCCTTCTGCGCTTCCTTCCCTCGCCCCCTGGGAGAGATCCCCTCTCCCCCCTGGCTTGGCGAGCTGCTGCGGATCGAGACACCCAGCCCGCTCCTACCCAGCGATGAGGTTCGAGCGGCGATTCGCAACCTACTCCGCCACGGTGGGTTCAAGCCCACCGGACGCAGCAAGCCAGCCTCCGAGTACCTGATGGGGGCGGCTCAGAAGGGCACCCTGGCTCCCATCAACCCGGCCGTCGATGCCTGCAACGCGGTCTCCTTGCACAGCGGGCTTCCCATCAGCGTGATCGACCTGGAGCGAACCCACCCTCCCTTGCGAGTGGCTCTCGGGGGATCGACCGACGAGTACGTGTTCAACGCCGCCGCCCAGGTGATCGACGTCGAAGGGTTGATCTGCCTGTTCGACGCGCTGGGCCCCTGTGCCAACGCGGTGAAGGACGCCCAGCGGACCAAGACTCATCCCCAGAGCACGCGGACACTCTCGCTGGTCTGGGGCTCCATCCACCTTCCCGGCCGCACCGCCGAGACCGTCGCCTGGTACCGGGATGTCCTCAAACGGCTGGGGGCATCGACCGAGCCGGTCATTCTCGATCGGAGCTTCTGAGGTCTCGAAGGCAGGTCAGACGTAGTCGAAGTACATCGTCTGGCGGCCGCCCCCGATCTCCTCCAGCAGGATCAGGTTGGCGATGGGCTGCGGGTGCCGGCTGGCGATGTAGTAATCCTTGAGGTTGATGGGGATGGCCACCTTCTTGTACTTGGTGATCCCGCCCCCGCCCGGAATCACGACCAGGGTGAACTGCTGGTTCTCCTCCCAGGGGTTGGCCCACCATTTCAGCTCGTAGGTACCTCTGCCCGGGTAGGTGAGGTTCTTGATGACCGCCTTGTTGGAGGAGTCGGCCAGGACGACGGCGTGGTTGGTGTCGGGGACCTTCCCGTCCGGATGCAGGATCTTGCCGGTGAACAGGAACAGCTCCCGGTCCCGGGCCACCCGTCCCGGCTCCACCCCGCTGTCCCGCTTGATGAAGTCGGTGATGCTCAGGGTGATCATCCCCCCGACCTCCTGGGGTCCGGTCAAGGGGCCCTTCCAGATGGGCTTGAGCTGCAGGCTGAACTCCTTGCCTCCCGCGGTGCCGAGGGTCACATCCAGCTTCAAGGAGCCGATGGGGAGGTCCATCTTGTTGGCCACCATGGCTGCCAGGGCGCCGGTGCCTGCGATGATTGTGAAGGGCAGCCCCTGGTTGCTCAGGGCGAACTCCTTGGCCTTGGCGACCACCAGCTTGCCGGTCTCGGTCTGCAGCCAGGCTTGGGCAACCGACTTCACGGCGTCGGTATAGCCGCCGCTCTTGGGAGGTTCCTGACCCGGCGAGCCGGTGCGCTCGGGGGCGGGCGGGCCTTCCGGCTGCAGCTGGACCGGATCTGGAGATCCCGCGGCGGTGCGTGCCATGGGTGCCGGAGGCCGCAGGATCTCCGCCTGCTTCTCCGGCGGCAGGCCGGCTAGCTCCGCCTTGAGCTGCACCAGCTCGGCAGCGGTAGGCACTGTTGGTTGTGCGGTACTCCCCAGGGGAGAGTGCCTCTTCTGCTGTACGCGCTCGGTCATGGTGGACCCCACTTGCCTCCAGATCAGCGAACGTCGAATTACTCCAGCTGATCCCTTGAGTAGAAACCCTTGTAAAGAGTAGTGCCGTTGGGGCAGGATGACAATGGGAAGGGACGAGGGCTAGTTTCGTTCCAGGTCTAGTTGTCGTGTAGGACGCGACTGTTTCAGCGCATTATCAATGCATTATGGGCCTTTCTTAGCCGAATGCTGGAAAGGGGACAAGGTGGTAGGTGATGTGATGTACGATTTGGTTTTTCTTCATCCTCCATCGAGCTTCAAAAAGCTAGTTTACCCGCTGAGTGGCCTTTTCGAGTCGTCAACGGGCACTACAGACCTCTTGACCATGATACCGGTGGGGTTTCTTAGTCTTGCAAATGAACTTCACACTAACGGTTACAAGACGGCTATCGTCAACGTGGCCAAACTGATACAGCAGGTGCGTGACGGAACGAAGGACCGGTTGCCGGATTTCCTCGATGACTACCCGGCTGCCGTCTACGGTATTGACCTACATTGGGCCGCACATGCTCCGGGTGCACTTGAGCTGGCAAACATGTGCAAACAACGGCACCCGGATTCTTTTGTGCTGCTTGGTGGAATAACGGCCACTTACTTCGCAGACGAGATACTACAGGATTACCTTTATATTGACGGAATCGTTCAAGGTGAGTGTGACGGCCACATCACTCACATCTTACAGGCGCTGGAGGTAAGGGCAGATACTCTCCATCACGTCCCGAATCTGGCGTGGAGATTGAACGGAGAAATCAGGAAGAACCCGGTTTTGGCTCCTGTGATCGAACAAGTAGACTACCTGGACACTCATCATCTGGTGTATCCCGGAGCGGATCTGGATAACCTTGAGCGTGAAGCGCTGGTGCTGAACTTGCCGGTTGTGCGCGGATGTTCTATGGACTGTCTCTTCTGCGGCGGGAGTCGATACGCCTACCAGAATTTCCTTCATCGTGATGCTGTCGAGATGTTGCCTGTCGACCTGGTATTGGAGCATGTGAGACGTGCCTGGACAGCAGGGATCAAGGCGGTCAAGCTGTTTGGAGATATCCGTCTTGGAGGGAATGATTATGTTGATCGGCTCCTGGATGGTTTTGGAAGCTTGGAAGAAAAGCCGATCATCTTTCTGGAGCTTTTCTGGCCAGCTTCGCGGGATTTCCTGGTGGCCTGGAAGACGGTTTCCCTGCAGCTCTTTCTGACGCTCAGTCCAGAGTCGTCCCACCCCGATTTGCGGAGGATCCAAAAAAAGGGCTATTCGAACGATGACCTGCTGGAACAGGCCAAATGGTATAGGGAGCTAGACGTCATCGGCTGGTTTTGCTTTGCATACCTTCTTCCTGGCCATACACCCGAGAGCCTTGCAGGGGAACTGGACTTCATCGAAGAGCTGCTGATAGTCAATCCCGACGTCGGTATCATGATGCAGCCTTATTTGTTTGTCGATCCGGGATCGAAACTCTTTGAATCCCCCAAGGAGTTTGGGTTCACCATCACGATGCGGACACTTCGTGAGATTCGTAGCGGCCTCGATAGGGCCTACTGGTATTACTCAATAGGGTACAGCACAGAACATTTTTCAGCACATGGTTTTCATTGCTCCATATTGGATGTGAGTAGAAGAAAGGCCTGGATCTACTATAAAAACGGACGGCTGTCCGCCAGGGACCTCTTGAAAACGATGAAAAACACCGAACTGCATCGGCGGATAGGTGACCTCCTGGTCAATTCCCCAGACTTGACCGATGAGGAGCTACACAGAACGATAAAAGGGCTCTTTCCAGACTTTCTGAGGAGAAGTAATAGCAACCTGCTGCTTCGTCCTTTTTTTGGCCACGCCAGGCAGTACTCGACACCCAGTTCCATGTTGTACGACAGCTTTCCCGTAATCCTTGAACTGGCCGTCAGACAGGATCAGGAAAGACTGGAATTCGTTCATCAGACCCTGGATGAGTGGATCGGCAGCCATATGCCCTTGCTAGTTGACTCCTACGAAACCGGCACGCTTCCCATGGATCTCCTGTCGCTGTGGGCTCATTTTCTGGAAGAGCTGGATATGCCTGCAGACTTTCTGGAATGTCTGACCCGTTTTGAGTGGGAGCTCTACCGTCTCCTCGCTTTCAGGGAACCGAAGATCCAGGGAGGAACCGCCGTACAGGGTGGTTTGATCAAGCGGTATCCTTATGAACTGACAAGCATTGAACGGCTTGTCGAACCGATCATTCAAAACCGGAAGGCCCCTGATCCTCAAGAGACACACTACTTTTTCGATATCAAACGGAGATCCGTCCTGGTGTTTAACTTCAACCCGGTGCTGCCGGAAGAACACAGCGGCAAATACCTCGTTCGAGAACTGAGCAAAACCGAACGGATCCTGGTAAAGACCGACGCAATGGTGAAAAGAACCATCTCTCTGGTCCAGCAGACCCCCGACCCATTTGGACCTCGGATCGTCTTCCAAGGTGATAGTTTTTCAATAGAACAGCTTGGAAAGATAGTGCCCTCTATAGAACCCCAGGTCACGGGCCGTTGATTTTCATTGGATGAAATGCACCTAAGGTAGGTTGAGAAACTGATGGCCCCATACTACGTCCCTGTAAAACAACCAGGAGAGAACGCATAGGCCAGATCAAGCGGTATGTCGGGTCCAGGGCAGGACCACCCGAAACAGGCTTCCCTTGCCCAACGTGCTGAACAGCTGGATGGTGCCATCATGCTCCTGGACCGCCTGCTTGCATATGGTAAGACCGAGACCGCTCCCGGTCTGGCCCTTGGTGGTGAAGAACGGGTTGAAGATCCGCTCCTGGTTCTCGGGGGAGATCCCCTTGCCGCTATCCTCCACCTCGATGACGATCTGGCCACCCTGGATTTGACACCGCAGCACGATCTGGTTCTTCAACGGCTCACCCGGCTCGACCGCCTGCACCGCATTCAAAAGGAGGTTGATCAACAGCTGGCTCAGTCGGGTGGACGATCCCAATAGCCTGATCTCCCCCTCCGGAACCTCCAGTTTCAACCGGGCGCGCCGAGTGACGGTGCTCCGGGTGATGGCAAGCACCCCGTTGATGATCTCCTTCAGGTCCACCATCGACTTGCTGATCGGCTTGTTGCTCAGGCTTTCGAGCAAGGTGTGGGAAAGCACCCGGAGCATCTTCACCCCCTCGAAGGCATCCGACAGGCATTCCGCCATCCGCTGCACCACCGGCTCGGATCTCTCCGGAAAACCGAGGGAGGCGAGCGCCTGAAAATCGCGCTGCATCATCTCCAGGTTGGGTTCGATGTAGGTAAGGGGCTGTCGGATGTCGTGAGCGATGCTGGAGGCCATGATCCCCACGGCCGAGATGCGATCCAGGCTCATCAGGCGATCCTGGAGCCGCTTGACCAACACCGCGTTGTAGAAGCTCTGGATACTCTCCCGCAGGATCGCCGAGAGCTCCTCCCGGGTCCAGGGCTTCTTCACGAATCGGCTGACCTGGCCCCGGTTGATGGCGTCGATGGTGGCCTCGAGGTCGGAGTAGGCGGTGATGATCACCCGGATGATGTCGGGGTAGGCCAGACGCACCCGCTCAACCAGGTCAACTCCTGTCATCCCTGGCATCCGCTGGTCGGCCAGAAGCACGCAGATGTTCTCTCGCTCCAGGATCTCCAGAGCCTGCGATCCAGACTCCGCCAGAAAAAGCGTGAACTCCTTGCCCAGGTTGTGCTTCATCACGACCCGGTTCGCCTGCTCATCATCCACGTACAAGATGGGGTAGTCTGAAAAATTCATGACCGCTGTGTATCACAAGTCGCCGCATAACGGAATTTCAATGGTGAACTCCGCTCCCTCCCCCCCAGCGGAGGTCACTTGGATCGTGCCCTGGTGTTCTTCTACGATCCTCTTGACGATGTAAAGGCCCAGGCCACTGGAGCCGGAGTTGAAGTGGGTGCTGAAGAGCGGATCGAAGATGCGCTCCCGGATTTCGGCAGGGATGCCGGGCCCATCATCCCGGATCCGCAGCTTGAATCTGCCGTTTGATTCTTCCGTTGTCACCCACAGATGTCCTTGCGGTCCAGCGGCTCGCAGACCGTTGTCCAGCAGATTCAAGAGAACCTGGTTCAACCTAGGTGTGTGCCCGAGCACCTTCCCCCGATGTCGGAGAGACTTGGTGACCTCCACCTTGTGCCCATACTTGTAGCCGAGAATCCGCAGCGTGGACTCCAGTGTCTCCTCAAGATGCCATTCCGACACCTCCTCCTGGTCGGGACGCGCCATTCCGAGCAAGTCCGAGCAGAGCTGCTCGATGCGGTTGGCGGAGTCCTGGACGGCACCCAGCAGCTCCTGGACCGCCTCCTGGTTTCCTGGGGTGACCTCGATCAGCTCCTTCAAGGGAGGGACGGCATTGATGATGGCGTTGGCCGGGTTGCGCACCTCGTGTGCCAGCCCCGCAGCCACCAGGTTGAGCACCGCTCCTTTCTCACGCTGTGCCAACCGGCGGCTCAGCTCGACCAGCTTGAGCTGGATCTGGATGCGAGCGATCAGCTCCTGGACGTTGAACGGCTTGGTCAGATAGTCGTTGGCGCCGACCTGGAACCCCTCGAGGGCGCGATCCACGCCTCTCCGAGCGGTGACCAGAATGATCGGGATGTCGGCGGTCTTCGGGTTCTCCCTGAGGATCCGGCAGAGGTCGAAACCGCTGAGCTCCGGCATCATGACGTCCATCACCACCAGATCCGGCCGGTCCGCGCGGATCGCCTCCAACGCCTTCTGTCCGTCTTCGCATAGCACCACCTTGAATAGCTGCGCCAGCTTCTGGCCCAGGTAGTTTCTCAGGTCGGCGTTGTCATCCACGATCATGACGGCATGTCGGGCAGAAAGCGCGGGAGCTGGCAGACCGGCTTCTGGCTGGGCCTGCTTCACCGCCACCCAGGCCTCGCCGTCCATGGCGATATCCACCCAGCTGACCGGATCCCGATCTTCAGCACGACGGGCATGGCCGGTCTGGATGTCCAGAGCCCGGCGATCGAGGACATTGCTGGGAAACTCGGGGGCCGTTCTAGGCAGACGGACCTCGAAGCAGCTCCCCTTGCCCAGCTCGCTGCGGACCGAGATGGTGCCCTTGTGCAGCTTCAAGATCTCCTGCACCAGCGACAGACCGATGCCGGCTCCCTCGTGTCGCCGAGTGATCGAGCTGTCGACCTGGGCGAACCGGTCGAAGATCCGGGTGAGATGCTCCTTGGGGATCCCGATCCCGGTGTCCTCCACCGCGACCAGGTAGCAGTCCTTTTCCGGGCTCAAGCGAACCTCGATCGACCCACCAGGATCGGTGAACTTGACCGCGTTGGCCAAGAGATTGGCCCATACCAGATCGAGCTTCTCTGCGTCGCCGATGACGACCTGTTCTTTTGGCAGGTTCTTCAGGCTCAGCCGAACCTCCTTGCGACGCGCCACTGCCCCGAAGTTGCGAACCGCGGCGTCGATCTGGTTGTCCAACCGGAACTCGCCCACCTTGAGCCGCATCGTACCGGCGTCGATCTTGGCCAGATCCAGCAGGCTGTTGATCTGCCTCAACAGTCGAAGGGCGTTGCGGTGGATCACCTTGAGGTCGCCCAGGATCTTCCCCTCTGCTTGCTCCAGCATCAGGTCTTCCAGCGGTGCCAGGATGAGGGTGAGCGGGGTCTTGAGCTCATGGGTGATGTTGGCGAAGAACTTGGACTTCTGCCGATCCAGCTCCTGCATCTGCTCGTTGGCCACCCGGAGCTCCTGGGTCCGCTGCTGGACCCTGCTCTCCAGGCTGAGCATGAGTTCATGAAGACGATCGTAAAGCATGGCGTTGGACATGGCCACGGTTGCAGGTGACCGAACCTGCTCCAACAGCCGGAAATCTTCACGCGTGTAGGCTTTCAGGTTCTCCTTGTTTCCCAGCTCCAGCACGCCCAGCAGGTCCCCCTCGTGGATGAAGGGCACCATCACGACAACATCCCGCGCTCGGCACATCTCCTCCAGCGCCTTCCGTTCTTCCTCGGAGATCGCGTAGGTATCAAGACTATAAATATCCACTACGCTATTGAACCGGACCAGCCAATCGTAGACTTGCCGCTCACTGGTGCTGACCGCCTGGTATTCACCCGACAGATCGGCAGAGGAGTCAACGTCACGTAGACCCCGGCCACTCTGGTCCACCACCCGAACCCGAGCAGGCCGAGAATAGAGGGTCCTTCGTACGGTCTGTACCACGAGATCGGCATACTCCTTGACCCCCCGCAGGTTGAGCACCTCGTGGTTGAACTTGTCGAGCACCTTGATGGGATCGTGCACACGCCGCCCGAAACGCTGGTCGATCCAGGGCTGAATCAGCTTGAAATAGAGGGCGAAGATGCCAAAGAGCACCAGTGCGAAAAAAAAGGCGGCGTTCGATCCCGTCACCCGGATCTGTTCCGACGCCACTTTCAGTAACCAGTAGAGCGGCAGAATCAGTGCAGTCGAGACGACAAACCAAAGCACGGTCCGATGGATTACAGTCCTGATATCCCAAAGCTGGTGCCGGATAATCGCATAGGCAATAATACCGGGTGCCGCCACTGACAGCACCATCGGAACCAGGGAAAAAAACGAGTTGGAGCTAAAGGTCGGTATGAGGGAACCGGTTGCAGCCACTCCGATGATCACCACAGCCAACAGAATATATCCTATCTGCAGGCGGTTCACGCCGGTCGACTTCAGAAAACGACCTACGAAAAGCCCAGTAGGCACCAACATATGTGCAATTACAGACAGTAGATAGACAGGCATCAATAGGCCTGCCTCGGGCACGTAGGTTCCGTATTCGAAGCGCGACACCCCCTTCAACACCAGCGTAGAAAACAAAAATAGCGAAATGAAGACCAGCGTGACTAATGCCGATACCGGCAAAAGCCAACGGATCAGACGCCTCGACTCAAGAAAGGTCAAAGAGAAGGCCAGGAAGGTAAAACAGGCTACTGCTCCGCACGAAAACGCTGCACGGGTGATGACCAGGGAGACGCCAGGGGCAGTCTCCATTCGAGTCACCCCGAGAATACAGAGCCAGGTCAATGCTGCCAGAACACAGAATGCGCTCCAGACCTTCAAGTAGACGAGCTTCGTCCTGGAACGCCACACAAGATAAGCCAGGGCAAGAAATGCGACTGGCCCCGACAGCATTAGCACATTGTATATCGTGTTGATAAAATTACTCAAACCGCCACCAGCCGGTTGAATCTGTCCACCGTATCAAAAACCTCGGCGAGGTCACCCGAAAAAAACACTCGGGACAGAACTCGCTTGTACTCAAAAATGCCGTGACCCAGACGATCGCCAATGTGCGCATCGTAATCGGCCAGGTTGACAGTCAACCCTAGCCTCAAAGCCCAAGCCTGCATTTCCGAGTTCTGTCTGGCGAGGTCAATCTGCCCAACCCCATGCAAATTGTACGGCAACGCATCCCACAGCGTAGGAGGAACTAAGTGCTTGATCTTCATACGCAAAAGACTGGTACGATACGCGCTCTCGTCAACAGTCAAGCTGAAACCATAATGGTCCCTCCTGTTCCACCACGGTGTATCGGGCAGCAATCCAGGAAAATTCAGGTTTACTATCCCCTTCTCCCTCCCCACAAACACCTCCTCGATGAGCGCCTTGGTCTCGCGCTCCGACTCCTCGGTCTCGAAGGGGGCGGGGAAGATGAAGGAGCCGGCGGTAAAGAACCCGGTGTCCAGGCAGGCCTTGAGCACCCGCCGCAGGGTGGCGGTGTCGATGTGCTTGTTCATGGCGTCGCGTAGGATCCGGTCGCTGCCCGACTCCACTCCCAAGAAGACCCCGTAGCAACCCGCCCGCTTCATCAGGTCGAGCAGCGGCTGGGTGACCCCTTTGCCATGGAGGTACAGGCCGAACTCCACCTGGAGCCCCTGCTCCAGGATCCCTTGACAGATCTTTTCCACCAGGGCGGGCGGGCTATAGGTCCCGGCCAGGCGGAAGCAGCGGGTGTGCTGCCGGGTCAACAGCGACTGGATCTCCGCCACGACCTGCTGGGGACTGCGGGTACGCCATCGCGACCCCTCGATGCACCAGTTGACGCAGAAGGCGCACTGCATGGGACAGCCGCGGCTCTCGTCGATGGAGAACAGCTTGATCTTGCCGCCCTCCTGCAGCGAGGGATAGACCTCCGGGCTATAGTCCGGGATCGGCAGGCTGGCCAGGTCGGTCTCGTGGATCTGCGCGGAGCGTTGCCTGCCCGGCAGCAAGCGGTTGGGTACCCCGTCGAGAGCCCTCTTCCCCTCTGCGAAGAGGGCCAGCTCCAGGATGGCGTCCTCCCCGTCGCCGTCGATCACGGCGTCGAACACCGGGGCTTCGGCCGCCGCCACCTGGCCGCTGTAATGGACCGCCGGCCCGCCCGCGAACAGCTTGATGCGGGGCAGCTCGGCGCGAATCCGCTCCGCTATCTGGACGCTGGCCTCGAAGCCGTCACCGCTCCACAGCTTGAAACCGACAAAATCGATCCTGTGGTCGCGGCAATGGCGGATCAGCTCTGCGGCGATGTCTCGGGCCACCTGGGCTGCTGCCGGCTCCAGGGATCGAGAGATCGAGAGCAGCTTGCCCATCGTCTCGGGGTCGGGTCCGGCCTTCAGCTTCTGGTACAGCACTTTCAACCGCTGGCTGCTTGCGGGATCCACCAGCCGTCCGATCAGGTCGGCGGTGTTGTAGTCGAAGATCCGGACCTCGTGGCCCTCGGCGCGCAGGACCGCGGCCAGGGAGGCCAGCCCATTGTCGGGGAACAGGGAGGAGAGGGTATATGGATAGCCCGCATAGGTGACCAGGATACCTCGTGCCATGTGAGCCGTCCTCCCCTGCGGCGTAGGCGTCAGAAACAACGCAAAGTGATTATCGATGTACCCAGATATTGTTCAAGTAGGTAATGATCCGGGGGATCAGCTCGACCGAGAACAGACCGCGGACCGCCTGTGCCATAAACATATCGGGAATATCTGGCGGAGGGCAGTCCCCTGGGCCGGTCAACCACAAGAAAGAAGGGATCTTCAGCTTTCGGTAATGGTCAGCGATATGCAGGAAAAGCGCATCCCGGACCATGTCTTGCGCAGTCGGAGGCAGGTCTGTCTGTACGACCACCCGGCAGGTCTCGTACAGGGCGAAGACGTTGACACCCTTGTTGCCACTTTCCAGTAAGGCGTATCCCACATGGCTGTCATGCTCGCCATGGCCGGCCACCAGGATGCGGCGTTTGCGGCCGATGACGTTGTGGTCCAGGCCGTCCACCATGCAGTCCAAGTTGAGACTACCGGCGGCATAGTCGAACGCCTTGTGGAGGTGAGCGCCATCTCGCTGCAAGAGGTCCTCGGAGATCTGCGCCAGCTCTGCCTGTTTGGCATCGCGAACCCAGATATCCTGGCAGACTTGGATATCCGGCAAGGAATCGACCGGGAGGCTGGCCAGAGACATGGTCTGCAACGTGAGCCCCGGATGACCGATGTTGGCCTCCAGCACATCGAACCAGGCCCAGCGGTTGAACGGCTTGGCGGCGTCCAGATAGACCAGCACCTCCCCGCGGGGATGGACGCCGGGTATCCACTGGAAGGCGGTTCTGGGAACCATGAGATTGGGCAGGATCAGCTTGCTGCCGGGACCCGTGAACCGATCCATGTCGCAGGCCAGCTGGTGGATGAGCCAGGTATCGGAGTAGATCCGGCTGACGCAGATGGTGGCCAGGGGTCGGTCCTCGATGCCGAAAAGCCAGCAGCGGCCGCCACTCCGCTCGGAGAGCAATCGTCCCCAGGTGTCAAAGAAGGGCATTTTGAGGTCCTTCATCTGCTCGGCCGGCTTTTCGGCCAGGTAGCCGGAGCGGTCAAGGATCTCCCACACGTCGTCCAGGGTGAAGGGGGTGGCCTGCTTGACCTCCGGGTTCATCTGCTTCAGGAGCTCCTCCACCCAGATCTGGCGGCCGTTGCCGGCAAAATCGAGGAACTCGATGCCGCCGAAGAACTGCCCGTCGTTCTCCCTGAGGGTGTGGCGGACCACGCACTGGACCGGCAGCGAGTGGCCGTCGGGCAACCGGATGACCGCCGTGGGGATGACCGATCCCTTGACCAGCAAGTCCTCCTCGACCTTCAGCAAGAAGCTCATCCCGCCCAGCCCGGCCTCTCGGGCCACCTTGCGGATGAACCGGCCCGGGATCTGGGGGTGGACGAACTCCAGGGTGACCGGGAAGTGCTCGTCCAGCCAGACGCGCCCCAGGCGTCGAAAGCCGCCCTCCAGCACCTCACCGGGAATGCCGAACAACCCTTGCTCGCTGTTCTGCTCCAAGAATGGGCACAGCATCAGGTAGAGGCTGGTGAGGGTCTGTAGCACCAGGTAGTAGTGGGTGCCAGGCCGAGCGCTGCCGGGCCCGAGGAGGTGGATCCGGCAGGTCAAGGCCTGCTCGGCCGGTGGTACGCCCTTGACTCCCAACACCTCGACCTTTCCCAACGGCTGTCCGGAAAGCTCGAACAGTCGAAGGGGGACGCGGTTCTTGACGCAGTAGGCGAACATCCCGGCGATGCGCTTGGGATCGGTCAGGCGGTTGAAAGCGGCCGTTTCGGTCACGAAGCGCGGCCGATCGGGGGTCTGGGAATGGGTGTGCAGGATAAAGGTGCACAGCTCTTGCAGGAACGGCTCACTGGTGCTCTGGAAGCGCATGCCGACGACATGGGAGCGGCTGTCCCCCATGCCGACCTCGCGGATGTGCACCGGCTCCACCGGCGTGATCCCCACCGGCCGGTCGTGCCAGCGCAGCCCCAGGTTCAGCTCACCCCCCTGTCGCAGCAGGTGGGGCTGGTCGATGACCAGCGCTGCACCGCTCAGAGAGAGATCGACCAGCCGGGTCTCCGCCTCTGCCGAAGCGGTGTTGAGGGTGCCAAGCAGGCCTTCCTCATCAGAAACGGGGAATCGGTCCTGCAGTCGGTAGTTGGTACCCTGGAACATGGCCGGCCTCCCGGCGGGAACCCCGCCTGTGGCAACAGGCTCGGCGATGCGCTTCACGGGCCGCCGCTCGCCGGTGGAACGAACCAGCGAGGCATTCCGTGGAGTTCCCAGCGGACCATAGCAGGGCCAGCGCAAGGGCGCAAAAATACCGCTCTGCTGGAACCGCCCAGAGAATCGAGCGATCGGACCGCCGAAGGGCTAGCCAACCGCAGCCGTGGCGCGTCCCAGCGCCTCCCCCTCACGGGGGGGTAACCCCTCCTGGCCTTGCTGGCCGGACCCGGCGGTGATGATCGTTCACAGCGCATCAGAAGCGGGTTGCTCCTTTTCGAACAAGGCGATCACCTCCTGTGCTCGCACCGGTTTGACCCAGTAGTCGTTGGCACCGCAGTCCAGGATGCGGGCTCGAGCCTCTTCGGAAGGGATGGCCGTGATGGCCACGATCAGGATGTCCTCCAGCTCCTCGACGCGGCGCAGGCGCCGGCAAACCTCGAAGCCGTCCAGCCCTTCCATGTAGACATCGAGCAGCACCAGGTGGGGCTGGAAGGCCCCGATCTGGATGAGCGCCTCGATGCCGTCCACGCAGCCCTTCACCTCGTAGTGGTCCTCGTAGGGCTGAAACTCCCGTTGAATGGTCCGGATGATGCGGGGCTCATCGTCGATCACGAAGATGCGTCGACGGCTCTCGGACTGCTTGACAACCGGGGGAGCGGGCATGTCGGTCGTCCCCAGAAACCGTCGGACCTCGCCCACCGTGACCCGGCGGTGGCCGCCGGGGGTGCGGAAAGCGGCCAGCCGTCCCTGGTCGATCCAGCTGATGACCGCTGAGGGGCTGACCTTGAGCAGTTTTGCCACCTGGTGGGTGGTCAGGATATCCTCGTCGTCCATGGCCGCTGTGTAGTTAAAACTGCTTTCACAGAATTTGGCTCCGGAGCGGAGCAGGGAGTGAAGCTCTCCGCTGCTCAGCAAGTGGTCCAGGCGACCGATGGTGGCGATGACCCGCTGGCGGGTGGCCCGGTCTCGCCAGCGGTTCTCCACCAGTTGCAGGTACACCTGGTTACCAGCCCGCTTCTTGCGAAAGAACATCTCCCGCCCCCTCCGGAGCTCTCTTCACCTACCCTCTAATCTAGATACCGGTGATAGAAAAATCCAGCGGAATTTCACAAATCCTGGCACCAGTTGACGTTTCTTTCTTCGAAAACTACTTTTCCTGGATCCGCCGGCGTGGGGACTATCGCCTGGAGAGCAAAGTGGAGACGAGCTCCGCAAAACCGAACCCACCGCGGCGCTCGGTCACGTAGGCCGGAAGCGCACGCATCCGGTGGGCCAGTTCCCGGACATTGGCCACCCCGACGGCCTGAGGAAAGAACTCGAACATCGGCTCATCGTTGGGTGAGTCGCCCACGAAGGTGGCCCGCCGAGGGTCCAGCTCGACGCCGAACCACTCCGGGTAGCAGCGCCGGCACATCGAGAGCTTGGTGAACTCCCCGAACCAGGCGTTGACGTGGATGGAGCTGACCTTGGCCGTGGCGCCCTGCTCTGTAGCGATCTGGGCGATCCGATCGACCGCGGCCTCGTCCAGCCGTTCGACCTCCTCGGCGTAGTCGATCGCCAGGTCGAACTCGCGATAGGCCTGGTCCGCCGAGATCTTGCATCCCGGCACCTCGGCCAGCACGCGCTGGCCGATCTGTTGCAGCCGCTGGCCGGCATCGGTCGGGCGATCGGCGTAGAGCCGCCGCATCCGCCGGTCGATCAGCGCGAAGGAGAGGGCTCCGTTCTCCCCGACCACCGCCGCCACCGGCCAGAGCCGAGCGATGAGGTCGCACCAGCCTGCCGGCCTCCCGGTCACCGGGATCACCCGGATCCCCGCCTCATGCGCCTGCCACATCGCCTGGAAGGCGACCGCCGGCAACCGTCCATCCACCGTCAGGGTGTCGTCGATATCGGTGAAGATCACCTCGATCGCCCGGCACACCTCGGCGGGCATCTTGGCTATCGGAATGAGCGACATGGCATGCTCCGTTTTCTTGGGGCGCTGCTTGCTGCGCCCCGATTACCTGAAGAGGCGGACAGGGCAAGCCGTGCGCCTACGAGGTCAACGCGGAGTGGCGGAGGGCGACGAGAGCGCGAATGGAGACAGCGCACCTGCACCGGGGCACTACTGCAACCGGCCCGCCTGGCGGTAGGTTGCGCCGGCGTAGCGGCTTGCTTGGCCCAGCTCCTCCTCGATGCGCATGAGCTGATTGTACTTGGCGACCCGCTCGCCCCGGCAGGGGGCGCCGGTCTTGATCTGTCCGCTCTCGGTGGCCACGGCCAAATCGGCGATGAAGTCGTCGGAGGTCTCCCCGGAGCGGTGGCTGACCATCAGTCCGTAGCCCGCCTTGTTGGCGATGGCCATGGCCTGCAGGGTTTCGGTCACGGTGCCGATCTGGTTGAGCTTGATGAGCACCGCGTTGGCCACCCCCTGATTGATGGCGCGCGTGATGATCTCGGGATTGGTCACGAAGATGTCGTCGCCGACCAGCTGTGTGCGGGCTCCGATCCGTTCGGTCAACAGCTTCCAGCCGTTCCAGTCCCCCTCGGCCAGGCCGTCCTCGATGGACCAGATGGGGAACTGGCGGACCCAACTTTCCCAGAACTCCACCATCTGCTCCGAGGTGAGACGGCTGCCGTCGGACTTGCGCAGCACATAGGCGTCCTCCTGGAAGAACTCGCTGGCCGCCGGGTCGAGGGCGATCACCACGTCGGTTCCGGGCTTCAGGCCAGCCTTCTCGATGGCCGCCAGGATGACCTCGATCGCCTCCACGTTGGCCTTCAGGTTGGGGGCGAACCCGCCTTCGTCGCCGACTCCGGTGGAGTAGCCGCGCCCCTTCAGGATCCCCTTGAGCGCCTGGTAGACCTCGGCGCCCATCCGCACCGCCTCGCGGAACGTGGGAGAACCGATGGGTGCGATCATGAACTCCTGGAAGTCGACGCTGTTGTCGGCGTGGGCACCGCCATTGAGGATGTTGAACATGGGCACCGGTAACAGGGCCCCCGGGCGCCCGGCAAGGCTCGCCAGGTAACGGTGGAGTGGAAGATGCGCATCGGCAGCAGCGGCGCGGGCGGCGGCCAGCGAGACCCCCAGGATGGCGTTGGCGCCCAGCTTATCCTTGTTGGTCGTGCCATCGAGCCGGCACATCTGCGCGTCCAGTGCCGCCTGGTCGGAGGCGTCCGCCCCCAGGAGAGCAGGGCGGAGGGTCTCGAGGACGTTGGTCACGGCGCGCTGGACCCCTTTCCCTGCAAAGCGGCTCTTGTCTCCGTCGCGCAGCTCGAGCGCCTCGCGGCTGCCGGTCGAGGCACCGGAGGGAACCGCTGCACGGCCCCACTGGCCGCTCTTCAGGAACAGGTCCACCTCGACGGTGGGGTTTCCACGCGAGTCGAGGATCTCGCGGGCCTTGATATCGGTAATCTGGGTCATGTCATGGTCTCCTTATCTATGGGGGGCAAGTGCGCCCAGACGATCGCTCATCTCGTCGATTCGATCAATCTCCTCCTGGATGGCCCGTATTCCCTGCGCCTTTAGCTCCCTGGCCCTTTCCAGTGAGCGGGTCGCAACGGCCAGGGCTTCCTGGATAGAGGTACGGATCTCGTACTGGTATCTGCGCCTGCTCTCCATGACCCGTTCATTGAAGTCGTTCTCGATGCGAGTGGCATTGGTTTCGAGAAGCTGCTGGATGTAGTCGCCTAGCCGGAGGTCTATCGACGCGAGAATGGAGTTGCGGCTCCGCATGGCATCCAGAAGCCAGATGGCCGGTCCCGCTCCCGTGTACTGCCACAGATCTTTGTAGAACAAGCGGCTCCTCCACCGGAAGCCAACCTCTGGGTTGATCGAATCGGGTAGACCAGAGAGCGCCGACTCCCCGGTTTGCTTGATCTCCTGGAGGAACCCGTCCGCCAACTCCCGAAACCGTTCCATGGCCTGGACATAGAGCGCCTCGGCGGTCGGTTCGGCCTCGGCCAGCCAGCGGTCCAACCAACGGGTGGCGATCTCCAACGCCAGGCGGATCGAGGCCTTCCGAAGCGCGGGGCCTCGGCGGGCGGGGAGCTCTCGGCAGGATCGTGCGAGCTCCTCGCGGGCCGAGGCGAGGGCGTGCTTGAGAAACTCCCCCCTCTTGTCGGAGAAGATGCGCGCCAGTCGATCCTGCTCGGCCGCGAAGAGGTACCCGAGGTCGTTCAGTGACCTCTCCGCATCGGCCACACAGAGTCGCAGGGCCTCGACCCGGCGTTCGGTTTCTTCCAAGGGACGGACCAGCGCTCCGCGCTCTTCCTCCAGATGGCGCTTGAGCTTGCCTCCCAGGTGCACTAGCCCCCGTTCTTCGGCGGCCCGGACCAGCTCGCTCCCCGATTGTCGTGCCAGCCGCGTAAGCGCCGAGGTGAGCTCGGGCCACCCACGGGATGGACCGTTTCCACTCAGGCGTTCCTTCGCGCTCACCTCGTGAATGCACACCTCGCCCATCCCCAGTCGCTGGGAGAGGACCCGTCGAGTGAACTCGGTCGCTTCCTGACGCTCCTGGTCGGCCAACTTGTCGGCCTTGCTCAGCACAAAAAGGAGGTTCGGACAGTGGTTGGCGATCTCCTCGACCAGATCCAGCTCGTCGGCCGAGATCGGCGGGTCCGCACCCAGCACAACCAGCGCCGCATCGACGTGGGGCACGAAGGCTCGGGTCGCCTCGGTATTGCCGGTGAACACCGAACCGATGCCTGGAGTATCAACCAGGCACATGCCGGAGGCGAGCAGCGGGCTGGGTGTAAACACCTCGACCGCGTCCACCCCCTTTTTGTTCTCCGGGTTTCTCTCTTCCGCGACATAGTCGGTGAGCTCATCCGGATCGATATTCCTCCATCCGCTCCCCTCCATTCGCAGGCGGGCAGCTCGACGTTGGCCGTGGCGAAGGACAGTGACGACGGCGGTGACGGGGACCACCCCGACGGGAAGCAATACCTCTCCAACCAGCGCATTGAGGAGGCTCGACTTGCCGCGTTTGAACTGCCCTACGCAGGCCACGTAGAAGAGCCCTTCACGGATGCGGGTGGAGAGGGTGAGGACCTCTTTGGCGAGATTCTCCGCGCCTGCCTCGATCGCAAGCCGTTCGAGCGCCTCCAGACGAGAGCCGTTCACATGGTTGGGGGGCATCCTCTTCACCCTCCGAGGCCAGGATTGTTGCGTCCAGTTTGGGGCTGACCAGTGTAACCAGGCGAGCTAACCCCCACGGAGACAGCCCCGCAGGAGTCATCGGCCACGGTGGGTACGTGGCGGTCTACGGCGAACTCCACCGCCGCGATCGAACGGGTTGTTTTCTACTGAAACGGGGGGGATTCGTCAATCCGATAAGCCGCAGGTGGCGGTCGCCAAGACGGAAGTTGGGGACACGGCGCCGTGCGCCTCCGCCCAGTCATCCACCGCAGGGCTCGTCTTCGACGCTGTAGCCGAACCAGGCAGGTCCGGCGACCTGGGTGCATGGGGAATCGCCCCCCAGCTCCCCCGTATCGCACCAGGCGACCGCTACGAGGACAAAGGCGGGTGCGAGGCAGTCGAAGGCGCGGGTATACAGGGTCCCGTCAGTTGTGGTCCCGGTCGGCTCGATCTCGTAGACCAGCGAGTGGGCAGGGACAAGGACCGCCACCGCCTCGCCGAACTCCATCGCCTCCACGATCCGCTCGGGGGTACCCTCTGGCGCCCAGAGACCTGGACCATAGGCGTGGACATCGAGGGGGGTATCCACATTGTCCTGTGCCAGGTGGAGGAAGGTGGCTCGCCACTGCCCTGCCGGCGGTACCGACAGGTCGAGCGGCACGACAATCGCCCCCGAATCGGTGCTGGAACCGTAAATGGCAAGCAGTGAGGTCTCGCCCTCCGGTAGGTCAACCTCGGCGGTCAGCTCGACGGTCCCTTCGTGTGTCACCCGCACCACGTAGGACCCCGGCTCGGCCGTAAAGTGGCAGCCGTGGCCCGGTGACATCGCGACAGGCGAAGGCCCATCCAGATCGATCTGGCGGTCGCTGTCCAGCCCGAAGGTCGACAGGACCACCGTCGCCGTGCCGGAGGAGGGATGGAAAGAGGGCATCTCGTACCCCTCCCCACAGACCTCGGTGAATTGAGCGGCGCCGGCATCGGTATCGGGGTCGGCCTGACCGGTGTAGTCACCCCCCACATCGACACCGGCGTCCGATCCGCCGCAGTCGCAGCTGCCCCAACCCGAGCCGTCTTCCCGGCATTGCTGGGCCCCGAGGATTCCAGCGGCGCAGTAGCAGAGCTGAGTCGCCCCCGGATCGCAGACCCGAGATCCTCCGTCCTCGGAGCATCCTGACACCGAAAGCACCAGGGCAAGACAAAGCGACAGGACGATCCCGGTGTCTCTGGAATGGCGCGTCATATCTGAACCCTATGCTGACTGGTCCCCAGTAGTAGAGCACATGCGGCTGACCGGCACAAACTGATTCGCCTGCTGCCTCGGTCGGCCGAGAGCCAACAGGTGCTGGTAGATTCCACCCGTAAATGTGCAGCTAACTGGACAACTAGTACTGGAAAATTCCTCTTGACATATCAGAATTCACCCTTACTCTAACGTTCGTTCGATAGAACCGAACGTTCGTTTTACAGCAAACGTTCGGTAGAAAAAGGAAGGGGCAAGGGAAACGGAGGGGCGTATCGGGGGACAATAGAACGGGGCAGCCAGACGGGACCTATCAGGTGGATCGGTTGAAGGGGTCCGGTCGGGCAGGTCTCCCGACCTCTGGACAACGAGGCCAGCCTGGACCGTCCAGCCTGCGTGGGAGACGGGGCGCACAGGGGCGGCCGGCAAGAGCCTTGGAAGAGCCGGGCGGGGAGAACGAGCGGATGTCGATGGAGAAAGAAAGTCGAGAGCGGATCTTGGAGGCGGCCGAGCGGCTGTTTGCCCAGAAGGGGTTCGCCGCCACCAGTGTGCGGGAGATCTTGCGGGATGCCGAGGTATCCAGCCCGATGCTGTACTACTACTTCGGCAGTAAGCAAGACCTGTTGAACACCCTGGCGAAGGAGCGGTTCGAGCGGTTTCGCACTCGAGCGCGGGAGCGGGTCGGCCAGGCCGAGACGGCCAGGGAGACCTTCGTCCGTTTTGCGGAGATCCTGTTCGCTGGGGTGAAGGAGAATCCGATCACCTATCGATTCCTGGTCTCCATCACGCAGTCTTCGCTGACCGCCCACTCGGGAGAGGAGTTCTTCAAGATGAAGACGGCCCACACCCGCTTTCTGGGGGAGCACCTGGAGCGGATCCGGCCGGAGGTGGAGTCCAATCGCCGGTTGTTCGCTGTGTTGACCTTCCATAGCATGGTGACCGGTTTCCTCATGATGTTTCTCGCGGGGCTGCAAAAGCGGCTGGATGGCGAGCTGGCAGCGGCCATTGGAGAGCGGGCGGCAGCCATCTTAGACGATGCGATCCCGATCCCCCAACTGGGTTTTACCTGGCAAGCTGAGGACAGGAGTGACGATCGATGAGCGGCAAGATGGCATTGGCGCTGGTTCTGGTCTGTAGCGGGCTTGCAGTCGGTTGCAGGGGAGCCGGCAAGGAGGCGCTGGCGGTTGTTCCCGATGGTGAGAACGGCACCCCCTCCACGATGGTGGAGACGGTCACCCTGACCACGGCCGGCTTCCGGGACTTCCTCGAGCTCAACGGGGTGACCGAGCCGATCCGCTCGGCCAACATCTCGGCCCAGATGGGCGGCCGGATCGTGACCATGAACCTGGTCGAGGGCCAGCCGGTTACCGAGGGCCAGGAGGTGCTGGTGATCAACACCCGGCCGATGGCGGCATCCATTGACCGGATGGAGATCGAACTGGAGCAGCTGGAGTCGGATATCGAGCGGACGCAGCGGCTGGTGGATCGCGGTCTGGCCACCTCGGCGACGCTGGAGCAGCTCAACACACGCCGTGCCGCGACAGATGCGGCCATCGATGAGATCCGGATCAACCTGCGGGAGGCCCGCACCCGCGCCCCGATCAGCGGCACCGTGACCGAGACCCATTTCGAAACGGGCGAGTTTGTCGGCCCCGGGACACCGGTCGCCCGCGTGGTGGACATCGGTACCCTGATCGTCCAGGTGGGGGTCCCCGAACGGGACATCATCCACATCCACCAGGACATGCCGGTGAGTGTTCGCATCGAGGCCAGCGGTCAGGTGGTGGAAGGAAGGATCCAGCATATCGGGCTGGAGGGCAACACGCGCAACCGGCGGTTCCCGGTGAAGGTCGAGATCGACAACCCGGACGACCACCTGCTGGCCGGGATGCGAGCCACGGTGATCATCCTCAAGCGCACCCTGGATTCGGTGGTGGTCATCCCCCGCGATGCGATCGTGCAGTCCACCCAGGGGGCGGAGGTGTACGTGGTGGAAGAAAACCAGGTGCGAGTGAGGCCGGTACAGCTGGGGCAGGGCTGCCAGCGCTTCGTGGTGGTCCGGTCAGGGTTGGCTGCGGGGGAGGAGCTGGTCGTTCGAGGACAGCGCGACCTGGTGAACAACGAACCGGTCACCAGCAGCAACCGCGGAAGCTGTTGCCAGGAGCAGATGGAGGAGTACCAGCAAGCGCGCGAGGATCGGCTTGCCACCGCCACACCGACGGAACCGGTACTTCCCTGAATCGCCACAGCCGCGAACTGACGATAGGGTAGGCTGCGGCCAGCAACCGGAAGCGAGAACCGGTCCCTCGCGAGGGGCCGCCAGAAGAGTTCACCCATGACCATCACCAACTGGGCCATCGATCACCGAGTCAGCGCCTTTGTGCTGATCCTCATCCTGCTGGTGGCGGGTGTGGGCGCCTACCAGGCGCTCCCCCGCGAGGCCGCACCGGACATCACCATCCCCTACGTGATGGTGACGACCCCCTACATCGGCGCATCACCCAATGACGTGGAGACCCTGGTCACCGAACCGATTGAGTCGGAACTGGAAAAGCTAAAGGATGTCGACGAGATCCGTTCCACCTCCGCCGATGGCTTCAGCCTGGTCGTCATCGAGTTCCAGACGGGGGTGAACATCGACGATGCCCTGCAGAAGGTCCGGGAGCGGGTGGACGCGGCCGTCCCGGATCTACCTGCCGATGCGCTGGCCCCCACCATCACCGAGATCAGCACCACCGACTGGCCGATTCTCACCGTCAACATCAGTGGCAGCGTGGGGCTGGTCGCGTTGCGAAATGCTGCCGAGCAGCTCCAGGAAAGGCTGGAACGGATCCCGGGGGTGCTCGAGGTCCGGCTGGTCGGCGGAATCGAGCGGGAGATCCGGGTGGAGGCCGATCCCGATCTCCTGGAGTTCTACTCGGTGAGCATGAGGGATCTGATCGTTGCCATCCAGTCCCAGAACCTCAATATGCCGGCGGGCACGATGGACCTGGGGGAGATCCGCTACTCGGTCCGGGTGCCGGGGGAGCTCGAGCGGATCGCGGACATCGAGGACCTGATTCTGCGCGTGGAGGACGGCCACCCGATCTACCTGTCCGATGTGGCCAGGGTGGTTGACGGCTATGAAGAACAGACCACCTACTCCCGGATCACCGGCAGGCCATCGGTTTCCCTCAGTGTCATCCGGCGCTCGGGAGAAAACCTGTTAGGCATTGCGGATCAGGTCAAGCAGATCACCGAGCAGTACGAGCGCGAGAGCGCGGCGCAGCGGCTCACCTTCACCTTTCTGGGTGACCAGAGCAAGATGGTGAAGGACACGGTGGCCGACCTGGAAAACAGCATGATCACCGGCCTGATCCTGGTTCTGCTGGTCCTGCTGTTCTTCATGGGCGGAGTTCGCAACGCCCTGTTCGTGGCCGTGGCCATCCCGCTGGTGATGTTCACCAGCTTTCTCGTCCTGTGGGCGCTGGGCATCACCTTGAACATGGTGGTGCTGTTCGCGCTGATCCTGGCGTTGGGCATGATCGTGGACAACGCCATCGTGACCACGGAGAACATCTATCGCCACACCGCCATGGGAAAGAGCCGCATCCAGGCGGCCAAGGACGCCATCGCCGAGGTGGGCTGGCCGGTCATCGCCTCTGCCGCCACCACCATGGCGGCCTTCGTCCCCCTGTTGTTCTGGCCCGGCATCTCCGGGGAGTTCATGTCCTACCTGCCCAAGACGGTGCTGGTGGTGCTGGGGGTGAGCCTGTTCGTGGCCCTGGTGTTGAACCCCGTGGTCTGCTCGCGGTTCATGCGGGTCCGGCCGCAGGACACCGGCCAATCGGCGCTGGTGGACGAGATGGAGGCCTTGCCGAACAACGTCCTCTACCGCCTCTATCGGCGCGCCCTGACCTTCTCGCTGGGCCATCGCTGGGTGGTGGTGGTCCTGCTGGTCGCGGTGTTCGCGGGCACCTTCTTCCTCTTCTCCCGGTTCAACGCCGGCGTGGAGTTCTTCCCCCGCACCACCCCCGACCAGATCTACCTCGGCATCCGCCTGCCGGAAGGGTCCAGCCTGGAGGCGACCGATCGCGTCGCCCGGCAGGTGGAGCGTATCCTGGCAGACGAAGAGAACATCAAGCATTACGTCTCTGATGTCGGAACGTCCGGATCGTTCCGAAACACCCAGAGCAGCACCCACCTGGCCCGGATCACGGTGGATTTTCTGGACCAGGAGGATCGGGTGGAGAGCCCCTACGACACCATCGAGCGCATCCGCGAGGCGACACGTCACATTCCGGGCGCTTCGGTGGACATCGAGTCCCAGCAGATGGGTCCCCCCAGCGGCCAGCCGGTCAACGTGGAGATCGTCGGATCGGACTACGACGTCTTGGGACAGCTCTCCCGGGACATCCTCGACCGGATCCAGCGGGTGCCCGGCATCATGAACCTGCAGGCCGACTTCGATTCGGGCCGATCCGAGGTGAGCGTCCGGGTGGACCGGGAGGCGGCCTCCTTGCTCTCCATCAGCACATCGGACGTCGCCTTTACCGTACGGGCCGCCGTCCATGGGATCGAGGCTTCGGTGTTCCGGCAGGACGACGAGGAGATCGACGTGATCGTGGGGCTGGCCGAAGAGTATCGCACCGCGGTGGAGGACATCGAGCGGTTGACCATCCCGGCGCGAGAGGGGGCGCGCATCCCCATCACCGAAGTGGCCGACATCCGGGTGGGCCAGGGGTTTTCCGCCATCCAGCACATCGACACCGAACGCGTGATCACGGTGAGCGCGGATGTGATCCCGGGCTTCAACGAGAATGCCGTACTGGCTCAAGTCCAGGATCGCATCGACGCCCAGGTGCCCTTGCCGGCCGGTTACGAGATCCGGTACACCGGCGCCAGCGAGGCGCAGGCGGAATCGGCCGGGTTCCTGAGCCGATCGCTGATGGCGGCGCTGTTCTTGGTGGCGTTGGTGCTGGTGGCCCAGTTCAACAATATCTCCCAGCCGCTCATCATCATGGGGGCGGTGCTGTTCTCCATGATCGGCGTCCTGTTGACCCTGGTCATCCGCCAGTTTCCGTTCAGCATCGTGATGACCGGGGTGGCCATCATCTCGTTGGCCGGGGTGGTGGTCAACAACGCCATCGTCCTGTTGGACTACATCAACAAGGAGCGGGCCAAGGGGTACGCCGTCAAAGAGGCGGTCATCCGCGCCGGCCTGGTCCGCATGCGCCCGGTCCTGCTGACCGCCTTGACCACCTGTCTCTCCTTGACCGCCATGGTCTTCGGAGTCGCCCTCGACGCCCGCACCTTTCGACTGATCGCCGGCAGCGGCTCCGCCGAGTTCTGGGGCCCCATGGCCAACGCAGTGGCCGGAGGGATCTTATTGGCCACCATCTTGACGCTGTTGG
Organism: Bradymonadales bacterium; assembly: GCA_016931535.1. Taxonomy (GTDB): domain Bacteria; phylum Myxococcota_A; class Bradymonadia; order JAFGEP01; family JAFGEP01; genus JAFGEP01. Next base: position 30,972 of record JAFGEP010000111.1, read on the forward strand.
TGGTCCCGGTGATGTACAGCGCCAACCAGAGCCTGCTCGGGTTGTTTCGCCGAAAGGGGGCCGACCGGTACCAACCCGCCCTGGCTACCGCCTCCTCCGGCGGACCACCGCCGGCATCCGGCCAGGCCGCCGGCGCACCGGCCACAGTGGACACAGAAACTTGACCCGCCCCATGACACCAGCGCATTTCTGGGGAAAAGACTCCATGAGCAAGGGTTACCACGCCACAACCAGATCCCCTTTTCTTCCCGGATCGATCGGCCCGTCGTTACTGTCAGGTCGAGGCCCGAGCCAGCCGCGCTCCCGTCGGATGGCGACGCTCCTGGCGGTCCTGCTGATCGGCCTGGCCGCACCCGGCACCCCAAAGGCCCAAGAATCCCAGCCATCTATCCAGCCAGGGCCGGATGCGAGGGGAGAGGAACAGGCCAGACCTACCCTGACGCTCGACCAGGCTCGGGAGACGATGGTCGAGCGCAACCGAGACCTGGCCTACGCTCGACGGTCGATCGACCTGGCCGGCCTGCTCAGAGACCGTGCGGTGGGCACCCTGCTGCCTCGGGTCGATCTTCAGGGGCAGTACACCCTGAGGGACGAAGAGGTCCTGTTCGAGATGGGGAACACCTACGCCCCGCTGCTGCCCTACCTGAACTCGGTCTACAACGCCGATCCCGAGCTGCAGCAGTACTTCGCCGACAACCCCGGGACGGACGCCAGAGAGCTGGCCACCATGGAGTTCGAGCCCGCGGTGATCATGAGACGGCACACGCTTTCCGGCTCTCTGGTGCTGACCCAGACGCTCTTCAACTACCGTTCCTTCGCCCTGTTGGACCTTGCCGAGATCGTGAACCAGCAGTCGGCCAACGGGGTCGAGCAGGCCCGTTTCCAGCTGGATGGTGCCCTGAACCGCCTGTACTTCGGCGCCGTGGGACTGAAGCGGTTCATCGAGGTCAGCCAGCGAAACGTCGAGTTGGCCCGCCTCACCTTCAACCGGGCCCGCATCGCCCATGAAGAGGGGGTGGGCAACGAGTTCGAGGTGACCCGGGCTCAGGTCGCCCTCTCCCGTGCCGAGCGGGACCTGGAGAACGCGGTCTTGACCTACCGGCTGGCCATCTCGTCGCTGGCGCTACTGCTCGACATCCCGGACGACTTCGAGGTGGTGGCGCCCCCTCCACTGGATCCCCCCGAGAACCTGGAGGTCCTGCAGAGTCGGGCCTGGGAGCAGCGTCCGGAGGTCGTGGGTTGGGACCTGGCCATGGAGTACGGCCAGCGCTACATCGACGAGAATCGCGCCCAGTTCTGGCCGACGCTGATGGCCCAGGGGATCATGAACCTGCAGCAGGCGAGCGCCTTTGGAGGGGACGAGTTCTCCTGGATGGTCGTCGTGACCGCCTCCTGGAACCTCTACGATGGCGGATTGCGCTCCATCGAGACCAGAAACCGAGAGCTCCTGCTGGAGCAAAGCTCGATCCGGCGAGAGCAGGGGCAACAGCGACTCGCCAACGAGCTGCAGCAAGCCTGGATGAACCTCGAATCCCAGCAGCGACAGGTGGAGTCGGCCCGAAGCGAGGTGGAGCTGGCGCAGGCCAACCTCGAGCTGTCGCAGACTGCCTGGGAGCTGGGAGCGGCCACCGAGCTGGAGGTGGAGTACGCCCGCGAGGGACTGTTCCTCTCCGAGCTGGCACTGGCCAGCCTGGAGGTACAGCTCCAGGCCCAGATCTACGAGCTCTACCGGTTGAGCGGCGAAGGGTACTGAGAGGCCCCCCGATCCCCTTTGGGCCCCCCTGCGATGCCTGATCTGACTGGACGGATGACCAGTCAGAAGATATCCTGAAGGCATGAAGACCATCAGCGCCACAGATTTCAAAGCCAAGTGCCTCAAGATCCTGGACGAGCTGGAACCGTCGGGGATCGTGGTCACCAAGCGAGGTCAACCGATCGCACGGGTCCTCCCGTTCAAGGAGACCTCACTGGAGAAGCTGTACGGATGCATGAAAGGCGATGTAGAGGTCCATGGCGACATCATGAGCACGGGCGAGCGGTGGGATGCTGAACCTTGACACCCACATCCTCATCGACTTCCTGCGAGGGAGGCTGAGTGACGAGGAGCATCGGGTCGTGCTTGGCGACGACCTGGCCATATCCGGCATCGTGCTCTGGGAGATCGCCAAGCTGGTGCAGCTGAGGCGTTTGACGCTGAACCTGCGCGATCCGCGCTTTCTACAGGTACTGGGTAGCCTCCGCGTCATCCCGGTCGATCTGGAAGTCGCCCAGATGAGTTGCCAGCTGGATTTTCGTTCGGATCCGGCCGATGAGATCATCGCTGCCACCAGCATTGTGCACGATCTGCCACTGGTGACTCGAGACGAGCGCATACGAGGGTCGAAGAGGCTCCGGTTTCCCTTGTGAGGGAACAGCCAAGTCGGATCGCACCCTGGAGCGCCAGACCTGATTCACCAGTGGGGGGTGGTGCCCGAGTTTCTGTAGCTGGCGTGGTCGCGGAGACCGCCCGCGGTTTCTTTTTCGCAA